>DATCBU010000095.1:0-83314 GCA_036511675.1 Acidimicrobiales bacterium | reverse complement strand
CGTGCTCGTGGCCGAAGAGGCGGTGGGCGAGGACGAAGAGGGCGACATGGCGCGCTTCACCATCACCCGCTCCCAGGCCGCGGCGTTCGCCATCCGGGCCACCACCTTGGTCGAAGCCGGGCGCCCTCCGTGCCCCTTGTGCGGCGGCCCCCTCGACCCCTCCGGACACGAGTGCCCGAGGACCAACGGCCATCGGCCGCCCGCCACTTGACGCTCCTGGCCGAGGGCGACGTCGAGATCGTCGGCCGCATGCCGTGGAGCTCGAACCACACCTTCCTCGCCACGTGCACCTTGGGTGACGACGAGGCGAGCGCGGTGTACAAGCCCGGCCGCGGGGAGCGTCACCTGTGGGACTTCCCCGAGCCGATCTACCGGCGCGAGGTGGCGGCCTTCGAGTTGTCGCGCGCCCTGGGATGGGACATCGTGCCCGAGACCGTGCAACGCGAGGACGCCCCCCTGGGCCCGGGATCGCTCCAGCTCTTCATCCCCGCCGACTTCTCCCAACACCACTTCACCCTGGTCGAGGACGAGGACACCCACGACCAGCTCAAGACGATCTGTGCCTTCGACGTCGTGGCCAACAACGCCGACCGCAAGAGCGGACACTGCATCCTCGGCGAAGACGGCAGGATCTGGGCCATCGACAACGGCCTGTGCTTCCACACCGAGCCCAAGTTGCGCACCGTCATCTGGGAGTTCGCCGGCCAGAGGCTTCCCGCCGCGCTCGTCGACGACCTGGCCCGGGTGGCCGAGTCCCCACCGCAGTCGCTCGAGCCGCTGCTCTCGGCTCGGGAGGTGCGCGCCGTGGGACGACGTGCCGCGGCGTTGGTCGAGGCGGGACGGTTCCCGGTCCCCGACCCCGACAGCCACCACTATCCCTGGCCCCTGGTCTGAGCGGGCCCGCCTGGGCCGCCCGGTCAGGCCGGCCTCAGACGGTGCCGACCACCGGGCGCCGGTGCCAGCGGACGGGCATGTGCTTGATGCCCCCGATGAAGTTCGAGCGCAACGTCTCCACGGGGCCGTCGAGCTCGATCTCCCCCAGGCGCGCCACCAACTCGGTGAAGATCAACCGGAGCTCCATTCGGGCCAGGCCGGCGCCCAGGCAGAAGTGGGGGCCCCCGCCCCCGAAGGTCACGTGGTCGTTGGGGGACCGGTCGACGTCGAAACGGAACGGGTCGGGGAACGCCTCTTCGTCGCGGTTGGCCGAGGCGTACCACAGCACCACGCGGTCGCCGGCTCTGATGGTCTTGCCCCGCATCTCGACGTCGCGGGTGGCAGTGCGACGGAAATACAGGATGGGTGAGGCCCAGCGCAGGATCTCCTCGACGGCCGAGGCCATGCGATCCGGGCTCGGGTCCGTGCGCAGCTTGGCCAGCTCCGCCGGGTGCTCGATCAGCGCACGCATGCCGTGGGAGGTGGCGTTGCGGGTGGTCTCGTTGCCGGCCACGACGAGGAGGAGGAAGAACACCGCCAGCTCAGCGTCGGTCAGGCCGTCGGCATCGCCCGGCTCCCCGGTGAGCCCCGTCGCCCCCGTCAGCAGGGTGACGATGTCGTCGCGGGGATCCTCGGCGCGCTGGCGCCGGAGGTCGTCGGCATAGGCGAGCATCTCCGCCGAGGCCGTCATGGCCGCTTCGCTGTCACCGCCGAACTCGGGGTCGTCGATGCCGGTCATCTGGTTGCCCCACCGGAAGATCTTGCGCCGGTCGCCTTCGGGGACTCCCACCAACTCGGCGATGGCCTGGAGCGGGAGCTCGGCGGCGACGTCCTCCACGAAGTCACACGATCCGCGGTCGATGATGCGATCGACGATGCTCCTGGCTTTGAGCGCCAGATGGTCTTCGACGAGTCGCAGGGTGCGCGGGGAGAAGCCCTTGCTGACGATGCGTCGGTAGCGCGTGTGCTCGGGGCGATCCATCCCAGGGAGCATCTGCTTCATCATGATCCCCTGGAGGTCGTCGGGGTCGATGTCGACGAGGGTGAAGCCTCGGCCGCTGACGAAGGTCTCGGGGTCCCGACTGGCCATCTGCACGTCGGCCTGCTTGGTCAGGCACCAGAAGCCGATCCCCGCGCTGTCGACGTGCCAATGCACGGGATCGTGGCGACGCAGGGCTTCGAAGACCTCGTGGTGTCGGTGGTCCCGGAACACGTCCGGGCTCAGCAGATCGTGATCCTGTGCAGGAGACGGAGTTGGCCGCACGCGGCGCCGAGCCTAGGAGCGCACACCGCGCCGAACCACTTCAGGCCCGGGGCCGCTGCCCTCGCGGCCCGGCGCACCCGTACCGACGGCTTTGGCGGTGGCGGGGAGGAACTGCTTGCCTTGTGGCATGAGACGTGCCTCTCCTCGCCGCCTGGTGACGCTGGGCGCCGCCCTCGCCACCTGCGCCTTCATCATCCCGGCCGTCGAGCTGTCGACCAGCACCGCCGCCGCCGCCGCCGTCGCCACGCCCGGGAGCTACCCCGACGTGGCCGCCGAACCGGTGCCGTTCGGAGACGCAGGGTCTTTCGGCTCCATGGCCGGCGTGGCGCTCAACGCTCCGGTCGTCGGCATGGCTTCGACGCCCGACGGCAACGGCTACTGGCTCGTGGCCGCCGACGGCGGGGTCTTCAGCTTCGGTGACGCCGGGTCGTTCGGGTCGATGGGCGGGCAGAAGTTGCACGCCCCCGTGGTCGGCATGGCCGCCACCGCCGACGGCAAGGGCTACTGGCTCGTCGCCTCGGACGGGGGCATCTTCGCCTTCGGGGACGCCGGCTTCTTCGGGTCGGCGGGAGCCCTGCGCCTCAGCGCCCCGATCGTGGGCATGGCCGCCACGCCCTTCGGCAACGGGTACTGGCTGGTGGCGTCGGACGGTGGGGTGTTCTCCTACGGCAACGCCGGGTTCCACGGGTCGATGGGCGGCCAGCGGTTGAGCCAGCCCGTCGTGGGCATGGCCGCCGCACCGGGCATCGACGGCTACTGGCTGGTGGCGTCGGACGGTGGGGTGTTCGCCTTCGGGGGCGCCCGGTTCCTGGGGTCGACGGGAGCGATCCATCTCCACGCGCCGATCGAAGGCATGGCCGCCACGGCGGGCGGCAACGGGTACTGGCTGGTGGCGTCCGACGGCGGCGTGTTCTCCTACGGCAGCGCCCCGTTCGCCGGGTCCATGGGTGCGCAGCAGCTGGCGAACCCGGTCAAGGCCATCGCCGCCACCCCCGACGGCGCGGGGTACTGGCTCCTTCCCAGCGCCCCAAGCCTGACCGCACCGATCGGGCCCGGTGCCAGTGGCGCAGCGGTGCTCGCCATCCAGCAGCAGCTGACCGCCCTCGGCTACTGGCTGGGGACCCCCGACGGCGTCTTCGGTGACAGCACCGAGCAGGCCGTCTACGCCCTGCAGAAGGCGGCGGGCATCACCCGCACCGGGAGCGTCGGGCCCGCCACCGAGGCTGCCCTCGGCGCCGACGTCGTTCCCCAACCCCGGAGCACGTCGGGGTACGTGGTCGAAGTCGACCTCGCCGACGACCTCGTGATGTTCGTGACCAACGGGAAGATCGACTTCGTCCTGAACACGTCCACGGGTGGCGGCTACACCTACACCCAGGACGGCGTCACCTCGGTGGCGAACACCCCGGTCGGCCATTTCCAGATCTACCGGCAGGTCAACGGCCTGGTGGTCGACTCGCTGGGATCGCTGTGGCGGCCCAAGTTCTTCGACGCCGGTTTCGCCATCCACGGGGACACGTTCGTGCCGCCCACTCCCGTCTCCCACGGCTGCGTCCGGGTGAGCAACGAGGCCATCGACTGGATCTGGGCCAACAACCTCCTCCCCATCGGGACCGCGGTCTGGGTGTACTGAGCGGCTCCTCCCCGCCTGTGGACCGACACCCCGGCGCCCGATGAAGACGCGCATCATGTACCTCGAGTTGAAGACGGGCTTCGACGACGACGGCCCGGCGTGGATCGGGCGGGTGCAGATCTCGAAGACGGGGCGGACCATCACCTACCGGGACAAGACGCTGCGGAAGATCCCGGGAGGAGGCCTGCGCGGGAACCACGAGGACGTGGAGACCGGCGACGAGTACTGGGTCTCGGGGGTCAAGAGGAATCGGGCCAACCGCCCGTGGGCCGGGACGGGACCCGTCACCATCGACGAGGACGTCCGAGAGGAATACGAGCGACTCATCCAGAAGCACTGATGATGCGCCGGCGGCGGCAGCGAGACCGCGTCGGCCTTGCGCAGCGCCCAGGAGGGCTCAGGAGTAGTCGACCTTGCCGGCGCCGGGAACACCGATAGCGAAGGCCAGGCCCCGCAAGGGGGCATGGTCGCTCGCCGGCCAGATGCTGTGGGTGGTGTCCGGCGGCGTGTACACGAGGTCACCGGCGTGCACCTCGCGTTCTTCGTCGGCGATCTTCATGATCCCGTGGCCGGCGATGATGTAATAGAACTCGTGGGTCGGGTGCGAATGTGCGTCGACCGCCCCGCCGCCGGCGATCTCCCATTCACTGACGAGTTCGAGAAATCCGCCCTCGGTCACGGCCCGCATCTCCTGGGGCGGGACGAGCCACCACACGGGGGTGGTGCCGTTGTGCTCGATGGTGGGTGCCATGTCCTCGATCGACCGGACGTCCATGCTGGGCGCTCTCCTTTGCCGTGTTGCCGACGACAGCGGCAACGGTAGTGCAGCGACGGTCAGAGCAGCGGTGGTCGGCGGTGGACTTCTTCGGGTATCGACGCCTCGTCGAATCCATCCTGGATGCCGGCGAGGAGCTCGGGGTCGGCGTGCATGTACATGTAGGCGAACCGCATCTCGGCGAGCTCGAGGGGAGTCCCAGCCCCCAGCCGCTCTGTGATGTCGCTCTCCCCGTCGTACCAGGCCAGGCCCACGACTTGGTAGGTGCCCACGTGTCGCACGTCGAACCGACACAGTGTCGGCCACCGGAACTCCGCATAGGGACGGCTGTCGTGGGCATCGAGAAGCACCAGTCCCACCTTGCCCACCACGACGACGACCCCCAACAGCTCGTGCTCGGGGGTGTGGAACAGACCGAACGACACCATGGCCGGGTCGTCCTCGAGCTCGCGGACGATCTCGGCGACGTGCTCCACGTACTCAGGCTCCGACAGGGCGCGGGTCTCGAGCTGTCCCAGCAGGGCGCGCGCATTCTTGGGAACGCCGACGATCATGGCGCGCTGACGCCAATCCAGTGCCATCGTCGAGCCGTCGAGTCCTTGCTTCAATTTCCTGGCTCGGCGCAGGGACATGCGCAACCCTCCGGGTGGGGTCCTACGGGTGGCACCTATTAGATCGGTCGGGGCCTTCGCCCTCTTGAGGCTGGAGGGAATCGCCGGACGGGCAGTGACCGCACGATGACTACCCGCCGTGAGAATCCCGCTGTCAGAGATCCAGCAGTGCGGGCGCAAGCCGGCGGTACTGGGCCATGGGAAACGAGGACGGCGGGGAGACGACCTGTACGCACACGTGGTCGGCGCCGGCCGCGAAGTGCTCGCGCACGCGGGGGACGATCGCCTCGAGATCCCCCCAGCACACCACGGCGTCCACGAGGCGATCACTTCCTCCTCCTGTCAGGTCGTCGTCGTCGAAGCCCAAGGTTCGGAGGTTGTTGGTGTAGTTGGGAAGCGTGAGGTACCTGGCCGTGAAGGTCCTCGCCACCTGGCGCGCCGTGGTCCGGTCCCGCTCGAGCACCACGGTCACCTCGGGGGCCAACAGCGGCCCCGGTCCCAGCTCGGCCCGAGCTCGGGCCGTGTGCTCGACAGGGACGAAGTACGGATGCGCCCCCGCGGCGCGGTCACGGGCGAGCCGGAGCATCCGGGGCCCGAGGGCGGCGAGCACGCGACGGTCTGGCGCCACGGCCGCGTCACCGTCGTCGAGAGCATCGAGATAGCCGACCATGTGGGCGTACGGCCGGGCGTAGGTCTCCACCAGGGGCGCGTGACTGGCACCGAGGCCCAAGACGAAACGACCGGGGTAGCGTGCATCGAGATCGCGCGCGGCGGGACCGAGCCCGGCGGGCGGGGCTCGCCAGATGCTCACGATGCCGCTCGCCACCGCCATCGAGGTGGTGGCACCGAGGAGGCGTCCGAAGTGGGCGGAAAGGCCGGGCTCGAAGCCGCCCGAGGACCACAGGGTGCCATAGCCGAGGCTCTCCAGCTCAGCGGCGACATCGACGGACTCGTCGTCCTTCACCCGCCACGAGCCGCTCCACCACACGCCCAGCCTTCCGAGGTTCACGACGCGAGCGTAGTGACGTGAAGCCCCGATCAGCCCTCGAGCCCGTAGGCGGTGGCGTGGCGCGGTTGGTAGATGCCGAGCTCTCCCCCGCCCGGGACCCGCAGGCGGGTGAGAAGACCGAAACCCTGGCTCTCGATGGGCCCGGCGAACTCGACGCCCTTGACGGTGAGGTCGGCCACGGTGGCCTCGATGTCGTCGCACGTCAGGTAGAGCTCGTGATGGCCACTGGTCGGACCTGTGCTCGGGTCGCCCGGTTCACCGGCGGGGTGGATGCCGAGCTCAGCGGGCGGCAGTTTGAAAATGAGCCAGCCGTCGTGGGCGTCGATATTGGGCATCTCGAGCACGTCGCGGAAGAAGGCTCGGGCCCTGTCGGGGTCTTCGGCGAAGAGCATGGCGTGGGTGCCCAGGATCATGCCCCCACGATGCCACCGATCACCGTCCGCCGCGTCCCGTCCCGATCGACCAGGCTCAGGCCCGAGGGCCGTCGGGACCGGCCGCTAAGGACTCCAGCTCTGCCACGACGTCGGCGGTCAGCCGACGATCGGTGATGGACGACGCCAGGCGCGAGGCGTTGGCCCGGAACGCATCGTCCTCGAGCACACGCTGCACCGTCTTGCGGATGGCGGCCACTGAAGCCTTGGGCGAGAGGCGGAGACCCGCTCCGTGGTGCACCACGCGGGCCGCGGTGTCGTTCTGGTCCCGCCCCATGGGGATGCACACCATGGGCACACCGGCGGCCAGGGTCTTCATCGTCGTGCCGTGCCCACAGTGCGACACCACCAGTGATGCGTCCGCCAGGATCCGGGAGTGCGGGGCCGAGGTGACCACCGCCACATTGTGCGCCCCGCCCACCTCGGCGCCGTCGAGCACCTGGCCCACCGTGACGATGGCGCGCACCGGCAGGGCGGAGAGGGCTTCGACGACGCGGCGCAGGACCGGGCCCTGGTTCTGGTACGTGGAACTGAAGCCGACCAGGACGAGAGGGAGCTCACTGGGCGCGGACCAGGGGGAGACCCACGGCTCCACCCAGTTCGGGTCGTCGAGGATGGGGCCCACGTAGCGGACGTTGTCGGGCACGGACCGAGACGCGTAGTCGAAGACGGGACTGGTGAGCACCACGATCAGGTCGGCCGCGAGCGCCTGGGCATAGAACGAGGACAGCGGGTCGAGCCCGTGGGCAGCACGCGCCCTGTTGATGGCGGGGAGACCGGCGCGAAACAGACGGTTGACCACCCCTCGTATGGCCGCATCCCGGGTGCGTCCCAGCACCGTCTTGGCCAGGGCGAAGCCGGGCCCGATGGTCGGGGTCCCAGGGGTCGGCATGATCCAGATGTTGGTCACCACCAACGCCACGGGCACCGCCGCGGCCTGGGCGGCGATGATCGAGCCGAAGAGAAAGGCGTCGGGGACCACCACGTGGGGTTGGAAGTGCTCGATGGCCTCGGCGGTGTCGGCAGCGAACTCGGCGGCGGGCCCGGCGATGAACCGGTCGCGGACCCGCTTCAACATGACGAGGGGGTTCGCCGCCTCCCAGTCCTTGAGGAGATCCTCGGAGGGATCGAGTGTCCGGTGATGCGGCGCGCGCCGCCAGGGCGAGAACGTGCAGCCGGCCGCCTCGGCACCGTCTCTGATGGTCGGATCGGCGAGGACGTGAACCTGGTGGCCGCGGGCGATCAGCCGTCGGGCGATGCCGAGTTCCGGGGTGACGTTTCCTCCGCCCTCCCACGTCGACATCAAGAAGCGACGTGACTCTGCGTCTCTCATAGCGACCCCAGTCCTGGCCCGTCCCGCGTCCGGTCCCCTGAGCAGTGTGACCCGGCCTTCCCGACGAGCCAAGGTGGTCAGCCCGTGCCGCGCCCTCGTGCTAGCACCCACGGGGCCCACGATGTCAGCGAGCAGGTGCGGCGGCCGGGTTAGGGTCTGGCACAGCTCAAACGGGGGGTGACATGGCAAGCACCAGGATCATGACGGATCCGAGGATCGATCCGCGCCTCAAGGCCATGTTCGGGCAGTTCGACTTGGGTGCTCCCTTGGGTGACGCCGCCAGTCGCGAGCAGATGATCGAGGAGGCCAACACCGAAGAGGCCATCGGCATCCGAAGCCTCGTCACCGCCTTCCTGGGCATGGCCGACACCGAGGAGATTGCGTCCTCGAAGGGCTTGACGGTCACCGAGCACATCGTGGTGTCCACCCCGGACGGGAACAAGATCAATATCCGATTCATCCGTCCCGAGAGCGACGACGTGGTGCCGTGCGTGTACTACATCCACGGGGGCGGGATGGCCACGATGTCGTGCTACGACGGGAACTACCGGGCGTGGGGACGGATCATCGCCGCCCACGGGGTGGCCGTCGCCATGGTCGACTTCCGCAACTCCATCCTCCCGTCGTCGAGCGGCGAGGTGGCCCCGTACCCGGCCGGATTGCATGACTGTGTGTCGGGCGTCAAGTGGGTAGCGGCCAACCACGCCGAGCTGGGCGTCGATCCCGATCGGATCATCGTCGCCGGGGAGAGCGGTGGGGGCAACCTGACCCTCGCCACCGGGCTCCGCCTCAAACGCGACGGGGACCTCGGTCTGATTAGCGGGCTGTACGCGCTGTGCCCGTACATCGCCGGCACCTGGCCGTCGCCCGAGAGCCCGTCGTCGATCGAGAACAACGGCATCCTCCTCGACCTGCACAACAACCGCGGCGCCATGAGCTACGGGAGCGAACAGGTGGAGGCGCGGAACCCGCTGGCGTGGCCGGGCTTCGCCACTGAGGACGACGTGGATGGCCTCGTGCCCACCATGATCAGCGTCAACGAGTGCGACCCGCTGCGTGACGAGGGCATCAACTTCTACCGTCTGTTGCTGAGAGCCGGTGTCGAGGCACGCTGTCGCCAGGTGATGGGCACGATCCACGGGACCGAGATGTTCCCCCTGGTGTGCCCCGACATCAGTCGGGACACCGCTGGCAGCATCGTCCAGTTCGCCCGAACCGCCGGCACCTGAGGGCGGCCCGTCCGGTCAGGGCGCGGGCAGTTGGTATGGCCCCGCCACGATCCGGACCGCCGTCCAGCTGCTGCCGCCGTCGACGGTCCACCACAGCGTTCCCCCGTTCACCGACGGGACGGCCCACCCCACGAGCGGGGAGAGGAAATCAAGGGTCGAGTCGGTGTCGAGGGTTCCCTGGAGGGCGATCGACGGTGTCCAACGCCTCCAATGCGCACCGGCATCGTCGGTCGCCAGCAGCACCGTGCCGTCGGTGAGTCGCCAGTGCGTCGGATCGACGAGGTCCACGCTCCAGCTCTGAGGCGCCCCGGGTACCCACTGCGTCCGCCATGTCATCCCTCCGTCGGGGCTCACGTCGATGGCCGTGGCACCGGGACGCCCGCCGATCTCCACGGCCAACGCCACCTCGGCGCCGGCGACGACCGGCGTCGTCAAGCCCTCACCTTCGGGAACCGGCGCTCCGGTCGGCACCGGCACCGGCGGGAGCAGCTCCCAGGTGCGACCGCTGTCGAGCGTCGTGTAGAGGTGCGCCGGACCGCCGCTGCAGTAGCCGGCCGCCCAGCCCACGGCGGGTGAGGTGAAGGCGATCGCCTTGTCGCATCCGAAGGGCAGCGCCCCCGGCGTGGAACCCTCGGGGTCGACCCCGGTCCGCGAGACCAGGGACCAGGTGGACCCCCCGTCGACGGTGCGGGTGAGACTCACCGACTCCGATCCGGCCGCGGCCCCGATCACGTCGCACCAGCCGTGAAGGGGGTCGACGAAGTCGAGCGCACATCCGTTGGGAACCGTGGCCAACTGCTGCCACGCCCGACCGCCGTCGAGTGTGCGGTGGAGCGGTTCGGCCGGAAGCGGGTCCGACGCCCCCTCGGTGACGTATCCGACGACCCAGCCGATGTCGGCGTTCAGGAAGGTGCCCGACGCGATCGACCCTGCCACCGGGGTCACGTCCTGCCAGTGCTGCCCGCTGTCGAGCGTGCGCACGACCACGCTTCCCACCGCATCGCCTTGGACGACGGCCCACCACGTGCTCGCCGTGGCCGGGGTGAATTGTTGGAGCGATCCTCCTGTTACCGCGGGAATGGTCGTCGAGGCAGGAGGTGTCGTCGACGTGGCGACCGGGACGGGGGTCGTGGTGCGGACGACGGTGGAGGGGGCGCCGCGACTGCCATCACCGCCGCAACCGGGTGCCGCGACCAGGAGCAGCGCCACACCACCGGTCAGCGCGAGGCGGCGCGGGTCCACACTGAACTCACGTCCGGGGACCCGAGACCGTTGACAGGTTCGGCCGTCGGGCGCTGCGGTCTACGCCAGACGGGCGCAGACGGCACGGGGGTCCCCGTCCTCGTCCGCCATGACCTCGACCTCCCCGAACCCGCACCGGTGAAGCAGCTGCCGCACCGGTGGCGCCTGGTCACCACCGAGCTCGAGCAGCAGCCAGCCACCCCGGCACAGCCAACGCGGGCTCCTGCGCACGACCTCGGACAGGATGTCGGTGCCCTCGATCCCGCCGTCGAGCGCCATCCGGGGCTCGAAGGCCTGGACGTCGCGCGGGAGCAGGCGCAGAGCACCGGTGGGCACGTACGGCACCACGGCGGTGATGACGTCGACCCGGAGTGCGAGTTCGGGCGGGATCGGATCATCGAGCGAGCCCTCGAAGACCTCCACGCCGTTGCTCCGGGCGCATCGTGCCGCCCTGGGGTCGAGCTCGGTGCCCAGCACCCGGGCGCCGGGCACCGCCGCTCCCAGCACGACCGCAATGGCACCGGCGCCGGTGCACAGGTCGACGGCCACGCCCCCGGCGGGGAGGAGCGTCACGGCCCGGCGGGCCAAGGGCTCGGTGTGCCATCTCGGCACGTACACGCCCGGTGCCACCGACAGCTCGACACCGCAGAAGGTGATCGACCCCGTCAGCCACGCCAGTGGCTCGCCCCGGGTACGCCGAGACACCAGGGCGTCGAGCACGGCCGGGTCACCGCGCGCCGCCAGGACGAGCTCGGCGGCTTCTTCCGATGCGGCGATGCAACCCGCCGCGCCAAGCGTCTGCGTCACCAGCGCGACGTCGAGACGACGGGGCGACGCGGGCTCAGGGAGAGGCGACACCGGTCCGGTCACGGGCTCAGGACGTAGGTCCCGGTGCAGATGTCTTCGTAGTGGTGGAGGTCGAAGGTCATGCCATGGTGGGGGAAGTACCACTCGACGGCCCGGTACATGCGTCTGTCCCCGCACGTTCCCACGCCGAAGGCGACCACGGTCACGGGCTCCTCGGTCCCGCCGGCGACGGTCTGGTCCGGCCCGACATAGTCACTGATCCCGGTCCCCACCGCGGTGGCGCCACCCCATGATGTCCAGGCGATGTGGCTGACGAGCCCGGTAGGGTCGCCGCCGTTGAAGATCCTCGACGGCTCGACCCGGCCGAAGCCCTGGCCGGCCGAGAAGGTGCCGGTGAGGCGCCCGAGAGGCAGGGCCCCCGGAGCACCAGACGCTCCGCACGCGGCCAGGAGGACCAGACCCGACAGCACCGCGCCGACCCGTCCCGTGGCGCGCCACCGGTCCATGTCCACAACGTATCTTCCTGAAGCTCAGGGATCGGGCGTCCGCAGCGCCAGCAGCGAGCCGGTCCCCAAGATCAAACGCGCCCACGAGTCGGCGCGCACCCCCGTCACCGCCAACGCCGCGGTCGGGAACCGCCGTTCGAGCCGGGGACGCCCGTCGCCGTGCTCGGCGTCGACGAGGAGCACGGCGAGCTCCTGCATCGTGGGGTTGTGCCCCACCACGAGGACCGACGGTGCGTCGCCGCCGAAGGCACGGATGACCTCGACCACATCGTCGGGGTCGGCGTCATACAGCGCGCTCTCGACCACGAGCTCGATGCCAGGTTCGAGCGCGGCCACCACGAGCTCCGCCGTCTGCACGGCGCGGCGCGCCGAGGACGACAACACGAGCTCGGGGACCGGCGTCGCAGCGAGGGGATCGCTCGCCAGGTACGACCCGACGTCGGCGGCCTGGCGTCTCCCGCGCGCCGTGAGCGGCCGGCTGTGGTCGTCGGGTCCCTGTGATGCCGCCTTGGCGTGACGCAGCACCCACACGGACCTGGTCCCTACAGGACGAGTCCCCACTGCTGTCCCATGAAGGCGATGGCGGCCAGCGACAGACGCTGCGCGCCGGGCTGGGCGATGTGGGTGCCGTCGGGGTCCCGGACCTGGATCTCGTTGCCCGAGGCGTCGGGGAGGAAGGGGGCATAGTTTCCCTGGGGGGTGGAGAGCACGGGCCACGACGCGAAGTAGGTCACACCCTTGTGCTGCGCCGCCTGAGTGCGGTCGATGGCGTTGAGCGTCTCCATCTTGGCGTTGAGACCGGGATCGGCCATGGGGGGCATCCCGATCCACAGGACCCGGGCCCCCGAGCTCACCGCCTCTCCCATGAAGGCGCTGACGCGTGTGGCGTAGTCGGCGTTCCAGGCCGGGGTGCCGTAGTGGACCGAGGTGGAGCCGTCCAGGAAGGTCTGGGGATCGTTGGCGCCGATGAATACCACCACGGCTTGCGGCTGATAGCTGGTGATGTCGTGCTGGAGCTCGGATTGCCAATCGAAGTAGTCGGGGCGGGCCAGACCGGTGTCGATGTGGCCGTCGAGCACCGCGCTCACGACATCGGTGGAGGCCAGGTCGTTCACGAGGGGCTGGCCGAAGTCGATCCCCAGCGAGTCGCCGACCACCAGCAACCGCAGCGGCGCCGACTGTGTCGGCGCCGCCAAGGGCACCAGGCCATCGGGCGCGGTGACCACGGTCGTCGACGTCGATGCCGGGGCCGGCGAGGACGACGATGTCGCCAGGGGAAGCGTGGTGGTGCTCCGGAGCGGTGGCACCACCGTGTGGTGGCGGGCGGGTGGCCCTTCGACCTGGAGGACGCCGGTCCCGGTCGTGCCCGTGTGCCCGATCACGCGGTCCGCGCCCCCCACGACGTGGGACAGCCCGACGGCGTCCGAGACGGCGGCCACGGGGCGGAGCACGGCGATGGCGACACTCCGGCGCACGCCGAGCGGGGCATCCTGGGCCGAGCGCAGCAGCGTGGGGCCGTCCAGGACGAGCCACACCACGAAACACACCAGGCCCGCCGCCAGGGCGTGACGCCAGTTGACGTGCACCCGACCGGGGACCGGGTGCTCCGGCGGCGCCTCCACATGGTGAACACGCACGATGGACCGTGTGGCGTTGACACGAGCCTGGCGGCCGTTGCGGGGGAGATGTCGCCCCCGCCGTACCTCGGTCACCACGGGCGGCTGTGTCTCGCTCCACGACGGGCTCGAGTGGTCGGAGTGGATGTCGGTCATGTGGTCCGCGTGTGCACGTGCATGCTCGGAACCGCCCCCGGGGAACCACGAGACGAACGCCGAACCCTCGGGACCGGCCTCAGAACCTGTAGTAGATGAACGGCGCGACACCCTGTGGCCCGAGCGTCGTGATGGCCAGAAGAACAACCCCCAGTATGGCCCCTTGCACCACCCAGGGCTGACCGGCGAACTCTCGCTGGGCACGGCCGCCGAGGGCCGGGGGGAGGTACTGCAAGGCCACCGCGCCCACCACGGTGATCACGACCAGGGGCGTCACGAGCGGAGCGCGACCCCAGGCGCTGAACAGCCGGCCGAGCAAGGTGACCGCCGTCGAGAACGAGTCAGCCCGGAAGAACACCCAGCCCAGACACACGATGTGGAAGGTCACGACGCGCTGCACCCAGACCCGGACCCTGCCGTCGGGCAGGGGGTCGAGACCGGCGGCAACCCGGTTGGACCGGCGCAGATGCCCCACCACCTGCCCCGAGCCGTGGATCGTGCCCCAGGCCACGAACGTCCACGCCGCCCCGTGCCACAGGCCTCCCAGGACCATCGTGATCATGATGTTGCGGGCCACGGTCCAGCGCGAGCCCCGACCTCCTCCCAGGGGGATGTAGAGGTAGTCGCGCAACCAGCGGGACAGGGTCATGTGCCACCGCCGCCAGAAGTCCTGGAGGTTGCGCGCCGTGTAGGGCGCGTCGAAGTTGTCGGGGAACCGGAAGCCGAGGAACATGGCCAGTCCGATGGCGATGTCGGTGTACCCGCTGAAGTCCGCGTAGATCTGCACGGCGAAGCCGTAGATCGCGAACAGGATCTCGAGCGCCGAGTGTTGGTGCGGCGCCGAGAACACCGGGGTCACGATGGCCGAGTCGACATACGAGGAGATGACGACCTTCTTGAACAGGCCCCCCGCCACCAACCACGCAGCGCGCCCGAAGTCGATCCGGGCCGGGTCGCGCCGGCGCCGGATCTGAGGGAGCAACTCCTCGCCCCGCACGATGGGGCCGGCGATGAGGTGCGGGAAGAAGGACAGGTAGACCGCCAGGTCGACGGCACGAGCGGGCTCGAGTTGGCGGCGGTACACGTCGATGACGTAGCTGAGCGCCATGAAGGTGAAGAACGACACACCCACGGGCAGCGTCACCTCGAGCAGGGGGAGAAGCCTTCCGGTGCCCAAGGTATGGAAGAGATTGTCGACGTTGACGGCCACGAAGCCGTAGTACTTGAACCATCCCAGAATCCCGAGCAGGGCGGCGACGCTGCTCACCAGGGCGAAGCGCCGGTGACGCGGGTCTTCGAAATGGTGCACGGCGGTGGCCCCGACGTGCGCGGTGACAGTGACGGCGGCCAACAGGAACACGAAGCGCCAGTCCCACCAGCTGTAGAAGACGTAGCTCGCGGCGATCATGGCCAGCTTCCACACACGCGGATACGGGTTCAGCAGCCAGTTCGCCGTGAAGACCACGGCGAAGAAGATTGCGAAGTCGATCGTGGGGAACAGCATGCGTGGAAGTCACCCGCTGTTCAGAGAGGACGCACTCCGGGGTCACGGGGCGTTACGAACCCCGCGGAGGCTAGTGCGGTCCCGACGCGCCGGGGCGCCGCCGGGAACCGCCCAGGTCAGCTGCGTGCTTTGAGTGCCTCGATCAGCTTGGGCACGACCTTGTGGACGTCACCGACGATGCCGAGGTCCGCCACCGAGAAGATGGGGGCGTCCTGGTCCTTGTTGATGGCGATGATGTTCTTCGAGCCCTTCATGCCCACCAGGTGCTGGGTGGCGCCCGAGATGCCGCAGGCGATGTAGACGGTGGGCTTCACGGTCTTGCCCGTCTGGCCGACCTGGTGCGAATACGGAACCCATCCGGCGTCCACGATGGCGCGGCTGGCGCCGGCAGCCCCGTGCAGAAGCTTGGCCAGGTCTTCGATCATGGCGTAGTGCTCGGCGCCGCCGAGACCCCGGCCTCCCGACACCACGACCTCGGCCTCGTCGAGCTTCGGTCCGGTTCGCTCCTCGGCATGGCGGGCGAGGACCTTGGCCCCGTCGGTGGCACCGAGCTCGGGCACGGTCGCCGCCGCGACCTGGGCCGCTCCTCCGCCGGCGGGCTCAGCGGCAAACGACTTGGCCCGCACCACGAAGATCCAGGGATGGTCACCGGTGAACCGGGCCGTCGCCACCTGGGCGCCACCGAACATGCCGTGTTGCGAGCGAACCTCGTCGCCCTCGGTGGTGAGGTTCACGACGTTGGTGATGACCGGCGCGTCGAGCCGCACCGACAAGCGCGCCGCGATATCGCGACCGTCGTAGCTGGCGGGGATCAAGATGACGTCGGGTCGGTTGCCCGCGGCCACCAGCGACGCGATGGCGCCCGCCACCGGGGCGCCCGGCAACGAGTCGCCGAGATCGCCCACGTCGTAGACCGTGGTGGCCCCGTGATTGCCGAGTTCTGCCGCCAACGCGGCGGTGTCGGCCCCCCACGCCACCGCTTCGGTGGTCCCGCCCATGGAACGTGCCTGGGTGAGCAGTTCGAGGGTGGTGCTGGTGGGCTTGCCCTCGGCGGACTCGGCGAGGACCCAAACCTTGTCGATCGACATTCTCTTCTCCTGGGGGTACGTGCGAGATCAGTGGGGCCGGCGGCGCTCAGCCGGCTCAGACCAGCTTGAGCTGCTCGAGGAACCGGACGATGTTCTCGTGGCCCTCGCCTTCGTCGACGACGATCTCACCGCCGCTGCGGTCGTCGGCGGCGGTGACGTCGGTGACTTCCGAACGCGCCCCGGCCGCGCCGACCTGCCCGGCATCGAGGCCGAGGTCGGCCACCGTCAGCTGATCCACGGGCTTGGACTTCGCCGCCATGATTCCCTTGAACGACGGGTAACGGGGCTCGACGACACCGGCGGTGACCGTCACGACAGCGGGCAGCGGGCAGTCGACCTCGTCGTAGCCGGCCTCGGTCTGACGCTCGACGTGCACCCGGCCGTCGCCGACCGACACCTTCTTGGCAAAGGTCACCGACGGGAAGCCGAGCAGCTCGGCCACCTGGACCGGCGTGGTCCCGGTGTACCCGTCGGTGGACTCGGTGGCGGCGATCACGAGGTCGGGTTGGGCCCGTTCGATGGCCTTGGCCAGGACCTTGGCCGTCGACAGGGCATCGGATCCCTTGAGGGCGTCATCACTGACGAGAATCGCCTTGGCTGCGCCCATGGCGAGGGCGGTCCGGAGGCCCGAGGTCTCGCCCGCCGGGGCCATCGAGACCAGCGTGACGTCCCCTCCGCCCGAGGCTTCGGCGAGTTGCAGGCCCATTTCGACTCCGTAGGCATCGGAGTCGTCCATGATCAGCTTTCCCTCCCTGACCAGGGTGTGGGTCTGGGGATCGAGGGTCTGGGGGGCGGCGGGATCAGGGATCTGTTTCACACAGACGACGACGTTCATGGCCTCGATTGTTCCCGAGAACCCGCCGTTCGACCAATCCGTCATGGGAGCCCGGGGGGCGCCGGACCCCGGTGTCGGGGCCGCAACCCTCAGTGCCGCCCCAGGTGGCCGAGGGTGTCGGTGACCGAATCGGTGATCACGATGTCCACCCCGGCGGCGACGACGGAGTCGATCTCCCCGGGGCTGTTCACGGTCCACGTGGCGATGGCCAGGCCGCGCCCGTGCGCGTGGGCAACGAGCTCGGGGGTGACCTGCGAGTGATGGGGATGCAGCGCCACGCACCCCAGTGCGCCCGCCGTGTCGAGCCCCGACACGGCGTCGAGGGCGGGGTGCACCAGGAGCCCGAGCGCGGCGTCGCCGTAGGAGCGCCCTACCGCAGCCAGTGCGTCGGGCCAGAACGACGACACCAGGATCCGGGCCGGCCACCGATCAGCCCCGGGCGCCTGAGGAGCTGCCTCGGCCTGTCGGGCCAGGAGCGACGCGACGCCCGACGCCACCAGGTCGGCGGGGTCGTACCCGGGGTCGGTGGGGATGTTCTTGATCTCGACGTTGACGATGGCACCCCCACACACCGCCAGCGCGTCCGCCAGTGTGGGCACCCACGCCGGGAACTGGTCGTGTCGGCACTCGTGGATCAGTCCCGCACCGGGGATCTCGGCGTCGTGATGGACGACGAGCTCGCCCTCCGCGCTCCGCCGCACGTCGAGCTCCACCCCGTCGGCCCCGAGAAGCAGGGCGGCGGAGAACGCCTCGAGGGAGTTCTCGCGCCACGGACCGCTCCCGCCCCGATGCGCGAGGACTGCCACGGGGTCGCCGGGCCGTCGTCGAGGCCAGCGCGCCGCCGTGGGTTCGGATTCTCCGGATCGGCTCCCCACGTGTCGAACGATAGGCACACGCCCCGCGCCCCCATGACGAGGAGGGCGAGAATGCATGGACAGCGCCACGCAGCGGACACTGCACCAGGACGCTGCCCATGCCTCGCCTTTTCCTGCGAAGAATCGGGCGTCCAACCAGACGGGGCCTTGGGGGAACCGCAGTGCCGTTTGACCGCCCGACGCCACCGTACGCCCGACCCCCGGGGCCGCCGAGCGGGGTTCCACCTGCCAGAGGGCGCGAGAAAGCACCTACGAGGCACAACGCTAGCTGGAGTATCGGTTTCTGACCTGGGCTAACACCCAGGGTGAAGCGGATGGCGAGTTCCGTCGCATTCCATGGCATGGCCTGCGATACCGAGGGCCGAGCGGGGCCGAGCGAGGGTGGCCGGGACACGGGAGCGACTTCGAGGTCCTCATCGTGTCTGGGGCGCTACCGTGCCCCGCCAATCCCTGGGCGCTCCTGGTGCCATGGAGGTGCACCGACCCCCCGGAACTACCCGTTGCTCACGGTACGCCCACCCGGCGCAATCCGCAACGATGAGCAGTGGATCATTTGAGATCCCAGAGAGTGGGGCCAGCGTTACAGCCTGCAAATAGCGTCATGACCGATGGGTCGTTGTCGTTCCTACCGATACCTCCTGCAGCCGACCGTCCCCCAGCGGACTCGCTTCGAGGCGCTGCTCCGCCACCAGTGCGAGCTCTACAACGCCGCCCTCGAGGAGCGCCGAGGGGCCTGGAAGTGGGAGCGGCGTTCTGTTTCCTACATCGACCAGAGCCGAACCCTCACCACCTTGCGAGAACCGCGCCCCGAGATCTTCGAGCACGGCGTGACCGTCTGTCGGGGAACCCTGAAGCGCCTCGACAGGGCCTTCGGGGCCTTCTATCGACGGTGCCGAGCGGGGCAGACTCCGGGCTTTCCGAGGTTCAAGTCGTCCCGGCGCTGGGACTCGGTCCAGTGGGAAGACACTCACGGCTGGGGTCTCAACACTGAGAGCCGTCGGCTGCGTCTGCTCGGCATCGGCGAGGTCAAGGTCCGTCTCCACCGAGAGGTCCGGGGCACCCCCAAGGCCATCACGGTGGCTCGCGAAGGGCGGCGATGGTGGGTGACCGTGCGTTGTGTGGACGTCCCAACCACGCCGCTGGCCGCCACAGGCAGCCACGTGGGGATCGATCTCGGGGTATGTGCCCAGGTGGCGACCAGCGGCGGCCAGCTCGTTGTCGATGGACGCTACGGACGCAGAGCCAGCGCCCGTCTGGCTGGCGCCCAGCGCGAGCTGGTGACCAAGCGACGGGGATCGCGTCGCCGGGAACGCAGTGTCGAACGGGTGGCCGCCGCGCACCGGAAGGTCCGGAACCAGCGCAAGGACCTGGCCCACAAGCTGTCTCGGGAGCTCGTCAACCGCTACGACCTCATCGTCCACGAGGACCTCAAGATCGCCAACATGGTGCGTCGCCCTCTGCCCCGACAGGGTGAGGACGGCGCCTACGAACCCAATGGAGCGGCGGCCAAGGCCGGCCTCAACCGCTCCATCTCAGACGCCGGGTGGGGACAGCTACTGCAGCTCATCGCGTACAAAGCGGAAGACGCTGGTCGCGAGGTCATTGCCGTGGACCCCCGCCACACCTCACAGCGGTGCTCGTCTTGCGGGCACCTCGACAGGGAGAACCGGCGAACTCAGGCCGAGTTCCGGTGCCGGGCGTGTGGTCACGAGGCCCACGCCGACGTGAACGCGGCCATGAACATCTTGCGGGCCGGTAGGGCCCGACAGGCTTCGGCCTGTGACGGGTCGGCAAATTGACCCACTACCCAACGATGAGTCATTTCGGCATCTCATGCGGCGGGGCGTGGGACCTGGACAGGCCGTCCCATACGCCCCGCCTTGGGCGCCCCAGGGGGGGTCGAGGGACGCCCAGAACCACGGTACGCCCGGTTGCGGGAGGAGTCCACGGAATCCCTGACATGCGCACGCTCGTTTTGCCAACGCACAGAGCCCTGATTCCTTCTCATAGGCGACGAGCCAGGAGTCAGGGTCCTTGACCCATTTGATTAGGTGGCCAGGGGTAGCCACGAGGCCAAAGCCCTCGCTCTCGGCCATCTGCTCGGCTTGCGCTCGGTTTCCAGGTACTCGCTCAAGGAGTCCGCTCGCATAGATGCGCTGGATCACGTCCGGGCATCGTGATCCCCTGAAACCTTGTCGTGCCCTGTTGCCCACATGACCGCCAACGGCCTATGCGGGTGTGTCGCCAGGCTCCCCGATCTTCGGCTTCCGGTGCTTCCTCGACAGGCCCTTGGGGTTCACCTTCAGGGCGCGGCGACCCGCTCTTCGAACTCCCCCTCGGTGGGCTGGTCGGGTTGGCCAGGGTCGTTACGGCGCCGCGGCAACATGGGCGTCCGACCGCCGACCCTCGCATCGAGCGGAGGTGATGGATGATCCCGAACCGACCGACACAATCTCTGCAACGCTTGTTGCCCGTGGCGACGGTGGCAGGTGCACCCTATTTCGAGCATTTCCCCGCCATTCCCTGGTCTTTGAGCCCCTCCGGATCTTCTTCGCGCTTGCAGGGGTGAGCGCTTGGGAGTAGCTTCACATTCACCGTTTCCCGTGGCGGCCAACCCCTGTGGCCTGCCAAGTGAACGGGTTCACAAGGAGCGGACGGTCAGAAGCGCCCGGAACTGGACCGTACCGGAGGAGGTAATCGTGGCACTCATGTGGAACCGCTCGGTCGAATGGGATGCCGACGACTGGCGCAAGGTTGCGGCCTGTCGGTACACCGAACCCGACCTCTTCTTCCCCGTCGGCACCACCGGGCCGGCGATCGACCAGATCGAAGCGGCCAAGCGGGTATGTCGGGCGTGTGAGGCCATCGAGCCCTGCCTCGAGTTCGCCCTGGCCACCAACCAGGAATCAGGCATCTGGGGTGGCACCTCGGAGGAGGAGCGCCGCAAGCTCCGCAAGGCGTGGCTCGCCGCCCGCCGACGCGCCTCGTAGTCACCTAAAAACGCACGCACAACCGATTCGGCCCCGGAGCCATTCCGGGGCCGTTGCGCGTCGGGTATCAAGGCGGTTCCACCGCACCCTCGGTATCCTCGATTGACGAGGAACGCGTCGGCCTCTCCGCACTGCACTTCCCCTCGGTGAGAGGTACCGCTCCTCGCTGAGAGGTGCCGTCATGCGTGACGCGTCGAGTGGGCAACGGCTCGGCACCAGATGGGTCGACCGCTCCATGCGGACCAAGGGGCTCGTTGTCATCGCCGTCCCCATCGCCATCCTCTTCATCGTGCTCGGATCCACGTCGTGGTTCACCCACGTCGACAACCGGGCCCAGGACGTAGCCAGCACCTCCCGCCAGATCGTCGACGCCGCCACCACGCTCGAGAACAGCCTCCTGTCGGCGCAGACGAGCCTCGGTGACTACCTCCTGAGCGGGGACCGGTCGTTCCAGACGTCCTACGCCAGGGCGGAGACGGCGGTCCCCCCCCAGCTCGGCCAGCTCGAGGTGTTGACCCTGGGCTCGGGGACCGGAGCGCTCTCGGGCCGGGCCATCCAGCGCGACACCGACCACCTCGTGGCGGCATTGGCCCGCCTCAAACACCAACAACCCTCCCCGACGCCGTCGACTGCGGTGCGCGCCCTGTTGCAATCGGTCAAGGCCCAGACCGACACGCTCCGCAGCGACATCTCCTCACTCACGAGTCGCCAGAGCGCCATCATCGTGAGCCAGCAGTCCGACATCCACACCTCGAACATCGTCCTGCCCGCCATCGTGATCGCCGCCGTGGTCCTGGCGCTGGCGGGCGGCGTCTTGGTGTCGCAGCTGTTCACCACCGGTGTGGTCCGCCGACTACGTCGCCTCGAGCGAGCCACCGAGGAGCTCGAGCGCGGCGAGACACCTGCCGAGGTGCCCAGCGGGCGCGACGAGATCGGCCGGCTCTCGGCGCGGCTGCTCGACACCACCGCCCAATTGCGCGAGCGAGCCGAAGAGCGCGACCGCGCCCGAGCCGAGCTCGAGAACATCCTCACCGCCAGCCCGATCGTGTCGTTGCGCTACGACGTCGGCACCCAGCGCTTCTCCTATGCCAGCCCCAACATCGACCGGCTCTTCGGGATCTCGGCCGAAGACGCCATCGCGTCGCCGAGTCGGATCATGGAGCGCTTCCATCCTGATTCGGCCGACCATCTGCGCGAGGCGCTGGTCGAGGGCACGGCGCACAACGGGGAACGACGCGAGATCCTGCTGCGATTCCGGCGCGACCCGGCCTCGGAAGACTGGCGCGAAGCCGAGGCCGTGTACACCCTGGAATGGGGCCCCTCCGGGGAGCTCGAAGGGCTCGTCGCCTACCTCGTCGACGTGTCGGATCGCCATGTGGCGCAACGGGCCGCCGACGAGCGTCGGTTCCTGCTCGAGTCCATCTTCCACGCATCACCCGACACCATCGTGGTACGCGACATCTCGGGACAGGTCGTCCTCGGCAGCTCGCCCCTGGCGGACGTGATCGGGACCACCGACACCGTGCGCGACGACCTGGACCGCGACGTCCTCGACCAACTCATCGCCCGATGTGTCGCCGGCGAGCAGAGCCCCGATCCGGTGGTGACCACGGGACGGCTCCCCGGGGGTGAGCTCCGCACCTACGAGACCAGGGGCCGCCCCGTCTTCGACCACAACGGCCGCGTCACAGGCACCGTCACGATCTCGCGCGACGTGACCCAGCGGATGCACCTCGAACAGTCACTGCGCCACGCCTCGGTGGCCGCCGAGCGTGCCAGCCAGGCCAAGAGCGAGTTCCTGTCGCGGATGAGCCACGAGCTGCGCACTCCTCTCAATGCCATCCTCGGCTTCGCCCAGCTGCTCGAGATGGACGAGCTCCCCGCGGAGCAGGCCTCGAGCGTCGACCAGATCCAGGTGGCGGGACGCCACCTGCTGTCACTAATCAACGAGGTTCTCGACATCTCGCGCATCGAAGCGGGCCGGGTCAGCCTGTCCACGGAACCGGTCGAGGTCAGCGAGGTCCTCGACGAGGTGACCACCCTGCTCGCCCCCGTGGCCGAAGCGGCGGGCATCGAGCTCTCCGTCGACATCGACGGGTCACGGGTGCTGCGCGTGCGTGCCGATCGGCAGCGACTCCTGCAGGTCCTGCTCAACCTCGGCTCCAACGCCGTCAAGTACAACACCCGGGGCGGTTCGGTGGCGTTTCGCACCAGCGTGGCCGACGGTGATCGGGTGCGATTCGAAGTGCGGGACACCGGGCCCGGAATCCCACACGAGAAGCAGGACCAGTTGTTCGTGCCGTTCTCGAGGCTCGGAGCCGAGCGTTCCGCCGTCGAAGGCACCGGCGTCGGCCTGGCGCTGTCGAAACAGCTCGTCGAGGTCATGGGAGGCGTGATCGGCGTCGACTCCTATCCCGGGCACGGGTCGACGTTCTGGGTCGAGCTCCTGGCGGCCGACCCCTCGCTGGCCAAGGTGAGCGCGCCACCGGTCGGCCCTGCACAGAAGCAGTCCTCACCGAGAGCGGCTGTCGACCATGGCCCCAACGGCAAAGAGCCGGTCCACGCCCAGGGCACGGGCGTGATCGTGCTCCAGATCGAGGACAACCCGTCGAACTCCGCCCTGGTCGAGCAAGTACTCGCCAAGCGTCCCGGCGTCCGGTTGATTTCAGCGGGAGAGGGCCGAGCGGGGCTCGAGCTCGCCCGGCAACATCGCCCTGACCTGGTCCTTTTGGACCTCCACCTGCCAGATCTGCCGGGTGACGAGCTTCTGCACCGGCTCAAGGCCGTGCCTGAGTTGGCCGACACAAAGGTAGTCGTCGTGAGCGCAGACGCCACGCCGAGCAGGATCAGGGAAATGCTCGACCTCGGGGTCGAGGGTTATCTGACGAAGCCGGTGGACGTCGAAGCTCTGCTTCGACTTGTGGACTACGAGATCGGAGCCAAGCAGGGTGAGCCGGAGTGAAGAGTTGTCGCTGGGTGCGCAGGTGCTCGTCAACGACGACGTGCCCCGGCTCTTCGCGCCGGGCACAGCCACCGGAAGAACCCTGACGATCAAGCGGGACACCATGCAGGGGCGGTCGTGGGGGGCACCTCGACCAACGGGACGGGATGACGTGCGACCGGAGGTATCTCTGTGACTGTGACGCTGCCCGACGAGGATCACATGGTGCTGGTGGCCGAGGACGACATGGCCAGCCGCACCGCCACCCGGCTGTTTCTCCAGCGGGTGGGCTATCGCGTGGGCGAGGCCGCCGACGGGCCCGGCACGCTGCGCGAGGCAAGTCTCGGCAGTTACGACCTGGTCGTCTTGGACCTCGGGCTTCCGGGACTCGACGGTGAGGAGGTGCTGGCACGGCTGCGCCGCGACAGCGCCTTGCCCGTCATCGTCCTCACCGGTCGCTCCGAGGAGTCCGAACGCGTGCGCGTCCTGAACCTCGGAGCCGACGACTACGTGGTGAAGCCGTGCTCGTTGCCGGAGCTCGACGCCCGTATCCGGGCGGTCCTGCGCCGGGGCCAACCGACCCAGTCGACGAACCAGATCGAGCACGACGGGCTCGTGATCGACCGAGCCGCGCACCGGGTCATGGTGAGCGGGACTGCGATCGAGCTCACGCCCAAGGAGTTCGACCTGCTGGCATTCCTGGCCGCCACGCCCGACCAGGTCTTCACGCGCGAAGAGCTGCTCGAGCACGTGTGGGGTTCGACCCAGGAGTGGCAGGACCCCGCCACGGTGACCGAGCACATCCGACGTCTGCGCCTCAAGCTCGAGCCCGAAGAGAGCAGCCCGCGCTGGCTCCACACCGTGCGCGGGATCGGCTACCGCTTTTCGGTGGGCGCCGACGATTGAGCCTGCGGCGTGAGGGTCGTCGACGGCGGGCACGCGACGATCACACCCGGAGAGACCGACTGCGATCCCTCCTTCAGCGGTGCGGTCCCCGATGCGGGCGCGGGAACCGGGACCACCGAGGGCTGCTCCGGCAAGGCCACCGTGTCCACGACACTGCGATCGGCACCGACAAGCTGCACGCTGCCCTGCACGACATCGGGTCCTGTGCCTCCAGAAGCGACGTCCGGGGATACACGGTGGGCGAGGACGGCGATCCCGCCCACTGGTGCCATCTGATCGGTGGCCCCGTCGGGGAAGGTCATCCGCACCGAGCTCACGTCGCCGGACACCTCGACCGCCACCCACCACACGGGGTCGCCTTCACTCACCCCGAAGACCCCGGGCACGAGGGCCAAGGGCTGGGTCTGCGCGCCCGGCGTCGTGACGGTGGTGGTGGTCGACGATGCGATCGTGGGCGCCGTGACCGCCGGGCCTGGGCCCGACGGCGCGTTGGAGCCGGCGCTGGCGCCTGAGCCCCCGACGGCACCCCCCTCAGGCGACATGACGCACTGCGGGGACGAGATCGCACCCTGGCCCACGGCGTCGGCGTCGGACAACTCGACCGTCACGTCCTGGCCCGTCGGACCGACGGGCACGATCATCGACCCCGTCGACCCCGTCGACCCCGTCGACCCCGTCGGGGAATTGGGGCCGGTCGTCGTCGGTGCCGGTGCCGGTGCCGGTGTCGGTGTCGGCGGCACGAAGCACGACACCCCGCTCTCGGTCTGGTAGACGCGGATGGTCACGCCGTCGGTGGTGGTGCGGATGAACACCCGCGTCGACGACCCGATGCCGTCGGTCGCCGAGCTTGAGCCGCCCGACACGTCGGGACACATGGCCAGGGGCCCGGCCGACGACGGACCCGATAACCCCGGTGCCCGTGTCGCCGCCGAGCCGTTGGCCGGGGTCCGAGACCCCGTGGCGCGAGCCGCCAGCGGGCCGGGCGAGGCCGCCGCCTCGCCGAAGTACCCGCCCGCGGCGCCGACGAGCAGCGCCAGCGCGGCGACACCTGCCAGCACGCGTTGGCGTCGGCGGGTCGAAGATGCCAGGCGACCGGCCAGGTCACCCCAGTCCGCTCCCCGCGCCGGTTCGTGTCCGGCCCGGTGGACCAGGGCGTGATGCAGCCGGGCCTCGATGTCCGAAGGATGTCCGGATGAGGACCCCATGTCATCGGTCATGTTCAACCACCTCTCGCAGGCGTTCGAGCCCCCGGTGCACGAGCGACGCTACGGTGCCGGGCCGACACCCGAGGGCGACGGCGATGTCGGCATCGGGCAGATCGGAGTAGTACCGGAGTACCAACGCGGCACGTTGCCGGTAGGGAAGAGTGGCGAGCGCAGCGCCGAGCACGTCGGCATCGTCCGATCGCCGTTGTTCGGCGGCGCCGTCGACCACGACCAGGCCTTCGAGGTCGCCGGGTCCCGACGCCTCGGTCCGCCCGGCCACGACATCCGGTCTGGGCGCCCGGGACCGTTCGCGCCAGGCGCGCCGGTGGTGCGAGCGACCGGCATTGACGACCGAGCGGTGCAGGTACGGACGGGGGTCCCGGACCCCTCCCCAGTGCCGGTGCAGGTGCACGAAGGCGTCCTGGACCAGATCTTCGGCGATCTCGGGTGAGTCGACGAGGACACGCGCCAGTTGCACCATGGCGGCGAAGGACTGCAGGTAAAGCTCGGCGAACGAGGCTGGTGACCGGTCGCCGGCCGGGGGTCCGGAGCCGCAGGCCTCGAGGCCCGACGGTCCCGCGGCTCGAGGTGCCTGCGTCGGGCCCGACCCGCGCTCCTCGGGCTCGTCGGGCCCAGACTCGGTCACCACGACCCCCGGATGCGATGCCATCGCCTGTTTAGACGCACGGCGGGCCGGAAATCTTGCACCGCCCGGAGGATTTCAGAGCGACGAGGCGTCGTGCGTGGATTTCTGGACCGGGAGGTCGATGGTCACCACGGTCCCCCCGTTGCTCTGCATGACGATGGACCCTCCGAGCTGGCTGGTGACGAGGTCGCGGACGATCGAGAGTCCGAGGCTGGTGGTGTGGTCGATGTCGAAGCCCTCGGGAAGACCGCATCCGTCGTCGCGGACCTGCAGGGTGAGGTGATCGGCATCGTGGGCCAGCACCAGCTCCACGTGCCCGACCGCCTCGCCGTCGCTGTCCCCGATGAATACGGAGTCGCCACCCACAGACGGAAACGCATGCTCGACGGCATTCTGTAAGAGCTCGGCCAGGACCACGGCCAGTGGCGTGGCGACGTCGGCGGCCACCTCCCCCACGTCACCGTTGACCCGGATGCCGATGTTGTCCCCCGACACTACCGAGTCCTCCGCCATCCGGACCAGGGAGCCGACGATCTCGTCGAAGGGGACCTCGTCGCCGGGCTCGCGGGACAGGATCTCGTGGACCAGCGCGATGGAGCGGACGCGGCGCTCGGCCTCGCGCAAGGCCTCCTGGCCCTTGCCGGGCTCGAGACGACGGGCTTGGAGGCGGAGCAACGACGAGATCGTCTGCAGGTTGTTCTTGACCCGGTGGTGCACCTCACGGATGGCGGCGTCCTTCGACAACAGCAGGCGGTCCAGTCGCCGCAGGTCCGTGACGTCGCGCAGCAGGACCATGGCCCCGGTGACGGTGTCTTGTTCGAGCAGGGGGGTGCACTGCATCAGGACGATGACGTCGGGGCGACGCTCGACCTCCTCGGTGACGGGGCACCCGGCACGCAACGCCCAGTCGAGCGCGGCGTCATCGATCCCCAACTCCGAGAGACGCCTTCCTTCGACCACGTCGCTCACGCCCATGCGGTGCAGGGCGCTCATGGCGTTGGGGGACGCGTAGCGGACCTGGCCGTCGGGCTCGACGAGGACGAGGCCGTCCCCGACACGCGGCGCGTCCTCGGAGGTGTAGTCCTCACCCATGAACGGAAAGTCGCCCACGGCCACCATGTGGGCCAGACGTCGGTACAGGTCGCGGTAGACCCGTTCGAGGCGACCCGGGCGCCGGTCCTCGAGTGGTGCCACCCGGACGATCACCGCCATCGGGTCACCACCCTGGCGCACGGGCACGCACTCGAGCTGGGCGGTCTCGGGGACGGCCGGCACCTCGCCGGTGTCGCGGGCGTCGGGGTCCACCGACGCCATACGGACGCGCACCGGCACGGGGATGGCCGCCAGGCCCGACGACATCGTCCCCGCCTGGAGGGCCTCGGTGACCACGGGCCAATCCGAGCTCTCCACGATCTGGCCCACGAGGTCGACGCGCAGCAACGTGGCCCACGTGGTGGGCCGGATCTGCCCCAGGACGATCAACTTGGTCCCGTCGGTCCCGCGCACCGGGGCCACGAGCAAGAGGTCCGAGAACGACAGGTCCGAGAGCACCCCCCACGACCCGAGGAGACGCTGGAGATGATCGAGACTGGCGGCGTCGAGCCCCGTGTGAAGAGCAGCCAGCTCCCCCGGGGTCTTCATGATGCGACCGCCGTGGTGGCCACGGGGACGTCGCGGGGGTGCCGGGCCCGGAACGCTCGCAGCGAGCGAACGTCCAGGGCGTCGAGCATGTGGGCCAGATCCGCGGTCCGGGACGCGACGTCGGTGAGCCCGTGTGCATCGGACGCCGTCGTCAGGGGGACGCCGGCGGCGGCGAGACGAGCCAACAACCCCGGCGCCGGATAGGACTCGTCCGCGGGCTTTCGCCATCCCGCCGACGAGAGCTCGGCGGCCATACCCGAGCTCAGGGCGGCTTCGACCAGCCGGTCCCAGCACTCCTCGGGAGCCACGGGCCGGTGGCCGGCCGCCTTCACGAGGTCGGGGTGGGCGAGCACGTCGCACGCCCCGGTGGCGGCCAGCTCCTCGATGGCGGTCACGTAGTCGCCCCAGGCCGCATCGACGTCACGGACCGACCACTGGTCCATCGAGACCTCGTCGTCGATGTCGTCGAAGCGCCAGGCACCGATCCAGTGGACCGATCCCAGCAACACGTCGAAGGGGTAGCCGGCCAGCAGTCCGACGACGTCGTCCATCCGCCCCCGGTAGTAGTCGACCTCGAGGCCGAGCACCACGGGCAGGCCCGCCTTCTTGGCTGCCACCACGCATTCCACGTAGGCGTCGAGGTCGGCGCGGGCGTGGTCGTCCCAATAGTCGGTCATCGACGCCCGGAGGGCGGCGTCGGGCTCGTCGTCCCAGAAGCCACGCAGCAACCGGTCGGCCTGGCGGAACCGGAAGAGGTGCTCGGTCAGCGCGATCTCGTGGACGCCCACCGCCTGCGCTCTCTCGCAGTAGGCGGCTACCTCGTCGAGGGTGGGGGCGGTGTCGCGCTGGCCATGGGGCCAGAGGTGCAGGTGGTAGTCAAGCATCGACGGCGTCGGGGGCGTCGCCGCGCTCACCCGCCGCCCGGGGCGGCGGATGACACGGGGCGGATGAGCGTGACGCCGTCTCGGACCGTGGTCTGCACGCACACCACACGCCGGTCGGCCGCCACCGCATCGTTGAAGGCGCGAATGGCACGGGTGTCATCGGTCTGGTCGTTGTCGTCGACCACTCTCCCGCTCCACAGGGTGTTGTCTGCCGCGATGAGCCCACGGGGGGCGAGCTTGGGCAGGACGGCTTCGTAGTAAGCCAGATAATTGGTCTTGTCGGCGTCGATGAACACGAAATCGAACGGACCGTCGAGCTTCCCCACGGTGTCGAGGGCGGGGCCCTCGATCACTTCGATCAGATCCGCGTACGGGCTCCGGCCGATGTGCTTGCGGGCCACCGCGGCGTGCACGGGGCTCAGTTCACACGTGGTGATCCGTCCCCCCGGCGCCAGTCCGGCGGCCATCGACAGCGAGGAGTACCCGCTGAAGGTGCCGATCTCGAGGACCCATGTCGGGCGCAAGGCGTAGACGAGCATCTCCAGGAAGCGACCTTCGAGAGCTCCGACCATCATCTGCGGGGCGCTGAGCGTGGCCTGGGTCTCCTCGGCCAGTTCCCGCAGCAGCTCGCCGGGGGCCGTGGTGTGGGACAGCGCGTAGGCCTCGAGTACGGGGTCGGTGATGTCGGTCATGTTGGTGGTTCCTCCGACCGCATCGTAGGCGCCGGCGCCGGCCCCACGGACCGTCTAGGAGGCGACGAGCGGCCTCACGAGGCGCATGACCCGGTCGAGTGCGCACATGTAGGCCCGGTGGGCGGCGGGAGTCCCGTCGCGCGCCGCTACCGCGTAGGTGGCGTGGAGCCACCGATGGGCATCGATCCCGTCCGCATCCCCGGCGAACCCTTCGTCCTCGTCGATCTCGCACAGGAGCCCGTACACGGCTCGAGCATCGATGATGGCGAAGTCCCGCACTAGGGACTCGATGTAGGTGTCGGGTCCCTCGGACCGATCAGGGTCTCGATGGTCGTCCACGGGGACGAGATGACGAGCCCGACCCCGCTCCTCGTACCCGAGGACGAGCAAGGCGCCGACGCGACCGAAGCGCTGCACGACTGCGGCTCGGGCCGCCGAAGAGGCCTCGGGCCCTCCGAGCAGTGCCAGGGCCGTGGCGGCGTCGGCGAGCACGGTCTCCGCCCGCAACCCGACCTCGTCCGCGTCCTCACTCGCCATGGCTTGTCTGATGAGCTCGGTGGCACGCCGTGTCCGGCTGCCGGGTCGCCGGGCCCGGACACCGGGCTGTGAACACTCGGGCCGCGCATCGGAGCGATCGGGGACGACCACGACCGCTGCCTCAGACAGACCGGTCGTCGAGCACGGATGCCCGGACCGGCACCACGGCGCATCGTCGGCCACCCGGTTGGCGCATGGTCGACCTGTCGTCGTGAACACGAATCCGCACGCTCTGGTGGTCATTGTCGTCGTCATCGACACCTGCACCGGGTCGGCTCTGGTGCCCTTCTCCGGCCGAGTCGTCATGCACGCATGTCGGCATCTCGGGCGCCCTTCTTCATCCAGGGCAACACAATGTCCGGCCAAGAGCACCACTCGGCTCGTGACAGCACGTCGCCGGCGAAACCACGGACCCTGCGAACGCCACCAATGCGTGAGTCCGACACTCAACCCCGGTGGCGCGAATGCCGAGGAGAGTGGAAGCGATCGGTGCGGTCAGAGCCCGACGACCCAGGGGACGACCGACGCGCCCCTCCGGGGATCCCGGGCCCTCATGGCGCCCCGGGGCCACGTCGGGGACCCTCCAGGGCCCCGTGAGGCCGGCCCGCCCACCCCTCGGAGGCCCAGCACGCTCTCGTGCCCAGACCAGGGCTAAGGCCAGGGGCCGGGCAAGCCGATGGAGACCTGGTGATTGAATCGCGCGGCCTGCTCGACATTGCGGTCTGGCTCCCGGATGCGGTCGTCGTCGTCGATGCCTCGGCTCGGTTGATCTGGGCCAACGACGCCGCCGAACGGCTGTTCGGAGTGGACAGCACGCGCCTGGCCGGGACCGACGCACTCGACTTCCTCCACCCCGACGACCAGGAGGTCGCCGCGGTGGCGTTGACGAGCATCCAGGGCAAGACGGTAGGGACGCCGATCGAGCTCCGGGTGAGCACTCCCCACGGGTGGAGGCTCGTCGAGGTCATCGGCGCCAATCTCCTCGACCGGCCCGCCGTCAACGGTCTGGTGCTCTGCCTGCGCGACCTGACCGAACGACGGCGCTGGGAGATCGCCTCCGACGAGGTCGGCAAGTTCCGGGCCATCGTGCACAACGCCGCCAGCGTCATCATGCTGCTGGATGCGGCGGGTCGTGTCGAGTCGGTCTCCGCTGCCATCACGAGAATGCTCGGACTCGACCAGGAGCTCGTCGAGGGCAGGCCGCTGGTCGAGTTCGTCGCGACGCACGATCAGGGCGGCCTGGCCGCAGCCTTGTCCCGCGCCGTGGACGTGCCGTCGTTCAACCGCTCGCCCACCATCGTCGAGATCGAGCTCATGCGACGCGGCGGCGGCGAGTCCGTGCCCTTCGAGTTGAGCATCGTGAACCTCCTCGACGATCCCACCGTGAGGGGGCTGGTGGTGTCGGGCCACGACATCACCGCGCTCCGGGCCACGCGCGAAGCCCTCGACGAGCTCACCACGTTCGACCCGTTGACCGGTCTGGCCAACCGGGTCACGCTCCGGGCGCACGTCGAGCGGTGTCTCGGCAATCCCACCACGGCGGTGGTGTTCATCGACCTCAACGGGTTCCGCCCCATCAACGACGAGCACGGTCGGGCCACGGGCGACGAGATCCTGCGACGGGTGGCGTCGCGTCTCGAGGCGTCGGTGCGCAAGGGCGACGTCGTGGCCCGCTACGGAGGCGACGAGTTCGTGGTGGTGGCCGCCATCCGCGACCCCGAGGAGCTCCGGGCCCTGGCGGCCCGTCTGGCCGAGGGGATCCAGCGCCCGATCGAACTGCCCGAAGGTACCTTTCGACTCACGGCCAGCGTGGGACTCGCCCACCCCGGGCCCGGAGACACCGCCGCCACACTGCTGGGGCGGGCGGACACGGCCATGTACATCGCCAAGCAGCACGCCGAGGGCGGCGGGAACTACCCGTAACGACGACCGCCAGCGACCTCGCTACGAGCCCCACAGCTGTTCGCCCAGCCGCAGCAGGCCGGCGAGGTCGTAGACATCGGTTTCGAAGTAGGGCACGCTCACCAGCGCTTCGGGCACCGTGGCCAGCTCCGCCTGTTGCTCGGCTTCACGTTGGGCGACAACCCGGTAGTCGAGATAGCTCCGGCCGACTTCCGACAGCACCCGCCGGATCTGGCTCACGTCCCCCGAGTGCACCGTGGGCCCGATGGCGTCGGCCAAGGCGTCGGCACCATCGCGCAGCTTCTCGGCCACGGCCGCGCCTTCGGGATCGCGGAGATACGCGGGGAGCACCTTGTTCAAGACGATGGCGCCGAGGTGCAGACGCCGGTCCTTCAGGGCCTGGGCGAAGAACTCCGCCTCCCGGAGAGGCACCGCCTCGAGCGTCGACACCACGATGAACGACGTGCGGCGGTCTGCCATGAGACGGTGGACCGATTTGGCCCGCTCCACGAACCCGTCATACATCGACTGGAAGAGCACGAAGAACTGGGCCACGTCCTCGAGGAACTGCGTGCCGAGGATCCGGTCGGCGATTTGGTAGAAGGGTTTCGAGGCGAAGTTCACGAGCCTCGACCGGTAGGGCACGATGAGCCAGCGCAAGAGCCGGCTGGAGAAGAACTCGGCCATGCGCTCGGGAGCGTCGAGGAAGTCGAGGGCGTTGCGAGTGGGGGGCGTGTCCACGACGATCAGGTCGTAGTTGCCCTCGGAGTGGATCTCGAACAGTCGCTCCATGGCGATGTAGTCGTGGCTCTGGATGAAGCGCGAGGAGATGTTCCGGTACAGCGGATTGGAGAGGATCTCGTCACGCGTGCGGTCGTCGGGGGCGTGCAGCCTGATGAGCGAGTCCCAGGACTCCTTGGTGTCGAGCATGGCCGCCCACAGCTCACCCATGGGCTTCACCCCCGCCGCCAGGAATGTCTCGTCGGGCACCCGCCGCTCGGTGTTCCCAATCCCTTCGAGCCCCAGGGCATCGGCCAGTCGACGGGCGGGGTCGACGGTGAGCACCAGCACCTTGCCTCCGAGGTGCGCCGCCGCCATGGCGGCGGCGGCGGCGGCGGTCGTGGTCTTGCCCACCCCCCCGGGCCCGCACGCCACGACGATCTCCTTCGACGCCAGGAGGCCGTCGAGCGACGCCCCGCGCCCCCCGGTCTTGGGCGTGCTGCGCTTGGCCGTCATGAGCCCAGCTCCTCGCCCAGCGATACCGCCACCTGTCGGAGGGTGCGCAGTCCGTGCAGACGGGTGAAGAGGAACGGCAGGTACATCATGGGCACGACGGGGTCGATGCCCCCGCGCAGGCGCTCGAGGTGCCCGGCGCGCGTGCGGCGCAAGGTCACCGCCAGTCGGGCCGCGTCGAGGACCGGGGCGGGGTCGTCGTGCACGAGTTTCTCGAGCTCGGCCGACACCGCCGGGCTGCACAGCTCGTTGAACACCGTCTCTTCGCTGCGCCCGAAGAGCTCGGGCAGTACCCGGTTCACGATCACCGCCGCCAACTCGACCGACGTCTCGGTTGCCACCTTCCCCGCCAACTCGATGGTCTCGTTGACCGGCATCTCCTCGGGGGTGGTGACGATGACGAGACCGGTCGTGAGCGGATCGGACAGGATCTCGAGGATCCAGTCCGTCTGGGAGCGGATCAAACCCACCTTGACGAGGTCGTTGATGGCCTGCGGGGCGGCGAGCTGGCCCACGATATGGCCCGTCGCCGACGCGTCCACCACCACCAGGTCGTAGTGCTTCTCACGCACCTCGTAGCAGAACTTCCCCACCGTGAGGATCTCGCGGACCCCGGGGGCGGCGGTGGCCACGAAGTCGAAGGCCTTGGCCAGAGGCCCGATCCGACCCACGACCGGTATGCGGAGATTGAGGCGAAGGTATTCGCGCAACGACGCCTCGGTGTCCATCGACATCGCCCACAGCGACGGGAAGACCTCCCGTGCGGCAAAGCTGGTGGGCCCGGTCTCGAAGTAGTCGGCCACGTCACCTTTGGCGTCCATCTCGCACACCAGGGTGCGCCGGCCGTGTTCGGCGGCGTAGAGGGCCAACCCGGCCGCCACCGTCGTCTTGCCGACACCGCCTTTCCCCGTAACGAACAGGAGGCGGCGGTCGAGCAGACCGACCATCGGGCGTTCGACGGTGCTCACGGGTGCAACAACCGCCCCGGCAGGTCAGGGGGCGCCGAAACCGACCCGGCGCTCGTGGGTGGGGGCTCCCACCTCGACGTATGCGACTTTCGCCACCGGAACTGCCACCCGACGGCCCCGGCGATCGGTGAGCCACAACACGCCTGCTTCTTTGCCCAGAGAGGACTCGATGTCAGCGATGAACGCGTCGCGATCCGCGTCCTCGTCCAATTCGATCTCGATCTCCTTGGCGCTCTGCACGATCCCGATGCGCACGTCCACCTGTGTCCCGCTCCTCCGATCGAACCGGCCGGGGCCGGGCGGCCCACGACCATACAGCCGTGAGCCACACTAAGGCCCATGGAGCCAACCCCCGTCGCGCCGACCGAACGGGGTCGTCGCTGGGCGGCCACCATGGCCGGACACCGGGGCCAGGGCCTGCGCACGGCCCATGCCGACTCCTCCGCCGCCCTCGGCACCGAGGGGGAGGTCCCACCCCTCGGTCGCCAAGAACGCGAGGCCGGCGAGGACCTGGTCCTCGCACCCGGGGCGACCCGGGCCGCCGCCGCCGGCCGGCGGGCCACCCCCGAGGAGCCCGACCCCTGGCGCACATGCTTCGAGCGCGACCGGGACCGCATCTTGCATTCCGCCGCCTTCCGGCGCCTGGCGGGCAAGACCCAGGTCTTCGTCTTCCCCGCCGATCACCAGCGCACCCGACTCAGCCACGCCCTCGAGGTGGCCCAGGTGGCCACCGGTATCGCCCAGGCGTGTCGCCTCAACGTGGCGCTGACCGAGGCCATTGCCCTGGGGCACGACTGCGGACACGGCCCCGGTGGCCACATGAGCGAGGACGCCCTGGGGATCTTCCTCCCCAGCGGCTTCGACCACGCCGTGTGGGGCGCGGACGTGTCGGTCGCAGGCCTGAACCTGTGCGAGGAAACGCTCGACGGCATCCGCAACCACTCCTGGTCGCGTCCTGCCCCCGCCACTCCCGAGGGCGAGGTCGTGAGCTGGGCCGATCGCATCGCCTATCTCTGCCACGACTGGGAGGACGCCGTCTCGGCGGGGATCGTGACCCCGGCCCTGTTGCCCGAGGTCGTCCTGGGCCTGTGCGGCGAGAACCGCTCGCAGCAGCTGCGGACGTTCATCGAGGGCACGGTCGAGGCCACCCTCGGCACAGGCAGGGTGGGGATGGGCGAAGAGCTCGCCGAGGCCCTGGCCGCCTTCCGGCGGTGCAACTACGAGCACATCTACCTCCGACCCGCCTCGGTGACCCAAGGTGCGTCGGTGGTGGCGATGTTGCGCGCTCTGGTCGCGCACTTCACCGACCAGCCCAATCTGATCCCCGGCGTCCGAAGTGGCGGCGGCCTCGCCGGCGGTACCGACCTGGCCGTGTTCGAGGCGGTCGCCTACGTGGCGGGGATGACCGACCGCTTCGCCGTGGGCATCGCCGTTTCGGACCTCGGATGGGACCGCGAGCGACTGCCCCGGGGTGTCGACTCCCTCACCGGACGTTGAGCTCCCGGCGATAGATCCGAGCCGGGCCGAGCTCTTCGAGACGGGTGGCCAGGGCGTCGAACGCCAGGGCGGCCTCTCCGCCGGGATCCGACACCCGCACCGGCACGCCGATGTCGCCCCCGACGCGCAGGGCCGGAACGAGCGGCACTTGACCCAGCAACGGAACCTCGAGGTCGTCGGCGAGCGCCTGGCCACCACCGGCGCCGAAGAGCTCGTAGCGCGTGTCGTCGTCGCCGGTGAACCACGACAGGTTCTCGACGACACCGCGCACCGCCAACTTCAGCTTCTTCGCCGCGTAGGCCGATCGTTGGGCCACCCGCTGCGCGGCGGCCTGCGGTGTGGTGACGACCACGATCTCGGTGCGGGGCAGGTACTGGCCCAGCGAGAGGGCGACGTCGCCGGTGCCCGGAGGCATGTCGATCAAGAGGAAGTCCGGCTCGCCCCAGTACGAGTCGACCAGGAACTGTTCGAGCGCCTTGTGCAACATCGGCCCCCGCCAGATCACGGGCTGCTCGTCGGGCACGAAGAAACCCATCGAGAGGCAGCGGACCCCGTGGACCACCGGTGGCACCAGGAGGTCGTCGAGCGCCACGGGACCACGCGTCACGCCCAGCATCTTCGGCACCGAGAAGCCGTAGACATCCGCGTCGAGCAGGCCGACGTCGTAGCCCCGCGCCGCCAGTGCGACGGCGAGGTTCACCGTCACCGATGACTTGCCGACTCCCCCTTTGCCCGACGAGATCCCCACCACCCGGGTGCGGGATCCCGGGGCCATGAAGCGGTTGGGCCGGCCCGCCTCGTGCCCCAGGGGTGCGGGGGGGCCTCCCGGCCCCTGGGTATGGGAATGGCCGCTGGGCCCGGTCCCGACGTGCTCGACAGGCTCTCCCCCGGGCCCGAGTGCCAAGCGACGATGGAGCTCCTGGCGCTCGTCGCCGCTCATGGTGGACAGCTCCACCTTGACCTCGCCTACCCCGGGCAATGCCCCCACGCTGCGGACCACCGAGTCGACGAGCTCGTCGACATCCGGCCACCCGTCTACGGGAAGGGCCACCACCACCGACGCCTGGCGGCGCCCGGACCGGACCGACCGCACCATCCCGAGCTCACCCAGGCCGCGGCGCAGCGTGGGGTCTTCCACGGCCGCGGCGGCGGCGAGCACATCGGCATCGGTCGGAGCCACGGCGCCTCTCTCGGAAAGGGTCCGGCAGCGCGACCAGGGATTACGCCGCGCACAACCGGTAGACTACCGGTGTGCAATCCGGGCCCGATTTCGCTGGGAGCGCCCCCGCCGATCGCAGGTTCTCCGCCGCGGTGGCGGCGGTGACCTCGGCATTCGGGGACCCGACCCGACGCGAGATCTACCTCCATGTCCGGTCGCACCCTGGCGCCACGGCTTCGGAATTGGCGGCCGCGTTCTCGGTGCACCCCAACGTCGCCCGGCACCATCTCGACCGTCTGGCGGCGGGGGGCTACCTCGAGGTGAGCCTGGAGCGCTCCCCCACGGCCGGAGCGGGACGACCGTCGAAGCGCTACCGGGCCGCGGACGGCCCCGGTGGCGATCCCACCTTGGACTTCGCCAACCACCGCGACGACCTGATCGTGGCCCTGCTGGCCGAAGCGCTCGAGTTGCTCGGCCCGGTCGAGGCTGAACGCATGGCGGAGCGACTCGGGGAGAACTACGGGAGGGTCCTCGCCGACCGGATGGAGCCGGGCGAGGGGCAGCGTTCGGTGCGCACCGCCATGCACGCCATCGCCGACGCGCTCACCGCCCATGGATTCGCGGCCCATGCCGAGGACCGCGGGGAGTCGACGGCGGTCGTCGCCGAACACTGCCCGTTCGGCGAGGCTGCCACCCAGCACCCGGTGATCTGCGCCGTGGACCGGGGTCTGGTGCGCGGTCTGCTGGCCGGGCTATGCGGGGAGATCGCCGAGGGACCCATCCCGGTCGTGCTGTCGTCCCGGGCGCGCGGCGACGACGCCTGCGCAGCGCTGGTCTGAGCCCTGGCTCGCCACTACCTCGACCACGCCTCCACCTCCCCCCCGCGTCCCGAAGCGGTGGCGGCCATGGTCGCGTGGTTGGGGTCGTCACGCCGTGACGCCGGCGATCCGGGGCGGGTGCACACCGAAGGTCGGATCGTCCGCTCGACCGTAGAGGAGGCGCGCCAGAAGGTCGCCGTCTTCCTGGGGGTGCGACCGCGACAGGTCGTCTTCACGTCGGGCGGGACCGAGGCGGTGAACGCGGCCACGTGGGGAGCGACCCGGGCCCGACCGGGCCGGCCCACCCTCCTCGCCGATGTCGAGCACTCCTCGGTGCGCGACGCCTCGGGGCGCGCCGGTGACGTCGTGCGCCTGGAAGTCGACGGTCTGGGGCGCATCGATCCCGGCCGTGTCGCCGACGCCCTCGACGATGCGGCACGACACGGACCGCCCGCCGCCCTCGTGCAATGCCAGTTCGCCAATCACGAGGTGGGCACCATCCAGCCCGTGCCCGACGTCGTCGAGATCTGTGGGCGACACGACGTGCTCGTCCATGTCGACGCCTGCACGGCCGCCGGGCACCTCGAGTTGGACCTCGAGGAGCTCGGCGCCGACCTCGTCTCGGTGAGCGCCCACAAGTTGGGGGGACCGCCCGGGGTCGGCGCCCTGGTCGTACGGCGGGGCCTGCGCGTCGAGCCCTTCTTGGTGGGTGGCGAGCAGGAACGGGCGCGGCGCGGCGGCCTCGAGAACCTCCTGGGCATCGTCGGGTTCGCCGCCGCCGCCGAGGCGTTGTCGGAGCCGGGGCGCCTGGCGCGCGAATCAGCCGAGTCGAAGCGCCGTACCGAGGCCATCGTGGCGGCGGCGACGTCGGTCGATGACGTCCAGGTCCTCGGCGACCGGGACCGCCGGGCGCCACACCTCGTCTGTGTCGCCGTCGGCGGGGTCGAGGCCGAGCCCGTCCTCCTGGGCCTCGACCAGCACGGCATCGCCGCGCACTCGGGCTCGTCGTGCTCGTCGGAGTCCCTCGCCCCTTCGCCCGTGCTGGCGGCCATGGGCGTCGACGCCGAGCGCTCCCTCCGGCTGTCGGTGGGATGGTCCACGACCGACGACGACGTCGAGGCGTTCGCCACGGCGTTCCCCCGGGTGGTGGCGCAGTTGCGCGCCCTTCGGGCTTGAGCCGCCTGGCGCTCAGCCCGCCGGTGGCGGCGTCGGGTCGGTTGTCGGACCCGGGGTCGTGCCCGGCATGGCCGGGACAGCCAGGTGCTGGCTCTGGAACGCCTGCTCGATGAAGGGCCTCGCCACCTGCACCTCGGCCGTCGGAGGCCCGTCGGCCAGGAACTGGCGGTACTGGGTCACCGCGCCGGCCGCGTTCGCTTCGGCCAGGTCCATCGACCCCAGATACAGGTGGGGCGCGTACGCACCCGGCTCGACGCGTGCCGCCGCCAGCTCCTGGTTCTGGGCCCGGGACAGGACCGCCGCGTCCTGAGACTTCACGCCCGCCTCGAACTCGAGCCATCCCGACTGGGCCAGCGCGTCGGGTTGGTTGGGGTTCTCGACAAGCACCTGCTGGTAGAGACGCAGCGCCTGGGCGGCGTTCCCTGTCGACTCGAGCGTCTCGGCCTGGGCCAGCGTCCGGCGCACCTGCGCGGCCCGACTGAGGCTGACCGAGCCCGTCTCGGTCTGCCCCGGGAGCCGCGTGCCGGTGTCGGACAGGACCAGGGTGAGCGCCACGGCCACCACCACGATGAGCAACCCCACCACCAACAAGGTGCGACGGCGCCGCACCGGTGTGGCGGTGGATGACGCAGACGCGCTCGACCCCACGTCGTCGGGCGAGGCCCGGGCGTCGAGGCGTCGCTCGGGCCCTGCGCCGGCGGTCCGGTCCAGGGCCCGCAGCACCTCGGCGGCGCGGCGGGTGTACCGGTCGCGCAGGACCAGGTAGTCCGCTTCCGACAGGTCACCGGCGGCCCGTTCCCGCTCGAGGTCCTCGAGTGAGTCCAAGAGGAAGGACCGTTCGTCGTCGAGCTCGGCGCCTGTCACGGTGCAGGCACCGCGGCGGTAGGACCGGCCACCGCCCGGGCCCGCCCGGCCAGGGCGTCGGCGACCAGAGCGCGGTCCTCGGCGGAGACCGGGGCCGGGGCACGGTGCCGGCGACGACGCCACAACACCGTCACCAGTCCGGCCAGGGCCACAACCAGAGCCACGGGAGGAAGCACCCACACCCACACCGTCCATCCCTGCACCGGCGGTCGCAGGAGGATGCTGGGCCCGTAGCGGCTCACCAGGAAGGTGTCGATCTGACTGGCGCTCTGTCCTTGGCGCACGCGCGTGGTCACGACGTGTCGGATCGCCACCGCCGTCGATGCCGACGAGTCGGCCACGGAGATGCCGTCGCAACTGGGGCAACGCACCAGCGCGTCGATGGCGTCGACCCGCTGGGCCACGGTGAGAGGTGGCCCGCCCCCCGACGCCCCCACCCCGAGAGCGACGACGACCACGACGACCAACACCGCAGCCGGCACCCACCTCGGGAGCAGACCACCAGCGCTGCGTCTCACCCCCGGCCCCCCTGGGCCCGGTTCAGCCAGTAGTCGAGTGAGGCATTGGTCATCGGCCCGTCGAAATGGGCCACCACGGTCCCCTCGGGCGACACGATGAAGGTCTCGGGAGGACCCCGCACGCCGTAGTCGAGGGCGATCTGCCCGCCGGCGTCGACGACGGCCGGCCATGTGGCCCCCGTGGACCGCATGAAACTGCGCGCCGTGGAGCTGGCGTCGTCGAACACCACACCCACGAGGGCGGCGTCACCGGGTGACCGGTGGGCGTAGGCGAACGCCACGAGGTCGGGTTGCTCTTGTTGGCACGGCGCGCACCAACTGGCGAAGAAGTTGACCACCGTCCAGCGGCCCCGCAACGACCCGAGCGCGAACGATCCCCCGGCCAGCGTCGGGCCCGAGATCGCCGGGGCGCTCTGGCCCACCAGAGGCGTGTCGACCTCGGTCACCGTCTGCGGAGGGCTGGTGGCGAGCAGTGCCACCAGGGCCGCCCCGACCACGAGGGCGACCCCCGCCACCCATCGGGCCGTGTGCCGGCGCCGGGTGGTGACGCCGGGACCGGCGTCGTCGCTCGCCACCATCGTCACGGGGAGCCGGCCGGGACGGGCTCCTGGGCGGGCTTGTCGTCACCGGACTCCCCGGACTCACCGGACTCGACAACGGGGCGCGCCCGGCGGAGCACGGGCCTCGAGGCGCCCGTGGCGTCGCCCGAGCCGGAGCTGCCGTCGCCGGTCTCGACCGCGGGGACCGGTGCCGACACGGGGTCGGTGGGCCGCCGCCGCTTCCCCGGCACCGCGGCCAGGGCCGAGCCGAGCACCAGGAGCAGTCCCCCGCCCCACAGCCACACCACCAGGGGTTGCACCGTGACCCCGATCGTGACTGGTCCGTTAGCTTTGACCGGCAAGGCGTCCACGGTGAGATACACATCGTCTTCGAGGCTCGAGTCGATGGCCGGGGTGCCCACCTCCTCGGTGTTGGCGCCGAACTGGCTCAGTGCGGGAAGCAGCGGCCCGCGGCCGTCGACCAGGACGATGGCCTCGGTGGCGGTCCGGGCCGGCGTGCGGATCTGGGTCAGACCCTCGAAGGTGATGCGGTGGCCGTCGCTCGACGCCACCTGGCCCGGTCGCAGGGTGACTTCACTGCGATGGCCGAACGACGTCGCCGCGGCCAGGGCGACGGCGATCACGACCACGCCGAGGTGGACCACCATGCCGCCGTTGGCCCGACCCACGAGACCCCGCCACACACCGGCGCCGCTGCGGTGCGCGCCCCGGGCCGACAGCACGAGCTGGCGGACGTTGGCCGCCGCCGCGAAACCACCGAGCCCGAAAGCCACCAGTGGTCCGAGGCCCCGCACGCCACCGGCCACGCATGCCACGATCACGATGGCACCGACCCAGGCCGGCACTGCCAGTCGGTCGCGCAACGTGCTCGTCGTCGTCTTGCGCCACGGCAGGGCGGGGCCGATCGACATGAGCAGGAGCAGGGCGAGCCCGATGGGCAAGGTCATGGCGTTGAAGTACGGCGCCCCCACCGTGACCTGCTGCCCACGGAACGCCTCGTAGAGAAGCGGGAACACCGTGCCCAGCAGCACCACGAAGGCGAAGGCCACGAAGAGGAGGTTGTTGACCAAGAACGCGCCCTCGCGGCTCAGCACCGAGTCGATGCCACCGGGAGAGCGCAGTCGGTCGCCGCGCCAGGCGATGAGCCCCACTCCGGTGGCCATCACGACGCCGAAGAACCCGAGCAGGAGGGGTCCGATGTCGGAGTCGGAGAAGGCGTGCACGGACGCGATGACCCCCGAGCGCGTGAGGAACGTGCCCAGGATGGTGAGGCTGAAGGTGGCGATCACGAGCGAGAGGTTCCACACCCGCAAGAGGCCACGTCGTTCTTGGACGAGCACCGAATGGAGATAGGCGGTGGCGCACAGCCACGGAAGGAAAGAAGCATTCTCGACGGGGTCCCAAGCCCAGAACCCACCCCACCCGAGCACCTGGTACGACCACCACGCCCCGAGAACGATCCCCACCGTGAGGAAGGCCCAGGCGAACAACGTCCACCGACGCGTGGCGAGTTGCCAACCCTCGCCGATCCTTCCGGTGATGAGCGAGGCAATGGCGAAGGCGAAGGGAATCGTGAAGCCCACGAAGCCGAGGTAGAGGATGGGCGGGTGGAACGCCACCAGGGCGTTGTCCTGCAACAGCACGTTGGGCCCCAGGCCGTTCGCCGGCACTGCCCCGGCGACGGTGCGGAACGGGTCGGCCGGACCGGCCATGAGGCCGAAGAAGAAGGCGGCCACGACCAGGGTAACGAGCGTGGCCCAGGCCACCAGGGGATCCGCACCCTGGCGACGGAACCGCCACACCATGGCCGCGATGTAGCCGGCCAGGATGAGCCCCCACAGCAGGATCGATCCCGCCAGCGCCGACCACATGCCGGTGATCGTGTAGAGCAGCGGGGTGGACCGGCTGTTGTTGGCGGCCACGAAGGCGAGGGAGAAGTCGTGGGTGATGAGCGCACGTTCCATGGCCACGGTGGCGACGATCGCTCCTAGCAGGACGAGGGCGGCGTAGATGCGCCCGGTGCGAGCCAGCGCGGGACGGGAACGGGCCAGGCCGTAGGCGATGACCACCACGCCCATGACCGACGCCGCCAAGCTGAGCAGGACACCGCTGTGCCCGAGGGCGGCGTTCACCGCGAGGTCCCGTTGGGCGCCCTGACTCGGTTGGGATGCGCCTGGACGTACTGGGCGGTGTGATCGACGATGAGCTGGTCGGAGATGAACGAGGCCCCGGCGAAATGCCCGACCACCACCACCGGGATGTCGGGTTGGAACAGCTGGGGAGGGTTGCCGTGATTGACGACGTCCACCCGGTGCTTGGTGCCCGCCGCCACGAAGGCGACGCCTCCGGAGATGCGGTGCACCGTGCCGGGCACCACGACACCTTCGAGCCGGAACGTCTGCGAGCCGAGCGTCGCCTTGTGCGCCAGGGCCTGGTCCACGGTCTCGAAGTAATTCAGCGAGCTGCCCAGGCCCTGGGCCAGAAGGAAGGCGACCGCCCCCACGAGGATCGCACCCACCACCCACAGACGCCACCGACTGGCTCCCCGACGGGAGGGTCGAACACCTCCGGTGTCGGGCGCAGGTGACCGAGTGCTGTCCAGGACCGTCGGTTCGGTCATGGGTCGCGACGGGCGGGACGACGCGCCGCGGTCCGTTCGAGGCGAAGGCGCCGGCGCCACAACGTGGCCGCGTAGACAGCCAACACGGCGAAGGCGATGGCGTACCCCGCGTCGATGTAGCTCATGGCGCCGGGCTCATGGGTGTCGCCCGCTTCCGGCCAGGGCACCGTCGGGTTCGGTGACCGGCGCCGTGCCCTCGGCCCACCGCTCGTGCAGGGCCACGTCGAGCTCGGAGTCGTCGAGGAGCTCCGACAGCACCTCGACGCGGTAGCGGATGGCGAGCATCCATGCGAAGAGCAGGGTGAAGGCGACGAAGCCCAGCAACAGCGTCCACGCCATGGACCCGTGGATCGTCGGTGACAGGTTGGCGTTGAGGACGGTGGCCCCCTGGTGCAGGGTGTGCCACCAGTCCACCGAGAAATGCACGATGGGGACGTCGACCGCGGCGACGAGCGCCACCACCGCACTGCGGCGCGCCCGCGAGTCAGGGTCGGCCGGCACCCTGCGCACCGCCATGTACCCGAGCAAGAGCACGAGCAGCAATGCCGTCGAGGTGAGACGGGCGTCCCAGGTCCACCACAGCCCCCACGTGGGACGACCCCAGATCGACCCGGTGACGAGGGTGAGCGCGGTGAAGACGATGCCCACCTCGACGGCGGACACCGCCAACCGGTCCCAGAACCGGCTGCGGGTCCGGGGCCACAACCACAACACACTGGACGCCGCAGCCACCCCGAACGCCAGGTACAGCGCCACCCACGCGATCGGAGGGTGGATATAGACCAGTCGCACCAGGTTGTGCTGCACCTGGTCGGGAGGGGTGACCCACAACCCGAGCCAGATGGTGGCGGCCAGCGACACCGCCGCGGCGATCCCCAGACCGCGCACGATCCACGTCGCCCGACGACTCCACGGGGCGGCGGCGGACTCCTTCGGGGTCACGACGCCTCCTGCAGTGGTCCGAAGATGACGACGCCCAGCGCCAGGTAGACCACGGCGAACACGACGAGCAGGGACGTCCACGGGTCGCCGGCCCCGCCCGAGTCGATCCCCAGTGCGGCCTGCCACGCCCTCGTCCCCGCCAACAGGACCGGGGCCGCCACGGGGAGGAACAGGAACGGGAGCAACGTCTCGCGTACGCGTAACCCTGCCGCCAGGGCACCGTAGAGGGTGCCGGCCGCAGCCAGGCCGGCGGTTCCGGCCAGGCCGGCCACCACGATGGCACCGTAGGAACGGATGTGCGACCCGTAGAGCACCACGACACCGGCGGTGAGGACCACCTCGAGGACGACCATCTGCAGCGCCACCGCCGCGGTCTTGCCCAGGAACACCCCGGCGGGATCGAGCCCCGACAGCCGCAGGCCGTCGCGTGCGCCGTCGGGGGCTTCGAGCGCGAAGCTCCGTTGCACGGCGAGCACGCTGGCAAAGAGCACCGCCACCCAGAACAGACCGGGCGCGGCATGCGCCATGGGGGCGCGGTCAGGGCCGAGGGCGAAGGCGAACAACACCAGGACCAAGACCGCGACGGGCACCACCTGGTGCATGACCACCCGAGAGCGAAGCTCGATCCGCAGGTCCTTTCCCGCCACCAGCACTGAGTCACGCCACATGGACGCTCCCAGGTACCGATCGCAGGGTGTCGGGTACGACCGCGGTGCGCGCCGCGGGCCCGACGTCACGCACCTCGACGACGCGTCCCCCCACCAGCGACACCACCCGGTCCGCCAGCGGCCACGACTCCTCGGGCTCGTGCGAAGCCAGGAGCACGGTGGCACCGTCGGCCACGACCTCGGCCACGATCTCCCCGAGCACGGCTCTGGCGCCGGCATCGAGCCCGGCATGGGGCTCGTCGAGGAGCCACAGCTCGGGACGACGCGCCACAAGCACGGCCAGCGCCACCCGTCGGCGCTGGCCGGCGGACAGCCGACCGACAGCGGTGCGCCGTACCCGGCCTCCGAGGTCGAGGCGCTCGAGCACGGCGTCGATGTTCGACGCGCTGGCGCCGGCCGCTCGAACCGCGAACCGGAGGTTCTCGACGACGGTCAGGTCGTCGTAGAGGGCGGCGGCGTGCCCGAGCATCCCCACACGCCGGCGCAGGGCGGGTGCATGGCGGCGCAGATCACATCCGAGCACCGTGCCGTCGCCCCCCGTCAGTGGTAGTAAGCCGGCGCACACCCGCAACACGCTGGTCTTGCCCGCCCCGTTGGGCCCTTCGAGAACGACCACTTCACCCTGGGCGACGGCGAGATCGACGCCGGCCAGGGCCGGAAACCGCCCGGTCACGCAAACGGCGGTAGTGAGGAGGACTGCGGGGGCCATGGCCTGGCGCCCATGCTACGGGGGACCCCCTCTCGGATTCCAAGCGGGAGCCGCCTCGTGCCGGTGCCTTCGACGGCGGGCCCCGACGCCGTGCGCAGCCGTGCCTCGAGGCTCAGCTCACGGTCAGCCGGTTGAGGCCGAGCCCCCGGAGCACATCGGCGCTCACCGAGGACAGCCAATGGAGGTTGTCGGTGAGCAAGAGCACCCCGAACACCACCAGGGCGGCGCCCGAGACCATGTTCACCAAGAACAGGCGCCGCTTGAAGCGGGCGAACAACGAGGTGAGCCGGCCGAAGGCGAGTCCGGTAGCGAGGAACGGGACGCCGAGGCCCAGCGAATAGGCGACGAGCAGCGTGACCCCGGACAGGAGAGTGGCCCGGGTGGCGGCGAGCCCCAGGACGCTGCCCAGGACGGGCCCGATGCACGGCGTCCATCCGAAGGCGAACGCCATGCCGAGGACCGGTGGCGCCCACGCGCCCAGTCTCGAGGGCAGGGGGTGGAAGCGCCGCTCGCGCAGCAGCCGGGGGGAGGCGAAGCCCACCATCGTCACACCGAAGACCACGACGAGCACCCCGGCGGCGATGTCGAGTTGGCGTTGGTGGCCGAGCAGGAGATGGCCGAGTCCCGACGCGGCGGCACCGAGCGCCGTGAACACGATGGTGAAGCCGGCCACGAAGCCGAGCACGCCCCGCAGGAGCGGTGCCATGTCGCGTGCCGCTCCGGTTTCGATCTCGGCGGCGGACAGACCCGACACCATCGACACGTACCCGGGCACCAGCGGCAACACGCACGGCGACAGGAACGACAGCATTCCCGCTCCGAACGCCACGAGGACACCCAGAGGGTCCGCCGAGATGGTGGAGTGTGCGGCCAGGGCCGCCGACAACATCGTCATCACGACGCCGGGGGCGTCGCCTCGGGATCAGCGATTCTGGACACGGAGGAGCTCCACGTCGGCGTCGACCATCATGGCCACCAGGTCAGCGAAGGTGACGGTCTTCTCCCACTTGAGCACGGTCTTGGCCTTGGTGGGGTCGCCCACCAGGAGGTCCACCTCCGCCGGGCGGAGGAACTTGTCGTCGACGACGACGTGCTCGTTCCAGTCGAGGCCCACATGGGCGAAGGCGATCTCGCACAACTCGCGCACCGAATGGGTCTCCCCGGTGGACACCACGAAGTCGTCGGGCTCGTCTCGCTGGAGCATCAACCACATGGCGCGCACGTAGTCACCGGCGAAACCCCAGTCCCGCTGGGCGTCGAGGTTGCCCAGGAAAAGCTTGTCGTCCATGCCGGCGGCGATGCGGGCCACGCCGTGGCTGACCTTGCGCGTCACGAACTCGAGTCCACGGCGCGGGCTCTCGTGGTTGAACAACATCCCCGATGACGCGTGCAGGCCGTAGCTCTCGCGGTAGTTGACGGTGATCCAGTGGCCGTACACCTTGGCCACCCCGTAGGGGCTGCGGGGATAAAACGGTGTCCCCTCGTTCTGCGGGACCTCCTGGACCTTGCCGAACATCTCCGAGGACGAGGCTTGGTAGAAGCGGATCTCGGGGTCGGCAATGCGGATGGCGTCGAGCACCCGCGTCACGCCCAGGGCCGTCGTCTCCCCGGTAAGGACGGGTTGGGTCCACGAGGTCTGGACGAATGACTGAGCGGCCAGGTTGTACACCTCGGCGGGGCGGTGCTCACGCAGGATCCCGATGAGCGAGACCTCATCGAGGAGGTCACCGGCGACGAGCGAGACCCGGTCCTGGATGTGGGCGATCCGCTCGAAGTTGAGCGTGGACGAACGGCGCACCATGCCGATCACCTCGTAGCCCTCTTCCAAGAGGAGCTCGGCCAGGTACGACCCGTCCTGGCCGGTGATGCCGGTGATCAGAGCCCTCTTGCGCATCGTTCACTCACCTCGTCGGTCGGGCACGGTCCCTCAACGACCCCGCCAGCGCGGCGCTCGTTTCTCCAAGAATGCGTCGATGCCCTCGGCGGCGTCCTCGGTCTGAGCCGTGAGCGAGAGCATGGCATGGAGGTGGGCGAGGGCTTCGGGAGCCGCCATGTCCCACACAGCGTAGAACGCGTCGCGACCCAGCTTCATCGCAGCCGGGGATTTGGCCGCCAGGGTCTGCGCCAGCTCCGACACTGCCGCGTCGAGCTCCTCGTGGGGGACCACCCTGGTCACGAAGCCGAGGCGTTGGCCCTCCGCCGCGTCGACCATGCGCCCCGTCAGCATGAGCTCGAGCGCCTGCTTGGGCGGCATCGAGCGGACCAGGGGAACCGTGATCATGTACGGCCACAGACCCACGTTGATCTCCGGTGCCCCGAATCGGGCCTTCTCCGAGGCCACCACCAGGTCGCAGGCCAGCGCCAACCCGAATCCCCCGGCCAGGGCGAAGCCCTGCACCCGCGCCACGGTGGGCTTGCCCAGCCCCCACAAGGCACCGAACACGTCGGCCAGGACCCCCCGTGCCTCGTGGACGGCGACCATGCCCGCCTCGGGGTCGTCGGCTCCGGTCATCTTCCCGAGGTCCGCTCCCGCGCAAAAGGCATGCTCCCCGGTTCCCGCCAGGACCACCACACGCACCGCCCCGTCTTCGGCCGCCGCCGCCAGGACCCGTCTGAGACCTCGCATGACCTCCCACGACATGGCGTTGCGGCGTTCGGGACGGTTGATGGTGATGCGGGCCACACCCCCGTCGACCTGGTACAACACGGTCTGGGTCCCCGACATCCCTCCGTCGGCGACGGGCGGGTCGGTCAGGGACTCGGACACCGGAGCGACGGTAGTGCCCGACTCCTGTCCACGCCCAGCCCGCACCAGCCCGAGCCCTGAGCGATCGGCGCCGCAGTAGCGTGACCGGTCCGTGGCCAGACCCGTCGCCGCCATCGTCTCGTTCCGACTGGGCGGCTCCGACGGCGTCGCCGTCGAGGCCGCCAAGTGGGCCGGTGCGCTCGCCATCCTGGGTTTCGACATCCGGACCGTGGCCGGAGAGGGCCCGGTGGACCGCCTGGTCCCGGGCCTGGCCATCGCCGCCCCCGAACCGCCGACCCCGTCCGAGGTCGAAGACGCACTTGCGGATGCGGATGTGGTGGTGGTGGAGAACCTCTGCTCGCTCCCGCTCAACGAACGCGCCGCGGCCGTGGTGGCCGGGGTCATCCGGAGCCGACCGGCGGTCCTGCACCACCACGACCTCCCGTGGCAGCGCCAGCAGTACGCCGGCTATCCCCCGCCACCCGACGATCCCGCCTGGACGCATGTCACCGTGAATGAGAGGTCGCGCCGTGAGCTCGCCGAGGTCGGGATGGCGGCGACCGTGGTGTACAACGCCTTCGACGTCGACGCCCCCGGCGGCGACCGCGACGGCACGCGGGTGGCGCTGGGGCTGGGGAACGTGACGCGTCTCGTGCTCCAGCCGACACGGGCCATTCCCCGCAAGAACATCGCCGGCGGGATCGCCCTGGCCGAGGACCTGGGAGCCACCTTCTGGCTGCTGGGGCCGGCCGAGGACGGCTTCGGCCCCGAGCTGGGACGGCTCGTGGCCCGGGCGCGCTGTCCATGCCTGCTCGGACCCGGTGCGGGGGGAGCGGGTAGGCACGTCGTGGATGCCTACGCGGCGTGCGACGTCGTCGTCCTCGGGTCCACCTGGGAGGGATTCGGCAACCCCGCCGTCGAGTCGGCGGTCTACCGCCGCCCCCTCGCCATCGGTCCCTATCCCGTCGCCGCCGAGCTCGCCGCCTTCGGCTTCCGCTGGTTCGCGCACGACGATCCCGCCGCCCTCGCCGCCTACCTCGACGCACCCGACCCATCGCTGATCGAGCACAACCACCTCGTCGCCCGTCGGCACTTCGCGCTGCGCGACCTGCCGGGCCGGATCGGGCGGGTCTTCGAGTCGGCAGGGTGGGCGCTGCCCTAGGGCGCGCCCGGGCGGAGCCGGACCTGGGGCCACCCACCGCCCTGCCGGTACGCTTCGGAGATGGCGACCCGTCGTCCCCTCGGCCCCGGCAGTCCCGCTAAGCGGCTGCCCGCCGACCGTCGTCGCCAACAACTCCTCGACGTCTCGTTGCAGCTCTTCGCCGAGCGCGGGTTCAACGCCACCACCATGGACGACATCGCCGAGGCCGCCGGTGTCACCAAGCCGCTGCTCTACCAGCACTTCGCGTCGAAGCGTGCGCTGTATCTGGAGCTCCTGGACTCGGTGTCGCACACCATGCTCGAGGCCATCGGCAAGGCCATCGCCGCCGCCGGCGGCCCCCGCCAACAGGTCGAAGGCGGGTTCTCCGCCTACTTCCACCTGGTGGTGAGCCACGCCGATGCCTTCCACTTGCTGTTCGGCAGCGAGGTTCCCAACGACCCGGAGCTGTCGAGGGCGGTGCGCAAGGTCGAGGACAGCATCGCCGAGTCCATCGACGTGCTCATCGACGCCGGCCTCGACGAGGACCACCGGCGGCTCCTGGCCTTCGCCGTCGTGGGCATGGCCGAGGGCGCCAGTCGGCACTTCCTCTCGGCACGCGACCCCGATGAGGGCGATCCCCACGAATCGGAGGCCAACCGCCTGGCCAGCCGCCTCGCCGACCTGGCCTGGGCCGGCCTGCGCTCGGTCCATCCCGACTGAGCCCCGCCTGCTCCGGGCAGCGACGGCGGCCCGGGACGAAAAGCCGACCTGGGCGGTAGGCTTTCAGGGGCGGCCACGCACCCGGCGTGGACCGGAGGGAGGTACTCGCCATGGGCCCGCGGGCCAGGGCCGTCTTCAGCTTCCCGAACCCCGTGAACGAGGTGGCGGCGCGGGTGGTGGCGGGCGGAGTCGTGGTGCTATGCGTGCTGGCCATGGCGCTGCGCCAGCAGTGGCTGCTCGTCCCCCTCGCCTACGGCTTCTGGGCGCGGACGCTCGCCGGGCCCACCCTGAGCCCGCTGGGCCAGCTGGCCACCCGGATCGTCGTACCCCGGATCCCGTTCCGTCCCCGCCCCGTGGCCGGACCGCCGAAGCGCTTCGCCCAGGCCATGGGCGTGGTGTTCTCCTCCGCCGCGGTGGTGCTGTGGTTCGGCGCCGACGCCCACGGAGCAGCGTTGGTGATGGTCGGGCTGCTCGCCACCGCCGCGTTGCTGGAATCGGCACTGGGCCTGTGCCTGGGCTGCAAGGCGTTTGCCGCGCTGATGCGGATGGGGCTCGTGCCCGACACTGTGTGCGCCGCCTGCGCAGACGTCTCGGTGCGTCTGCCCGAGCTCAGGCGCGAGCCCGCCGGGATCTGACGAGCACGGCGGATCTGACCAGCCGGCTCGGGCACCGGCACCACCGTCGGCTAGAGGAGGCGGGGCACCAACGCACCGATGAGCCCCGACAGCTCATGGGCACAGTCCACGTAATCCTGGTCGTCGCCGCCGGCCGGATCGGCCACGTCGCCTTGGCCGGGGGGGTCGACACCCGAAAGGTCCAGCGCTAACACCCGCTCCCGCAGCGGGGTGGACCCGTCGGCAAGTTGGTCCACCAGGTACCGCAATGTGGCGGTACGGTCGGCGCCCTCGGGATGGCGGCGACGGACGTACGACACGTGTTCGCCGGCCATGGCGACGATCAGGTCGGCCACCACCACGTCGGCATCGGTGATCTGGCGACTCCGGTGTGCCGACGCATGCAGGCCAACCGAATCGAGCGCGAGGCGGGTGCGGATGCTCACCGGTTGGTGCTCGACGACATGGGTCCCGGCCGTGGTGACGCGCACGGCGAGGCCGCTGGCGTCGAGCATCACACCCGCCATGACCGAGCGCGCCGCATTGCCGGTGCACAGGAACAGGACGTGCGGCGTCATCGATCAGCCCCGCCGCGAGCCGGCCGGCGACGAGCCCCGGGCGGTCGGGGCCGACGGAGAGGTCGTGTGATGGGGTCGGAGGTCAGTTGATATGGATGCCCGAGACGGCCCGGGCGATGATGAGCCGCTGGATCTCAGACGTTCCCTCGAAGATGGTGTAGATCTTCGAATCCCGGTGCCAACGCTCGACCGGGTGATCTCGGATGTAGCCGTAGCCGCCCATGATCTGGATGGCCTGCTCGGTCACCCACACCGCGGTCTCCCCGGCGTACAGCTTCGACATCGACCCCTCGCCCGCCACGAAGGGCTTGCCGTTGCGTCCCATCCACGCCGCCCGCCACACGAGCAACCGGGACGCGTCGATGCGCATCTTCATGTCGGCGAGCTTGAAGGCGATGCCCTGGTTCTCGATGATGTGCCGTCCGAAGGCCTTGCGCTCCTTGGCGTAGTCGAGGGCGTATTCGTAGGCGGCCCGGGAGATTCCCAGAGCCTGTGCCCCCACCGAAGGGCGCGTGGCCTCGAATGTCGCCATGGCGGCCTGGGAGTTGGACTTCTTCCCCTCACGGGCCCCGGCCATCTTGGCGTCGAGTTTCTCCTTGCCTCCGAGCAGACAATGCCCGGGAACGCGCACGTCGTCGAGGATCACCTCGCCGGTGTGCGAGGCGCGGATCCCCATCTTCTTGAACTTCTGCCCGGCCGACAGGCCCGGGGTCCCGGGGGGGACGATGAAGCTGGCTTGGCCCCGCGAGCGGAGCTCGGGATCGACAGCCGCCACCACCACGTGGATGTCGGCGATCCCCCCGTTGGTGATCCAGGTCTTGGTCCCGTTGATCACCCACTCGTCCTTGGCCTGGTCGTAGACAGCCCGGGTTCGCAACGAGCTGACGTCGGATCCGGCGTCGGGCTCCGATACCGCGAATGCGGCGAGCTGGATCTTCTCGGGCGTGCCGAAGCACTGGGGGCCCCACTCACCGAGCTGCTCGGGCGTCCCGTTGGCGACGATGCCGGCGAGTCCGAGGACGCTCCCGAAGATGGCGAGCCCGATGCCGGCGTCGCCCCACGCCAGTTCCTCGTTGGCGATCGGCATCATCAAGCCGCCCGGGTCGAAGAAGCACTGGGTCATGAAGTCGAACGAGTACAAGCCGATCCGGGCGGCCTCCTCGATGATGGGCCACGGGGTCTCTTCCCGTTCGTCCCATTCGTGGGCGGCGGGACGGATGACGCCCTCGGCGAAATCGTGGACCCATTTCTGGAGCTGGAGCTGGTCTTCGCTGAGATCGAGTGAGAACTCGGACATGTCTTCCCCTTGGTCCAAGCACCGATCCGGGCGTCAGTCCCGGTCGGCATGGTTGCGGCGGGGCCGCGCCCGGTGCCCAGGTGGGCAGAGCTCGACCTCGACCTATCCGTTGTTACTCAACGGTAACCTATGGGCGGGCGGTTCGACAACCATTCGTGGCGACGTTGTCAGTCCTGCCCGCATGACCAGGGAGAACACCAGAGCCACGGCGACAGCCACCCCTCCCTCCACGAAAGGGGCCCCGATCCCCAGGACCTCGTAGGACAACCCCCCCACTGTCGGGCCGATGATGCGGGCCAGGGCCGAGAGCCCCTGCTGGGCCCCGAGGGCCGTGCCGCGCCGCCCGTCGCCGATGCGGCCCACCACGAGGGCGTTGAGCGAGGGCGTGCACAGACTTTGGCCCACGGTCACGAGCACCAGCGGGATCACGAGGGCCGCCCGGGAATGGACCGTGGCCACCAGCACGAGCCCGAAGGCCTCGGTGACCAGTCCGAACCGCAGGCACCCGACATCTCCGATGCGCGCCGCCAGTGGACGCACGAGGCCACCCTGGACCACCACCGCCACCACGCCGACCATGGCGAAGACGGCCCCGATCGACGCCAGGCCGAAACCGAGACGACGCTGTCCGAACAACGCGAACGTCGCTTCGAAGGCGCTGAACGAGGCCACGAGCACCACGGTGATGGTGGCCGGCACCGCCATCCTCGTCAGCACGCTTCGCAGCGTGTGGGCAGACCCACCATCGGGGTCAGCGCCCTGGCCCGGTCTCGGCCGAGTCTCGGGGAGCCGCCGGACGGCAATCACCGCATTGAGGCCGGCGATGCCCGCCGCCACGAAGAACGGGATGCGGGGGCCACCCAGTGCGGCCAGGCCCCCGATGGCCGGGCCGATCACGAACCCGACACCGTATGCAGCCCCCAGCAACCCGAACACGCGCACGCGGTCCTGGCGTCCGACCATGTCGGTTGCCGACGCCTGGGCCACCGCCACGCTTCCCCCCGACGCCCCGTCGAGGACGCGCGCCACCACGAGAAGCCACAGTGATCCGGCGACCCCGGTCAGGAGGCTGGCCGCGGCCGTCCCCGCCAACGACACGATGAGCAGGGGTTTGCGCCCGATCCGATCGGACAACCTCCCGAGCAGGGGCGCACTCACGAACTGCGCGGCGGAGAATGCGGCCAGGAGGAGCCCCACCGACGCCGGGCCCGCCCCGAGGCGCCGGGCGTACAGCGGCAGCAGGGGGACGACGATGCCGAAGCCGAGAAGGTCGACGGCGACCGTGGTCCAGAGCACACCGAACCCCGCCGGAAGTCCGCGGCCTGCGTTGCGCACGCCGCGGAGCAAGACGCCCTCTGAGACCCGGGCCTCCGACATGGGTCACAGCAGAGGACAGCGCTCGCGCGACGTCAAGTCGGGCTACGCGCCCCTCACCGCCGAGGGGGCGGCCAGGCCGGTCAGGTGGCGGTGGCTCGGACCTCGACGGCTTGGAGGCCCTTGGGGCCTTCGGTCAGCTCGAAGTCGACCGATTGGCCCTCTTCGGGGCTGCGGTAGCCGTTCATCTGGATGGCGGAGTGGTGCACGAAGACGTCCTCTCCCCTCCGGCTGCGCGATGAAGCCGTACCCCTTCTCCGAGTTGGCAATATGCGGGTTGACAAACCCACGCCCTCCCGAGGCTTGGATCTAGGCTTGTTGCCGTGGCTCGGAGGATGGTTGCCCGAGTACTGGTTTGCCTTATCGTCGCCGGGTGCTCAGGGGCACCGACAGCTTCCAGGCCAAAGCCATCCGTTCACGAGGAAGAGTTGTGTCTGGTCGTCAGTGAGATGGGCAAAGTCATCCATGATTTGGATTCCAGGCATACTCCGCAAGCGACTCAGGCCGTCAACTCCATCAGCACGGGCCTACCATTCGGCTTAGCGGCGTGGATCCCGCGATCCCGCAATGCGGCATTCAAGCGAGCCTTTGCTTCCCTCAACCACGGGGACGTTCGGGGGTTTGAGATTCAGGGCGCCAAGGAGTGTTCAGCCCTCGGACTCTGATCTCCTCGTCCTCCTCGGGGTGCGGCTACTCGCCCCTCAGTGGCCGGTAGGTGAGCCGACGGCCAGTTGGGTTTGTCAACCCGCACATTGCCTCCGAGTTGAACCACTTGACCGTTCCCGATGCCACGTCATTCTCCCCCCTGTCCTCCTGCATCCCCCGCGCGCAACAGGGAGCAGCGGCCGCGGCCGACCTGGGGGTTCGACCCGCACGATCCGCCCCTTCGACCTGCGGGGGCAACCAGGGTCGGTGTCAACGATGCAGGCGCGTGCCCTGGGGTCCGTCCTCCACCACCCAGCCCTGGGACTCGAGCTCGCGGCGGATGGCATCGGCCCGGGGATAGTCGCCGCCGCCCCTGGCCCGGTCGCGTTCGGCCACCAACGCCGCGGTCTCGGCGTCCACGCCGGCGTCGGACCCACCGAGCGCGAGCCCGAGCGCGGCGCACAGTGCCGCCACGGTGAGGGCCAGCCGCCTGCCCTCGTCCTGATCATCGGCGTCGAGCGCCGAATGGGCACGGCGGGCGAGGTCGAAGATCTCGGCCAGGGCCCCCGGGGTATCGAGGTCGTCGGCCATGTGCTCGAGGAACGACGCCACCGCGTCGGCGTCGGCTCCGGCGGCCAGCACCGCCATCGCCGTCACCGGCCCCCCCGGGGGAGGAAGGTCGAAACGCCGGGCCAGGTCGTCCAGGCGGGCCAGCGCCTTCTCGGCCTGGTCCACCGTGGCCGGGGTGACCTCGATGGGCGAGCGGTAGTGGGCCCGCAGCACCAGGAGGCGGTAGGCGCGGGCGTCGGCCCGCGACAGGAGGTCGGTGAGGGAGGTGAAGTTCCCGAGCGACTTCGACATCTTCTCGCCCTCGACCATGACCCACCCGTTGTGGACCCAGTGCCGGGCGAAGGCCTTGCCGAGCCCCACCGCCTGGGCGCGTTCGTTCTCGTGATGGGGGAAGGCGAGGTCCAGCCCCCCGCCGTGGATGTCGAAGTCCTCGCCCAGAAGATCGAGCGACATGACGACACACTCGGTGTGCCACCCGGGACGACCCGGGCCCCAGGGGGACTCCCAGGTGGGCTCTCCCGGCCTGGCCTTCTTCCACAGCACGAAGTCCAGAGGAGAGCGCTTGTGCTCACCGGGCTCGACGCGGGCCCCTGAGCGCAGGGAATCGAGGCTCTGGCGCGCCAGCAGCCCGTAGCCGTCGATCTGGTCCACGGCGAGGTAGACGCCGTCGGTGCTCTCGTAGGCCACGCCGCGGTCCACGAGAGCGACGATCAGCCCCACCATGTCGGCCACGAAGGCGGTGGCGTGGGGGATCTCGGTGGGTCGCTTCACCCCGAGGCTGTCGACGGCGTCCCACCACACCGCCTCGTACTGGGCGGCGACCTCGGCCTCGCTGCGGCCCTCCTCCGCCGCCCTGGCGATGATGTGGTCGTCGATGTCGGTGATGTTCGACACGAAGCGGACCTCGAGGCCCTGGAACTCGAGGAAGCGCCGGAGCACGTCGAAGACGAGCGTGTAGCGGCCGTGGCCGAGGTGCGGGACGTCGTAGACGGTGAGGCCACAGACGTACATCGACACGCGGCCTTCCTGGCGCAGCTCGAGGGGCCGGACGGTGCCCGTCGCAGTGTCATGAAGGCGCAGCACTCGGAGTACGGTAACCGCACCGTGGACACCACTGTGGACGTCAACGTCACCACCGACGTGCTCCCGCCCAAGCTCGAGGGACCGCGCCCGCCCAAGGTTCCCGACAAACCCTCCCTCGAGGGCCTCGAGGCCAAGTGGTCGGCCCGGTGGGAGGAGGCGGGCACCTACCGCTTCGACCGCTCCGCGCCCCGCGCCCGGGTCTTCTCCATCGACACACCGCCCCCCACGGTGTCGGGCTCGCTGCACATCGGGCACATGTTCTCCTACACCCACACCGACGCCATCGCCCGCTTCCGGCGAATGCGCGGCTACGAGGTCTTCTACCCCATGGGATGGGACGACAACGGCCTCCCCACCGAGCGTCGCGTGCAGAACTATTACGGCGTCCGGTGTGATCCGAGCCTGCGCTACGACCCGTCGTTCACCCCTCCGGAGAAGCCAGGCAAGGACACCGTCTCCATCTCGCGGCCGAACTTCATCGAGTTGTGCGACCGCCTGGTGGTGGAGGACGAGAAGGCGTTCGAGCACCTATGGCGGACCCTGGGGTTGTCAGTGGACTGGACCCAGAACTACGCCACCATCGACACCACCTCCCGCCGGACATCCCAACACGCCTTCCTACGGATGCTGCGCGCCGGGCAGGCGTATTCGGCGGAGGCCCCCACCCAGTGGGACGTGGACTTCCAGACGGCGGTGTCTCAAGCTGAGATGGAAGACCGCGAGCTCGACGGCGCCTACCACCGACTGCGCTTCGCGCTGGCGACCGACGAAGGTGCCGTCGACATCGAGACCACCCGCCCGGAGCTGCTGCCCGCCTGTGTGGCGCTGGTGGCCCACCCCGAGGACGACCGTTACCGTCCCCTGTTCGGCCGCGACGTGCTCACGCCGTTGTTCGACGTCTCGGTGCCGGTGCTCGCCCACCCTCTTGCCGATCCCGAGAAGGGCTCGGGCATCGCCATGATCTGCACGTTCGGGGACACCACCGACGTGACGTGGTGGCGCGAGCTGTCGCTGCCGACCCGCACCGTCGTGGGTCGCAACGGGCGCCTGCGCGCCGTGCCGTGGGGCGAGGAGAGCTGGCCGTCGCAGGACCCCGACGCGGCGGGGCGCGCCTACGCCGAGCTCGAGGGCCGCACCGTCTCCCAGGCCCGGACCCGCATCGTGGAGATGCTGATCGAGAGCGGGGCCCTGGTGGGCGAGCCCCGCCCCATCCGGCACCCGGTCAAGTTCTACGAACGGGGTGATCGGCCTCTCGAGATCGTCTCCAGCCGCCAGTGGTACGTGCGGACGCTCGACATGCGCGCCCGCCTGCTCGAGCGCGGTCGCGAGTTGCGCTGGCACCCGCCGCACATGCGCCATCGGTACGAGGCGTGGGTGGAGGGCCTCAACGGTGACTGGAACATCAGCCGCCAGCGTTTCTTCGGGGTGTCGTTTCCCGTGTGGTACCCGGTGGACGAGGACGGCTCGGTCGACCACGACCATCCCCTGCTCGCCGCCGACGACCGCCTGCCCATTGACCCCTCGAGCGACGTCCCCGACGGGTATCACCAGGACCAGCGAGGTGAGCCCGGCGGGTTCGTGGGTGACCCCGACGTCATGGACACCTGGGCCACGTCGTCGCTCACACCACAGATCGCGGGCCGGCGTGAAGACGACCCCGAGCTCTTCTCGCTGGTGTTCCCTATGGACCTCCGCCCCCAGGCCCACGAGATCATCCGGACGTGGCTGTTCAGCACGATCGTGCGGACCGAGCTCGAGTTCGGCTTTCTCCCCTGGACCGACACTGCCATCTCGGGTTGGGTGCTCGACCCCGAGCGCAAGAAGATGTCGAAGTCCCGCGGCAATGTCGTGACCCCACTGCCCCTTCTGGGGTCCCATGGCGCCGACGGTGTGCGGTACTGGGCGGCGAGCGGCCGGCCCGGGGTGGACACGGCGGTGGACGAAGGGCAGATGAAGGTAGGACGGCGCCTGGCCATCAAGATCCTCAACGCGTCGCGTTTCGTGCTGACGCGACTCGGCACGAGGTCCACCACATCGGGCGAAGCCGTCACCGCCCCGCTCGACCTCGCCATGCTGCACCGGCTGGCGGAGGTGCTCGTCGAGGCCACGACGGCACTCGACTCCTACGACTACGCGCGCGCCCTGGAGCGTACCGAGGCGTTCTTCTGGTCGTTCTGTGACGACTACCTCGAACTGGTGAAGACCCGCGCCTACGAGGACTCCGACGACCCCGGCCCCGTGTCGGCGCGGGCCGCGCTGGCCGCTGCGCTGTCGGTGCAGCTCCGGCTGCTGGCCCCCTTCGTGCCCTTTGTCACCGAAGAGGTGTGGTCGTGGTGGCATGACGGCTCGATCCACCGGGCCCCGTGGCCCGACGCCGAGGAGCTCTCCGGGGTGCCGCAGCACGGGGACGTCGCCGTCCTCGACATGGCCGCGTCGGTGCTCGGGGAAGTGCGCAAGGCAAAGACCGGTGCCCAGGTGTCGATGCGGGCCGAGGTGGCGAAGCTCATCGTCGTCGACAGCCCCGAGCGTCTGGCCCTGCTCCGCCTGGCCGAGTCCGACCTCCGCGACGCCGGGGGTGTCGCCGAGCTCGAATTGCGGGAGGGGGAGCCTGAGGTCATCGTCGCATTGGCTCCGAAGGACACCGACGACCACACCTGATGCCGAGCGACGACCCGCACACCGCGCCGGGGACCCGGGCCGAGCTCGAGACGGTGTGGGGCGAGTGCCAGTCTTCGCACGACCGGCTGGTCGCCACGGTGTCGGACCTCGACGACGCCGCCGTGCACGGCCCGAGCCGGCTCGAGGGTTGGACCGTGGGGCACGTGATCACCCATCTGGCGCGCAACGCCGACTCCCACACTCGCATGCTGCGCGCCGCCCTCGACGGTGATGCGGTCGAGCAATACGCGGGCGGACGCCAGGAACGAGCGGGTGCCATCGAGGCCGGAGCGGGTCGCAGCGCGTCGGCCTTGGTGGACGACACCATGCGGTCGGTCACCGAGCTGGAGACGGCGTGGGTGGACATGACACCCGAGGCGTGGAACGGCAACGGGCTGTCGCGGGGACGGCCGTGGCCGTGTCGGGCCTTGCCGTACTTCCGGTGGCGCGAGGTGGAGATTCACCATGTCGACATGGGGGTCGACTACAGCCCGCAGGACTGGGCCGAGGACTATGTCCGGCGCGAATTGCAGCTCACCCTGGCCACGGTCCCGGGGCGCCTGGCCGACGGGGTCGAGAGGCGACAGCTCCTGGCCTGGCTCACGGGACGCTCGGCGTCACCTGGCGAGCTCGACCTCGCCAGCTGGGAGTCACGGCGCGGGGACTACTTCAAGGGCCTCACCGACTGAACGTCGTCGGACGCCACCGTCGAGGTCAGTGGTCGAGCTTGAACACCCGCATGGCGTTCTCGCGCAGGAACTTCGGCCATACGTGGTCGCGCAAGGGGACGTCGGCCAACTCGGAGAAGATGCGCTCCAAGGTCAGGGCCATGGGGAAGTACCCGGCGTAGATGATCTTGTCGGCACCCCGCGTGTTGGCATAGTCGATGATCGCCTTCGGGTAGTACTTGGGGGCGAAGGCACTCGTCATGTAGTGCAGGCCGGGCCATTTGAGCATCAACTTCACGGCCAGCTCCTCCCAGGGCTCGGCTCCGTGTCGCATGACGATGCGCAGCTCCGGGAAGTCGTAACAGACCTGGTCGAAATGCATGACGTCCTGGCACGCCGATGGCACACGCGGCCCCGCGATCCCGGCGTTGACGACGATGGGCAGGTCGAGGTCGATGCACGCCTGGTAGACGGGGTAGTAGCGGCGATCGCTGACGGGCACCTGGGGGTTGCACCCCGCCGGGAACGTGGTGACCGCCTTGATGCCGTGGTCGGTATGTGCCTCTCGGATGCGCCGCACGGCTCCCGTGATGTCGTTGGGGTCCAGGGCCTCGAGGTTCGCCTTGAAGCGGTGCGGATGCTCGGACAGGGCGCGGTCGACGACCGAACCCGCCAGTCCCACCAGTCCGATGGCGATGCCGAAGCGGTCCATTTCCCGAAGGGTCACCGCCACGGGATCGTCTTCCTCGGTCACTCGATTGGGGTCGTCGTCTTTGAACATGTAGGAGATGGGTGAGTCCGACGACGCACTCTCCTCGTCGCGCAGCTGTGGCTTGAGGAAGTCGAAGCGCCGGGCGGCCCGGGCGCTCGGGAACCCGATCATGCAGTCGACCACCCCGACGTCGGTTGGCATCGGCACGGCCCGTCACCGTACAGGGGTCGGGGGGGTCTCCGGCAACGAGCGGGTCGAGAGGCCCGGCGACCCCCACGCCGCCTGGCTCTCCCGGTGGATCTAAGGTCGATCCCGGGTGCAGGCCGGCTTCCCGGCCCGACGATGGAGGATGGATCGATGGACGTCGCCGACATGACGGGCAAGACGGTGGTCATCACGGGAGCGAATTCCGGCATCGGCCTCGAGACCGCCGTCGCCCTGGCCAAGGCCGGAGCCAAGACCCTGATCACGGTGCGCGACCGCGCCCGCGGCGAGGCGGCCGTAGCCCAGATCCGGTCCCGCTCGGGGAACGACGGCGTCGACCTCGTGGTCTTCGACCTCGGGAGCATCGCCTCGACCCGCCGGGGCGCGGCGGAGATCCTGGCGCGCTGTGACCGCATCGACGTCCTCGTCAACAATGCCGGCGTGGTGCTGTCGAGTCGACAAGAGACCGACGAGGGCCTGGAAGCGACGTTTGCCGTCAACCACCTGGGGCATTTCGTCCTCACCGAGCTGCTCCTGGACCGCATCAAGGACAGCGCGCCGTCACGGGTGGTCAACGTGGCCTCTACCGCCCACAAAGGGGCGCGCAAGGGACTCAACTTCGATGACCTGCAATCGTCGCTCGGGTACAGCGGCATGCAGGTCTACTCGAAGTCGAAGCTCGCCAACATCTACTTCACGACCGAGCTGGCCCGACGACTGGAGGGGACCGGGGTCACGGTCAACTGCCTGCACCCCGGCGTCGTCGCCACCGGGTACGGCCGCGACGGCGACACGTCGGGCGTGCTCGCCTTCGGGCTCAAGGTCATCAAGCCCTTCGTCCTGAGCGCCGAGCAGGGGGCGCGCACGTCGATCTACCTGGCGTCCTCTCCCGACGTGGCCACCGTCACGGGCCGGTACTTCGTGAAATGCAAGCCCCGCACTCCCTCCGCCGCGGCGCGCGACGACGAGGCGGCCCGGAGATTGTGGAAGGTCAGCGAAGAGATCGTGGCGCAGAAGGTCTGAGCTCAGCCCGCTTCGCCCATGTAGGCGTCCAGCAGGTGCTCGCCGACCTCCGCCGGTGACCCCGCACGCACGAGGCGGCCGTTGACCATGACCCCGGCCTGATCCGCGATGGCCAGCGCGGTCTGGGCGAACTGCTCCACCAACAGGATCGTGATGCCTTCGTCGGCAACGGCCTGCGCCACGAGCTCGTAGAGCTCGGCCACCACGAGCGGGGCCAGGCCCATGGAGATCTCGTCGAGCAGGAGCATGCGCGGGTTCGTGAACAGGGCCCGGGCCAGCGCCAGCATCTGCTGCTCGCCTCCCGAGAGGCGTCCCGCCAACTGCCGGCGCCGCTCCCCGAGGACGGGGAACCGGGCGTAGCTCTGCTCTTCGAGGTCGGCCACCTTGGTCGCCCTGCTGCGGTAGCTGTACATGAGGAGGTTCTCGGCGACGGTGAGGTTGGGGAACACGGCGCGCCCTTCGGGCACCGCACACAACCCCTTGCGGGCGAGGCGGTCGGGCACCGGTCGACGGATCTCCTCGCCGTCGAAGGTGACCGTGCCGGACGTGGCCGGCATCCGGCCGCTCGCCACCTTGAGCAATGTGGACTTGCCGGCCCCGTTGGGGCCGAGCAGCGCGTAGACCGACCCTTCGGGAACCTCGAGCGACACCCCGTGGACGACCTCGATGCGCCCATAGGCGGCGGAGACGTCGCTGATCGACAACATCGGGGTATTCGCCGTCATCGGGGCCGGCGTGGGGAAGGCGACCATGGTGGAGGCCGAGGGCCCGGGCCCCGGGCGCGCCGGGGTGGCGGGGGAGCCCACGAAGACCGGCGACGAGGGTTGCGAAGCGGGGTCGTCTTCGACCGCACCGAGATAGGCGGCCTGCACGGCGGGGTCGGCCTGGACCGTGGCCGGGTCGCCATTGGCGATGATGGCCCCGTAGTCGAGGACACTCACGTGGTCGCAGATGGTCATCACGAGGCTCATGTCGTGCTCCACCAACAGCACGGCGATGCCCCGGTGGGCCAGGTCCACGAGGACGCGCCCGAGCTCGACGGTCTCCTCCTGGTTCAGGCCCGAGCTCGGTTCGTCGACCAGCAGCACCGAGGGCCCCGTGGCTAGGGCCCGACCGAGCTCGACCAGTCGGGCCAGACCGGTGGGCAGCAGGTCGGTGGGCTCGTCGGCGACATGGGACAGCCCGACGTGGGCGAGGATGATGTCGGCTTCGGCGCGCGAGGTTGTGCCCGTCGGGCGCCGCCGCCGGGTCTCCGCCGCCATCTGGACGTTCTCGCGTGCCGTCAGGGTTCCGAACAGCTCGAGTCGCTGAAAAGTGCGGGCGATGCCGAGTCGCGCCCGGCGATGGGGCGCGACGCCCGTGATGTCCTCACCGCTCAGACGCACCCGGCCCTGCGTGGGTGGCTGCAGTCCGGTGATGACGTTGAACAATGTCGTCTTGCCGGCCCCGTTGGGCCCGATGAGGCCGTTCACGGCACCGGCGTGCACCTCGAGATTGACATCTTGGAGGGCCTGGAGCCCGCCGAAGCGGACGGAGATCTCCTCGACGGCGAGCTCAGACAACGGAGCTCACCTCCGCCCCCACCGCGCTCATGGCCGATGCCGGAGCAGGGACCGATTCTGGCACCGGGACCCCGGCACCGGAGTCCAGCTGGTCGAGGATCTGTCCCGAACGCCCTTGGCGCCGGTTCCAGAAGTCGGTGACCTCGGCGTAGAACTTGCCGATACCGTTGGGATTGCGCCCGATGGTCACCACCCCGAAGCCGATGAGCAGCTGGGTCAGGTTGGGGATCTGCGGGATGTGCGAGCCGATGACGGGGCCGACGGCCACGAACACCCCGGCCAGGACGGCACCGGTGAGCAGATTGACACCAGCGAGCGTCACCCCGACGAAGATGGCGATGCTGAAGAGGAAGCTGAATTGCTGGGCCCCGACGACCGTCGAGATCCCGCCGTAGAGCGCGCCCGCCAGGCCTGCCATCCCGGCCGAGAAGGCGAACACGAGCAGCTTCGTGACGGTGAGACTCAACCCGACGGTGCTGCACGCCGCGGGTGAGTCGCTCATGCCCACCAGGCGGCGGCCGAAACGCCCCCGGCGCAGCGCCCCCACCCCGATCAGGCAGAGCCCCAGGATGATGGCGAGGAACACGTCGAAGGCGCGATCGGTGGTGAAGTGCATGCCGAAGATGTCGGGACGACCGACAGCCACGGTACCGCCGACGCCCATGACCGAGCTCGACTGGAAGAACACGTTGTCCATCAGCACGGCGAAGGCCAAGGTGGCGAGGGCCAGGTACAGGCCCCGGAGGCGCAATACCGGCAGCGCCAGCACCGCACCCACCCCGGCGCACACCCCGATGGCGGCCAGGAGCCCGAGTACCGAGCTGCCCCCGTCGACGGCGTGCATCGTCACGGCCCCGATGCCCAAGAACGTGAATTGACACAGCGAGACTTGGCCGGCGTACCCCGATAGGGGCACGAGGCTCAAGGCCAGGAGCGACAACGCCAGCGCGTTGCCCATGGTGAAGAGGTTGTCGCCGGTCAACACGGCTCCGAGCACCACGACGGCCACGACGACCACCACGGCGCCGGTGAGCGTGGTCCGGGCGCTGGCCACGCGCGGGGGTCGCACCCGGACCACCCGGCCGATGGCCAGGCGTACCTCGGGGATGAGGAGCAGTGCCAGGAACAACATCGCCATGGGCAGCGCCGCGTCGACGTCGTTCTTCACCCCTTCCGGGGCGTAGCCGATGGCCATGGCGTTGGCCACCCCGAGGATCATCGCCCCCAGGAACGTCATGGGCAGGCTGCGCAACCGCCCCACCACGGCGGCGGCGTAGCCGTAGATCACGAGCTGGGTGAGGGTCTGGATGTTCATGCCCTGCACGCTGGGTGCGAGCAGGATGCCACCGAGCCCGGCGAACATGACGCCGATCATCCAGGCGTAGGCGGAGATGCGTCCCGAGGGTGCCCCGGCCAGCGACGCCAGGCTCGGGTCATCCACCACGGCCCGCATGGCCACGCCGGTGCGAGTGCGACGGAAGAACACCCGCAAGAAGATCGCCACCGCGATGGCCACGGCCACGGTGATGAGCTGCTCCCACGAGAGGGTGATCCCCGCCACCGAGATGGGGTTGCCGGTGAAGAGCTCGGGCGTGTTGTACGTGTTGGCCGTCGGGCTCCAGATGGCGCCGGCCGCGCCGACCAGCACTAGGAGGAGGCCCAGCGTGACGGCCAAACGGATACTCGTCGCCGCGCCGTAGAGCGGGCGCATGACGACCCGTTCGACCACGACCCCGAGGACGGGAGCCGCCACGAACAGGACGATGGCGAGCGAGACCAGCTCGGGCAGGCCCCATCCCTGCCACAGCTGCCAGAACAGGTACGCCATCACCATGCCCATGGCGCCGTGGGCGAAGTTGAAGATGCCGGTGGTGTTGTAGGTGACCACCAGGCCGCTGGCACTGACGGCGTAGATCGCCCCGAAGACGAGCCCGGCGATGAGATAGCTGAGGAATACGGTCACCGCGCCACGCACTCCGGCGGGCTCGTGCCCGAGATCCGAGCCTTGCGATGGTCCATCGGGCCCCCTACGACGTCGGCCGAATCATCGCCGTGTAGCCGGGCTCCTTCAAGAAGCTGTTCGAGCCGCAGTAGAAGCCGGCCGTCGCCGTCGGCGCCACCCGCTTGATCTTGCCGTTCTGCACCTGCGCCATGAGGAAGCACCCCGAGGGCACGGCCTGGGCCGGGTCGCTGGGGGGGACGAGCCCGCCGGCGTCGAAGAACGTCACCTTGTTGAGCGCGGCGATGAGCCCGGCCCTCGTGGGCGGGTTGCCGGCGGTCTGTAAGGCCTGGGCGAAGAGCTCAGCCGAGGCCCAGCCGTACACGGCCTCGATCTCGAAGTTGGGGTTGGGGTCGACCTTCTTCATCCACTTGTCGAACAAGGCCACGGCCGGGACGGACTTGGCATCCTGCCCCAGGTACAAGGCGTACCCCTGTTCGATGTACATCTTGTTGGCGGCACTGCCCGCCAGCTTGAGCAGTTGGCTCGAGTACGCCGCGCCCTCGATGTTGATCGCCTTGAAGTTCTGCTGCTGGAACTGCTTGGCCGGCGTGGCCGCGTAGTTGTCGGGCAGTTCGGTCGAGAAGAACAACTTCACGCCCTTGCTCTTCATCGAGATGATGTCGGGGAGGAAGTTGGTGTCGAAGGGGCCCACGCCGTGGTCGTAGACGATCTGGAAGCCCGACGCCTTCATGGCCGCCTCGACGGCGGTCTCGGCGGCCGTGGTCGAAGCCGTGGCGTTCTCCCAGATGATCCCCACCTTCTTCACGGCCTGCGGGTACGTCTTCTTCAGGTACTTGAAGAGATTGAGCGGGTAGTAATTCTCAGGGTTGGGCAGCGGGCTGTAGAGGTAGGGGTCCGTCGACAGCCCGGGGCTCAACGAGAACCCGACGTCGGGGACGCGGGCCAGGTCGATCAGGGGCTTCTCCGCCGAGTCGAGTAGGGAGAACCCGCCCACGAGGGCGAACTCGGTACGGATCTGGTTGCCGGTGACCGTGGCCACCTGGCCCCCCTGGAAGGTGCTGTCCTGGGCATCGAGAATGATCCTCCGGCCGTTCACCCCGCCCTTGCTGTTGATATAGGCGAAGTAGGCCTTGGTCCCGTCCTCGGCCCCCTTGAACAAGCCGGGAATGGGCGAGGACAGGTCGTCGACCTGGCCCACGGTCACCGACGTGCCCTTCACACCGGGGGACGGGCCCGAGGTGCCCGAGGTGCCCGATCCCCCCGTGGGGGTCGAGGCCTGGGTCGATGACGTCGCCGAGGGCGCCTTCTTGGACGAGCAGGCGACCAGCGTCATTGCGCACACGGAGAGTAGGACGACAACCCCGGTACGTGGGGTAATTGCCGGCGCCCAGCCTCGTCGGCGCGCTCGCATTCGCACCCTCTCTCGCTTCGCGTTCACCAGGCCCCCCTCTGCGTCCCAATCCTCACCTGTGACTCTTCCCCAAAGCCACACCCAAGCTTGCCATGCCACCCCGTCGGACCTGGCGCGCCCACATCCGCGACATCCCTGTCCAGGCCCTATCGGGTGTCACGCGGCCCTCACGCGGGAACGCGTTCTAGTTACGAATGCTACGTCAGATGCCGTGCCTATGGGTAGTGCCTGGTGCCACAGGACGCTGTTCGTGGCACCCCGGTCACCCTGCCGATGGAGCCGTGGTCTGTGTCGCCGCGGCCTCGGCGGCGCGGAACCGGGCCCCTTCGAGGAAGCGCACGACCGCAGCCACGGCGTGCGCGCTGCGCACCGAGGGAAGCACGTCAAAGGCATGCTGGGTGTAGGGAAGCTCGGCGTACACCACAGGCGACGTCGACACACCACGCAGGGCGGCCACGAAGGCACGCGCCTCGGCCGCGGGCACGAGGGTGTCGTTGGTGCCGTGGACGACGAAGAAGGGCGGTGCGTCGGCATTGACCCGACACAGCGGCGACGCCGCCTCGAACACGTCGGGATCCTCGGCCAGGCGGCGCTTGAACACCCGGCGCTCGAGCAATGCGAGCAGGCCCTCGTCGTAGCGTGACGTTCCGCGTCCCGCCGTCATGTCGTACACGCCGTAGAACGGGACGCACACGTCCACCGAGGCGTCGGCGTCCTCGAACCCCGGCTGGAAAGCCAGGTCGCCGGGGGTGAGCGCCAACAGGGCGGACAGATGCCCCCCGGCCGACCCTCCGGACACGGCGATGAACCCGGGGTCACCGCCGTACTCGGCGATGTGCTCACGCACCCACGCCACCGCCCGCTTGCAGTCCACGATGTGGTCGGGCCACGTGGCGCGCGGGCTCAGGCGGTAGTTGATCGTGACCGTCACCCAGCCCCGCCGGGCCAGCTCGTGCAGCAGTGGAAGGCCCTGTTCGCGCTTGTCCCCGATGACCCAGGCCCCTCCGTGGATGTACACCAGCACAGGCGCACCTCGAGGTGGCTCCGAGCGTCGCCGGATGATGTCGAGGCGCTGTGCTCGCAGGCCGTCTCCCCCGTAGTCGACGTTGCGCAGCACCTGCACCGAGCGAGCCGGGCGCGGGAGTGGATAGAGAAGACGGGGGAAGCGCCACATCGTGTCGCCGCCGTGCCGGGGGAGACCCTCGACATCCGACGGGGGCAGGGGCATCTCCTGCTCGGCTCGCAGAAAGACGCCCTGCGCGCCGGCCGAGACCCGGGCGTGGACGGCGAGACCGGTCCACGAGGCCGCGTTGACGCCCAGGGCGACCCACCCCGGCCAGGAACCCAGGGCTCCCTCGAGCCCGAACGCCACGGTGGCGGCCCCCTGCCAGGCGACGTGCCACAGCGGCATCTCGGCGGTGTACCACCCGGCGAAAAAGCTCGGGACCGCCAGAAGCCGGTGCCGGGCAGGACGGAAGGCGTTCACCACGAGGACCGCGCCCACCAGGCTCACGGCCAGGTACACCCATGCCCACGCCATGGCACCATCCTCGCTCATGGTGGGAAGATGGCGCACGCCGACACGGCGGGCGACCGAGGGGCGTCGGGGGGGCCCGAACCGACCAACGAGGGCGACACGACCATGGAACAGCTGACCGGGCTCGATGCCACGTTTCTGTACCTCGAGACACCGAGCCTGCACATGCACGTCTCGATGGCGGCGATCTTCGACCCCACCACCGTCCCGGGCGGCTACTCCTTCGACAAACTCTGCGACCTCGTCAGCTCCCGACTCGAGCAGGCCCCGATCTTCCGGCGGAGACTGGTCGAGGTCCCGCTACGCCTGGGCCACCCCTACTGGGTCGACGACCCGACGTTCGACATCGGGCACCACATCCGCCGCGCCGCCGTGCCCGCTCCGGGCGGGGTCGAGGAGCTGGCCGAGTTCGTCGGTGACGTGTGCAGCCGACAATTGGACCGGACCAAGCCCCTGTGGGAGATGTACATCGTCGAAGGACTCCGGGGTGGTCAGATCGCGATGGTCACCAAGATCCATCACTGCACCATCGACGGGGTCTCAGGAGCCGAGCTGCTGTCGCAGCTCTTCGACCTCGAGCCCGAACCACCGGCCCGACCCGTGCCCGACGCACCCCTGGCGGCGGACGAACACCTGCCCTCGGATCTCCGGCTCATGGCCCATACGATCGGGACCCGCCTCACCCGGCCTCTGGGGATGACGAAGCTGGCGTGGCGCACCGGGTGGGCGGTGCTCGACGTGCTGCGGGTCAGGGCGCGAGGTTCGGTTCATGCCGCGTTGCCCTTGACCACGCCGCGTACCTCGCTCAACGCCTCGATCACACCGCACCGGCGCGTGGCCTTCTCCTCCATCTCCCTCGAGGACGCCAAAGCCATCAAGCGAGCCTGTGGCACCACCCTCAACGACGTGATCCTCGCCGTGTGTGCCGGAGCGCTCCGGCGGTACCTCATCGACGGCCACGAGCTACCCGAGGAGCCGCTCGTGGCCACGGTCCCGGTCTCGACCGCCCCGACCGTCGCCAACCAGCGCGGCGCCAACCGGGTCTCGGCGATGTTCGTCGCACTGCCCTGTCAGATCGCCGACCCCCTCGAGAGGCTCCAGTCGATCCGCGAAGGCACCAAGGGGGCCAAAGAGGAGCACAACGCACTGGGCGCGGACGTGCTGCTCAATTGGGCGGAGCACGCCACGCCGAACGTGTTCTCCGCCGCGGCGCGCGCCTACTCCCGGCTGAAGCTGGCCGAACACCACCGACCGATCCACAGCCTGGTGATCTCCAACGTGCCGGGACCGGACTTTCCGCTGTACCTGGCCGGGTCCGAGCTCGTGGCCGGCTTCCCCCTGGGACCGGTCATGGACGGCGCGGGGTTGAACATCACCGTCATGAGCTACCGCGGCGTCCTGAACTGGGGCCTGATGGCCTGCTCCGAGACGGTGCCGCGCCTGACGGACCTGGCGCGCTACATCCCCGAGGCCCTCGACGAGCTCGCCGCCGCCGCCGGCCTGGGGCCCTCGATCGCGGTGGGGGTGGCGCCCGGTCGGCCCCGGCCCCGACTGACTGCCGAACCCGCGGCGCGCACCCACCAACCGACGCGCTGAGCGGCGCGGTGCCGACGAGCCCGACCCGCAGCGGTCGTCGGCTGCGGCAGGATCGGACAGACCACGCCGACGGTCTGCGCAAGATGGCCGAGGACGGCGAGATCGTGACGGTGGGAGCCGCCGACCCATCGGCATCGTCGGGGGACTCGACGGCACGGATTGTCCCTTCCGATACTTGATCGCCGACCCGCAGCGAGTGATCGACGACCCCGGGATCGACGCCGTCATGATCACCGCACCCACGGCGACCCACCGTGCGCTCCTTCTGGCCACCTTGGCATCGGAAAGGCACTGTTGTGCGAGAAGCCCCTGGCCCCGACTTTTGCCGAGGTCCAGGAGCTCTGTGGCGCGGAGCAGTGCCCTGGCTCTGGTGGCGTTCGAGACCATCGCAACGATCCGAAGCCGGGTGACCGGGGCCCAGCGACTCATCACGATCGTGTTTGGGGGCTCTGCTCGGAGCCGGCGTTCTCCTGGTCCGCGTGGTCTTGCATTTGACGGGCTCCAGGACATGTCCGGTCACGATGTCGTGAAGTCCCCCATCGCCAGGGTGCGCTCGGGCACCGGTGCGGGCCCGAGCGACACACCGCCGACACGCGGCCCGGGGTTCGCCGACTCGGTCACCGCCACCGGTCGGGGCACCCCGGGGCGCGCCGGGCGCAGGAGGGTGCAGGCCAGACCCGACAGCAGGGCCATCGAGGCCGCGTACCACCACAGGTGCCGGAAGTTGTCGAGGGCGGCGACGGCGGTGTGCGGCACGCCCAGGATGACGACGAGCAACGCCACGCCGAAGGCACCGCCGACTTGTCGAGCGGTCTGGTTGACCGCACTCCCGACGGCGAACCGCTCGGGGTGCAGGCTCGACACGGCGGCAGCGCTCAACACCGGGAAGGTGAGGCCGATCCCGAGACCGGTGATCAGCGTTGCCGGCAACCAACGGGCCGCATAGGCAGGGTGCAGGCCGATCCGCGTCGCGTACCAGACGAGCCCGCCGGTGAAACACGCCGTCCCTGTCAACAGGACGCGGCGGAACCCGACGCGCGCCGCGATTCGACCGGCGGGACCCGACACCGCCGCCACCACGAGCGGCCCGGGGGTCACCGCCAGACCGGCGCGCAGGATCGTGTAGTGCCACACCGAGGTGAGGAAGAGGATGTTGCCGAGGAGCATGGCGAAGAATCCCATGGCGTAGAGCAACGTGGCCGCGTTCGCCACGCTGAAGGACCGAGCCGAGAACAGCGTCAGGTCCAACACCGGTGCGGCATGATGCGCGGAGCGGTACAGGAAGGCCGCACCCACGACGACCGAGGCCACCAAGCAGACCACCACCCGTCCGCTCGACCATCCCCACGTCGGTCCCTCGGAGATGGCCAGGACCAGTGCCGCCAGCGCGGTGCTCACGAGCACGACACCCAGGTAATCGGGGTGGGCGCGCACCTCGTCGGACTTGGCATCGATCAGCACACGGCGGCCCAGGACCCAGGCCAGGGCGCCGACCGGGAGGTTCACGTAGAACGCCCACCGCCACCCGCCCGCCGAGATCAGCAGGGCCCCGAGGGAAGGGCCTGTCGCCACCGCCAGCGCCCCCACGCCTCCCCACATGGCGACCACCTGAGAACGCCGTTCGGCCGGGAAGGCGCCGAGGAGGAGCCCCAGCGATGCCGGCAGCATGGCCGCGGCTCCGGCGCCCTGGATCAGTCGCCCCGCCACCAGAAGGCTCACGGACGGGGCCAGCCCGCACAACGCCGATCCCAGGCTGAACACGGCCAGCCCGGCGAAGAACACCCGCCTGCGGCCGATCCGGTCCGCACTGCGCCCCGCGGTGACCAGCAGAGACCCGAACACGATGCTGTACCCCGTGATCACCCAGGCCAACGCGGCCCGGGAGTCGTGGGGGAAAGACCGCTCCAGCGCCGGGAAGGCGACGTTCACGATGGAGAGGTCGAGTGACGCCATGAAGGCGCCGAGTGCGGTCACGGCGAAGATGGCGGAGTTGCGTGTCCCGACCACCGGCGTGGCGCCCGGGCCAACCGGCGACGACACCACGGTGGGTTCGGTCACAGGACGCACTGTAGGCCATTGCATTCCATCATGCAACTCACTAGTCTGCAGTCATGGAACGGAAGAGCTTCGCCGACATGGACTGCTCGGTGGCGCAGTGTCTCGAGGTCGTGGGCGAGTGGTGGAGCATGCTCATCGTCCGGGACGTCTTCCTGGGCGTCAGCCGTTTCGACGATTTCCAGCGGCGCCTCGGCATCTCCCGCAACATCCTGCAGCAGCGCCTGGCCCGCCTGGTCGACGCCGGCGTCCTGACCCGGGTGCCCTACTCCGAGCACCCGCCTCGCCACGACTACCGGCTCACGGACAAGGGCCGAGACCTCTGGCCCGTGCTCACCGCCCTGCGCCAATGGGGGGACCGCTACGCCGCGCCTTTCGGCCCGCCCCTGGAGGTGTCCCACAAGGCATGCGGGTCCGCAGCCGAAGCCGTCCTGGTGTGCGGCTCGTGCGGCGAGCCGATCGGGCCGAGAGACGTCGAAGCCAAGCACCGCCGGGGTCACAAGGACAATGGCCTGCTTCGGACTCGACCGACCGAGCGCGTCTGACGCTCGACTTCGTTCAGGCCCTACGCAGGGCGCCCGCTCGAGGGCATCATGGGATGCACCACAGGAGCGGGGAGAAGCATCATGCCTTTTGCGGCGGTCAACGGCCAGGACGTCTACTTCGAGGACTCCGGCGGGAGCGGTGCGGCGGTGCTATTCAGCCATGGATTCCTCATGGACCACGAGATGTTCGAACCACAGGTGGCGGCCCTGGCAACGGACTTCCGGTGCATCACCTGGGACCAGCGCGGCTTCGGACAGACCGAGGCCCGCGGCCCCTTCACCTATTGGGACTCCGCCGACGACGCGCTGGCGCTGCTCTCACACCTCGGCATCGACGCCGCCTTCTTCGTCGGGATGTCCCAGGGCGGCTTCATCTCCCTGCGTGCCGCCCTGCGCGCCCCCGAGCGGGTCCTCGGCCTCGGCCTGATCGACACTGACGCGGGCGTCGAACCCGAAGACACGAAACCCGCCTACGAGGCCATGAACACCGAGTGGATGACCAACGGGCCGTCCGACGCGATCACGAGCGTGGTGGCATCGATCATCATGAGCCCCGGCTACGACTACTCCCCGTGGGTCGCCAAATGGAAGGCCGCTCCCCAAGAGGCGTTGCTCCAGCCGTTCCGCACGCTCATGGATCGCGACGACATCTGGGACCGGGTCCCGCACATCGTCGCCTCCGCCATCGTCTTCCACGGGGAGGAGGACGCCGCCTTCCCCATGGACAGAGCAGAGCGCTTGGCCAAGGAGCTCCCCCACTGCGAGGGGCTGATACGCATCGCCGGAGCCGGGCACGCCTCCAACCTGAGTCATCCCGACGAGGTCAACGCACCGCTGCGCGACTTCCTGGAGCGGCACTTCTGAGCCCGCTCCCCGGGGACAGACCCGCAACGGGGTTGGCGTCCGCCCCAGCCCGCCTCGCCTCAAGGAGCGGCCATCGGAGGTCGATGCCTCTGCCTGGCGACGGTGGGATCGGGAGGTCGTTCGGTGAGCGACGGGTGGCAGGGTCCCGGGTATTGGCTGGCCTCTGACGGGAATTGGTATCCGCCCGAGGCGCAGCCGGGCGTGCCCGTGGAAGACCATTGGCAACCTTCGTATGCGACGCCTGACGTGGGGGCGCACTGGGGCAGCTACCGGACTGCGACTCTCCAACCCCCGGTTGAGCGTCCCTGGCCGAGCGTCGACGCCTTCGCCATGGGCCCCAGGGAACCGGCCCGGCGACGACTCGTCGATCGTCGTGGGCTGCGGTGGGGAGCGGTCGTCCTGGTGGCCCTGCTGGCCGCCGTGGGGATCCGGAGCGCGGTCTCCGGTGGCACCCCCAGGTGGGATCCCCGGGTCCTCGGGATCGTCCGCTTCGACGAGCAACACCGTGGCCTCCAATTCAAACAGCCGGTCAAGGTCGAGTTCCTGAGCAGCTCCCAGTTCGACAAGGAGGTGGCTGTCCCCCAACCGACGTCGAAGGCGGACCGCTCCGCACAGAGCCTTGCTCTGCGCGAACTGCGCGCTCTAGGGCTCGTCCACGGCAACATCAATCTCGCCGCATCGGAGAACACGCTCTCCCAATCTGACATCGTCGGACTGTACGTGGACTCCAAGAAGACCGTCTTCGTCCGTGGGACCGCCCTCACGCCCTATGTCAGGGTCACTCTGGCCCACGAGCTCACCCATGCCCTGCAAGACCAGTACTTCGACCTCGACAAGCTCAGGCAAGCAGTGAAGAATGGTGACGACACCGCGCTGACGTCTCTCATCGAGGGTGACGCCGTTCGAGATGAGAACCTGTACGAACAGAGCCTCTCTCCCGCCGAGCAGCAGGCGTACCAACTCGAGCAGGACCAGCTCGCGCGCGGCGCCGGCAAGGCGGCCTCGGTGCCAGAGATCCTGACCGACATGCTGAACTTCCCCTACGCCCTCGGTCCCACCTTCGTCGACGCCCTAGCGGCCAGGGGAGGCACTGCGGCGATCGATCGCGCCTTCCGTGATCCACCGGTGTCCGAGGCCCAGATCGCCGGCCCCGTCGAGTATCCGATCGGCTGGAAGCCGGCACGGGTGCCGACCCCGGCGTTACGCGCCGGCGAACACCGTCTGGACGGGCCGAGCCCCTTCGGCCAGGTGTCGCTGTTCGAGGTGCTCGGAAGCCGGCTCGGCTATGACCGGGCCTGGAATGCCGTGCAGGGTTGGCAGGGAGACAACTCGCTGCCCTACAGGGATCATCGCCATACGTGCATGGCGATCGACGTGGCCATGGGCAGCGCCGCGTCGGCGACGACCCTGTCGCACACCGCACTCGAGTGGGCCCACACGATCCCGGGAGCGACGGTGACCCGGCACGACTCGACCGTGGACCTGCGCTCGTGTGACCCCGGGCCCAAGGCCCCGGGGTCACCGACGATCACGCCATCGGCCTTCGACGTGTTGTCGGCTCGTGCCGGGATCATCGACGGTGTCATGACCGGCAACCAGGTCGACTTCGCCCTGGGGCAATGCGTCGCCGACAAGGTCATCGTCGGGGTCGGAGCGTCCCGCTACAGCGAGCTGATGGCCAACACCCTCTCGGCCACCCAGCAGGCGCAGTTGCAACAGCTGGCAGCCGCGTCAGCGGGCAGTTGCGCCGCCGAGGGGATCAGATAGCGCCACGGGCCATTCCCCCGTCGGGGGACGGGGAGGGCCCGCCATCAGGAGGCGCAGAGTGCGGCGAGGCCGGCGAGCTCTTGCACCCGTCGCGCTGGCGAGGCAGGTGCACGTCGATCCCGGTTGTCAGGTACGCCAAGGAAAGCCCGGCTCGCCATCTCCGTCCTCTCCAGCCGGGCCGGGGTTCCTCGCCGCAGGCCTGTTCTCGGACTGCCGACTCGGGCGTCCTTCCGCTCACCCGTCACGCCGTACTACGTGATGGTCCTCGTCGGGCTCATGACTGCCCTCGTCATCCTCGCCTCCACCCCGCCGCTGATCGAAAAGATTGCCGGACCCGAGGTCGCCCGTAAGGAGTGAACGCCGAGGCCGCATCTGTAAGGCCAGATCGATCGAGTTGGAGTAACGACTCCTACTAAGGCCTTACCCAACCCGACCCTCAGTTGCAGACGCCGCCCAAAACCTGCGTTCGAGGGACAACCGAGCATCAGTGCTCCACCATCCAGCCGGTGGGGAAAGCGCTGAGAACAGATCGGATGGTGAATAGGAGCAGCCGAGCTGCGCGCTGAGAGAGATGGCCATCGGACCCTGGGTGATACCACTTGACACTAGCTTCAGGTCTTGAAGAATTAGGAGGGGGCAACACTCTGGATCGTGCCGCGAACGGTCACGGGGCTGCCAACTGGAGTCCAAAATGCGGAACAGGGGGGGATGGAAAGGTCGGCAGCTTCTCGGAGCGCGAGCGAATACCCCACGGACATTGGCAGGAGTGCTCCTGATCGCGGGTCTTCTCACCGCCTGGACGTTGACAACACCCGCGAAGGCGAGCGCCAGCGGCGGTTCTTCCGGATCAAGCCTGCTGACCTCAGTCTCCTGCACTTCGATGTCCACCTGCATCGCCGTGGGCGCAGGTGGACAAGGGTGGTCGTATGACGGCTCGGCCTGGTCATCGGCCACACCGGTCGACCCCTCAGGGACCCTGAGCTCGGTCTCGTGCGCCAGCCCATCGATCTGCGTCGCCGTCGACTACGCGGGCCAAGCGGTCACGTTCAACGGGACAACCTGGTCAGCTCCGACACTCGTCGACTCCTCGGGTTTACTCAGTTCGGTCTCATGCGCAACGAGCTCGTTCTGCGTGGCCGTCGACTACTCGGGCCAAGCGGTCACGTTCAACGGGACAACCTGGTCAACCCCGCAATCGATGGACCCGTTCGGCCTCTCCTTCTCTTCTGTCTCCTGCTCGTCAAGCGCCTCTTGTGTCGCCGTGAACTCCCTCGGAGATGAGATCAGTTACAACGGGTCAGCGTGGTCCATGTTGACCCGTATCGACCCCCTTGGTGGGTTGACGGCTGTTGCGTGTGTTGGGGCGTCGTGTACCGCCGTGGACCACTTCGGCAACTACGTGACCTACAACGGCTCTGCATGGTCCACACCTACCCTGCTCGACCTCCTCGGCAATCTGAGCGCAGTCTCGTGCCCCTCCGATTCGTCTTGTGTGGCCGTCGACAGTAACGGGAACGCGTTCCTCTTTGACGTCGTCCCGGCTGCTGCTGCAGCGCAACCACCGACTCTGACACCGACGCCCGTCTCCCCGCCGCAGCCCACTTCTGCGCCGCCCACCGGACCTCCGACCCCTGTCGCATCCCCAATGCAACCGACCCCGACGTCGACCACACCGACATCGTCACCGGTGACGCCGGCTCCCGTCTCCTCTCCATCAGGGAGTGCACCAACGTCGGGCGTGGCCACACCTGGAACCACGAACCTGAGCCCGACCGCTGTCACTTCCCCGACGGAACCGACCCAGACGTCGCCCACACCGACATCGTCACCGGTGACGCCGGCTCCCGTCTCTGCTCCATCAGTGAGTGCACCCACGTCGGAACCGGTCACACCTGGAACCACGACCCCAAGCCCGCCCGCTCTTACATCGGCGCCAACCGACCACGCAGCTTCAACGACGGCGCCTCACAAGCACATTCCCAAAGCGAAAGCATCACGGCCGGCCGCAACTGATCAGACGTCGACATCGAAATCCGCGGGAAATACGGGCCAGGCCGCCATTGCCGGGGCACAGAACGCCGTGGCACCCAGTACCACCGTTCCGACCAGCGTGACGCCGCTGGTGCCGAGTTCCGGAAACGCCGCCTTGCCGGACACCGTCCCCGGAAACGGATCGGGGGGCAGCAGCTCACAATCCGCCTCTGGCCCGCTTGCGTCGGCGAGTGATGCCTCAAGCTCGAGCATTGCGCTCCCAGCCACGCTCGTGGGAATCCTCGTCATCATTGGCATGATCGTGCTCGCTCTAGTGATCAATCCCGGAGGCGCCCCTCCGCTGGCCGCCACCGGCCGCCGAACCTTCTGGTACTCCAGCTTTGCGGAGTCCGACCAGCGCTTGCTCGCCGCGTCCTCACTGTGGATGAGCAAAGCGCACCATCTCGCTTTGACCACAGGGCGGCGCGGCGCGGCGACAGCGACCTGGCTCCTGGGACGTGGCAAGCCGGAGTAGGCCTGGCGGCGCAGGCTGACCTATTGCATGCCCGCCTGATCTCGTAGGGATCAAACGCACCCGAGATCCGCGGTAGCCCAAGCGGCTCCACTCGAATTGCCGTGCTCCACGCGAACCGTCAGCCGCTCAGACCCGGCTGGCGGCAATATCCGGCTCGGGTGTCACATTCGATGGGTGGCCGGTGTCTCTATGCCGAGAGCCATTAATCGGAGGAGACACCATGTCGAGAAGTCCCAGGATCCCCCAGGCAGAGCTGTCCGGCATCTACGGCGCGATGATCAAGCGGATGTCCCGCAAGATGTTCGGCCAGGTGCCCGAGCCGGTCGGGGTGGCGTGGCACAACCGGAAGGTGTTGAATTTCAGCTTCAGCGTCGGGCGTAAGGCGCAGAAGTGGGACGAGTGTGACGAGAACCTGAAGTCGTTCGCCCACATGGCGGTAGCCAGCCTCGTGGGATGTAGCTTTTGCCTGGACTTCGGCTACTTCCACGCCCACAACGAGGGACTCGACGTGATGAAGGCGCGTGAGGTCCCCGGCTGGCGTGAATCGGGTGTCTTCACGCCGCTAGAGCGCGACGTCATGGAATACGCCGAGGCCATGACGCAGACCCCGCCGACCGTCACCGACGAACTGTCGGCCACGCTGCTGAGGGCGCTCGGCCCTCCCGCCCTCGTGGAGCTGACCATGTTCATCGCGCTCGCCAACCTCATGGCCCGCTCCAACGTCGCGATGGGCATTGAGTCGCAAGAGTTCTCGGCCGCCTGTGACCTCAAGCCGCTCGCCCTAGTTTCGACGGCGTGACCGACGACCCGTTCGTCACCCACCGCGGTCTCCTCTTCACCGTCGCCTACGAGATGCTCGGCTCCGCCGTCGACGCCGAGGACGTCGTCCAGGAGACCTGGCTGCGGTGGGCCGACGTGGACCATGCGGAGGTGCGTGACCCGCGGGCCTATCTGGTCCGGATCGTTACCCGGCAGGCGCTGAACCGACTGCGATCGGTGTCCCGCCGTCGGGAGGAGTACGTCGGGGAATGGTTGCCCGAGCCCCTGCTCACCAGTCCCGATGTGGCCGAGGACGCCGAGCTCGCCGAGAACGTCTCGATCGCCATGCTCACGGTGCTGGAGACCCTCGGTCCCGCCGAACGGGCCGTGTTCGTGCTGCACGAGGTGTTCGAGACGCCGTATGACGAGATCGCCGAGGTGGTGGGCATGACGCCGGCGGCGGTCCGGCAGATCGCGCACCGCGCCCGCGAGCACGTGGCCGCGCGGCGGCCGCGAATGCAGGTGGACAGAGCCCAGCAAGAGGCGACCCTCGAGAGGTTCCTGGCCGCCATCTCCGGCGGCGACATACAGGGACTGATGGAGGTGCTCGCCCCGGACGTGGTGCTGATCGCCGACGGCGGCGGCCTGGTGCGGGCTGCTCGCAAGCCGATCAGCGGGGTCGAGACGGTGGCAGCCTTCCTGGCCCGGCTGGTGGAACTCCCGGACCTCGTGGCGACCATTGCCTGGCTCAATGGGCTGCCGGGCGCCCGGTTCGACGTCGGTGGCGAAACCACGGCGGTGAGTCTGGTGGTCGAGGACGGGCGCATCACCCGGATCTACGCGATGCGCAACCCGCACAAGTTGGGACGGCTGGAAGAGGTGGCGGAACTGCGGCGGTGACCATCCTACGGTTTGCGGATGGCAGCAAATCCGAATCGGTGACGGACCGCGCACACCGTCGGATTCGACCAAGCGGAAAATCTCGCTAACACCGGGCGGCCCCCTATGCAGGTCGGTCGTCGGTTCATTTCGGTGTCGACGGCTACTACTGCGCCTTCGGGATTGGCCACCAGATGCGGACGGTGGCCCGGGTCGCCGAGATCCCCAAACCCCTGTCTGTACACGGCACATCGCGGGCAGGGGCACCCCCGGCCGTGCCCAGCGGCATGGACGCGAGTGTGCACCTATTGACCGTATGTATACCCGCAGCGTATGCTCTCAGATATGAGCGTTCCCATGGCCCTCCTCGGGCTCCTCGACCGCGAACCGAGCCACGGCTACGACCTGAAGCGCGACTACGACGCGTACTTCGCTCGGGGCAGGCCGCTTCCCTACGGCCAGGTGTACGCGACCCTTGCCCGCCTGGCGCGGGACGGGAAGGCGATGGTCGGCGAGGCTGAAGCCGGATCCGGCCCTGATCGCAAGCGCTACACGATCACCGAGACAGGGAAGAGCGAGGTCGAGGTGTGGCTCGCAGTTCCCATCCCTGCAGAGCCTCACCTCCAGACCGACCTCTTCGTGAAGGTTGTGCTCTCCCTCATGCTCGGTCGCCCCGCGGAGGAGTACCTGGATGTCCAGCGGGCCGCACACCTGGCTCGGATGCGCGAGCTCACCGACCTCAAGCAGAAGGGCGGGGTCGTCGACGCCCTCCTTGCCGACCACGGGCTCTTTCACTTGGAAGCTGATCTGCGCTGGATCGACCTCACCGCCGCCCGGCTCGCGGTGCTGGCCGAAGAGGTGACGGCATGAACCCGGCGAACAGGTCTTCCGTGGTCGTCGCCGGAGGGGTCGTCATCGAGGGGCGCAACCTCGTGCTCTCCTTTGGGGAGACCCCGGCGCTCCGCGGGGCGAGTCTTGCCGTGAAGCGTGGCGAGATCGTCGCTGTGATGGGCCCAAGCGGCTCGGGCAAGTCGACGCTGCTCCACTGCCTGGCGGGCATCCTCGTTCCCGACTCCGGCGAGGTCTACTTCGACGGTCAGCGCGTCGACGGAATGCCGGAGGCCGAGCGCTCCCGGCTGCGGCGTGATCGCTTCGGCTTTGTGTTTCAGTTCGGCCAGCTCGTGCCGGAGCTGACGGCTGAGGAGAACGTCGCCCTGCCGCTGTTGCTCAGTGGCACGCACCGTGAGGAGGCCCTCCGTGAAGCGCGGAGCTGGTTCGAACGCCTCGACCTGCAGGGTATGGAGCGCCACCGAACCGGCGAGATGTCCGGCGGCCAGTCCCAGCGCGTCGCGTTGGCGCGCGGACTCGTCGCCCGCCCCGACGTGCTCTTCGCCGACGAACCGACCGGCTCGCTCGACTCGCTGAACGGGGAGCTGGTCATGGGGCTGTTGACGCGCGCCGCGCGCGAGCAGGGATCGACGGTGATCCTCGTCACGCACGAGCCCCGCGTCGCCGCGTACGCCGATCGCGAGGTGATCGTCCGCGACGGGCGCGTGACCTCGATGGCACCGGTCCCGCAATGATCCGACTCGGCCTGCGCTTGACGTTGGGAAGCGGTCGCGAGGCGGCGCTACGTGTCCTCGTCACCGCGGCTGCGGTTGCCCTCGGCGTCGGTCTGCTGCTGTTCGCCCTGGCCGGCATGAACGGGCTTCACGCCCAGACCGACCGTGGTGCGTGGCTCGACACCTCGGCGCAATCGCCTCCGTCGACCGCGAGCAGCTCGACGTACGACCGACTGTGGTGGCTGCTCAGCGTCGACCAGTTCGGCAGCCTGGCCATCGACCGAGTGGATGTTGCCGCCACCGGACCGAGCACTCCCATCCCACCCGGGATTCCGCACCTGCCCGGAGCACGGGAGTTCTACGCATCGCCGGCCCTCACGAGTCTTCTCGCGTCCGTGCCAGCGAGCGAGCTGCGGGACCGGTTCGCCGGGCGCCCGATCGGGACCATCGACGCAGCGGCTCTTCCGTCACCGAACTCGCTGATCATCGTCATCGGCCACAACGCGCGCCGGCTCTCGCAGGTCCCCGGGGCATTCGAGGTCCGAGGCATTCAGCAGACGCCGAGCAGCTGCTACGCCTGCCAGAGCGGCGTCGGGAGCGGACCCGTTCTGCAGTGGATTCTGGCAGGCGGAGCCGTCGCTTTGTTGTTGCCTGTGCTCATCTTGATCGCGACAGCGAGCCGGCTGTCCGCTGCGCGGCGAGAGGAGCGTTTCGCCGCGATGCGCCTTGTCGGGGCGACGCCACATCAGGTCTCGGTGATCGCAGCGGTGGAGGCAACGGTCGCCGCCCTCGCGGGAGTGGCTGTGGGGTTCGCACTCTTCTTCCTGTTCCGGCCGCTGCTCGTCCATGTCCCCTTCGCCGGACTTCCGTTCGCCCTGGGTGACCTCTCGCTCCAGGGGATCGACGTGGCACTCGTCGTCATCGGCGTCCCGATCGCCGCTGTCGTGTCCTCGCGCCTCGCGCTCCGCCGCGTCCAGATCTCGCCGCTCGGCGTAAGCCGACGAGCTTCGTCTGCTCCACCGAGGATCGTCCGGGTCATCCCACTTCTGGCTGGCATCGCCCTGCTCGCGTACTTCGACGCCGCCGGCAAGCCGAAGAGCAACGGCAGCCAGATTCTGGAGGTGCTCGTGGGCTTCGTGCTCATCGTGGTGGGGCTGGTCCTCGCCGGGCCGTGGCTGACCAAGATGGGTTCTCGACTCATGGCCAAGCGGGCACGTCGACCCGCCACGCTCATCGCCGGTCGCCGGCTCCTCGACAACCCTCGGGCGGCCTTCCGCTCGATCAGTGGGCTCGTGCTCGCCCTCTTCGTTGCGAGCGCAGCGATCGGGGCGCTCAGCTCGATCGTTGCCGTCAGCTCCCAAGGAGGCAGGTCTGCGTCGACCGCAACCCTCGACGACCAACTCTGCGGAGTCACGAATTCGTGTGACGCTTCCAGCGAGGTTCCTTCTGTCCCAGGCCAGACCCTCACGCGGGTCCTCGCCGCGCCCGGGGCGCGCGGAGTGACGGTGGTCCGCGTCGGCCCGTCCCCTGTTCAGCGGATGAACGGAGAGGGGGTGGTTGCGTGCGACCAGCTGGCGAAGACGCCCGCGATCGGCAAGTGCGCACCGGGAGCGACGGTGGCGACGATCGGCTACTTCCTCCAGCCGGTCACTGGGAACAACTCAGCGTCCTCATCGACGGTCTGGCCGTCCGCTCACCTGTCGGTGGCGAGCATCGCGAGTCTTCCCGCCGAGGCGATCGTCGTCGCCACGGACGGATCGTCCAGCTCTCTCGAGCTGGTACGGACCGCGCTCGAGCGGGCCTTTCCCTTCCGCGGAACGCCGGTGGTGGTCAAGGGGAATACGCCGGACGGCTCGCGCCTTCTCACCATGATCCAGAACCTGACCGACGTGATCATCGTGGCGAGCCTGATCATCGCCGCCTGCAGCCTTGCAGTGAACATCGCAGCCGGGTTGAGCGAGCGCAAGCGCCCGTTCAGCCTGCTCAGGCTCACCGGTGTCTCCACCGGTGTCCTGCACCGCGTCGTCGCGCTGGAGAGTGCGCTGCCGCTCCTGCTCGTCGCCGTTGTGTCGATCGTCGTCGGTCTGGTTTCTGCTGCGCTCTACCTCCACTCGCAGGTCGACATCGCGTTCCGAATCCCCGGGATCGGGTACTGGGCGACCGTCCTCGGTGGACTCGCTGCGTCACTCGCGATCATCGCCTCGACGTTCCCGCTCCTGAACCGGATCACGGGACCCGAGATCGCCCGGAACGACTGACCGCACCGCACCGCACCGCACCGCACCGCACCGCACCGCACCGCACCGCACCGCACCGCACCGCACCGCACCGCACCGCACCGCACCGCACCGC
>DATCBU010000094.1:0-18018 GCA_036511675.1 Acidimicrobiales bacterium | reverse complement strand
TTGGCCCCACCACCGGACACTTCGGCACGTGTCCGGGTCGACTGGGTCCCGGCGCGGGCCGCGGCGAGCTGGGCGGTGATCACCTGGTGGAGCACGGCCTTGTTGGGCTCGACGCCGAAGATGTGCGGATCGAGGGTCACGGAGTCGATCACGGTGCCGTCGATGCGGCGGCGGTCGACGGTGCGGCGCTCGGGCTCGGGCCGGATGCGGGCGCGGTGCCCGCCGGTGTCAGCGACGGTGGCGGTGGCGGTGGTCATGATGCGCTCACGCCGTTGGTGCCCTTGACCGTGTTGCGCAGGACCACCATGCCGCCGCGGGGTCCGGGGACAGCTCCCCGCACCAGGATCAGCTCTCGCTCGGCGTCGGCCTGGACCACCTCGAGGTTGAGCGTGGTGACCTGGTGCCCACCCATGCGCCCCGCCATACGGGTTCCCTTGAAGACACGGGCGGGGGTGGCACATGCTCCGATGGACCCCGGTGACCGGTGCTTCTTGTGGTTGCCGTGGGCGGCGCCCTGGCCCTTGAAGTTGTGGCGCTTCATGGCCCCGGCAAATCCCTTGCCCTTGGACACGGCGATGGCGTCGACCCGCTCTCCTGCGGTCATGACGTCGGCGGTGAGCTGTTGGCCCACCTCGAACCCGCTGGCGTCGTCGAGTCGGAGCTCCACCAGATGACGGCCCGGCTCCACCCCTGCCGCGCTGAAGTGGCCCTGCTCCGGCTTGTTGAGGGCGGACCTCCGCTGGACCCCCCAGGTCACCTGCAGGGCGGAGTACCCCTCGCGCTCGCGCGTCTTGACCTGCACCACGCGCAGGGGCGCGATCTTGAGCACCGTCACCGGAATGGCGCGGTTGTGCTCGTCCCAGACCTGGGTCATGCCGACTTTCTCGCCGACGATCGCCTTGGTCGCCACGGTGGATAGGGTCCCTTCCGTCCTCATGCTGGAGCGGCCGCCAACGTCACGGCACGCCTGATTCGGTTCTTCGGCGCCGTCGCCGGCGCCCGGTTCGCATGCCAACGCTCCGCCCGGGATGACCCGAACGGAGCGCTCGCCAGGTTCTGCCCCGAGGTCCCTACCTGGAATGCCGGCAGGCGCTCGGAGACGTCGATTCGGCCCTACTGGGCCGAAATCGGCCCGACCTGCGACGTTACACCATGGGTTCGGGGGCCTGCCACAAGCAATTCGCCCCGGGAGCAGGGCGCGGCAGGCTCAGACGTTCTGGATCTTGATCTCGATGTCGACGCCGGCGGGCAGGTCCAGCCGCTGCAGGGAGTCGACGGTCTTGGGGGTGTGCTCCACGATGTCGACGAGGCGCTTGTGCACCTGCATTTCGAAGTGCTCGCGGCTGTCTTTGTACTTGTGGGGGGAGCGGATCACGGTGTAGCGGTGCCGCTCGGTCGGCAGCGGGACCGGACCCTGGACCTTGGCCTGGGTCCGCAGGACCGTCTGCACGATCTTCTCGGTCGACTGATCGAGGATCTCGTGGTCGTAGGCCTTCAACCGAATGCGGATCTTCTGGCGCGATGCGTCTGCCATGCTGGCTCTCCGATTCCCTTCCGCCGCCGCGCCCTGATCCCTTACTTGAGGATCTTCGTGACCCGGCCGGAGCCCACCGTGCGCCCACCCTCACGGATGGCGAACAGCAGACCCTCGTCCATGGCGATGGGCTTCTGGAGCTCGACCGTCATCTCGGTGTTGTCCCCGGGCATGACCATCTCGGTCCCCTCGGGGAGCGTGATCGATCCCGTGACGTCGGTGGTCCGGAAGTAGAACTGGGGCCGGTAGTTGTTGAAGAACGGCTTGTGGCGGCCGCCCTCCTCCTTGGTCAGGACGTAGACGTTGGCCTCGAAGTTGGTGTGGGGGGTGATCGACCCCGGCTTGGCCAGGACCTGGCCCCGCTCGACATCCTCCTTCTTGGTGCCGCGCAGGAGGGCGCCGATGTTGTCGCCGGCCCGACCCTCGTCGAGGAGCTTGCGGAACATCTCCACACCCGTGACGACGGTCTTCTGGGTGGGTCGCAGCCCGACGATCTCGATCTCCTCGCCCACCTTGACCTGGCCCTGCTCCACCTTGCCGGTCACGACCGTGCCACGGCCGGTGATGGACATGACGTCCTCGATGGGCATGAGGAAGGGCCGGTCGATGGGGCGCTCGGGCTCAGGGATGAACTCGTCCACGGCGTCCATGAGCTCGATGATCTTGGGCGTCCACTCGGGGTCACCCTCGAGCGCCTTGAGCGCGCTCACGCGAATCACGGGGACGTCGTCGCCGGGGAAGTTGTACATGGTGAGCAGCTCGCGTACCTCGAGCTCGACCAGCTCGATGAGCTCCTCGTCGTCGACCAAGTCGGTCTTGTTGAGCGCCACCACGATCGACGGCACACCCACCTGGCGGGCCAGCAGCACGTGCTCACGGGTCTGGGGCATGGGGCCGTCGGCGGCGGACACCACCAGGATGGCACCGTCCACCTGGGCGGCGCCGGTGATCATGTTCTTGATGTAGTCGGCATGGCCGGGCATGTCGACGTGCGCGTAGTGGCGCTTGTCGGTCTCGTACTCGACGTGCGCGATCGAGATGGTGATGCCCCGCTGCTTCTCCTCGGGGGCCTTGTCGATCTGGTCGAACGGCGTGAAGGCCACGTTCGGGTTCTTCTCCGACAGGACCTTGGTGATGGCCGCCGTGAGCGTGGTCTTGCCGTGGTCGATGTGACCCATCGTCCCGACGTTGACGTGAGGCTTCGTGCGCTCGAACTTCTTCTTGGCCATGACTGTTGCTCCGGCTCCCTATCTCCGGCGGCTCCCCCTCGGGGGCCGCCTCGCTTTCCTGTGTCTTTGGTCCTGTGTGCTGCGTGGCGTACCGGGTCGCCGTACTTCGCGACCGTCCTTGGTTCGGGGACCCCTACTCGCCGCGTGCCCGAGCCACGATCTCGCGTGCAATCGAGTCCGGGACCTCGTGATATGCGCTGAATTGCATGGTGTACGTGGCCCGGCCCTGGGTCCGCGAACGCAGGTCGGTAGCGTAGCCGAACATGTCGCCCAGCGGCACCAGAGCCCGTACGACATGGCTGGTGCCCCGCTGTTCCATGCCCTCGACCTTGCCCCGGCGGGAGGAGAGGTCGCCGATGACCTCGCCCATGTAGTCCTCGGGGGTCACCACCTCGACGGCCATGACCGGTTCGAGCAGGACAGGGCTCGCCCTGCGGGCGGCCTCTTTCACGGCCATGGATCCAGCGATCTTGAACGCCATCTCCGAGGAGTCCACGTCGTGGTAGGAGCCGTAGGTGAGCAGCACCCGGACGTCCACCATGGGGTACCCGGCCAGGACACCGTTGGTCAGGGCCTCTTGGATCCCGGCGTCGACGGCGGGGATGTACTCCTTGGGGATCACCCCGCCCGTGATCTTGTCCACGAACTCGTAGCCGCCGCCGGGCCCAGTGGGCTCCAGGCTGATGACCACGTGGCCGTACTGGCCCCGGCCGCCGGTCTGGCGGATGTAGCGCCCCTCGATCTTCTCCACCAGCTTGCGGATGGTCTCGCGGTACGCCACCTGGGGCTTGCCCACGTTGGCGTCCACCGAGAACTCCCGCAACATGCGGTCCACCAGGACCTCGAGGTGGAGCTCGCCCATGCCCGAGATGACCGTCTGGTTGGTCTCGTCGTCGGTCCGGACGCGGAACGTCGGGTCCTCCTCGCTCAGGGCGAAGAGGGCCTTGCCCAGCTTGTCCTGGTCGGCCTTGGTCTTGGGCTCGACGGCCACGTGGATCACGGGCTCGGGGAACTCCAGGGTCTCGAGGAGGATGGGGTGACCCGGATCGGTCAGGGTGTCACCGGTCGTGGTGTCTTTGAGCCCCACCGCGGCCACGATGTCGCCGGTGAAGATGGCGTCTTTGTCCTCGCGGTGGTTGGCGTGCATCTGCAGGATCCGACCCACCCGCTCCTTGCGACCGCCCTTGGTGGAGTTGATGATGGTCGCCCCCTTGGCCAGGGTGCCCGAGTACACGCGCAGGTAGGTGAGCTTGCCCACGTAGGGGTCGGTCATGATCTTGAAGGCGAGGGCGGCGAAGGGCTCGGAGTCGTCGGCCATGCGCTCGATGGGCTCGCCCTTGGTGGTGGTCCCGATGGCCGGGGGGACGTCGAGGGGGCTCGGGAGGTAATCCACGACGGCGTCGAGGAGGGGCTGGACGGCCTTGTTCTTGAAGGCCGAGCCGCACAGGACGGGCACCACCTCGCTGGCGATGGTGGCGCGCCGCAGCCCCCGGCGCAGGTCGTCGTCGGTGATCTGCTCGTCGCCGACGTACTTCTCCATGACGGTGTCGTCGTAGTTCGACAGCACGTCGACGAGCTGGTGGCGCGCCGCGTCGGCCTCGGCGGCGAGCTCGGCCGGGATGGCCTCGGTCCGCCACTTCTCGCCCATGTCGTCGTTCCACACCAGGGCCTCCATGGCCAGGAGGTCGACCACGCCCTGGTAGCCACCTTCCACGCCGATGGGGAGCTGGATCACCGCCGGCACGGCGTCGAGGCGGTCCCGGATCATCTCCACGGCACGATTGAAGTCGGCCCCGATGCGGTCCATCTTGTTGATGAAGCAGATGCGCGGCACCGAGTACTTGTTGGCCTGGCGCCACACCGTCTCGGTCTGGGGCTCCACGCCGGCCACGGCGTCGAACACCGCCACGGCCCCGTCGAGCACGCGTAGGGACCGCTCCACCTCGACGGTGAAGTCCACGTGGCCGGGGGTGTCGATGATGTTGATCCAGCAGTCACGCCATTTGCAGGTCGTGGCCGCCGAGGTGATGGTGATGCCGCGCTCTTGCTCCTGGACCATCCAGTCCATAGTGGCGGCGCCTTCGTGGACCTCACCGATCTTGTAGTTCTTGCCCGTGTAGTAGAGGATCCGCTCCGTCGTCGTGGTCTTGCCCGCGTCGATGTGGGCCATGATCCCGATGTTGCGGGTTCGGGCGATGGGGAACTCTCGGATAGGGCGTGCGTCGGCCATCGTGCTGAGCTTTCAGGTTGTTCGGGGGGCCCGGCCGTAGCGGCAGCGCCCACCGGGCGCCTTGCCCGCTACCAGCGGTAGTGGGCGAAGGCCTTGTTGGATTCGGCCATCTTGTGCATGTCCTCCCGGCGCTTGACCGCGGCACCGGTGGCATTGGCGGCGTCGAGGACCTCGTTCGCCAGGCGCTCGGCCATCGTCTTCTCGCGTCGCTGACGGGAGAACCCCACCAGCCACCGGATGGCCAGGGTCGTGGCCCGACGGGGACGGACCTCGACGGGCACCTGGTAGGTGGCACCACCGACCCGGCGACTCTTCACCTCGAGCTCGGGCCTGGTGTTCTCCACCGCGCGCTTGAGGATGGTCACGGGGTCGCCCCCGGTCTTCTCACGCACGACCTCGAGCGCGTCGTAGACCAGGCGCTCGGCCAGCGTCCGCTTCCCTCGCGACAGGACCTTGTTGACGACCTGGGTGACGAGCACCGACCGGAACACCGGGTCGGGGACCAGCTCGCGCCGGGTGGCGGGGCCTTTGCGGGGCATCTCAGGACTCCTTCTTGGCGCCGTAACGCGAACGAGCCTGGTTGCGCTCGCGCACCCCGGCCGCGTCGAGGGCGCCGCGAATCACCTTGTAGCGCACACCGGGGAGGTCCTTCACCCTGCCCCCACGCACGAGCACGATGGAGTGCTCCTGGAGGTTGTGGCCCACACCGGGGATGTAGGCGCTCACCTCGACCCCGCTCGTGAGGCGCACGCGGGCCACCTTGCGCAGCGCCGAGTTCGGCTTCTTGGGGGTGGTGGTGAAGACGCGCGTGCACACGCCGCGACGCTGGGGCGCGCCTTTGAGCGCCGGCGTCTTGGTCTTGGACTGCTTGGATGCCCGTCCCTTGCGGACGAGCTGTTCGATCGTGGGCACGCGTGACCTCTGGACGATTTTCGGGACTTGCTCGCGGGAACTGCCATGCGCGGGGTCCTCACGGACACCACGCCACGCGAGCAGGCAATGTTAGAGCTTATGGCCTCTTCGGAGCAATCGCGCCGGGCGCGGTGGCGGGTCTGGTCAAGCCCCGGCCTCGAGCTGGCCGTTGCCTTCGACCCCGTGGTCGGTGCCTTCCCCGTTCGACGACACGGCGAAGGGATCGGCCGTCCCGGCGTCGAGCGCGCCCCAGCCCGCTGAGCTGGCACCGGGCTCGGGGAACTCGCCCAAGCCGGCGTCGCCCAGCCCGGCATCGCCGAAGCCGGTGTCGCCGCCCCCGGTGGAGCCTCCCACGTCGCGCAGCCAAGCGGCGAGGTCCTCGGTCTCCTCGTCGAAGCCATAGGTCCGCAGAGACACCCCGGCGGCATCGGGCAGGTCGACCTCGATGTCGCGGTACCGGCCCATGCCGGTCCCGGCCGGGATCAGCTTGCCGATGATGATGTTCTCCTTGAGCCCGAAGAGCTGGTCGGACTTGCCCTCGATGGCGGCCTCGGTCAGGACCCGGGTGGTCTCTTGGAACGAGGCGGCCGACAGCCACGAGTCGGTGGCCAGCGACGCCTTGGTGATCCCCATGAGCTCGGGGCGGCCCTCGGCGGGGCGGTTGCCCTCTTGGACCAGGCTCCGGTTGACCTCGGCGTAGATCTGGTTGTCGACACGCTCACCGGGGAGGAACGGCGCGTCCCCCGGCTCGGCCACGAGCACCCGCCGCAACATCTGACGGACGATCAGCTCGATGTGCTTGTCGTGGATGGACACGCCCTGGTCCCGGTAGACCTTCTGGACCTCTTCCACCAGGTACTGCTGGGTCTCGCGGATGCCCTTGACCTCCAGGAGCTCCTTGGGGTCCTTGGGGCCTTCGACCAGCGCGTCACCAGCGGCGACGTCCTGGCCGGCGGTCACCTCGAGATGGGCCCGGGCCGACACGAGCACCGATTCCTCGGTGCCGTCCTCGGCCACGACGGTGATGCGGCGCCCACCTTCTTCGTCCTCGATGCGGGCCACCCCCGAGTAGTGCGCCAGGACGGCGGCACCCTTGGGCGTGCGGGCCTCGAACAGCTCGACGACGCGGGGCAGGCCGTGGGTGATGTCCTCACCGACGACACCGCCGGTGTGGAAGGTCCGCATGGTCAACTGCGTCCCGGGCTCCCCAATGGACTGCGCCGCGATGACCCCGACCGCTTCGCCCAGCTCGATCAGCCGACCCGTGGCCAGTGACTGGCCGTAGCAGGTGACACAGACCCCGTGTTCGGACTCGCACGTGAGCACCGAGCGCACCCGGACCCGGTCGACGTTCTCGTCGTCACGGATGCGGGCCACCATGTCGTCGTCGAGCATCGTCCCGATGGGGATGACGCCGCCGGCCAGGTTGACGTCCTCGGCCAGCACCCGCCCGTAGGCGCGCGTCTCGAGGTAGGAGCGGCGGCTGGCTTCGTCAGGCACCATGCCCTCGAGCCAGATGCCCCGCGACGTCTCGCAGTCGTCGATGCGGATGATGAGCTCCTGGGCGACGTCGACCAGACGCCGGGTGAGGTACCCCGAGTCCGCCGTCCGCAGGGCGGTGTCGGCCAGGCCCTTGCGGGCACCGTGGGTGGAGATGAAGTACTCGAGCACCGACAGGCCCTCACGGAACGAGGACTTGATGGGTCGGGGGATCATCTCACCCCGGGGGTTCGACACCAGGCCCTTCATGCCGGCGATCTGCCGGATCTGCTGGCTGTTCCCTCGGGCCCCGGAGTCCACCATCATGTCGAGCGGGTTGAAGGCAATGGCCGACAGGGTCTTCTCCATGGCCCGCCCGACCTCGGACGTGGCCGAGGTCCAGATCTCGATCTCTTTCTGGCGCCGCTCGTCGTCGGTGATGATGCCCCGCTTGAACTGAGCCTCGGCCTTCTCCGCCTCGCGCTCGTAGCGGTCGAGGATGGCGCGCTTCTCGGGCGGGGTGCGGACGTCGTCGATGGAGATGGTGAGCCCGGACTGCGCCGCATACCGGAACCCGAGCGCCTTGATGCGGTCGAGGCTCTCGGCCACGACGTTCTTGGGCTCGGTGGCCGACACCTCTTCGACGATGCCGCCGATGGGGGTGGAGCGCTTGCCGACCACGTCGTTCACGTACCGGAAGCCCTTGGGCAGGGCGCTGTTGAAGAACACCCGACCCGCCGTGGTCACGATGGACAGGAAGTCGTCCTCCCCGGGGACCGCATCGAGGGCCTTGGTCAGCGCGGTGTGCATGGAGGAGCCGGAGTTGGTCCGCAGCACGATCTTGGCGTGCAGGTCGATCGCGCCCTCTTCGAAGGCGCGCTCGACCTCGTAGGCGTGACGGAACACGTACCCTTCGCCCTTGGCCCCGTCGACCTCGAGGGTGAGGTAGTAGGCGCCGAACACCATGTCCTGGGTGGGGACGGTGATGGGTCGCCCCGTGGCGGGGGACAGGATGTTGTTGGCCGACAGCATGAGCACACGCGCCTCGGCCTGGGCCTCGGCCGACAGGGGCAGGTGGACGGCCATCTGGTCGCCGTCGAAGTCGGCGTTGAACGCCGTGCACACGAGCGGGTGGACCTGGATGGCCTTGCCCTCGACGAGGACGGGCTCGAAGGCCTGGATCCCGAGGCGGTGCAGGGTCGGCGCCCGGTTGAGCAGCACCGGGTGCTCCTTGATGACGCCTTCGAGGACGTCCCACACCTGGGGCCGGCGGCGCTCGACCATGCGCTTGGCCGACTTGATGTTCTGGGCCAGCTCCAGGTCGACCAGGCGCTTCATGACGAAGGGCTTGAACAGCTCCAGGGCCATGAGCTTGGGCAGGCCGCACTGGTGCAGCTGCAGGGTGGGGCCGATCACGATGACCGACCGACCCGAGTAGTCGACGCGCTTGCCCAGGAGGTTCTGGCGGAAACGCCCCTGCTTGCCCTTCAACATGTCCGACAGGCTCTTGAGGGGACGGTTCCCCGGTCCCGTGACGGGCCGGCCCCGGCGGCCGTTGTCGAACAGGGCGTCGACGGCCTCTTGGAGCATGCGCTTCTCGTTGTTGATGATGATCTCGGGCGCGCCCAGGTCGAGCAGGCGCTTCAACCGGTTGTTGCGGTTGATGACGCGGCGGTACAGGTCGTTGAGGTCCGAAGTGGCGAACCGACCACCGTCGAGCTGCACCATGGGACGCAGGTCGGGCGGGATCACGGGGACGACCTCGAGGATCATGGCCCGCGGGTCGTTGGCCCGACGGCCGTGGTCGTCGCGACGGTTGAAGGCCGTGACGATCTTCAGCCGCTTGATGGCCTTCTGCCGGCGCTGGGCGGAGAGCGGGCGCCGGCCGTCGGTAGCGTCGATGGCCTCGCGCAGCTTCACCTCTTCGACGTCGAAGTCGATGCGGTCGATGAGCCGGGCGATGGCCTCGGCACCCATGCCACCCTCGAAGTAGTCGTCGTAGCGGATCTTCAGCTCACGCCACAGCAATTCGTCTTCGATGATCTTGCGGGGGAAGAGGTCGCGGAACTCGTCGAAGGCGCGCTTGGCGAGGTCGATGTCGGCCTCGGAGCGCTCGCGGACCGAACCGATCTCCTTCTCCGACAGGCGCTGCCGGGCCTTGATCTCGGCATCCTTGGCCCCCCCGGCCTCGAGGTCGGCCAGCTCCTTCTCCAGCTCCTTGAAGCGACGGTCGATCTCGAGGTCACGCTGGCGCTCGAGCTGGGTGACCTCTTCGGCGAGCTCGCCCTCGAGCGCGGACAGGTCCTCGTGCCGGCGGTCGTCGTCGACCCAGGTGACGAGGTTGGCGGCGAAGTAGATGACCTTCTCGAGCTGCTTGGCCTTCAGCTCCTCGCGAGCTTCGGTCCCCATGAGGAGGTACGCCAGCCAGCTCCGCGTGCCGCGCAGGTACCAGATGTGCACGACGGGAGCAGCGAGCTCGATGTGGCCCATGCGCTCGCGCCGCACCTTCGACCGGGTGACTTCCACGCCACAGCGCTCACAGATGATGCCCCGGAACCGGACGCGCTTGTACTTGCCGCAGTAGCACTCCCAGTCCTTGGTGGGCCCGAAGATCTTCTCGCAGAACAGACCGTCCTTCTCCGGGCGCAGGGTCCGGTAGTTGATGGTCTCGGGCTTCTTGACCTCTCCGTTGGACCACGAGCGGATGGACTCCGCGGTGGCCAGTCCGATACGGAGCTGGTCGAAATTGTTGACGTCCAGCACGGCTAGAAGCTCCTCTCGGCGGCACGACGCTCGTCTTCCTCGTCCGACCCACGCTCGGGCCGGCTGATGTCGATGCCGAGCTCCTCGGCCGTCCGGAAGACGTCCTCGTCGAGCTCTCGCATCTCGATCTCCTCACCGGTCGTCGACAGCACCTCGACGTTGAGGCACAGCGACTGCATCTCCTTGATGAGCACCTTGAAGCTCTCGGGGATGCCCGGCTCCGGGATGTTCTCGCCCTTCACGATGGCCTCGTAGACCTTGACCCGGCCGAGCACGTCGTCGGACTTGATGGTGAGCAGCTCCTGCAGCGCGTAGGCCGCTCCGTACGCTTCGAGGGCCCACACTTCCATCTCTCCGAAGCGCTGCCCCCCGAACTGGGCCTTTCCGCCCAGGGGCTGCTGGGTGATCATCGAGTACGGCCCCGTCGAGCGGGCGTGGATCTTGTCGTCCACGAGGTGAGCGAGCTTCAAGATGTAGACGTAGCCCACCGAGATGGGGTTGTCGTAGCGCTCGCCCGTCCGGCCGTTGTACAGCGTGGCCTTGCCGTCGCCGCCGATGAGCCGCGTCCCGTCGGCGGAGTCCGAGTGCAAGAGCTCGAACAGCCGCTTGATGGTGGGGTGCCGGCCGGCGTCGTCCTCCTCGTCCCAGTGCGCCCCGTCGAAGGCGGGCGTCGAGACCCACACGGCGGGATCGGTGCGGGGCCGGGTCTTCTCCTCGTTGGCCCCGGCCTGGGTCTGGTGCGCCTCGGACCCGTCCCAGCCCCACCGGGCCGCGTAGCCCAGGTGCGACTCGAGCACCTGGCCCACGTTCATCCGGCTGGGCACGCCCAGGGGGTTCAGGATGATGTCGACGTGGGTGCCGTCGGAGAGGAACGGCATGTCCTCCACGGGCAGGATCTTGGAGATGACGCCCTTGTTGCCGTGGCGTCCGGCGAGCTTGTCGCCCTCAGAGATCTTGCGCTTCTGGGCCACGTACACCCGCACCAGCTGGTTGACCCCGGGGGGCAGTTCGTGGGAGTCCTCGCGCGAGAAGACACGGACGTCGATGACCTTGCCCGACTCGCCGTGGGGCACCTTGAGCGAGGTGTCGCGCACCTCGCGGGCCTTCTCGCCGAAGATGGCCCGCAGCAGGCGCTCCTCGGGGGTCTGCTCGGTCTCACCCTTGGGAGTGACCTTCCCCACGAGCACGTCGCCCGGGCCGACCTCGGCGCCGATACGGATGATGCCGCGCTCGTCCAGGTCGGCCAGGATCTCCTCGGACAGGTTGGGGATGTCCCGGGTGATCTCCTCGGCGCCGAGCTTGGTGTCACGGGCGTCGACCTCGTGCTCCTCGATGTGGATCGACGTGAGCACGTCGTCTCGGACGAGTCGCTCCGACAGGATGATGGCGTCTTCGAAGTTGTAGCCCTCCCACGGCATGAACGCGACCAGGAGGTTCTTCCCGAGCGCCAGCTCGCCGTTGTGGGTGGCGGACCCGTCGGCGAGGACGTCGTTCGCCCCGACCTGCTGGCCCTCGTCCACGATCACCTTCTGGTTGATCGACGTGTTCTGGTTCGAGCGCCGGAACTTGGCCAGGGTGTAACGCCGGCGGCCGAGATCGTGGCCCAGGCGGTCACGCTGGCCGGAGCGGTACTCCACCACGATGTGGTCGCCCGACACCTCCGCCACCGTGCCGTCGCCCTCCGACAGGAGCACGTCGCCGGCGTCCTGGGCGGCACGCGCTTCGACCCCGGTCCCGATGTAGGGCGCCTCGGGTACGACGAGGGGCACCGCCTGCTTCTGCATGTTGGCGCCCATCAGGGCCCGGTTGGCGTCGTCGTGCTCGACGAAGGGGATCAGCGCCGTCGACACCGACACGATCTGCTTGGGCGAGACGTCCATGAGGTCGACCTCGGCCGGCGGGACGTAGTCGATCTCGCTGGTCGTGCCGTAGGAGGTGGTGGTGGCGCCCACGCGCACGCCCGCCCCTTGGGGCCCGCGCCGCACCAGGACGCGCTCGTCCACGAACCGGCCCCGCTCGTCGAGCTTGGCGTTGGCCTGGGCGATGACGTGCTCTTCCTCCTCGTCGGCGGCCAGGTAGACGATCTCGTCGCTCACGCGCCCGTCCACGACCTTCCGGTACGGGGTCTCGATGAACCCGTACTCGTTGACCCTGGCGTAGGTGGCCAGGGCACCGATCAGGCCGATGTTGGGGCCCTCGGGAGTCTCGATGGGGCACATGCGCCCGTAGTGGGAGCTGTGCACGTCCCGCACCTCGAAGCCGGCCCGCTCACGCGACAGGCCGCCGGGCCCGAGGGCCGAGAGGCGCCGCTTGTGGGCCAGACCCGACAGCGGGTTGTTCTGGTCCATGAACTGGCTCAGCTGGCTGGTGCCGAAGAACTCCTTGATGGCGGCCACCACGGGGCGGATGTTGATCAGGGTCTGGGGGGTGATCGCCTCCACGTCCTGGGTGGTCATGCGCTCCCGCACCACGCGCTCCATCCGGGACAGCCCCACGCGGACCTGATTCTGGATGAGCTCGCCCACCGAACGGATGCGCCGGTTGGCGAAGTGGTCCTGGTCGTCGATCCGGTACCCGGACTCGCCGTCGGCCAGGTGCAGCATGTAGGTGGCCGTGGCCAGGATCTCCGACGGGCTCAGGACCCCCTGGGTGGGCGAGGGCCGTTCCAGGTCGATGTCGAGCACGCTCGAGATCCGCTCGATCTCGGGGCCCAGTTTGCGGTTGAGCTTGTACCGACCGACCCGGGTGAGGTCGTAGCGCTTGGGGTTGAAGAAGGCGTTCTCGAAGTAGGCGCGAGCAGCGTCGGCCGACAGGGGCTCGCCCGGGCGGGCCCTTTTGTAGATCTCGAGGAGGGCGTCCTCACGGGTGGGAGCGAGGTCGCGCTCTTTCTCCCACTGGCCCTCGAGGAAGTCGAAGTGCCGGACGAACCGGTTGAGGAAGCCTTCGTCCTCGTACCCCAGCGCCCGCAGCAGGACGAACAGGGACAACCGGCGCTTGCGGGCCACGCGGGCCCCGGCGGTGACGTCTTTGGAGGGCTTCGCCTCGACGTCGAACTCGATCCATTCCCCGCGGTAGGGGTGGACGGTGCCGGTCACGATGGTCTTGGCGTCACGACCGGGCTGGAAGATCACGCCCGGGGAGCGCACGAGCTGGCTCACCACGACCCGCTCGGTGCCGTTGATGATGAAGGTCCCCTTGTCCGTCATCATCGGGAAGTCCCCCATGAAGACGGTCTGCTCCTTGATCTCTCCCGTCTGCGCGTTCATGAACCGCGCCCGGACGAAGACCGGGGCGGCATAGGTCATGTCCTTCTCCTTGCACTCCTCCTCGGGGAACTTGGGAGGCGGGCGCAGGTCGGGGTCGGACGGGTCGTACTCGAGCTCGAGGCTCAGTTGGCCGGTGAAGTCCTCGATGGGGCTGATGTCTGCGAACGCTTCGGCCAGGCCCTTGTCCAAGAACCAGCGGAACGAGTCCCGCTGGATGGCGATCAGGTCCGGCAGGCGCAGGACCTCATCGAGGTTGGCAAACGAAAAACGCTCCGGGCTTTTAGACCGTGAAGGCAACGGTCGACTCCTCCCAGGTGGGTGGCGGGCATTGAACGAGACGGCGGGACGGTGACGGGTGGAGTGTCCCCGGGGGGCCGGGGACGGGTTGGCTAGGGGTGCTACACGGGACGGGCGGGGGCAAGCACGAACACGGTGACAGTTACGCCTGCGCCGCGGGCAAAGCGGCGCGCGTCAGCCCGCCGGATACGGCAAGGGTGGCGCGAAGAAAGGGGCACGGCAACCGCACAGCATACGCGCGCGCGCGGCGAATGGCAACCCCTTTGTACTGCCACCGACAGGCTACGGACGCACCAGGGTGTCGTCAAGCACTCCCGCCCCGTGGGGCACCCGGGGCTACTTGACCTCGACGGTCGCCCCAGCCTCCTCGAGCTGGGCCTTGGCCTTGTCGGCGTCCTCCTTCGAGACCCGCTCCAGCACGGGCTTGGGGGCCGAGTCGACCAGGTCCTTGGCTTCTTTGAGCCCGAGGCTGGTGAGCGAGCGGACTTCCTTGATGACCTGGATCTTCTTGTCCCCAGCGGCGTTGAGGATGACGTCGAACTCCGTCTGCTCTTCCTCCCCGCCCGAGGCGTCGCCGCCTCCTGCGGCCGGTGCGGCCGCCATGGCCATCGGTGCGGCCGCGGTGACCCCGAACTTCTCTTCGAAGTCCTTCAGGAGCTCGGAGAGCTCGAGGACCGAGAGGTTGGCGATCCCCTCGAGGATGTCGTCCTTGCTGATCTTGGTGGCCATGGTGGCTCTGCTCCTTTTGAATTGCTCGATGGGTGGAAAGGTCTTCGTGGTGCCGGTGCGGGTGCCTGCTCAGCCCTCGCCCGGCTCGGCTTCCGGCGTCGTCTCGGCCGCCGGCTCGGCCTCCGGAGTCGTCTCGGACGCCGGCTCGGCCTCTGGCGTCGTCTCGGCCGCAGCCGCCGTCTCTGGCGCCCCGGTCAACGCAGCCTCCGGTGCTGCCTCGACGGATGCGGCGGGCTCAGGGGGGGCTTCGACGACCTCGGTCTCGGTGACCGCCTCGACGGGGGCTTCGACCGGGGCCTCAACCGTGGCATCGACCGGGGCCTCAGCCTCGGCTTCGACCGGGGTCTCAACCGCCGCATCGACCGGGGCCGGGGCCTCGGCCTCGGCGGGAGCCCCTCCACGGTCGTCGAGCAGAGCCGACAAGCCGTAGGCCAGGTTGCGGGGCAGCGCTTGGAGGAGGCCGGCGAACTGGCGGAGCGGGGCGGCGATCGCCCCGGCCAGCTGGGCCAGCAGGACGTCGCGCGACGGCAGCTCGGCCAGGGTGCTGAGGTCCTGGGTCGACAGGAACCCGTCGCCGCTCAGCCCCCCCTTGATCACCAGGCTCGGGTAGGTCCGGGCATAGTCGCGCAGGGCCTTGGCCGCCGCGCTCACCTCGCCCGACACGAAGGCGATCGCCGTGGGCCCTTCGAGCAGCGGCGCCAACGCTTCGTGGCGGCCACCGGAGATTGCCAGCTTGACCAGGGTGTTCTTGTAGATCTTGTAGTCGCCGCCTGCGGCCCGGAGCACACTGCGCAGGGCGGCGAGCTCGGCGACGGTCAGCCCCCGGTACTCGGTCAGGATGGCCGCCTCGGAGGCGTCGAGGCGCTCGCGCACCTCGGTCACGACGGCCACCTTCTGCGGCCTGGGGTTCTCCATCATCGACTCCCGTGCTCGGAACGGTGCGGCACCGCTCGTGTCGTGCCGCCACCGCATCCACCGAGCAGGGCCGACGCCCCGCCGAGTGTCACGATCGTCACCTCTTCAGGCGGGCTCAACGGAGCCCCTTCGACGCCCGAGGGCGGGACCGGAGGTCTACGGCGACGGCTGTACTCGATCTGTTGTGCTCGACCTCGGAGAGGTCGCCGCGAGAATCTACTACTTCCCGGGAGACGGCTTTCTACGCCGATGCGGCCAGGTCCTCGTCGAGCTCGCGGGCACGAGCAGGATCGATCCGGATCCCAGGGCCCATCGTGGACGACAACGTCACCCCGCGGAGGTACCGGCCCTTGGCCGCGGCGGGCTTCACCCGCATCAGCTCCTCGATCACAGCGTGCACGTTCTGGATCAGCTGCTCTTTGGTGAACGACGTCTTGCCCACCCGGACTTGGACGTTCCCGACCTTGTCGGTGCGGTACTCGACGCGTCCGCCCTTGAACTCGGTGACGGCCTTGCCGACGTCGGTGGTGACAGTCCCGGTCTTGGGGTTGGGCATGAGCCCACGCGGCCCCAGGACCCGTCCCAGCTTGCCGACCTTGCCCATCATGTCGGGCGTGGCGATGGCCACGTCGAAGTCGAGGAATCCCCCCTCGACGCGCGCCACCAGGTCGTCGGCGCCGACCTCGTCGGCGCCCGCGGCACGGGCCTCGGCGGCCGCGTCACCTTGGGCGAACGCCACCACCCGGGCCGTCCGTCCCGTCCCGGCGGGCAGGCTGAGGGTCCCCCGCACGATCTGGTCGGCCTTGCGGGGGTCGACCCCGAGGCGGACGGCGAGCTCGGCGGTCTCGTCGAACTTCGCCGGGGCGAGCTCTTTCACGAGCTCCACGGCCTCGGTGGGCGAGTACAGATGTTGCCGGTCGAAATGCTCGAGCGCGGCCCGGTATTTCTTACCTTTTTGCACGTCGGGCTCCTCTTGTTCGTTCTAGGCAGCGGGGGCGACGCCGTCAGCGCTCGACGGCGATGCCCATCGAGCGCGCCGTGCCGGCCACCTGGCGCTTGGCCGCATCGATGTCGTCGGTGTTGAGGTCGGGCAGCTTCACGGTGGCGATCTGGGTGATCTGGGCATCGGTGATCGATCCCGCCCGCTCCCGGCCCGCGGCGGTGGCTCCCTTGGCGATCCCGACCGCCTCTCTGATGAGGGCGGGGGTCGGTGGGGTCTTGAGCACGAAGCTGAACGAGCGGTCCTCGAAGATCGTGATCTCGACGGGCACGATCGTGCCCCGCTGGTTCTCCGTGGCGGCGTTGTACTGCTTGCAGAATTCCATGGTCTGGACACCGTGGGGCCCGAGCGCGGTGCCGACCGGCGGCGCGGGCGTGGCGCTCCCGGCGGGGAGCTGGATCTTCACGATGGCGAGGACCTTCTTCTTGGGGGGCATGACGGGGAGCCTCCTGGCGGGCTAGAGCTTGGCGACCTGGCTGAATTCGAGCTCGACCGGGGTCTCGCGGCCGAAGATGTTGACCAGCACCTTTAGCTTCAGCTGGTCCTCGTTGATCTCGTCGATCTGTCCCGAGAAGTCGGCGAAGGGACCTTCCTTGACCCGGACGGTCTCACCGACCTCGTACTCGAGGCGGGGGCGGGTCTTCTTGATGGGCTCGGCCCCACCCTCGATCTTGACCTGGAGGATGCTCTCCACCTCGCGCCGTGACAGCGGCGTGGGCTTGGTCCCGGGGCCCACGAATCCGGTGACCCCGGGGGTGTTGCGGATCACCGACCACGAGTCGTCGTTGAGGTCGCACCGGGTGAGGAGGTAGCCCGGGAACACCTTCTTCTGGACCACGACCTTCTTGCCGTTTTTGAACTCGACGACGTCCTCCATGGGGATCACGACCTCGAAGATCCGGTCCTCCATGTTCATCGACACGATCCGGCTCTCGAGATTGGACTTCACCTTGTTCTCGTACCCGGCGTAGGTGTGCACCACGAACCAGCGCCCCGGGCGGTCATACGGGCTCTCGATGACGACGGGGAGTTCGTCCTCCTCGTCGTTGTCCCAACCCGGCCCCTCGACGATCGCTTCGACGGCGGCCTCCTCGACGGCGGCCTCCTCGACGTGCCCGTTCTCCTCGACGTGCCCGTTCTCCTCGGCGTCTCCGGAGAGGCCACCACCCACGTCGGTCAGGGAGGCCGCGACTTCGCCGGCATCGGCATCGCCCGGGTCGTCCCCGGACGCGGCGCCGAGGGGCGCGGCGAGGTCCCCCACCGGCTCGAGATCGGGATCGGTCATGACTTGAACAGGAAGATGACGGCGTGCGAGAAGGCGTAGTTCAGCAAGAAGATGAGGCTGACCAGCAGCACGAGGGTCAGGAACACGATGGTGGCGGAGTTCGCCACCTCCTTGCGGGTGGGCCAGGCCACCTGCCGGAGCTCGGACCTCACCTCCCGGAAGAACTCGGCGATGCGGCCGAAGATCGAGGTCTCGGGCTGGACCACGGGCCGGGAGCGGGTGGGCGGCTGTCGCCGGTTCGCGGGAGAGCCGTCAGCCTCGATCTGACCTTGGCGCTGCATCATGCGCTTCATCTCACGGTTCACGGCTTCGCACGCCTTTCGACGGCCAGATGGCAGGGCAGGAGGGACTCGAACCCCCAACCGCCGGTTTTGGAGAC
>DATCBU010000093.1:0-48932 GCA_036511675.1 Acidimicrobiales bacterium | reverse complement strand
AGGTTGCGTCGGGCGTGAACCTGACGCGTGTAGGGCACGCCATCACGGCCCTTGGGTTGGGGCCTGGGGTTCTTGCTCACGTGCTCAAGCCGGTCGAAGAGCTTGAATCCGAGTGAGAGAGCGTGGGTGGTCGAATGATGGGTGCCAGGCCATAGGCCACCACCGGTCACATAGTCTTGGCACTTCATGAGCACGAAGGCACCGGGACGAACCACCCGGTAGACCTCCGTGAGACCAGCGTTCATGAGGTCTTGCAACCCCTGAGCCGTGCGTGGTGTCTCTAGGATGCCGTACCGGTCGTGGAAGTCGCCCAGGTTGGTGGTCTTGCGTCCCCCGATACAGATGTAAGGGGGATCAAACACGGCACAGTCAAAGGTGTTGTCGGCATGGGGGAGTTGTCGGAAATCAACCCCATCAAGCTGTGCGTCGTGGGTGACGAGCTGCTCAGGTCGAAAAGTCTTCCACCAGTTCCCACGTCCGTAGGTCGGATCTAAGGTCAGCCAGTCCGTGCGTAGGTATCCCAGGGCCACACAATCGGCGATCAGTGCCGCGTTGTTGGGCCAGGTGTAAGCGGCGAGAATCGGTGCGATGCCTGGTCCAGTTCAAAGAAGGTCGGCATTATGCACACCGAGGCATGAAGGCCCTGGGTGAATCGCGCCAAACGGGCGGAATTATGTGTGGGGCAGAAGGGAAGGGTCATGAGATGTGACCTTGGTGTGCAAACACCCCCCGGGTATCTAAAGCATGTTCGCACCGTGCTGCACTGCTAATGGGCGCCTATACCTTGGCTGTCTTGCGACGGGCAGCCGTGTTCTTCATACGCTTGGCCTTAGTTACCGCCTTCGCCTTGTGGGCCATTGCCGCATGGTGTGCCTTGGCGTGGAGTACCGATTGCTTGTGCTTCCTGTGCTGCGTCCGTTTGGACCTCACGGCCATCGTGTCCCCTTACGGCTGTTACAGCTCCGGTGGGCCACGATCAGGTTGGCCTTGTCATCGGTGCCACCACGGCTCTTAGGACGTAGGTGGTCAACCGTCAGGGGATCGTTGGGCGTGGCTGGCTTGCCACAGAGCTGGCAGAACGGAATCTGTTCGCGCAATTGGTTGCTGATCGCTTGCCACTTACTGCCGTAACCACGTTTGGAGGTTGTTCGGCGGGTGGCTGGTTGTATGTACGGCTTCGTGTGCTCTTCACATCGGGTCGAGTAGCAGAGCGCACCACAGTCGAGGCAAGGCCTTTGCAGCATAGGCACTAGTGCAAGACAACCCCGAGACATTTGTGGAATGAAGACATGGGGGTAGAGCCTTTCGCAAAAGAGGGTGACATGAGGTCGGCGTGAACGGCCGCAGGAGTGTTAATGGCTGCCGAATGCAAAGAAGGCGTCGGCCAAGACACACCGAACCCCATACCAATGCTCATAGTACGGGGAATGTGTGCATTTCCACCTTTGTCAGTCTTTTGGTGCCGTGCCGGGATGGTTCATTTGTAGACGGGCCGTTTGGTGTAGCAGCGACGACAAAGTGAGCCACGGAACGTCTGTGCCGTCTGGCAGCATGAGCAGATGTTGTGGTCTATCTCACTGTGTAAGACCTCCCGCATGGCGTCCAGGCAGGCGAAGTCGAACTCCCATACCTCGTTCACCAACGCGTAGGTCCTGAGAATGCCCAACCAACTGGACAGCTTGAGCGCGTCATCAAAGCTCAGAGGCATCTTGATCTTGCTCATGGTTTGCGGCGCCGGGTCCGCTTACGGGCCTGCTCAGCCTGCTTGAGCAGGCGCGTCGCCTTCTGCTCTAGAAGATCGCTGTATTCCAGGGTGGTGATCGGGTGTTCAAGCCTGGGATCTAGGTCGATGTCACCACCGGGACCTAGCGCACGTCCTAGGGCACTCTGAGCACCAAGCAACTGGCTACGGGCCTGGTAGAGAAAGTGGGCGACATCATCGACATGCCCTCGCACCGTTTGGCGGTGCTTAGAGGTCACGGTCTCACCCGTGGAGTCGGTGTAAGAGATGTCTTGTTTGGCGCCGCCGGTCGGTGCGTATCCCAACTGATAGGCCAGCTTGTAGTCACCGATCATGGACAGCATCAGCCGACTAAGCCATTGCAGCTCGTCGGCAACGATGGCCGGATCAGTGCGGAAATGGGGCTTCTTACCCATAAGCGGTCTAACTCCTCTGAGGATTTGCGTAAGCAAATCCCTGAAGGGTTAGTACCGCCCGAACGTGGAGAACAAAGAAAAGACCTTTGTACGTAGAGGCCGACCACTGGAGTGATTCCGTCGGAAGATCAAACGTCCGGCTGCAAACACTTTCGGATCGACGCGGCAAGGTCGTCGCAGTGCGTGAATTCACGTGCCCCATTTGGCTTGAATGACCAAACTGTAAAACCGCTCGAGTTGGGTTGAGCGCCCTGTTCGTTGACAACCCCATCCGACACAAACCTAACGAACACACGTGCCGATGCGCTTGTAGCCGGACGAATATTGACTAGCTTTCTAGCGGCATCAGCATGAAGGTGTGAACCCTTTGTGTCGATTGCGTAGATGCTCTTGCCTCTCCAGACTAGAAAGTCCGGATAGAAGTCATGAGTACGCCCCGGCTCGATAAGGGGAATCCCGTATCCGGAGTGCGGAAAATTTCGGCACCAGGTCAGGTGTTTGCTGTCGAGTGCTTCTGCAAATCTCCGCTCGAACGTATTGAACGAGTCACGGCTATACCGTGTGTGTATTGCATTATCGAACGAAAGCGAAGAGTTTGGGTCGACCAATATCGGCCCGACCTCGTAAGGATCGGGTCCTCTGAGTTTAAGATATGTTTGACCCACATAGATGGCGCAGACCTTCTCGGCAACGTCAGCAATGTGCGTCGCTGCCGGACTATTGAAGCCTACAAGCGCATCGAACTTTCTCGATTCTCCAGCTACGCCCGAAGTCAAAACCAAACCTAGAGCATTCCCGTTGATCTGCTTGACAAATCGACAAAACATCCAACGTGCACTGACCTTCGCCGTCTGACCATAGGTCTCCCATGCGAAGACAGCACCCTTGACATCCCCAACGATCCGTTGCACCTTCGCCCGCCGCCCCCTCCCAGTGACGTTGGTGCCAGAGTCGTCTGACCAGTCAGCCATCGCTCCAATGCACTTTCCAATCGCCGGTACCGCCCGATCGGCAATCACCGCTGCGATCGGCACCCGATAGTTCCCCTTGGGCTCTATTTCTTGCTTCGCTCGACTGCCTGGACGTGAGACAGTCAGCTTGATATCGACATCCCCCGTACGGATCTTGTCGTCTACCGAGGTAACTACCTCATCAAAGACGCCTACGGTATCGACGCGCACGAAAATCTGAGCCGTGTTAAGACGCTGAGCCGAGTAATGGCGACGCCCGGGCTGGCGCAACAGACGACCAATCACCTGCTCAGCCTGAACGGAAGACCCCATCGACTTATCGATGTACGCAAAGTAGACGTGGGGATCGTCCCAACCCTCTTGCAACTTAATGTTGAAAATGATGTGTTCGAAGTCGCCCGCCATGAATCGCTCGTAATCTGAGTCACCACCCCGGAAGAGGATAAAGTCATCTGGCAGGGGATTGCGTCTATCAACCGTGAGGTTGCAGTACACGGCGATTTTCGCGCCTGGAAGGTGCAGGGACTCAGTTAGATGTCTCCAGATAAGAATGGGGGGAGCTTGACGATGGAGGAATGGCTGTCTTGGGTTGTCGGTTTCACCTGTCGCTTCAACAATATTCGTCTTGCACACATACACCACTTTTGGGGTCTGATCTAGCCCCTGTGCGGCAGCGTCCTTCACTGTTTGACGATATGCCTTATGCAACTCGTTCACGGTCAGTTCCATGGAAGTCTGCTCACCCACAAGAATTAGTTCGTTCTTGACCAAGCCAGACTTCGCGACTCGCTTCGCGTTGACTAGTGTCGTCAGGTCGTCGTCTTCGAAACCACCGATACCCTTCAGATGTGTGATGACTTCAGTGTCAAGTTTGCGAGGCAACCGTTGAGTTGCAGTGGCCAAGATAAATGCGTCTGGTTCAAGCTCGAGGAGTTTCTGGGTTTGTTGATCGGAGAGATTGTGTGCCTCGTCGTACACCACGATGAGTGGCCTCCGAAATCCCTGCTCGTCGGGCCGGAGCTTCAGGGACTCCCACGTTGATCGAGCAGCGTCATCGATGGCGCTCTTATAAACGTTTAGGGAGGTGTCCGAACGATTGAATGCTCCGACCGTTGCAAAAAAGAGGAAGGAGTCAGAGGCGGTGGTCAGTTCGGTGAGGTCGAAATCGGCCAGCGCACGAACAGCGAAATCCTCAAGTAAGTCGTGGTATGCCCCTCCCGGTTCCAGGTTTGCAAACGTCTGCGCCACAACGACGGAGCGAGTCGACAGCCACAAAATGACCGGCTTCGGAACTGTATGTTTAGCAATGCTGGATACGGCATCGGCAAGGATAAGTGTCTTCCCGGAAGCAGTAATCGAGTTCAATAACTGAAGGAAGGGGATCGTACGCCGACTATCCCCCCTTCCAACCTGGATGGGTTCTTCCGTGTATTCGACGACCCGGGTGACAATTTGGTCCGACGCGGTTATTTGGAAATCGAGTAATTCGATCATCGATTACAGGTCGTCGTCAGAGAACGGCTCACTGCGAACGTCCAAGCCGAAGTCAGCAAGGATGCGATCTGGAATCTGAAGGAAACGGATGCCTTCGGTCTGAAAGACATACAGTCGGGCATAGATGTTATAGGACCCTGGCTTGAGCCCAGCATCATCTGCTTCTCTCGCACAAGAGTTGTAAACTGCTTCAGTGAGGTTCGTGTTCTTCTCCGGACCATCCCACACGAGGAAGAAGCCCTCGTTGTCGCTGTTGCGTGCAACTAGGTATCGATATGGTCTCCTTTCTCGCTCGACCCGTACAAGCTGATCTCCTCGTCGGTGGTTCGCATCGAAGTGTGAGGCGATCACTGTATCCACCATTTCTTCTCGCTCCATGCGGAGTAGGGCCGCGGCGTCAACTCTCTTTCCTAGCGAGACAAATGAGAAACCACCGGGCAATGGCGGCTGCTTCCCTGACGCCCAATTGCCTTTCAAGACACGCTTAAGCCGTTCGGCAAGGAGTGTGCGAGCGTAGGAGTCTCCGCGTTCGGGACGCCCTTGTTCGATCATTACGAAGCGGCGACTCGCTTCAAGCTCGGCGTTCATTGCCAGGATCGCATGAGCAGTAGTTCCGGAACCAGCAAAGGGATCTACGACGAGTCCATTGGGAGGGCACCAGAGTTGAATGATCTTGCTTATGAGCTTTAGAGGTTTCACAGTTTCAAATCCATGACCAGGGCCAACAACGGCCGTCAACTCGTTGACGCCATCGCTGGAGCGGCCGGACTGTTCATGTGCCCAGGAGATTGCCTCAAGTTGAATGGGGCTTACCTCGTCTTCGGGATCGTCCTCCCACCATGTCGTGGGAACTCTTCCCTGTTTGACGGCGTATAAGTAGGTCTTCGTTCGGGGTCTGCCTTGACCATCCCGACCAAACCAAATGAAGGGCCACTGCCCTCGTGCAAGCACTGACTGCGCTGCTCGCCGGGCGGACGCCGGAACCGAGCCAGGTGTTCCATTCTTTACCATCAATGCTGTCGGGCGTCCGTCACCAAGATCAACCTCTACGTAACTAACGCCCCATTCTTCCAACCATGCCTTTACGTTTCGCTTCGGATGCCGCCATGCCCCACCGCCCGCCGGATCGTGAAGTTCCCCTGTGAACGGTGACTGAATTGCATAGTCATCCTTCTCGGCCCACGTTCGCGCAGTTAGATTGCCCTCCCGCCATTCATCCTTTGGGTCGTCATCCGGGTTCGAGTACCGACTGTTATCACGATCCAATAGGCCAGTGCGTGCTAGTTCTTCGTCCTTCGCATACACGAGCACATATTCCGTCGAAGTGGAGACATGCTTTTTGTCGGACTTGGTAGCCACGGCCTTTTGCCAGTTGATTATCGCAAGACGCCTTCGGTCTTTGAATAGCTCGTCAAGCATTTGCCCGAGCCGAAACAGCTCGCGGTGATCAATACATATGGCTAGAACACCATTAGGCTTCAGCATTGCCTTCATCAGTTGCAAGCGAGGCCACATGAACTTCATCCACTTTGTGTGACGAGCCCCATCGTCTTCTGATACGAAGTCACCGAGCCCGGGATCGTTTGGATCGTCGTCCCACTTGTCGTTATAGCGAAAATCAGTGCCAGTGTTGTAAGGCGGGTCAGTCACAATGAGATCGACTTGCCCACGCAGTTTGTAGAGAGTTGTCATCGCCTGAAGGTTGTCACCCTCGATAACGAGGTTTGCGGATTGATCTTCTGCGGAGCCGAAACTGAACCTGGGCACGGGAGTGGTAGTCCGTGGACGTACAAGGCGGGCAAGACGTCGAGCATTGGCCTTGCCAGCGAATGTGATCCGGATTCCACCTTCCGCAACGGCCTCTAGCGCGTCGACAAGGTCTTCTTCGGACGCTTCTGCCAGTACTGGCTCGACGGGCGACGGTGCGTCAAGTCCTAGGGGAGCCGCTTCCGACCTCCCTCTGCGCGCCTTGGCTGTGCGGCCCGACGCCTTTCCTGGGGCACCGGTCGTGCTTTTTCGAGTGACGGTCCGGGATCTCCTCGGCGCTGGCACTCTCTTGTCACCGCTCGAAGCCCTTCTCGGATTTGAAGACGCGCCCGTTCTGGTCTTGCTCGTGGCGCTGGCTTTCCGGGCAGCAGGCCGCCCGGTCCTGGCAGCACTCTCTTCCTTGGGCACGGCTCGGATCCTAGGAGAGGGGATGTGTCCCAGAGAACTAAGCCGGTCGCCCTTTTCCTGGCGCCGGATAGCCAACTGAACGACAGCCCTAGGCACGTGTGGTGCCAACACCTGCTGCCCGAATTCACCAGGTAGTCGGCCTGAGCTGACGTGGAGCTGACGTGGTTCCGTGGCTACACCATTGGCTACATCAGAGCCCTGGAATCGTGCGGTGGACGCTGCCCTACCTGGGTCGACCCCATTTCCCCGGAGGGCAACGTGCCTGGCGAAATCCCAGCCAGGAGGGCGAAACGAGGATATTTGTTCGGTGACACACCCAACCCCCGGGGCACGATTTGTAGCCTGGCTTCCGATGCCCTCAGCGGAGACATTGCTCCAAGCGTTTCGAGAGCGGTTCTCCGAACCTCGTATGGCGCTCTACGGAGATCGAGCGGGCTGGGATCCAGACCTAACGATCAAACTTTACGAATGGAATCTCCGGATCGGCGGTGCGTTCCTGGCCGATCTCGGTGTGGTCGAAGTGCTACTGAGAAATGCCTTTGACCAGGTACTCCGAGAGGAATACCCACCCAGACAGAGCGGCAGAGAGTGGTATGACCAGTCGAGCGTTCTTTTCGACCCAGAGGGGAAGCTGGTCGACAAGGCAAAGAAAGACGCCCAGGAATACGCTGACGACGAATCCCCGGATCACGATGCCGTGGTAGCGGCCCTCAGTTTCGGGTTTTGGCGTTCACTCCTACTCCAGAGATATCAACAGAGGCTTTGGCCAACCCTCGAAAAGGCGTTTTTCGGCGTTCCGGCAGGGATCAGGGTCAAACGGGTCGATGCCGAGGATCGAGTTAAGAATCTCGTCGCCCTCCGCAACGCGATTGCCCATCACGACCCGATTTTTGACCTACCTCTTGAGGGCGTTTTTCAACAGGCCAAGACCGTTGCTGGCCACATCTCTCCCCCCATTCAGGTGTGGATGACAGAGCGAAGCCAGGTCCCGGCACTCCTCAAAGAGCACCCCATCCCGAGGCTTCTGGGGACTTGGCCACTCAGGTCCTAGTGGGCTGGACCCAGGGCATCCCAACATCTTGTGTTGGGTGTGTTACTGGAACACATATCCCGAAACGACGTGGCCAGGACCAGGTTGGACTCAGACAGCCGAATAGTGTACCTACACAGAACGACGCTCTAGACTGTCTGCCCATGACACTAAAAATGGAGGAGTTCATCAATGACCGGCACGGCGCCACGTACGTGCCCGGGCTAGAGCGTTACCCCGATGCAACGGCCCACCTGTTCGACACCCTCAACAATCCGGAGATCGTGGGGAGGATGGAAGTCGCACAGGAACTCGGACACCCCGCGCTGACCGGTGCCGTCACGTTCGTTGAGGCCGACCCAGCGATTGTCGAGGCCCTGGAAGGCAGCCCCAGGTTTCATCAAGCGGTTGGCGTGGCTGTCAGGCTCAAAATGGAGGAACGGGGCTGGTCGAAGACTGGGCGCAAGGGCGTCGTGACGGGTTCTCGGTACTTCAATCGATCAGAGCACTACACGCGGTGATCCGACAACTCACATGTGGTCGTTGGGAAGAGCCCCGGCTTCGGCCCGGGGCTCTTCCTTTTGGGGTTATTGACTCGATGCCAGCGCCTTGCCCACCACATCGGCAATCAATTCCCCTGCCGCCGATCCCCGTTCGTCGGTGGAGTGCAGGTAGGTACTGGCCATGACCCCAGGGGAATGGCCCATTTGGAGTGCGGCGGTGGGCAGGTCCACCCCGGCGTGCACCAGTTCGGTGGCGGCGAAATGCCTCAGGGTGTGGAAGTGGACGGGGATCTTCAGCTTCTTCCCCAGCCTGGTCACGTAATCGGTGAGGGTCTTGGCTCCCATCGGCGTGGTGCCCCCGTCATAGGACAGAAGCCAGCCGTCTGGTTCGTGGCCGATCAGTTCCCGCTTGAGGTCTTGATACTGCTCTAGCAGGGCCACCCCCACGGTCCCGATGAACACCGTTCGGGCCTTGCCCGTCTTGGTGGTGGTGAGATGCTGCCCGCCCGTGGACGACACCCAGGCCCGCTCTACCTTGACGCAGGCCCGCTTCCAATCGACGTCGCTCCACTTGAGCCCACACAGTTCGCCCCTTCGGCATCCGGTCAGTGCCGCCAGGGCAATCACCACGCCCACGTCGGGGTCATCGGCCACGGCCGTGGAATACAGCTTGCGAAGCTGGTCCACGGTCAATGCCGCCGTGGTGGTGGTGGGGGTGTCGCGCAGACGGGCGCGGCGGGCGGGATTGTCTTTGATCCATTCCCAAGCCACGGCCTGAGACAGTGCCGCCGACACCACGGCGTGATCCAACCGGATGGTGGCCAACGCCAGTCCCTTCTTGTCGGCCAGTCCCGAGAAGTAGGTGTCCAGGTCGTGGGCGGTCAGCTTGTCCAACCGGACGTGGCCGAGCGCGGGCCGTATGTGCTTCTCCACGTGGACGGTGTAGCTCTCAATGGTGGACCTGGCCTTGCCCAGGCGGGTCAGGGTAGTCAACCACTCATCCAAGAGCTTGCCCATGGTGGCGGCGGGACCGACGTGGCGACCTTCGCTCACTTCCTGCACCAGCTCGTGCAGAGCCTTGGTGGCGACGCGCTTCCCGCCCCGTACCGCCCGTGACACCTGACGGGGCTGGTTGGTCTCAGGGTCTCGCCCCAGGTAGACCCGCAGCTCCCACCGGCCCGATCCTGGTGGGCGTTCGCGCATGGTGCCGTTCCCGTACATCACGACCTCCCGAGTAGGGGTGAAGTAGGGATTTTAGCGTATTTCCCCTGGTTGACGGTGAGTCGGCCTGTAGGCGGGGTTCTGTCGCCCTTTCGGACGAGGTGGCCATCCATCTCAGCGGCCTACCTGGGGACTGCCCACAAGGGGCGGGCGGGCTACCCATGTCCCACGTTCAGCCTTGCTCCGGGTGGGGTTTACCGAGCCGGCCGAGTCACCCCGGCCGCTGGTGCGCTCTTGCCGCACCGTTTCACCCTTACCTGTGCGGGCTTGCGCCCGCCATCGGCGGTCTGCTCTCTGTTGCACTTTCCTTCGGGTCGCCCCGACTAGCCGTTAGCCAGCACCCTGCCCTATGGAGCCCCGACCTTCCTCGCCGCGGTCCCCGTCCGAGGACGAGCCCGTGGCGCGACCACCCGGCCGACTCACCGTCGTCTTCAGTTTGCCAGGTCGGACGGCACTTCGACACCGCTGGGCTCGGGCGCCGAGGGCGCATCGGCCATCACCCCCCTCGCTAGGGTTGCCTTCATGGACCCGCAGCCGGAGCGGCTCGCTCTCGTGGAGCAGCCCGAACCGCTCTCCATTGCCGCGCTCTACCGGCAGGTGCAGGCCGCGGTGACCGCCTCGTTCCCACGGGGCCATCTGCAATGGGTCCGAGGCGAGATCCAGAGCATCTCCGACCGTACCGGGCACTGTTACATGGACCTCGTCGACCCCGATGCAGTCCGGGGTCGTGATACGCCCGTGCTCAAGGTCAATTGCTGGGGAAGGACCTGGGGCCCGTTGAAGGTGGCACTCGTTGGTCAGGGAATCGTCCTCGAACCAGGGACCGTGGTCTCATTGCGGGGCCGGGTGGAGTTCTATCCCCCGAAGGGTCAGATCAATTTCATCGCCTCGGACGTCGATGTCACGGCCTTGCTCGGCCGACTGGCGGCGCGCCGCGCCGCTTTGCTCAAGACACTCGAGATTGAGGGGCTCCTGCGACGCAATCAGGCGCTGGCGGTGCCCGCCGTTCCCCTGCGCATCGGGCTGGTGGCCAGCCTCGGCTCCGAGGGCTACAACGACTTCGTCGGACAACTCCGGGAATCGGATCTCGCCTTCTCCGTGGTCCTGTTCAAGGCCAACGTCCAGGGCGCCGGGGCCCCGGCTTCGATCGCCAGGGCGCTGCACGCCATGTCGGCATCGGATTGCGACATCGGTGTCCTCGTGCGCGGCGGTGGTTCTCGAGGTGATCTGGCTGCCTTCGATGCCGAGCCCGTGGCTCGCGCCATCGCCACCTCCTCCATCGCATTGTGGACCGGCATCGGGCACACCGGCGACCAGTCCGTCGCCGACATCGTGGCCAACGATGCATTCGTGACACCCACGGCCTGTGCCCAGGAGCTGGTCCGTCGGGTGCGTACGTGGTGGGAGTCGGTGGCCAGCTCAGGGGCCCGTATCGGGAGACGTGCCGCCGACGCACTCGAGGCGGCGTCGTTGCGTGATGCCACCGCTCGCCGGCGTCTCGGCACGGCCACGCGCAACCAGCTGTCCCGCCACACCGAGCGCCTCGAGCGCAGGGTGACGCAGATCGCCACCAATGCCCGACGACAGCTCGACCTCGCGGGGAGCTCTGTGGAACGCCGGACCACCCGCATCGGCCCCCGTGCCCTGAGCGTCCTCGACCGCCATCAAGACAAGGCAGACGCCTGGCGGCGGTTGCTGGCCGCCTATGACATCGATCGTCAGCTCGAAAGGGGCTACACCATCACATTGCGTCCCGACGGCGGCGTGGTGCGCTCGATCGGTGAGCTCGAGCTCGGGTCCACACTGATCACGAGATTCGCCGACGGTCGGGCGCGCTCGACCGTGGACCAGACAGAGTCCAGATCCGAGAACGAAGGGTAGCGATGAACGCGGAACTACGCGACGACAAGGGCGCTCATGAGGACGTCTCGGTCGGAGAGCTCAGCTACATGGCGGCCAGTCGAGAGCTCGACGGCATCGTCGAGTTCTTCGAGAGGAGCGACGTCGACGTCGACGAGCTCGTCACGAGGCTCGAGCGGGCGACAGCCATCGTCGACGAGCTGGACCGCCGGATCCGACGCACTCGTGCACAGGTCGAGGAGCTGGTGCCCAAGCTCGAGGCCGCCGGCCGGACCGCATCGTCGCAGGACGCAGTGGCAGAGGACGCAGTGGCAGAGGACGACGGAACAAAGGGCGAGGGAGCCCGGGAAGGCGAGACGCTTCCCTTCTGACCGAACCGGGACCGATCAGGCGGGTAGCAGTTCCACCGGCAGTCGGGCCAGTCCTCGCAACGTGATGGAGTCACGGTGCTCGATGCCACCCGCGCCCTGCGAGATGTTGAAGCGGGTGAGGAGGCGCCCGAAGCACACCTGTCCCTCGAGCCGGGCCAGGGCCGCCCCCAGGCAGTAGTGGATTCCACTCCCGAAGCTGATCGGTGCCCCTTCGTCCCGTGTGAGATCGAGGGTTTCGGCGTCACGGAATCGGCGCGGGTCCCGGTTGGCGGCGCCCAGCAACGTCATGACGAGCTCGCCGGGGGCGATGGGCTGAGCCTCGATCTCGGTGGGGCGCAGTGCCATGCGCCCGTCGAGCTGCACCGGGCTGTCCCAGCGCAGGAGCTCCTCGACGGCCCGCTGCACGGCAGCGGGGTCATCCGCCGATGCCCTGAGGTGGGCCAGCTGGTCGGGGTGGCGCAACAACGCCCACAGGCCGTTGCCGATGAGGTTCGTGGTGGTCTCGAACCCGGCTGCGAAGAGCAGGATGGCGGTGGAGATGACCTCGTCCTGGGCGAGCCGGTCCGTGCCGTCGGACACGGCGATGAGCTCGGATAACAGGTCGTCGGCCGGCCGCCGCCGCCGCTCGGCGATCAGGTCCTCGAAGTACCGCTCCATCGCCACCCGCGCCGTTCGGGCTCCGCGCAGGTCGTCGAGGTCCGAGATCGGTTCGAGGATGCGGGTGGCGGCCCGTACCAGCGTTTGGAATTGGGCACGGTCCGCCACCGGGACACCCAGCAGCTCGCCGATGACCGCCACCGGGAGCGGAAAGGCGAGCTCGCTCATGATGTCCACGCTTCGTCCACCACCGGCCTGCTCCGCCAGGGTGTCGAGCAGCGTGTCGCACAACGCTCCGACGTGGGGGCGCAGGGCCTCGACGGTGCTGGGGGTGAAGGCTCGGGCCACCAGCCCGCGCAGACGGGTGTGGTCGGGGGGGTTGAGGGTCAGCATCGACTGGCGGCGCGCGAAGAACTCGACGAAGTCCGCCGCCTCCTCGGCGGGGACCCCCCATCGGGCCATCCGCCCCCGTTCCGAGGCATCTGCTCCGTCGCCCTTGCCGAAATGCGGTGCCCGCAGGACCTGCTGGCAGTCGGCAAAGCGCGTGACGATCCAACTGCCCATGGCGGAGCGGAACACCGGAGCGTGCTCGCGGATGCGGGCGTAATGGGGGTAGGGATCGGCACGGCCCTCGGGGGTGGCGAGAAGTGTCACCAGCTCGGCGTTGGGATCGAGGATGCCCTCGGCCGGTGCCGAGGGAGCGCGCGCCATGGGGTCGGTCATTCGATCAGTGGATCCGGCGGGCCCGGTTCCGCCAATAGGGCTCGCGCAATTCCCGCTTGAGGACCTTTCCCGAAGGGTTGCGAGGGAGCACGGCGACGAAGTCGACCGACGTCGGGCACTTGTAGTGCGCCAACCGCTCCCGGCAGAAGGCGATGATCGCTTCCTCGTCCAATCGAGCGGCGGGAGCTGCCACGACGATCGCCTTCACCGTTTCACCCCACTTGTCGTGAGGGACGCCGATCACCGCCGCGTCGGCCACCCCGTCGATGCCGAGGAGCACGTTCTCCACTTCGGCGGGGTAGATGTTCTCGCCTCCCGAGACCACCATGTCCTTGATCCGATCGTGGAGGAAGAGATAGCCGTCCTCGTCGAGGTACCCTGCGTCGCCGGTGCACAACCATCCGTCGTCGGCGATGGTGCGTGCCGTTTCATCGGGTTTGCCCCAATAGCCGACCATGTTGAATCCCGAGCGCGTCCGAATCTCGCCCACGGCTCCGGTGGGGACCTCGACGCCGGTGTCGGGATCCACGATCCGCAGCTCCACGCCCGCGATCGGCTTTCCCGCGGCCCGAAGAAGGTGCTGGCGCGGCCCCTGCGGGTCGTGGTCCTCGTGGGCGAGGCTGACGATGGCCCCGGTGGTCTCGGTCATCCCGTAGACCTGTGCGAACCGGCAGCCGAAGGCCTTCAGGCAGCGGACGAGGACGTCCTCGGCGATGGGGGAGGCCCCGTAGAAGATGGTGTCGAGGCTCGACAGGTCGGTCGTTGCGATGTCGGGTGTGGCCAACAGCGCCATCAACACCGCAGGCACCAGGAATGCGTGGGTGATCTCCTCCGCCGCCACCAACCGGAGGAGCTCGACCGGATCCATATCCCGCAGGATGACCGACGTCCCACCCCGCGACATGCCGCTCAGGGCCCAGCCGGACCCGCCGATGTGGAACAACGGCATCGCCACCAGGCTCACCGTCGTTGCAGTGATGTCGAAGGCGTCCCCCGCCGCATGCTCCAACATGAACTCGACATTGCGGTTGGCGAGCATCACGCCTTTGGGCAGCCCCGTGGTTCCCGAGGTGTAGAGCTGCATCGAGACGTCGTCTGGCGCGCCGTCGTGACCGGGATCGAGGGACGGTTGGTCGGCCAGCCAGTCCTCGTACCCGACCCGACGGGCGAGATCCGACGCGCCACCGAGGTCGGCGTCGACCTTCGGATCGCCCAGGACCACCACCCGCGCCACCCACGGGAGCCCGCTCTCCATCGCCGCCAGGCAGGGCACGAACTCGGGGTGGACGACGAGGATTCGCGCCCTCGAATCGTCGATCACCGCCGCCATCTCGGCCGGGGCCAGTCGCCAGTTGATTGCCACGTTGACGCCACCGCTCAGGGCCCCGCCGAAGAGCACCTCGAAGTACTCGAGCCCGTTGCGATCCAGGAAGGCGACGCGGTCGCCGGTTCCGATTCCTTCGCCCAGCAGTGCCTGGGCGACACGACAGGCGCGCTCATGATGCTGAGCCCAGGTCACCGCCGCCTGTTGGAACCGGAACATGGATTTGTCGCCGTAGTCGGCGACATTGGCCCGGAACATGCCGGCCACGCTCGAACGCCGCATCGTCCCCCTCCTGCCGGCCCTCGGGTGGCGTCCCGGGCCCGGGCCACTGTAGGTCGGCCCCGACTGGGCCGGGGTGTGCCCGCCAAGCGGCGCGCCCCTTACCATCGGGGCATGTCCGACGACCGCCTCTACTTCCGCCAGCTCCTCTCGGGACGGGACTTCGCCGCCCATGACCCCGTGGCGGGCCAGATGGTCAACTTCTGCTACCTGATCGGTGATCGCCAGGCCGGTGAAGCGGTGATCGTGGACCCCGCCTACGACATCGCGGGGCTCCTGGCTGTCCTCGCCGCCGATGACATGCGTTGCGTGGGAGTGCTCGCCACCCACTTCCATCCCGACCATGTCGGGGGGGACCTGATGGGCTATCGGATCGAGGGAATCACAGACCTCCTGGAACAGATCCAGGTCCCCGTGCACGTCCAGGCGGCCGAGGTCCCTTGGGTGATACGCGCCACGGGGGTGAGCCCGGGTGAGCTGGTCGAGCACGCCAGTGGTGACGTCGTCATGGTGGGGGACGTGGACGTCGAGTTGGTCCACACGCCCGGGCACACCCCGGGCAGCCAGTGCTTCTCTGTCGACGGGAACCTGGTGGCGGGAGACACCTTGTTCCTGGAGGGATGTGGCCGCACCGACCTCCCGGGCGGTGACCCGGAGCAGATGTACGAATCACTGACGACGCGCCTCGCCCGGTTCGCCGACGACACCATGCTGTACCCCGGGCACCTCTATTCGCCCGAACCGTCGGCCAGCATGGGCGAGACGCGCCGGCGGAATTATGTCTTCCGGCTCCGCACCCCCGATCAGTGGATGACGATGTTCGGATCGTGACCGGCACCACCATCGCCGTCGTCGGGGCATCCCTGGCGGGACTGCGCGCCGCCGAGACGCTGCGCGCCGAGGGGCATGCCGGTCCCTTGGTCCTGATCGGTGCCGAGCCGCATCTGCCCTACGACCGACCGCCGCTCTCCAAGCAATTCCTGGCCGGCACGTGGGGGCTCGATCGCGTCCTTCTGCGACCTCCGGAGAAGATCGCCGCCCTCGACCTCGATCTGCGTCTCGGGCACACCGCCGTCGCCCTCGACGTCGAGGGCCACACCCTCGAGCTCGACGACGGCACCACCGTGCCATTCGACGGGCTGGTGCTCGCCACCGGCGCCCAGCCCCGGCCTCTTCCGGGAGGACCGGCCCCGGCCGGCGTGCACACGTTGCGCACGCTCGAGGACTCCATCGCCCTCGGCGACGCCGCCCGTCGTCCCGGCGCCCGCGTCGTGGTGGTGGGGGCGGGGTTCATCGGGTCCGAGGTGGCCGCCACCTGCCGCGGGCTCGATGCGCGTGTCACCGTGGTCGAAGCTCTCGCCCAGCCCCTGGCCCGGGCGCTCGGTCCCGAGATGGGCGGGGCGTGCGGCGCGCTGCACCTCGACCACGATGTGGATCTCCGCACCGGGGTCGGGGTGACCGGCCTGCGCACGGGCGCGTCCGGCATCGTGGATGGGGTCGAGCTCGACGACGGCACCGTGCTCGACGGCGACGTGGTGGTCATCGGCATCGGCGTCGTCCCGACGACAGGGTGGCTGGAGGACTCGGGTCTCGAGATCTCCAACGGTGTCGTCGCTGACGCCACTCTGCACGTCGCCGACGACGTGGTGGTGGCTGGCGATATGGCCCGCTGGTTCGACCAGGGCCTCGGGGCGCACATCCGGATCGAGCACTGGACCAATGCCGCCGAGCAGGGTGTCGCCGCGGCGCGCAACCTGTTGGCGGGCCCGGCCGAGGCGGCTGCGTATGTCCCGGTCCCGTACTTCTGGTCCGACCAGTACGACGTCAAGATCCAGGTGATCGGGCACCCGGGGCCCGACGACGACGTGGTGGTGGTCGACGGGTCGGTGAGCGAGCGCCGATTCGTGGCGCTGTACGGGCGTGCCGGCCGGCTCACCGCGGCGCTGGGGTTTAGTCGTCCCCGTCAGTTGATGGGTTACCGTCCGCTCCTCGAGGTGGGGACGAGCTTCGACGCCGCTCTGGCACACCGCCCCGCCTGAACGGGCTCGACCCCACGAGCACGCCCCCTCGGGGCAGCTCGCTGCGCAAGGCCCGCATCGACGCCAGGATCTGCCGATCGTCCTCGGGCGTCGGGTGGCGGCCTCCGTAGGCGCTTGCCTCGACCACATCGGCCAATGCCTGCCAGGTCCCGGACCGGTCGCCCGCCAGTCGGTCGATGGCGGCGGCGTACTCGGTCAGGGTCTCGTCGGGTCGGCGTCGACGCCCCGCGCCCCGGCCGGCGATCTCGATGCGTCGCGCCGCCTTCTCGGCCCATGTGCGGGGACGGCGGCGACGCAGGACCACCACCAACGTCACGAGAGACGTCAACGTCAGGACCAGCGCGATCGGGGCCCAGGGCAGCCGCGCCAGGGTCGATGTGGCCTCGTGCAGCAGCGTCGAGCCTGGCGATGGGTTGGCCAGTGGGACCACGGCGGTGGGATCGAAGCTCTGCCACCCATAGCCCGGGAACCACACCTGCACCCAGGCATGCGCGTCTTGGGCCTGGATGTCGTAGAGGTCGGTGATCGGGTTGTAGGGCCCGGGGACGTACCCCACCGCCTCGCGCGCCGGGATGCCGATGGTGCGTAGCATCACGGCCAGGGCGGTGGAGATCTGCTCGCAGAACCCGGTGCGGTTGCCGAAGAGGAACTCATCGACGGTGTCCTGTCCGGGGGAGAGCGCAGGGATGTCGGTGGAATAGTGCGTGTGCTTCGCAATCCAGGCGATCAGGCTCTCGACCTTGTCGTAGGTGCTGGCCTTGTCCGCCGTCACCGACTGGGCGAGCGCCTCGGCGCGCGGGTACGGGTGAGGGACCTTGGTGTCGTCACTGCGGATCGACGCCGGAATCGCCGCCGGCCCCGGCGCGGCGCGCAGCTGGTCGGCCGAGGGCGTGTGCACGTAGGACTCGACGGTGTAGATGGCCCCTGGCCCGAGGCCGATGGGCGAGACGATGGAGTCGTGGTCGGAGATGAACAGGTCGTGGGTGGGGAACCACACTTCATGGGCGTCGTCGGCGTGGAACACCAGGTTGGGCGAGGACTGCACGACATAGAAGGTCTGCAGGTCGGGCACGGCCGTCCCCGGAGCCGGCGTGAGGCCCGGGAGGATGAAAGGCGAGCTCTCGTCCAGACGCTCGGAGCTGTGTGGGGTGGGCGTGGCGTTCCAGTTGGCGCCGTCCCAGGAATCGAACGTCTCGCCGATCCAGTACGAGGGCCGGTCGGCGCGTACCCGCATGACCACGGTGTTGCCCAGCGCTCCCCGCAGTGCGGTGTCGAGTCGGTTGGAGAATCCCAGGTATCCGCCCACGCGGGTGGGGTCGGCCGACGTCCCTGGCTTGGCGAGTTGCGCCACCTTGCCGTCGCCGGCCAGTCCGCCGGGCACGGGCAACGTGGCGCCGGGGCCGGTGTCGGAGGGGAAGTCGATCCGCCCTGCCACATGGGGAGCGGGAAGCACAGCGAGCACCACCGTCCCCGTCACCACGACCGACGCCAAGGTGGCGAACACCCCGCGTGGGCGCAGCCGTCCGCCCTCGCTGGCTGATTCCCACATGGCGACGAGCCCGGCCAGCCCGCAGGCCAGCCACACCAGGACGTAGACCCCGAAGCCAAGATCGATGGCCTGGGCGGCGGCCACCGCCATGAGGCTGGCCGACCCGGCCAGTGAGAAGGCGAGGTCGCGCCGCGCCGGGACGTCGAAGGCGTGTGCCACCTGTACCCACACGAAAAGCACGGCCAGAGGGTTCTCCACGGTGCTGACGTCGTAGATGGTCTGGCCCGTCAACTGGCGGAAGAACCACACGAAGGCGGCCACCGCACTGATGGCCAAGATGGGTTTGATCCACGGCAGTGGTCGCTGGCGGGTGCGGTAGGCCAGGACCATGCCCACCACGACGAGGGTGATCGAGCCGATCGCCACCGCCCATGACAACTCGCTCTCCGCCCGGCACGCCGCGATGCCCGTGATCACGGCGCCGGCACAGGCGGCGCGCAGCCTGATCGAGTGCTCGGGTGGCCCGGGCCGGTTGGCGCGCTTCACCGCCTCGAAGATGCTCATCACCGAGCCCCCCGTCTGTTCCGTGCGCCCTGTCCATGCAGTGCGGCCCGCGTGTCAGCGGGGGTGGAGAGGTCGAGCCCATCGGGCTCGGACACCGCCCGTGCCAGACGCCGGCCGGCGCTGCGACGGTCTCCGACGGCGCCGATCTTCGGCCCCGAGGCCTCGGTGGTGGCCAGGAGCACTGAGGCACCCCGGTCGACCAAGCCGACCACGGTCGCCATGGCCCGCTCCGCCATCCGCTCGGCGGCGTCGGCATCGGCGGGCAGGTGGATCTCCACCGTGACGGGCTCGGCGGTGGGCCCCTCCATCTCGCGCACCATCAACTCGCCGCTGTGAGCCGTGGCGGGCCAGTGCACCCAGCGCCGGTGGTCCCCGGGTCGGTACGGGCGCACCCCGCGCGGCTCTCCGATCGGCACCGAGGAGTCGAGCACGCCACCCCCGCTGGTGTCCTCCCGGCCTCCGGGCAGAGCCAGGGGCCGACCCAGCCGGGGCCCGACGTGCACGGATCGAGGCAGCTCCACGACGACGGTCCTTCGCCACCACAACAGGCCGAAGGGTGCGGCCGAGGCGATCTCGAGCACGACCCGGTCGTGGACGCCCCGGCACTCGGGCACGAGGGTGACCGACCCAGCTCCGTCGCCGCCGGGGTCCTTGGCCGACGCCCCCGTCCAGGCGAGGCGCGGCCCCCCGCCGGCCGCCACCCGATGCGGCCCGATGAAGGCCTCGGGCCCGGGAGGGTCGAGCGGTCTGACCCGCAGCCGGGTATCGGACGTCGCCACCAGTTCCAGAGGCAGGCCCGCCGTCGTGTCGCTCGGGACCTCGAGGATCGCCACGACCGCTCGCCCGGCGACGACGGCGGGGGCTACCAGCCCGACGCCGAGGATGCCGGCGAGCACGTCGCCCACGGCCTGGACCCATCCGGCACCGCTGTTGTGCGCGACGAGCCCCCAGGCCAGAAGGACACCGGCACAGCTCACCAGGGGGACCACGGGACGGACGGGACGGACGAAGCGGCGCCTGCGGGCGGTGTTGCCGACCGGGCGGGCCCGATCGGCTCGACCGTTCACGGCCGGGGGGCAGGTGTGGTGTCGAGCAGACCCCGGACCACGGCCACACTCTGCTCGACACCTTCGTCGGTGAGGAGCCGGTGCGCCAGACACGCCACCGCCACCGCTTTCACGTCGTCGGGCGTGACGAATGATCTCGTCGAGAGCACGGCGTGCGCCTGGGCGGCCCGGATGAGCCAGATGGCGGCCCGGGGGCTGGCGCCGAGGCGCACGCCCGGGGCACTGCGGCTGGCGCGGCACAACGCCACGGCGTACACGGCCACGCTCGACGCCACGTCGACGGATTCGGTGGCTCGTTGAGCCCCGAGCCACTCCTGGGTGGTGCAGACCGGACGGAGCTCCCCGAGCGCGAACTTTCCGCCGTCGTGCTGGACGAGGCGCGCCTCGGTGTCGGAGTCGGGATAGCCGATCGCCGTGGCCAACGCGAACCGGTCGAGCTGGCTCTCTACGAGCGGGTAGGTGCCGAGCTGCGAGAAGGGATTCTGTGTGGCGATGACGAGGTGGGGGCGCGGCAGGGGCCACGATTCGCCGTCGACACTGACTTGCTGCTCCTCCATGGTCTCGAGCAGCGCGGCCTGCGTGCGCGGGGGCGTGCGGTTGAGCTCGTCCACGAGCACGACGTGGGCGAACACCGGGCCAGGCCGGAATTCCCATGTGCCGGTGTCGGGTGCGAACACCGACACGCCGGTGACGTCGGAGGGCAGGAGATCAGGATGTCCCTGCACGCGCGACAGCTCGGCGCCGAGTGACGCCGCCAGGGCGCGCGCCAGGACCGTCTTTCCCACCCCTGGGACGTCTTCGATGAGCAGGTGCCCGCCCGACAGCGCCGCCATGGCGGCGGCCGTGAGCGCACCGGGAGTGCCGAGCAGGACCCGGCTGAGGTTGTCGACGAGCGCCCGACCCAACGAGATGGCGGCATCGACGGGGGCCGGCGCGCCGGGGCGTGTGTCCCTCGACGGGTCCGCCCGGCCCTCGAGCACCTCGATATCGGGGACCAGCTCCGCGCGTCGGCTCCCGGCCACGCTGACGACGCGGTCGGTGGTCGCCTCGCGCTCCCCGAAGTGGGCGGGCTCCATCAGGTCCACGTTATCGGCACGTCTGCGGCCGAACTGAACGCGTTACCAGGGACAATGCCCGGTGATCAGAACTCCAGCGCACTCAGCTCGGGCACGGTGGCCAGGGCTCGTTCCCGCGCCGACAGCCAGCGGGACCGGGTGGTGGCTCGTTTGACCTCGGTGCTGCGGGGCTCGACCACGGCCGACGGCCTCCACGCCGCGGCCACGTCGGCCTCGTTGGCCCACACCCCCAGGGCGATGCCGGCCAGATAGGCGGCGCCCAGGGTGGTGGCCTCGGTGACGGGGGAGATCTCGACCGGCCTTCCCACCGCGTCCGCCAGGGCGGAGATGAAGGTGGGGTTAGCCGACATCCCCCCGTCCACCCGCAACGTCTCGATGGTCATGGCCGTGTCGGCTTCGGCCGACTCCAGCAGATCGGCGCCGCGGTGAGCCACACCTTCGAGCACGGCGCGCACCATCTCGGGCCGCCCGGTGCCGCGCGTGATCCCCACGAAGGTGCCGCGGGCGCCGAAGTCCCACACCGGGGCACCGAGACCGAGAAGCGCGGGCACGAACCACACGTCGCCGGTGTCGTCGCAGGCCGAGGCCACGTGGTGCGAGTCCGCCGAGCTGTCGATGATGCCGAGGTCGTCGCGCAGCCACTCCACGCACATGCCGGCCGAGAGCATGACGGCCTCGACACCCCAGGTCTTCAACCCGGCGCGCTGCCACGCCACGATGGGGAAGGTGCCCGCCCCGCCCCGTCGGGCGAAGCCGGGGCGAAGCTCGCCCACGCACAGGTCCAGCATGCCGCCGGTCCCGAACGTGGCCTTGGCCAACCCCGGCCGCGTGCAACCCTGCCCTACGAGCGACGCCTGCTGGTCCCCGGCGATGCCGCAGATGACGGGGGCGCCGTCGAGCGCATCGGCGGCGCCCACCGAGCCCGACGAGTCCACGATGAGCGGGAGCACGCGCCGCGGGATGCGCAGCGCGTCGAGCATGGTGTCGTCCCAGTCCGACCCGTCCCGGCTCAACAACCCCGTGATGCCGGCATTGGTGGCGTCGGTGACATGGAGCTGACCACCCGACAAGGTCCACGCCACCCAGGTGTCGACGGTCCCCACGCACAGGTCGCGGTCCCGGTCGGGATCGGCCAGATCGAGGAGCATCGACACCTTGGTGGCCGACTCGTTGGGTGCGACCCGGATGCCCTGGTCCCGCAGCACCAGGCACGTGCCCACGGTGCGGAGATCCTGCCAGCCGATGCCCGGGCCCACCGGCTCCCCGGTGCCGCGGTCCCACACGATGGTCGAGCCCCGCTGGTTGGCGATCCCCACCCCGTCGACGCGACCGCTGGCGGCCAGGGTGGCCCGGGCTACCGCCAGCACGGCCGATGCCATGGCGGCGGCGTCGAACTCGACGAACCCCGGCGCCGGCGACGACGGCAGCACCTCGACGTAGTTGCTGTGGTCGATGGCCCCGTCGGGGTCGACCACCCCGGCGCGCACGCCCGAGGTCCCCACGTCGACCACCAGGATCCCGGTCATGGCCAAGCGATCTCGCCGAAGGGGGACGGAAGTCCGAGCTTCCCCGGGTTGAGGATCCCCCGGGGGTCGAGGCTCTCTTTGAGGCCCACGAGCACGTCGAAGGCGCCGCCCAGGGCATCGGCCATGAACCGGCCCCGGTTGATGCCGACCCCGTGGTGGTGGCTGATGGCACCCCCGTGGGCGCGCACGGTGTCCATCACGACGCGCCACGCCGAGTTGTAGAACTGCTCGGCCCAGGCATCGGCCTCGGCATCGGTGGGCACCGGGGTGTCTCCCGACGCGGCCGACGGTCGATCGGGCATGCGCCCCGCGAAGGTGAAATACAGACAGGCGCCGTCGACATAGGCGTGGCTCTGGTGCGCCGAGGCGGCCAGGGTGCCGTCGATCTCGAGCAGTGCCGACACACAGGTGTCGTAGAGCATGGGCAGAGTCGACCATCGCGCCGCGATCTCGATGGTGTCGACGACGATCCCGGCCCGGTACAACGGAGCCAGGGCCGAGACGTCGTTTCTATGCCCTACCCAGCGCTCGACGATGGCCTCGTCGAGGGCCGCGCCGCCGCCGACCGCACACTCGGCGTCGACGATCGCCAGCGTGGCGCCCAGCAGCGCGTCGTCGGCTTCGTCGAGGACCACGAGCGCGCTCTGGTCGACCAGGTCGAAGTTCCGGGTCGACTCGGTGTGGTCGTAGAGCCGCAGCACCGCCGGGGTGGCGCCGCGCCGCAGGATCCGGCGGCACACCTCGAGGCCCTCGGCGAAGCCGGGAAAGCCGTAGGCACGCCGGCTCTCGGCCGGGGGCAGTGGATGCAGGCGCACCTGGGCCTCGGTGATGACCCCCAGGGTGCCCTCGGACCCGATGAACAGCTGCGACAGGTCGGGACCGAGAGCGGCGCGCGGGCCCGAACCCCCGGTCCGGATGACGCGCCCGTCGGCCAGGGCCACCTCGAGGCCGGTGACCATGTCCTCGATCTTTCCGTAGCGGGTGGAGTACTGCCCTGCGCCGCGACACGCCACCCAGCCGCCCATGGTCGACAGGTCCATCGACTGCGGCCAGTGCCCGAGCGTGACGTCGTGCACCCGGAGCCCCGCCTCGAGATCGGGGCCGAAGGTTCCCGGCAGGACGTTGGCCAACAGCGACGTGGTGTCGACGTCGACGATGCCCGCCAGGCCGCACAGGTCGAGCGACACCCCCCCGAACAACGGGATGCTCGAGCCGCACACCCCTGATCGACCGGCTACGGCAGTGACAGGGACCCGGGCGTCGTGACAGGCGCCCAGCACCGCCGCCACTTGGCCGGCGTCGGTGGGGCGGGCCACCACCGCCGGACGGGCGGGGACCGCACCGCGCATGGCCCACCGGATGGCGAGGGGCCACCAGTCCCGTCCCGCCTCGGCCCGTGCCGCGTCGTCGAGGGTCACGTCCGCGCACACTCCCCGAAGGCGTTGGAGGAGCTCGTCGCCGACGGGCACGCGCGGCCCGACGATCCGATCGCCCACCTCGGACGGCGACGCGTCGATGGGCGTGACCGGTGTGGGGGTGCCGGTCACGCGGACGCGTCCGTCACGGGGTCGAGCTCACGGGATCGAGCCCGGCGCGGGCCAGGTCGTGCCGGGCCTGGTCGGCGAATGTGGCCGCACCGCGCGCCGCCTCGGCAGGGGCACGGCCCCACTCCGGTGCCAGGAGCTCGGCCACGGCGGGGGCGGCCTCGGCCGCGGCCAGGGCCCGCCGCAATACGCTGCGGGTGCGGCGCGACAGGACGTCGTCGACGGTCATGGCCATCTCGTGGCGGACCGCCCACAGGGCCTCGGCGCGCAGATGGGGGAGGCCGGGGACGAGAGGTTCGAGGAGCTCGGGGCGGCCCGAGGCCAGGTCGAGCACGGCCGGCGTGTCGCCGCCGTGGCGGCCCACCAGTGCCGACAGGACGTCGTCGTCGATGCCCCAGCGCGCCGCCGCCGCCGGTCGACGCAGCTCCTCGAGCCCCGCCGCGCCGTGCAGCGCCAGGCGCTTGGTCCGGCACCGGTGCGTGTGCGACGAGGCTCGGGACCCGAGGCCCTTGACCACGGCGTCGACGGTGTCCTCGGCCATCCGCCGGTACGTGGTGAGCTTGCCCCCTGTCACCGTGATCATGCCGTGGGGCGAGACGCGTACGGTGTGCCGGCGCGAGAGATCGGCGGTGCGCTCGCTCACGTGGTGGCCCTCGGCGCGATCCAGGAGCGGGCGCAGGCCAGCCCACACCGCGGTGACGTCGGCACGCCCGATGGGCTCGGTCACCACGCCGTTGGTGGCGTCCAGGACGTAGTCGACGTCTTCGGGGAGACACGCAGGGTCGTCGAGCGGTCCCTGCCAGTCGGTATCGGTGGTCCCCAGGTAGACGTCGTTGCCGTCGGGCCACGGCACCACGAAGATCGACCGTCGGTCTTTGGGCACGGGGATCACCGCCGCGATGTCGGCGGGGAGCTTCGAGCGCGACACGGTGATGTGGATCCCTTTGGCGGGCCGGATCGAGTGGGGGTGCGACGACTCGTCCAGGGCCCGGACCTCGTCGGCCCACACACCGGTGGCGTTGACCACGACCTGGGCCCGCACCTCGAACTCGCCCGGAGAGCTGTCGGCGTTGGCGCCCGGTACCGCCGGGCGCACCCGGGCGCCGCGCACCACACCCGATGCGTCGGTGACCAGGCTCGTCACTTCCGAGTAGTTGGCCACCACGGCCCCGTGGTCGAGCGCGGCCGTGCGGGCGATGGCGAGGGTCAGCCTGGCGTCGTCGGCCCGGGCGTCGTAGTAGATGAAGCCCGCCACCAGTCGGTCGGTGCGCAGGGTCGGGAGGTGGGCGAGGGTCTCGGCCTGGCCGATGCGCCGGTGGCGCTTGCCGATGCGGAGGCCGCCGGTCAGGTCGTAGAGAGTGAGGGCGGTGGCATAGGTGCGGGCCACGCCCTTGCTCACGATCCCGTCGCGGCCGAACAACGGGATGAGGAACGGCAGCGGGGTGACCAGATGTGGCGCGTTCTCGAGCAGCCGCTGGCGTTCGTGGAGTGCCTCGTAGACGAGCCGGAAGTCTCGCTGCTGGAGATAGCGCAGGCCCCCGTGCACCATCTTCGAGGACTTCGACGACGTTCCCGAGGCGAAGTCGTGGCGCTCCACCAGCGCCGTGCGCAGCCCCCGGGAGGCGGCGTCGAGCGCCACGCCGGCCCCGGTGATCCCACCGCCGATCACGAGCACGTCGAAGGTCTCGTCACCGAGCCGGCGCAGTGCCTCGGCCCGGTCGAAATTGCCTCGCGCCGGGGGGACTGAGGCGCGGGCCGACGACACCAAGCCAGCCTGCCACAGCCGGGAACGGGCACCGGGCGCCCCGACGCTCACCCCGAGTGTCCCCGGGACGCCGCAACGCGAGATTTCGACAACGGTTGTCAAGAAACAATCATTGGTGTTATCGTCGGCGCTGCTATGCGATCCCCCGAAGAGCTCAGCGCGCTGTTCCGAGCCCAGGGACGCAAGATCACCGCCCAACGCCAGTGCATCTTCCGGGTGCTGCACGGCGATGTGAGCCATCCCACGGCCGAGTCGATCCACGCCGCGGCCAAGACCGAGATGGAAACGATCTCGCTCAAGACCGTGTACCAGACGCTGCACGAGTTGGCCGCCATGGGAGAGATCGCCGCCCTCGACCTCGGGACGGGCATGACGCGGTTCGACCCCAACGTGGACGGGGTCCACCACCATCTGGTGTGTCGCGGCTGCGGCAAGGTGCGCGACCTCCACGCCGACTTCAGCGGCGTCACCGTGCCGACCGGTGCGGACGAAGGCTTCGACGTCGGTGATGCCGAAGTCGTCTTCCGCGGACGTTGTCGAGACTGTCGGCGCGCGCGCCGTACTCCGTCAGCCGGGTTGAAGGCGACGGCCCGGGCCTGAGCACGGGAACCGGAGCACTCGAAGCGCCATTCGATCACCGATCCGAACACCACAACCGATGAAGGAGAAAGGGAACACCGTGCCCAAATTGAAGGGATCCCAGACCGAGACCAACCTGAAGGAGGCGTTCGCGGGCGAGAGCCAGGCCAACCGCCGCTACCTCTACTTCGCCCAGAAGGCCGACGTGGAGGGCTATCCCGACGTCGCCGCCCTGTTCCGCTCCGTGGCCGAGGGCGAGACCGGCCATGCCTTCGGACACTTCGACTTCCTCCGCGAGGTCGGCGACCCGGTGACCGGCGTCCCCGTCGGCCCCACCGCCGACAACCTCAAGTCGGCGGTCGAGGGTGAGACCTACGAGTACACCGAGATGTACCCGGGCTTCGCCCGCACCGCCCGTGACGAGGGGTTCGAGGACATCGCCGACTGGCTCGAGACGTTGGCGCGGGCCGAGAAGAGCCACGCCGGTCGCTTCACCGAGGGCCTCAAGTCCCTGACCTGAGGAACTCGTGCCGCTTACCGCAGCGGTGCGATCGGCGCGTGCGCCGGTGACGATCCGGGCGCGGGCCGGTCCATGGTGTTCCGGACCGCCGACGCATGTGGGAACACAGACACGATGGAACAGGAGCAGGTGGAATTGAACGCCCACTCCCGGATGCTGAACCTGGGCGACATCGCCGATCTGCGCGCCTATGAGCGTGACCGCGAGTCGTATCGTCGCCAGGTCATCGAGCTCAAGCGACGCCGGCGGGTGGCGGTGGGGTCCATCGTGTCGCTCGTGTTCGAGAACCGCGAGACCATGCGCTCCCAGATCCAGGAGATGGCCCGGGCCGAGAAGATGGTCTCCGACGAGCAGATCCAGAAGGAGCTCGACGTCTACAACGCCCTCATCCCCGAGCCCGGCGAGCTGTCGGCGACGCTGTTCATCGAGCTGACCGGGGAGGACGCCATGCGGGACTGGCTCCCCCGGCTGGTGGGGATCGAGCACGCCGTGCTCCTTCGGCTGCCCGCCGGAGCGGTGGTGCGGGCTGTGCCCGAGGCCGCCCACGAGGAAGCCCTGACCCGACCCGACATCACGGCGTCGGTGCACTACATCCGGTTCGCTTTCGGTCCTGACCAGGTGGAGCGGTTCGCCACGGGCCCCGTGACCCTGGCGGTCGACCACCCCGAGTACCGCGCCGAATCCCTGTTGTCCGAAATTGTCCGGGCGGAGCTTCTGACCGACCTCCGACCCTGATGCAAAGGCTCTCACCTGCGCCTTTAAGGCCGGTTCCCGGGGCCCAGGGCCAGGCCGAGCGGGTCAGTGCCGGTCGAGAAGGCGCCGGGTGACCTGGGTGTTCTTTACACGGTCCCGAGCGTGCGCGATACTTGTTGCTCCGCTGATTCTCCTTTGAGGGGACCATTGTCCCTGGTCACTGGGCTATTGGCGGAAATCCCTACAATAAGAGAAAATACAACCACACAGAGTGCTTGAGGAAGTGACTCCAATGACCGCCCCCTCCGTCGCCAGTTGGCGCAAGAGAGCCGCCTGCCAGGGAATCGACCCTGAGACCTTTTTCCCGGTGTCCGATGAGGACGCCGAAGAGGCCAAGGTGATCTGCGCCGTATGCCCGGTCCGCCAGGCGTGCCTCGAGCACGCGCTGGCGAATCGCGAGCGCGAGGGCGTCTGGGGTGGAGCCACCGAGCGCGAGCGTCGGCGGATCCTGAGGCAGCGTCGCAAGTCGGCCTGAGTACCGGCCTCTACGCTGCCGCCGTGAGCGGACGCATCACCCAGCGCCTGGCATCGCTCGGCCTGACCCTTTACGGTCCCCATCCCCCGCACGACCCACTCGACGCCGTGGTCGTGCACGGGGATGTGGCCCGGACATCGGGTCAATTGCCGCGCATCGACGGCCACCTCACCTGCGTGGGCACGCTCGGTGCCGATGTCACCGTGGCCCAAGGTGCCGAAGCGGCCGAGGTGTGCGCGCTCAACGCCCTGGCGGTGCTCGAACTCGAGCTCGGCAGCCTCGACCGCGTGGCCCGGATCCTCACCGTCACCGGCTTCGTCGCCTCGACACCGGACTTCCACGAACAACCCGCCGTGGTGGACGGGGCGAGCCGGCTGCTTCACCGCGTCTTCGGCGAAGACGGTCGCCACACCCGCTCCGCCATCGGGGTGGCGGCACTGCCGCGGGGCGGCGCGGTCGAGATCGAAGTGACCGTGGCCCTGCGCCCGGAGGCATAGCCTCCGCCGGGCGGCGTAGCCTCCGACGATGGATTTCGATCTCTCGCCCGAGCTGGCTGAACTCCAGGCCACGGTCCGCCGCCTAGCCCGCGACAAGGTCAAGCCCCGGGCGCGCGACATCGACCGCAGCGGGTCCTATCCCACCGACATCTTCGAGGCGTTTCGCGACGCGGGACTGCTCGGTCTGTGCATCCCCGTGGAGTACGGCGGTTCCGGGGCCGGGATCCTGGGGCTCACCGTCGCCATCGAGGAGGTGGCGAAGTACTCCAACACCGCCGCCCTCATGCTCCTTCTCACCCGCCTGCCGACGGGGCCCGTGATGATCGCCGGGACCGAGGAGCAGAAGCAGCGCTACCTTCCCGACATCGCCTCAGGGTCAGCACGCGCCGCCTTCGGCCTGTCGGAGCCGCAGGCGGGGAGCGACGTCATGGGTATGCGCACGCGCGCCACCCCCGATCCCGACAGCGCCGACGGCTGGGTGCTGAACGGCACCAAGTGTTGGATGTCGGGCGTGCGGGAAGCGGACTGGTACACGGTGTTCGCCAAGACGGCCGAGCCGACCAGCCGTGCCCATGACTCGGTGACGGCGTTCATCGTCGAGCGCAGCTGGCCCGGCGTCGACGTTGGTCGCACCGACCACAAGATGGGGGTGCGCGGTGTCGATACCGGTGAGCTGGTGCTCGACGACGTCCGTGTCCCCGCCACCAACGTCATCGGCGAGGTGGGGGGCTTCCGCCTGGCCATGCTGGGGCTCAATTCGATGCGCCCCGTGGTGGCGGCCCGAGGCATCGGGCTGGCCGAGGGTGCACTCATGTATGCCACCGAATACGTCCAACAACGCGCCGCCTTCGGAAAGACGATCGCCGACTTCCAGGGCGTGCAGTGGGAGATCGCCAAGTGCGCGGTGGACCTCGAGGCGGCCCGCCTCCTCACCTACCGTGCCGCCTGGCTCGCCGATCAGGGCAAGTTCACCAAAGAATGGGTGCCGTACCTCTCCGCCGCCAAGTACCACGCCACCGAGCTCGCCGTCCGGGCCTCGGGCCTGGCCGTGCAACTGCTCGGCGCGGCCGGGTACATGGAAGAGCACCCCACCGAGCAGTGGTATCGCGACGCCAAGCAGCTCACCATCGTGGAAGGCACGAGCCAGGTCCAGCTCGGGCTCGTGGCGCGCGGCGTCCTCGATCACGACCTGTGGTGGGACTGATGGGGCGGTGACCACCCCGACCCGAGACGACCACGACGGAGGTGCCGAGGCGGCCAAGAGCGACTTCGTCGCCCTCGGCGGGTGGCCTGCGATCCTGGGCCGCCTGTTCGCACGCCAGGACCTCAGCGCCGACGAGGCCGCCGCCACGCTGGGCGAGGTGCTCGCCGGCGCGGCCACCCCGGCGCAGATCGCCTCGTTCATCACCGCGCTGCGCATCAAGGGCGAGACCGTCGACGAGATGACCGGTCTGGTGCGGGCCATGCTGACCCATGCCGAGCCGCTGCCCGTGGCGCGGCCCAACGACGTGGTGGACACCTGTGGCACCGGTGGCGACCGGAGCCGTTCGATCAACGTGTCGACCATGGCCGCGCTCGTGGTGGCGGGCGCGGGGGCGAGGGTGTGCAAGCACGGCGGGCGCGCCGCCTCCTCGGCGGCGGGCTCGGCCGATGTCCTCGAAGCTCTCGGTGTCGTCATCGACCTCGGCCCCGACGGTGTAGCCCGGTGCATCGCGGAGGTCGGCATCGGGTTCTGCTTCGCGCCGCGCTTTCATCCCGCCATGCGCTTCGCCATCCCGGTGCGGCGCGAGCTCGGTGTGGCCACGGTCTTCAACTTCCTCGGGCCTCTGGCCAACCCGGCTCGGGCCGGTCTGCAGGTAGTGGGCGTGAGCGATCCCGGCATGGCTGACAAGATGCTGCGCGTGCTGGTGGCCAACGGTGCCCAGCGGGCCATGGTGGTGCACGGTGCCGACGGCCTCGACGAGCTGTCGACCACGGGGCCGTCGACGGTTCTCGACGCCGCCGCCGACGGCGAGGTGCGACGATCCAGCGTCGACCCCACCGACCTCGGTCTGCCCCTGGCATCGCTCGACGCATTGCGCGGCGGGGACGCCACGGCCAACGCCGAGGTGGTCCGGCGCGTCTTGGACGGGGAGAAGGGGCCACACCGCGACATCGCCGTGCTCAATGCCGCCGCCGGGCTGGTGGTGGCGGGGTTGAGCGTGGATCTGGCGCAAGGGGTGGAGCGAGCTGCCGCGGTCATCGACGCCGGGGCGGCGCACGACGTGCTCGAGAACCTGGTGCGCGTCTCCAACGAGGCGGCGGCCGGGTCCTCCTGAGGTCCCCGCCGGGTGCGGGCGATCAGGCGGGCCCGAGGTCCCAGATGGCCTCGAGATCGTGGCGGCTGTAGGCCTTGAACGCCACCAACGTGGTGGTCGACTCGATCCCGGGCAACGTCGAGATCCGACTGGTCACCACGTCCACGAGGTCGTCGTGGTGACGCACCCGGACGATGGCGATGAGGTCAGCCACGCCTCCGGCGACGGAGAAGACCTCGGTGATCCCGTCGGTGGCCGAGAGCTTCTCGCCCAGCGCCGCGATGCGGGAGGGCTCGGCGTCGATGAGCACGAAGGCATGCAGCACCCCGCCGATCCTACTGCTCCGGTCTCGACGAGGACTCGGACGCTGCCAGGTGCGCGTGGAGCTACTTCGGAGGCACGATCACCAAGACGTCGGTGGCGGTCACGACCTTGTCGCCGGTGACCGTGCCGCGCGCTCTCACCTTGTCGCCCGTGCAGACCATGGCAAAGGAGGGTGCGGGTACCCCGTGCTCTTGGAACGTCGTCGACGGGTTACCGACATTCACGGTGTAGGCAGATCCACGCGCCGTCACAATGAAGGCCCCGGCCGTGCCCGACTTCCCGCAGGTGCTGGTGCCGTTCACCGAAGCGACGGTTCCTGAGACCTGCTGGGTTCGGGGCGGGATCACCACGACCTGGGTGGCCGTGACCACGTCGTCGCTCGAGATCGTTGCGATGACCCGAGCCTGGGCACCGACACAGACATCGGCGAACGACGGCTGGCGCACGCCGTTCTCCTTGAAGGTCGTGGAGAGGTCTCGCACCTCCACGGTGAACGGGGTGCTCTTCACCTGGAGGACGAAGTCGCCGTCCGCCCCCGCCGTTCCGCACGAGCCCGAGCTGCTCGTGCCGTTGACCGCAGCCACGAGCCCCGAGACATGCTGGGCCGGGGGTGGGACCACCACGACCTCGGTGGCGGCGACATCGTCGTCGCTCGAGACGGTGCCGATGGCGCTGACCCTGGAACCGACACAGACGTCCGCGAACGTAGGCGTGCTCATCCCGTGCTCTTGGAAGGAGGTGGGCGGGTTCCCGACTTCGACGGTGTAGGTGGTGCCCTTCTGGTTCAAGGAGAACGCTCCGGGTTCGTCCGCCGTCCCGCACGCACCGGAGGAGCTGGTCCCGTTCACCGCAGTCACGATCCCCGACACCCGCGGACGTGGCGGGACCACGACGACCACGGCGGCCGCGTCGCTGCCGTCGGCGGAGATCGTTCCCACCACTCGTGCGTGGGCACCGACACAGACATCGGCGAACGAAGGCGTACTCACACCGCGGTCTTTGAAGGTGGTCGATGGCACGGCGACGTCGACAATGTCGTCGGCACGCGGTGTCGTCAGGACGAAGTCGCCGGCCGTGCCCGTCGTCCCACACGCCCCTGCGGTGCTGGCGCCGTCCACCGCGGCCACCGTCCCCGACGCCTGCTGGGCACGCGCCGGTGTCACGACGACCTCGCTGGCGGTCACGACGTCGCTGGTCGACGCCGCACCGAGCGCACGGACCTGGGAACCGACACAGACGTTGGCGAACGACGGCGCCCCCACACCCTTCTCCTTGAAGGTCGTCGATGGGACCTCGACGTCCACCGTGGAGGGCCCGCCCTTCTGGTTCAGGGAGAAGTCGCCGGCCTCACCCGCTGCCCCGCACGTGCCCGCCACACTGCTGTCGTCGACCGATCCGACCGTGCCCGTGATCTGGTGGTCGCTCTGGACGTGCACCGTCGTGGCCGAGGCCACGCCGCCACCGAGTGCAGCCACCGCCATCGCCACCGTCGCCAAGGCGGTGACCTTTGCCATGCGTCGGAGCCTGCGCCCGCGCCGTGCCACGTGTGTACCCCCGAGTCGTCTGATCTGGCCTACGCCCATTCGTCGCACTTCTCGGGACCTCGAACTTCCGTGCATGTACCTGAGGCGCCTAGGTGATTCCACGTGCTCCCGCCTTCCTGGGGTGCAGCGGGGACGAGCTAGCCGACCTCCCCGACCGTGTCCACCGGGAGGCACGGTCTCGTCATCAGGTCGACCAGGTCGCCGAGGACGAAGACGTCGTACCCTGATGCGTGCTCGATCAAGCGGTGCAGCAGGTCGGCGGTGGCCCGCACGTCGTCGAGGGCCCGGTGCGACGGCAGGTGCTCCAGGCGGAGCGCGGCGGCAAGAGTGCGGAGCTTGCAGTTCGGCACGTCGGGTCGCACCAGGCGCCGGGCCAGCGCCAGCGTGTCGACGGTCGTGTTCCCGAGGGGCTCGTAGCCGCTTCCGACCAGTGCGGCATCGAGGAAGGACAGGTCGAACCTGACGTTGTGGCCCACGATCACCGACCCGTGGACGAACTCGAGCAGCGAGGGCAACACGCTCGACACAGCCGGGGCGCCGAGCACCATGTCGTCGGTGATCCCGGTGAGCAGCGAGATGAGGGGCGGGACGCTGCACCCGGGGTCCACCAGCGACTGGAATTCACCCGTGCACTCGCCGCCTCGGTATTTGGCCGCGGCGATCTCGGTCAGCGCGGAGGTGGCGGGGGAGCCCCCTGTCGTCTCCACGTCCACCACCACGAAGGACACGTCGAACAGCGCCGCGCCCCGGTCGTAGCCGGGCTCCCCGAGTGGTGTGGCCGCGGATTCGAGCCCAAGGTCGGTGGGGACCGCTCCCGCTCGTCGCCGCGCGCGCCGTCCGTTGATGCCCACCCACCGGGCCCAACGCGAATTGGCGCCACTCGCCACGACCGCATCGTAAGCACGAGGGTGTTCGCCCACGCGGACGCTGCGTCGGCGGGCGCGGGCCACCCACGCCTCCCAGCGGCCAAGTCTCGTGCTGGCACACAGCGGGCACACCGGCTGACCACCTTGGCCGGCACCGTGCCCCCGGCCACACTGTGACAGGACGGCCGGGTGTCGGACGCGCCCGGGCGAGTCGAGGGCGAGGAGGGGGTTGAGGGTGCCTGTCGGTGGTCGGCCGTGAACACCCCGATGCTGCGTTTCGCCTGGTACCGGTTCCGCGCCACCTTCGGCCGTCGGTGGGGTGGCTACCTGGGCATCGTCCTTCTCGTCGGAATGGTGGGGGGCCTGGCCATGGGCTCGCTGGCGGCGGCCCGGCGAACCCAGTCTGCGTTCCCGATCTATCTGGCCAGCACCAACCCTTCGGACCTGATCCTCCCGACCGGAGGATGGCAGCCCGGGCAACCGAACAGTGCCGGCGCCGACCTCAGCATCGCCCGGACCCTCGCCCACCTCCCGCATGTCCGGCAGGTGAAGAACGGGTTCAACATCAATGCCCAGCCGTTGGGGCGAAACGGCCTTCCGCTCCCCGCACCGGCCGGGGCGGCCGCCAACGGCATCAGCATCCTGAACAACGTGGGCAGCGTGGACGGGCAGTTCTCCGATCAGGACCGTGTCACCGCGCTCCAGGGTCGGTTGGCCGATCCGTCGCGGATCGACGAGATCGTCGTGTCGGCGACCGTGGCGGAAGCACTGCGGCTGCACGTGGGACAGACGGTGCCGATCGGCTTCTACACCAATCCCCAGACCAACCTCCCCGGCTATGGCACGAGCGGGTCCTTCAAGGCCAAGGCGCACCTGTCGATGGACATGAAGGTGGTCGGGATCGTCGCCTTCAACAACCAGGTGGTGCTCGACTCCCTCGACAAGACCGGAACTGCGCAGATCGTCTACACACCGGCGCTCACCCGTCGCCTGGTGTCGTGCTGCATCGACAGCACAGTCAGCGCGCTGCAACTCGATCACGGCTTTCGTGACGTCGGCACGGTCGAACGAGAGATCGAGCATGTCGCCGGGCCCAACGGGCCCCCGTTCTTCGGGGTCGAGCCCAACGTCACCATCGCCGAGCGGGCCATCAAGCCCGAGTCGATCGCCCTGGGCGTGTTCGGGGGGATCGCGGCGCTGGCGACCCTCCTCATCGCCGGTCAGGCCATCGGGCGCCAACTGCGCTTCGGAGCACAAGAGGAGCGCATCCTGCGTGCACTCGGGGCCGGTCCCGCCATGACCATGGGAGACGGCCTCGTCGGTCTGGTCATCGCCGTGCTCATCGGGTCCGTGCTGGCGGCGGCGGTCGCCGTCGGTCTCTCCCCTTTAGCCCCCATCGGGGTCGTGCGCCCCGTGTATCCCGCCCGTGGGGTGGCATTCGACTGGACGGTGCTCGGTCTCGGTGTCGCCGTCCTCGTGGTGGTCCTGGGCGCAGTCGGCGCCGTGATCGCCTTTCGACACGCACCCCATCGCGTCGGGGTGGAACGCGACCGTGACACCGGGCGCGGATCGAATCTGTTGCGCCTCGTCGCTGGTTCGGGGCTGCCGGCTCCGGCGGTGGAGGGAATCCGCTTTGCCGTGCACCCCGGGTCCGGCGACCACGCGGTGCCGGTGCGCTCGGCCATCGTCGGCACGGCGTTGGCCATCGTGGTGGTCATCGCCACGGTCACCTTCGGAGCCAGCCTCGACACCCTCGTCTCGCATCCCCCCCTGTACGGGTGGAATTGGAGCTACGAGCTGACCGGGGGTGGTGGCATCGCCCCCGTCCCGGGGCGCCAAGGTGCAGAGCTCCTCGACCACGACCGGTCCGTGGCGGCATGGTCGGGCGTGGTCTTCGGCGGCAGCGCGTCGGTTGACGGCGACGAGGTGCCGGTTCTGGGCCAGCGGGTGGGCGCGTCGGTGAGCCCGCCCGTCCTTTCCGGGCACGGCCTCGAGGGGCCCGACCAGATCCTGCTGGGGGGCGTCACGTTGTCGTCACTGCACGAACGACTGGGGGAGACCGTCACCGTGACCATCCCCGGATCGAAGCCGAGGCCGCTGGAGATCGTGGGGACGGCGACGATGCCCACCATCGGGGTGCAGATCGGCGGGCAGCATCCCACCATGGGGACCGGTGCGCTCGTCGCCTCGAGCCTGATCCCCGCGTCGGTGTCCAACCCCAACGACGTGATGCCCACGGGCCCGAGTGCGGTCCTGGTGCGCCTGAAACGCGATGCGGAACCGGCCGCGTCGCTGGGCGCGTTGCAGCGGATCGCCCAGAAGTTGACCCTGCCCTTGAACTACGGCGTGACGGTGTTGGCCGTGCAGCGGCCGGCCGAGATCATCAACTACCGCTCCATGGGGACCACCCCGGCGTATCTCGGTGCGGGCCTCGGCGCCGGAGCGGTGGTCGCCCTGGGGCTCACGCTCGTGGCGTCGGTCCGCCGTCGACGACGCAGCCTGGCGCTGTTGAAGACCTTTGGCTTCACCCGTCGGCAATTGGCGGCCACCGTGGCCTGGCAGTCGAGTGTCGCCGTGGGCATCGGAGCCGTCGTGGGCGTGCCTCTCGGGATCGTCGTGGGACGCTTCTTGTGGGACCTCTTCGCCCACGAGATCGACGCCGTGCCCGCACCGAGCGTCCCCGGGCTGACGATCGCGTTGATCGCCGTGGGAGCGTTGGTCCTCGCCAACGTGGTCGCCGCCCTGCCAGGACGAATTGCGGCCAATACACCTACGGCGGTGTTGCTCCGAGCCGAGTGACGGGGCGGTAGCGTGAGCACGTGACCCGGAACCGGTATCGCTGTGCGGCGTGTGGCAACCTCACCCGCTTCGACGTCGTCACCGACCGGCGCGCCAAGGCGTTCCATCACTACAGCGTGGGCGGCCAGCTCTCGGTGGAAGACTTGGAGGTGATCTCGGAGTCCGTCGTCGAGATCAGCTGCCGGTGGTGCGGGCACGGCCGGTCGATCGAGGTGCTCGACGAGCACGAGGCCACCACCACCGCCGACGCCAGCCCTCCCCCCTGACCCTCCGTTACACCCCGGTGCGACGCTGTGGTCGATGACACCAACGGGCGGGCCGGACCGAAAGGGCCTCACGTGACCGACGCCAGCACCATCTCCATCAGCTGCGACGACTGCGAGCTTCAGGGCTCCAGCGCCTGTAAGGACTGCCTGATGAGTTTCGTGCTCGGACGCGAGCCCGACGACGCCGTCGTGGTCGACGTGGAGGAGGCGCGGGCCATGCGGATGCTGTCGCGTGCCGGGCTCGTGCCCCGACTCCGGCATTCGGGCGTCGACCGGGACTGGGCCACCGCCTGACACTTTCCTTCCCGGTGCCCGGCGGCAGGCGGGAAGCCCAAGGCATGCCAGCATGGGCCCGTGGACAGGCCGAAGACGGGACGCGGGAGATGACCCACCTTCTCGTCACCAACGACTTCCCTCCCAAGGTCGGGGGCATCCAGGCCTATGTGTGGGAGCTGTGGCGTCGGATGGACCCTTCGACCTTCGCGGTGCTGACGGCATCGTCCCACCCGGGCGCGGCCGCCTTCGACGCCGAGCAGAAGGGACTCGGGTTCCGCATCGAGCGGGTGCCCGGCCGGGTGTTGGTGCCCACCCCGGCGACGGTGCGACGCATCCGGGACATGGCCGACGAGGTCGGGGCGTCGCTCGTCGTTCTCGACCCCGCCCTTCCTCTGGGACTCGCCGGGCCGTCGCTCGGCGATCTTCCCTACGCGGTGGTGCTCCATGGCGCCGAGGTGACGGTGCCGGGCCGGCTCCCGGGGTCGCGCCAAGCCCTGGCTCACGTGCTGGCGCGCTCCGCCCTGGCGGTGTGCGCCGGCGGCTACCCCGCCACCGAGGCGAGACGGGTGGCCGGAAGCCGCATGCCGCCGGTGGTGGAGGTCCCGCCCGGCGTGGATGTCGAGCGACTGCGACCACTCACGGCCGCGGGCCGTCGCAAGGCGCGTACCGAGCTGGGCTTGGGGCTCGACGGACCGGTGGTGGTGAGTGTCAGCCGTCTCGTGCCGCGCAAGGGAATGGACGTGCTCATCGACGCCGCCGCCGCGCTGGTGCCGTCGTTTCCGGAACTGACGGTGGCCATCGCGGGGTCCGGGCGCGACCGGGCCCGGCTCGACGCCCGGGTGAGGGCCACCGGGGCGCCGGTGCAGATGCTCGGGTCGGTTCCCGACGACGAGCTGCCCCGCCTCTACGGCGTGGCGGATGTCTTCGTGATGGCGTGTCGCGACCGGTGGGCGGGACTTGAACAGGAGGGATTCGGCATCGTCTTCCTGGAGGCGGCCGCGTGCGGAGTGCCCCAGGTGGCCGGGCGCAGCGGTGGCGCCGACGAAGCCGTCGTCCACGGCAAGACGGGCCTGGTGGTCGACGACCCGGGCAACCCCGGTCAGGTGGCCGCAGCCCTGCGCCGGCTCCTCACCGACGACGGGCTGCGCCGGGCCATGGGACGGGCCGCCCGGCGCCGGGCCCGGACAGGCTTCGCGTGGGACCTTCTCGCACATAGGCTGGCCGCGGCATTGCAGGACGTGGAAGGCTGAACGCCGCCCACGCGCCCGAGGCCTGGTCGAGGCACCGAAGACGGTGTCGCACCGGAGTGACGATGAACAAAAGGAGTGTTTGTGGCGGAACTGGCCACCGAGCGAATGGTCGTCACCGCCACGCCGGAGCAGTGCTTCGCCGTGGTGAGCGACGTCGAGCGGTACCCGGAGTGGGCGGCCGACATCAAGCAGGTCGTGATCGAGCGGCGTGACGACGAGGGGCGGCCCGGCGAGGCCACCTTCCGGGCCGGGGCCTTCGGCCGTTCCACCAGCTACACCCTCTCCTACGACTACTCGGGCGCTCCGCAGACCCTGGCGTGGAAGCAAACCGCCGGGGACCTCACGTCCAAGCTCGACGGGAGCTACCGCTTCGACACTGCCGGGGACGGGTCCACCGAGGTCACCTACACCCTCGAGGTGGAGTTGCGGGTCCCGCTACCGGGGTTCATCAAGCGCAGGGCGCAGAGCCGCATCATGCATACCGCTCTCGAGGAGCTCAAGGCACGCGTCGAGTCCTCGCTCACGACGTGAGCGAGAAACCTCCGCCGACCACCGGGCAACCACGCGGGAGGTCGGCATGGCGGGGCAGGTGACGATCGGGATCGACATGGGCGGCACCAAGGTGCTCGGCCTGGCCGTCGACGACGAGGGCGTCGTGTTGTCCGAAGTTCGGGTGCCCACGCCCGGTCGCCGCGGTGCCGGTGCGACCGACACCGTCTCTCCAAGTCACATCCCCTCTGCAGGTGACACCGCCCTCCAAGGTGACGCCACATCCCAGGGCGATGCCGACGCCGAGGGGTTCGAGCTCGTGATCGAGACGCTGGCATCGGTGACCGAGCAGTTGCAGGGGACCGTCGACGCCGAGGTGGCGTCGGTCGGGGTGGGTGCTCCCGGTCTGGTCGACAACACCGGGGTGCTGCGGTACGCACCCAACCTGCCCCGGGGAACGGGGCTCGACATCGTGGGCCGCCTGTCGGCCCGCCTGGGGGGCATGCGGACCGTCGTCGACAACGACGCCACCTGCGCCACCGTGGCGGAGTGGGCCTTCGGTGCCGCCACGGGGGTGACCGACGCCGTGATGGTGACGCTCGGCACCGGGATCGGAGGTGGGGTCATCGCCGGTGGGCACGTGGTGCGGGGGGCGTCGGGATTCGGTGGTGAGATCGGCCACATGGTGGTCGACCCCACGGGGCCGCCGTGCCCGTGCGGCAAACGGGGCTGCTGGGAGCGCTTCGCCTCGGGCAGCGGCCTGGGGCGCCTGGCCCGCGAAGCGGCCCACGCCGGTCGGCTCGACGAGGTGGTGAGCCTCGCCGGCGGGGATCCGGAATCAGTGCGGGGCGAGCACGTGACGATGGCGGCCCAGGCGGGCGACCCCGCCGCCCTGGTGGTGCTCGGTGAGCTGGGGTGGTGGCTGGCGCTCGGGCTCTCCAACCTCGCCCAGGTCCTCGACCCCGCCGTCATGGTCTACGGCGGTGGGCTGGTGGAGACCGTCAGCCTCGTCCTCGACCAGGTGCGGGCCGCTTTCGACGGGCTGCTCGAGGGGCATGCCTATCGACCCGAGGTGAGGATCGTGCCGGCGTTGCTGGGAGAGCGCGCCGGGGCCATGGGGGCCGCCCTGGTGGCCCGCGCCGGGGACCGCTACCGGGTCGACGTGGCCTGAGGCCGGGGCGGAGCGGATCCTGAGCACGGTGGGTGGGGCGTAGTGCGGGTCGGGGTCACGCTTCCCACCTTTCGCGACGACACCCTCGCTCTCGACGCCGCCCGGCGCGCCGAGGACCTCGGCCTCGACGGCGTGTTCGTGTTCGACCATCTGTGGCCACTGGGCTCCCCCGGGCGCCCCGCGCTGTCGGCCTTCCCCATGCTCGGCGCCATCGCCGCGGTCACCCGGCGCGTCAGTTTCGGCCCGCTCGTGGCCCGTGTCGGGCTCGTGCCCGACGAGATCCTGGTGGCGGAGCTCCTGTCGTTGGACCGGATGGCGCCGGGACGGCTCATCGCCGGGCTCGGCACGGGCGACAGCAAGAGCGCGGCCGAGAACCTGGCCTTCGGGATCCCCTTCGATCCTCCCGACCAGCGCCGGCTGGCGTTGCGCGCCTGTGCCCGCCACGTCCTGCGCGCCGGCATCCCGGTGTGGGTGGGGGGAGGCTCTCTGTCCACCGTCGAGCTCGCCGTGGAGCTCGACGCCGCGGTCAACCTGTGGGAGGGCCAGCCCGCGGCGCTGGCGGGGTTGCTGGCACGCTGCGAGGTGACGTGGGCCGGTCCGGTGGCGGGAGAGGTCCCGGAGATCGCGCAGTGGCTGCAAGAGGTGGCCGGCGCGGGCGCCACGTGGGCGGTGTGCGCGTGGCCCGAGTCGATCGAGGCCGTGGCCGAGGCGGCCGCCTTCGTGCGCGGGTCCGGTGGATCACAGGGCGGGGACTAACCTCGGGCGATGGAGTTCCGACGGATCAACGGCCTGCCCCCGTACGTCTTCGCGCACATCGAGGCGCTGAAGTTGGCGGCCCGTCGAGCCGGTCGCGACGTCGTGGACCTCGGGTTCGGGAACCCGGATCTGCCCTCGCCCGATGCGGCGGTCGAGAAGCTGGCCGAGGCCGTGCACAATCCGAAGAACCACCGGTACTCGTCGAGCAAGGGGATCCCCAAGCTCCGCCAGGCCATCTCGTCGCTGTACCTGCGCCGGTTCGGGGTGGAGCTCGACCCCGAAACCGAGGTGGTGACGACGATCGGTGCCAAAGAAGGGCTCTCACATCTCATGTGGGTATTGCTCGGCCCCGGCGACAGCGCCCTGGTGCCGTCGCCCTCGTACCCCATCCACATCTACGCGCCGCTCTTCGCCGGTGCCGAGGTGCGCCTGGTGCGCATGGAACAGGCCACCGACACCGAGGGCCCGCCCGCGTCCGAGGCGTTCTTCGACAACCTCATGGAGTCGTGGGAGTCGGCGTGGCCCAAGCCCCGGGTCATCGTGCTGTCGTTCCCCCACAACCCCACCACCGCCTGTGTCGACCTGGCATGGATGCAGCGCATGGTGGACTTCGCCCGCGAGCACGACATCGTGCTCGTGCATGACTTCGCCTACGCCGACATCTCCTTCGACGGGTACCAGCCACCCTCGATCCTGCAGGTGCCGGGGGCCAAGGACGTGGCGGTGGAGCTGTACTCGCTCACCAAGTCGTTCTCGATGGCCGGGTGGCGCGTGGCGTTCCTGGTGGGCAACGCCGAGATCGTGGCCGCCCTCACCAAGCTCAAGAGCTACCTGGACTACGGCACCTTCCAACCCATCCAGATCGCGGCGATCGTGGCCATGAACGAGGTGCCCGACTACCCCAAATGGGTCAACGAGACCTACCTGGCGAGGCGCGACGCCCTGTGCGACGGGCTCAACCGCATCGGGTGGAACCTCACGCCCCCCAAGGGGACGATGTTCGTGTGGGCGCCCATCCCCGAGCCCTACCGCGAGATGGGATCGCTCGAGTTCTCGTCGTACTTGGTGTCCGAAGCCGAGGTGGCCACCTCACCGGGGGTCGGGTTCGGTCCCGGGGGCGACGGCCACGTGCGGTTCGCCCTCATCGAGAACGAGCAGCGCATCGGCCAGGCCGTGCGCAACCTGCGCAGGGCCCTCACCAAGCTGCACTGACCTGCTTCTGAAACCGGGGCGCGCCCGGAGGGTGGCGCCCTGGTCCTCGGCTCAGCGGCCGAGGGCCACCGAGAAGGCGTCGGGGTCCTCGAGGCTGAGGGTGAGCTCGTGCAGCCGGACGGGGATGCCCGTCGCCCATGCCCGCACGCCGGTGTCGATGCTGATCACTACGAGCCCGGTGGTGGCGCCGTTCACGAGCCAGCGACCTCGCCAGCCGTGCACCCCGATGCCACCCACGAGCCCGGTGCGCGGCGTGATCCCGGTGATCTGGTGCACTGGGATCTTGGCGCGAAACGCCCACCCCATGTCCACCCGCAGCGTGTCCCCCTCGAGCTCGACGCGACTCGACCCCGGTCCCATGCCGAGCACGGTGAGCAGGGGACGCAGCGCGCCGTAGCGGAATGCGAAGGACCCGGTCGGGCTCATGGCGCTGTCAGTGTGTCACCGCTGTGCCAGGCGACGCTGGGCGGCAGCGGGGGAGAGGATGCCCTCGAGGCAGAAGGCCACCGCGGCGTCGCCGGCTTCGTCGGCGGGGCGGCCCTGCTCCAACACGAGCACCCGGGCCAGCCGGTCGGTGACGCCCAGGATGGCGTGCGCGAGCACCAAGGGGTCGTCCCGCCGGATCATGCTGGCCGCGATGCCGGCCTTCACATGGGGGAGGGCGTCGGCCACGGCCTGCTCCTCGCCCTGGCGGATGAGGGGGGCGAAGCGTTCCTCGGTGCGGGCGAATTCCAACAGGACGAAGAGATGGCGGTTGGCGTCGAGCCACCTCACCGAGGCCCGGATGCCGGCCTCGATGCGGCGCACCGGATCGGGCTCGTCGGCGATGGCCTGGCGTTGCGTCCGGCGCAGGTCCCGTTGCGCGTCGGTCAGGATCTGGCGCAGGAGCTCCTCTTTGGAGGCGAAGTACCAGTAGAAGACGCCCTTGCCGACGCCGAGGCCGTCGACGATGTCGGTGACCGACGTGGGGTGGTACCCCTGCGAGGCGAAGCGCCGGGCCGAATAGTCGAGCAGCTCCGTGCGACGCCGCTGTCCCCGGGCGGTCAACCGGCGTGCCATCGGCCAGAACGCTACATGTGGTGTCGGGAGGGGATACGGGTACAGATGTTGTGCATTCCAACGCGTCACCCGGCGCATTACTGTGTGGTCGTGGCCTACTGGGTGCTGAAGGTCCTGCTCAGCCCCATCTTCTACCTGACGTGGCGCATCAAGGTCGAGGGTCGGGAACACATCCCCGCCACGGGGCCCGTGATCCTCGCGCCCAACCACGTCACGTTCCTGGACTCGATGTTCCTCCCCCTGGTGTTGCGCCGGCGCGTGACCTTCGTGGCCAAGGCCGAATATTTCGACTCGTGGAAGACATCGTGGTTCTTCCGTGCCGCGGGCCAGATCCCCATGCGCCGCGAGGGGGGGAGTGCCTCGGAGCGGGCCTTGGCCGCGGCCCGCGACGTGCTCACGTCGGGCAAGGTCCTCGGGATCTACCCCGAGGGGACACGCTCGCCCGACGGCCGGCTGTACCGGGGACACACCGGCGCGGCGCGCCTGGCCCTCGGGTGCGGCGCACCCATCGTCCCCGTGGGGCTGGTGGGCACGACACACGTCCAACCGCCGGGCTCGAACCGGCCGCGTCCGTTCAAGAAAGTGACCGTGCGCTTCGGCGTCCCGCTGGACCTGTCGCGCTTCGAGGGTGAGGCGGTGGGTGACCCGCTGACGCTGCGGGCGGCCACCGACGAGCTCATGTTCGAGATCCGGAACCTGTCGGGACAGGACTACGTCGACCGGTACGCCAAGCGCCACAACGTCGTGGGCGGTGCCGACGTGGCGCACGTGCGGACGTCGACCAACGGCGACGGGTACGGATCGGACCCCGCACCGGTCCGCACCCCCCAGCACGCCGGGGCGACCTCGGAGCCCGCGGCCTAAGCGACACCGGGCGGTGCAAGGTCCGGGCACCGGACAAACTCCCTGGTGGGCGGCTCGAAACTGCCGCGAACCGTCAATTCTGCCGATGCCACCGGCGACCAGGATTGCCTAGGTTGGAGGACAGCGCATCCGCCAATTCGGGCGGGGCAGTTCGAGACGATCCGGATCGATGTTTCCGCACAGGAGCGACCCCAGGGGAAACCCGGCAGCAGGCGGGGCTTGTCGCCGCCCTGTCCCGGGCTCCGGGGGTGGCGCGGTGCGGCGTGTGCGCCGCCCCGTCCAGATCATGGTGGCGCTCTCGGTGATCGCCGCCTTGACCCTGGGCGTCGCCGCCGCGGGCGGCGCCAAGACGAAACGACACGCCAGGCAGTCCGGGACGTTGATCACCTCCACGACGGTCTCGGCGCCGGGTGTCGACGGCACCGCCCATGCCCTCAAGTACTGGTCGACGTCGGTTCGCAACCGGCCGCAGTCGGTGACCGGGCTCGTCTTCGTCCCGTCCGGGACCCCTCCGACGGGAGGCTGGCCCGTGGTGAGCTACGCCCATGAAACCGACGGCATGGCGAACCAGTGCGCCCCCTCGCTGGACCCGTCGAGCGATGTCCCGGCCATCAACGACTTCCTCGACAACGGCTGGGAAGTGACCGCCACCGACTACCAGGGCGAAGGCAATCAGTACCTGGCACCCACGTCGCGGGGGCTGCAACCGCACGGGGTGGACCTGGCCGAGGGCCGCAACGTCATCGACATCGTGCGGGCCGCATCTTCGATTCCCGGAGCCCACCCGAGCTCGAACTACGTCGTGTGGGGACACTCCCAAGGTGGCGGGGCGGCGATATTCGCCATGGAGATCGCGGCCTCCTACGCACCCGGGTTGCATCTGCTGGGGGCGGTGGCCAGTGCGCCATCGACAGCCCTGGCCGACGGCTTCTTCGGCGCACCCACGGACTCCGCCTCGGCCTTCACGCTCATGTACGTGGCCGGATACCACGCCGCCTATGGCAACAGGGTGCCTTTCTCCTTGTTGACCGCCACCGGGAAGAGGCTGGAATCCCAGCTCAAGTCGGAGTGCTACGCCGGACTGGCCCAGGCCATCAGCCCCTATCAGGTCGACCAGGTCTTCACGACCACCACGCTGTCCGCGAAGTTCCGAGGGCTCCTCGATGCCAACGACCCGCTGCACCTGAGTTCTCGCAGTGCGGCACCGCTGCTGGTGGTGCAGGGCCTCGACGACACGACCAATCTGCCGAGCGACACCCAGGCCATGACCGACCATTTGTGTGGTCTGGGGCAAGACGTCGTGCAGTGGATGTACCCCGGCCTCGACCACAACTCCATCGCCGGGGGCTCGGACTCCGATATCGCCCATTGGATCGCTGATCGATTCGCCGGGCATTCCAACCCCGACACCTACTCGCCCAACGGGGCCCAGACCTCCCGCTGCAACTGAACCGAGCCCGCGCCGGCCGGTCGACTACCAGCCCACGTGGCCGTCGACGAGCTCCCGGATGAGATCGGCGTGCCCGTTGTGGCGGGCGTACTCCTCGATCATGTGGACGTAGATCCACCGCAGCGAACACGGCTCGCCCTGGCGGAGCCCGGTGTCGTCGAGGGAGAGCCCGGCCGCCGCCACCCGGCTGCGTTCGCACTCTTCGAGCCACGTGCCCAGATCGCTGTCCCAGTCGGCGTCGTCGAGGGGGACGAGCTCGCTGTCCTCGATGGCCGGGTCGTACCAGATCGGCGGCGCATCGGGCTCACGCAGGAGGGTGCGTCGGAACCAACTCCGTTCCACCTCCCCCATGTGCCGCACCAGGCCGTGGAGCGACAACTTCGACGTCGCCACCGGCGTGGCCTTGCGGCCGGCGTCGGAGACGCCCTCGCACTTGAGCATGAGCGTGGCGCGGTGGAACTCGAGCCACCCGTCGAGCATGGCCCGCTCCGTCGCCACATACGGCGGCTCGCTGCGACGCGGATCGACCAGGTCCTGCACCATGGTGACAACCTAGACCGGCGCGCCGCCGCCGCCGCTGCCGCCGCCGGCGTCAGCCGAAGGTGAAGTCGTAGGCGTCCACACCGGGCGAGACGTCGAGCACCAGCGTGGCCGACTCGACGTCGGGAGCGGCCACGAGGGTGTAGAGCCGGGGGATGCCCGACACCGCCAGGGACTGGCTGTGTGTCCCCACGGTGGCCGTGACCGTTCCCGTGCCTCCGAGGACGAGGTACACGTGGTCGGCGGTGAAGGAGAGCTCGATCCGAGCGTCGGCACCCGCCGCGATCTTCTCGGCGCCCACGGTCCAGGTGCCGGAGAACGCCAGAGCGTCGGGGGGGAGGAAGCCGGGGAATTTGTACGTGGCGGGCTGGTTCTCCGAGATCGAGGTGCCGTCGAAGTTGGGCAGCCCGTACTGGTAGCCGAGGTAGGACTCCGGGGTGAGGGCGGTAGTCGGCGTCTTGTCGGGGACGTCGGTGCGCGGCGGCAGCTGCGCCTTGGGGCGCGCCGCGGTCAGGAGGGTGCGGATCAGGGACTCGGTGCCGCCGTAGTCACCCTCACCGACGCCGGCGTGGCGCACCTGGCCCGTGGCGTCGATGAGGTACTCGGCCGGCCACGACTCGTTCTGATACGCGTCCCAGGTCTTGTACCCGTTGTCCACGGCGATGGGGTAGGCCACTCCCAGTTGCCTGGCCGCCTGGGCCACGTTCGACACGACGTGCTCGAAGGCGAACTCCGGCGTGTGCACCCCCACCACCACGAACCCGTCGCGTTGGTAGCGCGAGTACCACGACTCGACATGGGGCAGTGAGCGCTGGCAGTTGATGCACGAGTACGTCCAGAAGTCGACCAGGACGACCTTGCCCTTCAACGATGCCAGGGACAGAGGGCGATCGCCGGGGGTGTTGAGCCACGTCGTGATGCCCGTGAAGTTGGGAGCCGCCCCGCAGTCCTCGAGCTGGGGCAGGCCCGGCGCACAGCTGCCCAGCTTCCCCGACTTTTTTTCGCCCGTGAGCGACGCCAGTTGCTGCTTGGCATAGGCGCCGCCCTCGATGTGGCTCTGCAGGGCGTGGGTGTAGCCCGGCACGATGCGTTGCAGGCCGTCGGTGACGTTGAACGCGATGAGCAGGGTCATGGCGAGGAGGATGACACCACCGATCCGCCGGGCCAGCGCGGCCCGGGACCTGAAGGCGGCCACGCGCTCGGCCACGCGCTGGCCCGCCAGGGCGAAGATGAGCAAGGGCACCGACGCGCCCAGGGCGAAGTCGATGGTGAGGACCACCGAGCCCAGCCCCACGTGGTGGTTGGCGCTCACCACGGAGATGGCTGTCAGCACCGGGCCGGCACAGGGGACGAAGAGCGCGCCCAGCCCCAGCCCGAGGACGAAGCCCCCGGTGTTGCCGTTGGGCTGGCGCTGCGCGATGCGGGCGAAGGGTCGTTCGAGGAGGTGCCCCAGCGAGGGGATGATGAGCCCGGCCGCCACCACGCCGAGGACCACCAGGCCCGCGTCGCGCAGGAAGTCCTGGGGCAGGCCGATGGCGCTCAGCAGAGAAGACCCCGCCAGGGTGACGATGCTGAAGCTCACCACCAGCCCCAACACCACGGTGTAGGCCCGGTAACTGCGCGTCCGGGGGCGTGGTGACGGCGCCCGCGACTTGACGGCCGTCGGCGGCCTCGTGCCGCGCACCGCCACCCGCAGGCTGTCGCCCGAGCCCCGGGTCCCCGCCGGCGTGCGCGTCGAGCCGGCTGTCTCGTCGGGCTCAGCGGTCTCGTCGGGCGCAGCGGTCTCGTCGGGCTCAGCGGTGGGGACGGTGTCGGCAGTCGGGACGGTGGCACCGGCCACGAGGACGACGGGCAGCACCGGCAGGATGCAGGGGGAGATGCCGGCGATCATCCCGGCCACGAACCCGATGAAATACAGCAGGAGCACTACCCGGCGTCCCTCCCTCCGGGCCCCCTCGGCGTCCGGGTGGTCCCATCGTATGAAGGCGGGGCCGGGAAGAGGCGTCGCGCCGATCGCGCTCGACGGGTGCTCAGTGGCCCGGGACGGCCCACCCCAATGACCGTTCGACGGCATGGCGCCATCCCTCGTAGGCGCGGTCCGCCGACAGCGCCGAGGCCCGCGCCTCGAACCGTGCCTCGAGCGTCCAGATGGACTCCAGGTCCTCGACCGAGGCCCACACCCCCTCGGCCACCCCGGCCAGCATGGCGGCGCCCAAGGCGGTGGTCTCGGTGGTGGTGGGACGCGACACCGGCACCCGCAGCTGGTCGGCTTGGATCTGGAGCAACAGGTCGAGCACCGCCGCCCCACCGTCGACGCGCAACGCGGCGAGCTCGGTGCCCACGTCCTTCATGGCGTCGACCACGTCGCGCACCTGGTACGCCATGGCCTCGATCACGGCCCGGGCGATGTGCGCCGCCCCCACCCCGCGGGTGAGTCCGGTGATGGTCCCACGCGCGTATGGATCCCACCACGGGCTCCCCAGCCCGGTGAAGGCGGGCACCACGTAGACGCCCTCGCTGTCGTCGACCTGCGCCGCCAAGGCTCCGATCCCGGCCGCCTCGTCGATGAGCCCGAGCCCGTCGCGCAGCCACTGGATGGCGGCCCCGGTGACGAACACCGCCCCCTCGAGGGCATACGCCACCGGTGACGAGCCGCCATGCTCGCCCAGGTCCCACGCCACGGTGGTGAGCAGGCCCTCCGAAGGCGGCGGGCACCGTTCACCGACGTTCAACAACACGAAGCTCCCCGTCCCATAGGTCACCTTGGCCATGCCCGGTGACACGCACGACTGGCCGAACAGCGCCGCCTGCTGGTCGCCGGCCACCCCGCTCACCGGCACCCCGACGATCGTCGACGCCCTGGCACCGAGCCCGCCCCGGACGACCCCGAACCGCCCACACGAGGGCGCCACGTGGGGCAGTGCCCGGCGCGGCACGCCGAAGATGTCGCACAGCTCCTCGGACCACGACCGCTCGCGGATGTCGTAGAGCAAGGTGCGCGAGGCGTTGGTGGCATCGGTGGCGAGCACCCCGCCCTCGGGTCCCCCGGTGAGGTTCCAGATGAGCCAGGCGTCGACCGTGCCCAGCACGAGGTCGTCGGTGACCGGGACCCCTCCCGGTCCCAGCAGCCATTCCATCTTCGTGGCCGAGAAGTACGGGTCGAGCACCAG
>DATCBU010000092.1:0-18058 GCA_036511675.1 Acidimicrobiales bacterium | reverse complement strand
ACTGCGGTCGTCTCGTGCGACAGCCCGCGCTTTCTGGCGTTCATCCCCGCCGCGCCGACCAAGGCCGCCCTGCTGTTCGACATGATCGTGTCGTGCTCGTCGTTGCAGGGCACGTCGTGGTTGGAGGCGGCGGGAGCGGTGGCGGCGGAAAACCAGGTGCTGGAGTTCCTGGCCGAGTTGGCCGGCCTCCCGGCCGGGGCCGGGGGATGCTTCGTGTCCGGCGGGTCGATCGCCAACCTGTCCGCCCTGGTGGTAGCGCGCGACACGGCGGGGCTGCGGCGCCACAGCGCCCCCGTGCGACCGCGCATCGCCGTGAGCGAGGAAGCCCACGCCTCGGTCGGAAAGGCACTCCGGATCCTGAATGTCGAGCCCTTCTTGGTGCCGGTCGTGGGCCACCGCCTCACGGGCGACGCCCTGGGTAGTGCCCTCGATGGCGACGACCACCCCGACGACGTGATCGGTGTGGTGGCCACGGCCGGGACGACCAATGCAGGGATCGTCGACGACTTGGCCGGCATCTCGACGGTGGCGCGCCAGCGCGCCATGTGGTTCCACATCGACGCCGCCTACGGCGGGGCCGGGCTCTTCACACCGCTTGTCCGGGAGCGGTACGCGGGGATCGAGAACGCCGACTCGTTCGTCATCGACCCCCACAAGTGGCTGTACGCACCCTTCGACTGCGCTGCGCTCGTCTATCGGCAGCCGTCGTTGGCGAAAGCGGTCCACGCCCAGGAGGCCTCGTACCTCGACGTGATCCATGACGACGCCAATCCGGTGTGGAACCCCAGCGACTACGCCGTGCACCTCACCCGCCGAGCCCGAGGGCTGCCCATGTGGTTCTCCCTCGCCGTGCACGGCGTCGGCGCCTATCGCGACGCGGTGGAGACTGTGCTCCGCACGGCGTGGCAGAGCGCCGAGATGATCAGCCGGTCACCCCATCTCGAGCTGGTCCGGGAGCCCGAGTTGTCCATCGTGCTGTTCCGTCGCAAGGGCTGGGGGCCGGCGCAGTACGAGGATTGGTCAGTCCGTCTCCTGGCTCAGCAGATCGGCTTCGTCACGCCCACCTCCTGGGAGGGCGAGACCGTGGCCCGCCTGGCGTTCCTCCACCCCGGCACCACCGTGGCCATGATCGAGGAGATCGTGGCCACCATGGCCTGAACCCGGCGGACCGGTACACTTGGTGAAACGACAAATCTACCAAGTGGAGCGAAATGGCGCAGGTCGAGAGGTTCAAGGTGTCGACCTCCGGACAGATGTCTTTGCCGGCGGCAGTCCGCCACCGCTGGGACCTGGACGGCGGTGGCCAGGTCGAGGTTCTCGATCTGGGTTTCGGTGTCCTCACCCTTCCCGCCGGATCTGCCGCCCGACTTCTGGACGAGCTCTTGCCCGCCGCCGACCATTACATCGCCGTGGCCGCTGAAGAGGACGCGGATCTGATCAGCCGGTGACGGTCCTGCTCGACGATCACCTTCTTCGTGACTGGATGACCGGCCCGGACCCGACCTTGCGCGCTGTGGTGGGTGGCGAGCCGTTGGCGACGACCAATCTCTTCTATGCCAGGTTGTGCAAGAGCGCCGCTCGGGTGGGCAGCGGCGCCCTGCTCGGTGCTCTGCGCCCCGCCGAGCGCGACGCCGTCGTGGCCGCACTGGTGCGCTTGCCCGATGACATCGAGGTCGTCCCCATGCGCCAGGTGGCGTGGAGGATGGGACTGCTGGTGTCGAGAGAACGAGGGCTCTCCACCCTCGGGTCCGAGGCCGTCGCCGCGGCCGAGGTGCTCAGGGCGCGCCTGCTCGCATCCAGTCGCGATGAGAGCCCTGGCATCCGTCACTGTTGCACGCGGTTGCGGATCTCATACGAGACAGTGCCTCGCTAGTCCCCGCCCCGCCCTTGGAGCAGCGGGTCCTCGGGGCGCCGCCGTGTCCCGCCAGGCGATTCGGCGCGTCGGCGCCAGGCGATCCCCGACAGGGCCTCGAGGACGACGCGGTTGGCCAGGTAGGCGGTGACCTCGGCGTGGTCATAGGGGGGAGACAGCTCCACGACGTCGATCCCGGCCACGGGAAGCTCCATGGTGGCGCGGCGCACGGCGTCGAGCAGCTGTCGGCTCGAGAAGCCTCCGGGCTCGGGTGTGCCCGTGCCGGGAGCGGAGCCGGGGTCCACGACATCGATGTCGATGGAGAGGAAGACGGCGTCGCACTCGTCGGTGGCGATGGTGAAGGCCTCGGTGAGGCACGCCGGGAGGCCTCGGGCCTCGATCTCGGTCATCTCGAAACAGCGCATGCGCTGATCCGCCATCCAGGCCAGGGTGTCGGGATCGGGCCAGTACCCGCGGAGGCCGATCTGCAAGAAGCGGTCCCCACGGGCCGCGCCTGACTCGATGAGGCGGCGCATCGGCGTCCCGTGCCCGTGCATCGAACCGAATTGTGTGTCCGCGGTGTCGGCGTGGGCGTCGAAGTGGATGACCGAGACCCGACCCCATCCGACGTGCTTGGCGACTCCGGTCACGTCGGGGAGGGCGATGGTGTGGTCGCCACCGAGGACGACGGGAATCGAGCCCGAACGCGCTACCACCTCCACCGCTCGCTCGAGCCGGGCCAGGGACTCCTCGATCTCGCCCGAGAGCATCTCGACATCGCCGACGTCGACGACACCCAGTTCGACCAGAGGGTCCACGCCCAAGGCCAGGTGGGGCCGTTGGCCGTCGTGGGGGAGGTAGTCGGTGAGGCGGATGGCCTGGGGGCCGAAACGACACCCCGGCCGGTGCGAGGTGCCCCCGTCGAAGGGCGCGCCCAGGATCACCGCCCCGGCCTCGGCGTAGCTCTGCGGGTCATCGAGATCGGCGGAGGGGACACCAGCGAAGGTGGCGTCGGGTCCGTACATGTTGGGGGTCCTCATCCCGGCCCATTCTTCCCGCCGGGCGACGCCCGTGCCTGGTTTCGCACCCCCGCTGCGCCCGGCGCAGGAGGACGCTCGTTTACTCGAGGGTCTTTCGGTAGACGTTGGTCTGGCGCAGGGCGAATCCCAGCCGCACGTACAGCCGGTTGGCCGCCTCGCGCGATGGGCGTGAGGTGAGATCGACGGTCCGCGACCCTGCCGCCCCGGCGCGCGCGTTCGCCTCGCGCACGAGCGCCGCTCCCACACCGCGACCCCGCGTCTCGGTGGCGACCACCACATCCTCGATCCACGCTCTCGGGCCCGTCGGCGCACTGAACACCACCAAGGTGAGTGACCCGAGAATGGCGCCGTCGGCGCCGTCACGCGCCACGAAGAGGACGGTGGCCGGCGAAGCCACGATCTCCTCGAGCGCCTCGAGGGTGAGCAGCGGTGCCGACGACGACAACTCGGGCAGGAGTGCGCGCACGGCATCGAGGATTTCGGGCGTGACCGCGGTGACCTCTTCGACGACGACGTTGTCCGGTGTCGTCCCAGGGCCGTCAGCTGTCATCGGAGAGGGAGTGTAGTGAGGGCGGGCCTCCGCTCATGGTGATTCAGCCGGCGGGTCGTGGGGGCGGGGGCCATGCTCGTGCGAGGGTGGCGGGGTGAAGTGATGCTCGACCGCCTCGTGATAATTCGGCGCGCCGTGCCCCGGCGAGCCGGTGGGACTGGTGTGGATGACCGCCTCGGCGAGGCGCGCCACGTCGTGCAGAAGGCGGTGATGGGCTTCTTCGGCAATGGCGTGCGCGTCGACGAGGCTCAATGCGGGGTCCGACGATATCTGGATCTCGGCGCGCAGCTCGTGGCCGACCCAGCGGATGCGGACGTCGTCGACGCCGTCCACGCCGGGCACGTGGGCCAGGACGTCTTCGACCTGGTCGACGAGTGCGGGGTCAACGCTGTCCATCAACCGTCGGTAGATCGTGCGCGTGGCACCCACGAGGACCACGGTGACGGCCGCGGTGATCACGACGCCGACGATTGGGTCGGCCCGGGGCGCGCCCGCCACGACGGCGATCGCACCCACCACGACGGCGAGTGATGTGAATCCGTCGGTCCGAGCGTGCAATCCGTCGGCCACCAGCGCGGCGGAGCCGATCCGCCGCCCCACGTGCACCCGGTACATCGCCACGAGCTCGTTGCCCAGGAATCCCACCACCCCGGCTGCCATGACCCATCCGGCTCCGCTGATGGGACGGGGATGCAGCAGCCGGTTGACGGCCTCGGTGGCGGCGACCGCGGCGGAGGCTGCGATGATCGCCACGATGGCCACGCCGGCGAGGTCCTCGGCCCGGCCGAAGCCGTAGGTGTAGCGCCGTGTGGGAGCTCGACGGCCCATTTTGAACGCCAGCGCCAGGGGTGCCGCTGTCAGCGCGTCGGCGAAGTTGTGAATGGTGTCGGCCAGCAGCGCCACGGAGTGGCTGAGGATCGCCACCACCAGCTCCACCGCCGCGGTGGTGGCCAGGATCCCCAGGGACAGGGCCACGGCCCGTATGCCGGCGGAAGTCGTCTCGAGTACGCGTTCCCCGCTGTGCGCTCCGTGATCGTGGGGGAGCGCCAGCGCCGCCACCCAACCCGCCAGACCTCGGCGATGGCGGTGCGCGTCAGCCGGCGCATCGCGGTGGTTCGTGTCGCGGTGGACCGTGTTGCGGTGGTCCGTGTCGCGGTGGTCCGTGTCGCGGTGGTCGTGGTGACCGGTCCCGTGTCGGGTCGGGCGTTCCACGCCACCTCCTTGCCGATCGGGGTCGGGCCCAGCCTAAGGTGCGATGGTGCCCGAGACGCAGACGACAAACCCCGCCCCACGCACCCGCCGCCCGAACATCCTGCTCGTCGTGTCCGACCAGGAACGCCAGCGAGGGTGGTTGCCGTCCTCGGTCCAGTTGCCGTGGCGCGAGCGGCTCATGGCCGAGGGCATCGAGTTCACGCGGTACTACACCCATTCCTCACCCTGCTCGCCGAGCCGGGCGAGCCTGCTCACGGGCCGATACCTGCCGGGACACGGTGTCATCGACAACGTGATCATGCCCGAGCACAAAGAGCTCGACCCTTCCATGGCCACGCTGGGCTCGTTGCTCAGAGACGCCGGGTACCGGTCCTCGTACATCGGGAAATGGCACCTGTCGCAGTCCGAGCACCCCGATATGGAGGCCTATGGGTTCGCCGACTGGGAGGGCAACGACCGCCACTTCATGGGGTGGGCAGGAACTGGCGTCCACTTCGATCCCATCATCGCGTCCAACGCCGCGCAGTGGCTCCGCTCGAACGCCGGGGCACGACCGGGGGCGGCGGCCGAACCGTGGTTCTTGACCGTCGCTCTCGTCAACCCCCACGACGTCATGTGGTTCCCCATCGACCAGCCGGGCTACGAGGACCGCAACCCTGAGGACGTGGCGTCGGTGCGACGCGTCCTTGATGCCGCCGCCTGGAAGGACGACGACCCGCTTCCGATCTACCGCAAGGACTACGAGGAAGTCGTCGAAGCGCTTCCCGCCAATTTCCACGACGACCTTCACACCAAGCCCGAAGCGCATCGCCAGTGGCGCTGGGACCAGCAGCACGGGCTGTGGGGCTATATCGACCCCGGTGATACCAAGGCCTGGCTCCGGCACCTCGACTACTACGTGGAGCTCCAGCGCCTGGCGGACGAGAGTCTGGGGACGGTGTTGGGTGCCCTCGAGGACACCGGCGCGTGGGACGACACCGTGGTCATCTTCACCTCGGACCACGGCGACATGTGCGGGTCGCACGGGCTTCGCTCCAAGGGCCCTTTCGTCTACGACGAGATCATGCGGGTGCCGTTGTACATGCGCGTGCCCGGGGTGACGACGCCGGGAACGACCACCCAGGCCCTCGCCACCCACGTCGACCTGGCCGCCACCATCTGTGCCCTGGCCGGTGTGGACTCCGGGGCGGCGGCGGCCTCGGCGGATGCTGGCTCGGGTTTGCAGGGAGTCGATTTCTCGCCCGTGCTGGCGGACCCGGCCGCGTCCGTGCGTGACCACGTGTTGTTCGCCCAGGACTCCGCCCAGACCCGAAACCTGAACCAGGTGCGGTACGCCTTGCGCGGGTTCTTCGACGGTCAGACCAAGTACGCGCGCTACTACGGCGTGGGCGGGGGCAAGCCTTCGAGCGGGCTGTGGGGAAGGGACCCGGGCCACAAGCTCTTCGACGTTGACAGCGACTTCGACGACCAGGACCACGAGTGGTACGACCATGGCACCGACCCGGTGGAGCTCGTCAACCTGGCCAACGACCGCGCCCGACGCGCCGAGCTCCGGGGCCTGTTCGAGCGACTCCGGGAGTACGAGGCGAAGGAGATGGCGCCCGCTCCCTGACGCCCACGCAGACCGGAGAAAGATTCAGGTCCGGTCGGGCAGGCGCACTGTCGGCACCGCTTGAAAGCGGCGCCGTGCCTCTGAGGCCAGGCGGGGGGCCAGTCGACGACCCTTGCTCAGGAATGCCAGCGCCATGCGGGGGCGACCCCCGGCCAGGCTCCAGTCGGCCAGGGCGCGCTCGGCGCGGAAGTGCACGGCGTTGCCCGTGGGCTCGACCGTCCCGACGACGGTCCGGTTCTCCTGACCGGTGAAGGTCTCGGGATGCGCGTGCATGGTCAGGCACCCCGGCCCGGGGCCCAGCGGTGGGGCCCCCTCGCCGAGGGCTAGACGGAAGCCGTCGTGGACGAGCTCGGTGCGCTGCACCGGCAGGCACAGCGGGAAGCCGTTGGCGTCGACGACGGTGAGGTCGTGTGTGGCGAGGCGCTCGGCCTCCTGGGCGGCGGCGCGCCATGACGGGGGAGGTGCGAGCCAGGCACTGGGTTGTTGCCCACTGGGCGCGGGATCCGAGAGCGGAGCCGCCGTGCCCTCGGGAGCGTTCCAGGTATGGGGCGGCTCGTCCAGGCTTCTTCCCGACCACCACCGCATGTGCAGCGGTGTCACCTCCACCCAGATGCGGGCGTAGTACCACGCCAGTCGGCGCAGGATGAACCGGGGTTGTCCCTTGGTGGCTTCGGGCAGTTTCTCCATGCTGCGCTGCACGTACCGGTCGGTGTTCTCCTGGAGGTCCGAGTCGCGCACCGTGGCGAGACCCTGGACGAGGACGACGGGAGGGTCGGAGAGACCGGACCCCACGGAGTCGGCAAAGAGGAGACAGACACGGGGGTCGCGACGGGCGCGTTCGGCCTTGGCGGGGTACGTGAGGCCCGTCGACACGTCGAGGGTCAGCCGATTGTCACCGATGTAGGGCGTGGTCGGGACGGTGATGGGCCGTCCGTCGCGGGTCAGGCTGGCGTATTCGGCCGTGATCGACCGCTCGAACAGCTCGACCAGCTCGTTGGGCCAGGCCGCGGGGTTGCGGGCCTTGGGGGAAGGCGATGAGCGGTTGTCGTCCACGACGGTGGATCAGACGGCGGCGACGAACATCTGCTGGCAGATTGCAGGCCCCAGGGCCACCGTCGACCCGTCCACGTCGAGGGTGAGGGTCCCGTCGGGGGCCCGGCTGCGGAGCCGGGCCGACCGCCCCGGGATGAGGCCGTGCTCGTCGAGATACTCGAGTGAATCCATGTCGAGCTCGACCTCTTCGGTGATGCGCTCGATGCGGACCGTCTCGCCGGGGGCGACGTCGGCCAGGCTGAGCTGGCTGGCCGAGTGTTCCCGAGCACCCAGCGCGCCGGGGATGGGGTTCCCGTGGGGGCACGTCGTGGGGTTGCCGAGGAGATCGATCAGGCGTGCCTCGACTTCGTCGGAGATCACGTGCTCCCACCGGCCCGCCTCCAGATGGGCCTTGTGCCAGGGGAGGCCGATCACGTCGACGAGGAGCCGCTCGGCCAGGCGATGCTTGCGGATCACGCTGTCGGCCAGGACCCGGCCCTGCTCGGTGAGGGCGATGGTCCGACCCGAGCGATGGATGTAGCCGTCGGTGGTCAGGCGGTCGAGCATCTCCGACACCGACGGCGCCGAGCGGCCCAGGCGCTGGGCGATGCGCGCCTGGATCACCGTCGTCCCCTCTTCGGTGAGGGACTGGATCGTCTCGAGGTACTCCTCGACGGGGGGGTGGAAACCGTCGGTCACGGGTAAATGCTACCGGGTCAGGCCGGCACGCCCCCGAGGATTTCTCAGGGCGGATTGACACCCTTTCTTAGGGTCTCCTAACATTGGTCGCGGGTCGAGGCGACGCCGCGGGCGAGTCACACCAGCGAAGGCCCCACGCGGGAACAGGCCCGGTGCAGCACCAGGGGAGGCTCGTTGGTCGCCACCCTCGTGATCTTTCTCCGAGAGGGGATCGAGGCGAGCATGATCGTCGCCATCCTGCTCGCCTACCTGGACCGGATCGGGCAGCGCCGGCACTTCGTGGACGTGCTCAGTGGGGTGGGGGCGGCATTGCTGCTGGCGGGCGGCGGCGGCGTCGCCGTGTACTTCACGATTCGTTCCTGGAGCGGCACGCGGGCGCAGACCATTTTCGAGACGGCCACCTACTTCCTGGCGGCGGTGGTGCTGACCTACATGACGTTCTGGATGCGGAACCACTCCCGGACCATCACCGCCGAGCTCCGATCGAAGACCGACGCCGCCATGAGCTCGGGCGCACGACGCGGGCTCTTTCTCCTGGCCTTCCAGGCCGTCGGCCGTGAGGGCCTCGAGACCGTCGTCTTCACCCTGGCCATCATCTTCTCCACCTCGACCAAGGGCGCCGTGCTGGGTGCGGTCATAGGCCTCGTCATCGCGCTGGGGTGCGCCTTCGCCATCTACCGCTTGGGCAAGCGGATCAACGTGGGCGTGTTCTTCAAGGTCTTCGGGGCCCTGCTCATGGTGTTCGCCGCCGGCCTGCTCGTCGACGTGGTCGAGAACCTCCAGTCCCTGGGGTGGCTGCCCATCCTCACCCGCCCGCTTTGGGACTCCGGTCGCCTCTTGTCCGAGGACAGCTCGTTCGGCGACGTCATCCACAGCTTCTTCGGCTACGTGAGCAAGCCCACCCCCCTCGAGATCGCGGTGTGGGTGCTCTACGTGGGCGTAGCCGTCACGTCTTTCCTGGGCCTCTGGCACCGCCGTCGGACCGACGTCCCCGCCTTCGGCGGGGCCGAGTCCCACCATGTCAGCTGATTGGGCACCTGAACCGGGCCGCCTGCGGGGCCCCTGAACCGGCGGTCCGGCAGAGGTCGTATCGAAGAAAGCGCCGGACTCAGGCGGCGCGGCGTGGGGGTGTCTCGCACACACTGTGGAGTTGGCGATCGAGCTCCACGACCGATCGGTTGGCCTGAACGATCTCCATGTGCGCGTTGCGCGCCGCTCCGGAACCGCCCAACCGCCGGCTCTTCTCGATGAGGTTTCGCATCATTGCACGCATGTCCGTCTCCCGGTCACAGGAATTCCGGGCCGGAACGAGCCCGTTGCCGCCACGATACGGGGGAGGGATTTCCGCCTCGTCACGTCGTGGTGAACGGAAGACGAATTTTCGATGAGCGCTCCGGCGCCGTGGATGTCGCCCAGCGGTCATCCAGAATTCGTCGTTTGGGCCCACATTCGTCGCCTCCCGTTCATCGCCCTCCCGTACCGTGACTGTCATGCAGGACGTCGCGGCGGGCGCCGGGCGGCGACCGGGAAGGGCACCCACCGGAGCGCTTTCATCTCCCTCCCCCTCTCAGGGTGAGAGCGCTTTCCCCGTGCCCGGTCGCCGCCCGTCGACCGTGCGAGGCAGGGGGCCTGTGGCCGGTCCCGGTGGCGGGTGACCTGATCCGGCTAGCGAGGCTCGTCGGGGTCTGGGACTGACGAGGTCGGAAGGCTCACCGGTGGAGGTGCCGGGGCCGACGGATCCCGCGACCATGTCGGTGGCGCCACGGCGGCAGGGACGGGGCGGCTCGCGGCGGGATGCTCCGTCACAGGCGCCCCCGGCGCCGAGCCCGGAGCCGCTGTCGGTAGCACGGAGGGTGGGGTCGGTAGCACCGCGGGTGGGGTCGACGCCGTGGGTGGGGTCGGCGCGAAAACGGGCGGGGTCGCCGCGGAGGGGGCAATCGCCGCCCCCGGCGCCGCGACCGGCGCCGGGGCCATGGGCGGGGCCGGCCAGCGGTAGTGGGCGCCGAGCTCGAGACGACGACGTTCCATCAGGGCCGCCAGCTTGCGCCATTCCGATCCACCTAGCTCGTGGAGGAGGTCGGGGACTTTCCGGGCCAGTCGTTCCGACTCGTTTCGGTAGCGCTCGGTCAAGCTCCCCATCACGAACACCGTCGTGGTCGACAGGGTCGAACCTTCTGCCGTGGCCAGCTCCTGGAGCCGGGCGGCGGCCACCCGGGCATCCTGCATGAGGCCCAGAGCATCCTGGAGCTTCACCACGTGGCGTAGGTACCTCGCCGTCCGGCGGTCATAGATCTCCGACACGAATTCGAGGGCGTAGCGCAGGCGCTTGAGGCGGATGCGTGTGCGGTGGAAGTCCGCCGGATCGCCGCTACGACGGGCCCGGCGCGCCGCCTTGGCGGCCGATCGGTGGTGGGCCTCGATGAGGCCGGGTACCACGGCGACAGCGGGGGCACGGGCTGTGGCGGACCGCCGCGAAGGCCCCTGCCGGAGCATGGTGATGAAGCCCGCCAGGAGGCGCTCGTACCGGGCCGAGTCGAGACAGGTGAGCAGGGCGCGTCGAGCCTCGTCGCGCTGGCGGTTGAGCAGGGTGGCCAGGTCGGCGAGCGCCGTGCCCTCCTCCTCGGGGACGTCTCGGATCCAGCCCTCGACACGCTCGAGTTGGACGTCGAGGTCACGCACCGCGCCCAGGGCGTCGGCCAACCACCCGAGTTCCATCCGGACGTGGCGGGACCGCACGGGCAGGGCGTCCTCGAACAACGAGAGCGCGGCCCGCGTCCTGCGGGTGGCCACCCGCATGTCGTGCAGCTCCTCGGCGTCCTCTCCCAGGCGGGTGCCGGTCTCATGGGCCAGCACGGCGGCGAAATGTCGCCGCAGGACGGCGAAGGCCACCTCACCCACCGAGGGGTTCGAGTCGAAGGACACTGCCCCCAACTCGGGTGGGGGCGGGACGCGTAGCCCCGCGGCCAGCAGTCCGGCCTCGAATTTCGACAGGGCCGCCGCCTGCAGGCCGCAGTCGCGTCGCAGGATGTCGACCAGCGGGGTGAAACGTTCCACCCACTGTGGTTCCACCTCGACCTCCACCCGTTGCAGACGCACGGGCTGGTTGTCCTGGCCCACGACAATGGTGGTCTCGTCGAGCGCGGCCTCCGCCACGGTCTGTGCCGAGATCGACAGGTCGAAGGGGCGTCGCCGGGTCCGAACCTCGAGGATGGCCTGCAGGGGTCGCTTGCCGGCCAGAGCGCGCAGGCGCCAACCCACAGGACCCTGGGGCCCGAGTGCCCCCACGCCGTCCACCGGCAGGGGTTCGGTCACCTCGAGGCGTCGACGGAGCCCGGCCTGTGACTGCGCCAAACCCTTCAGGGTCACCTCTGCGCGCCCCCCGCGGTGACGTACACGCAAGACGTGGCCAGATCGGCCGATCCGCCAATCTGAGGTGTCGAAGTAGGTGTCGACCAAGCGCTCGGCCGCTCTCGGGGTGGCGGACAATGCGGAAAGTACCGTTTCAACCGCACCCGGTGTCGACATGTCGCGCACGCGCTCTGGGGACAACGCCGCGAACCAACGCTCGGCGGGCCGCAGGTCGAGCGCGTCGAACTGCCATTCGACCTCGACGTCCGTCGGCGCAGCACTCGACATCGCGGCGAGGATATCCCTCACAGCGAGTCCACGACCTCAGGCCGTCTTCACCGCGCACGAAGGCCGACGCACAACCCATCCCCAACATCGAAAAAGTCCGAGTTGCTCAGCCCGTGGGGGTTGAATTCGCCCCTGGAGGGAATGCTACGGTCGGCCCCTGTAACGAGCCGCTCCGCTTCGACGCCCGATCCGGGTGCGTCCCCCTCCGGTTAGGAGATCCCGTGAACCACGTTCTCGCGCCAGTCACGACGTCCGTTCGTCATCACCGAATCCGGCGAACTCGGAGACTGAGCGCACTGGCGGTGTCGATCGCCGCCGGTGTGGGCCTCGTGGCTGCACCCATCGTTTTGAGCGCGACGCCGGCCGCCGCCGTTACACCGGCCGCCACCGTGACGGGGCTGAGCCCCGTCTCCGGTATCCAAGCCGGCGGCAACGTCGTGACCATCAGGGGTACGAACCTGGGGACGACGGGGACGACGCTCGTCCACTTCGGGGCAGCATCGGCGAGCAGTGTCACGGTGAACGCCAACGGCACTTCCCTGGTCGCTACCGCTCCGTCCAATCCCAACTCGCCATCGGGGACGACCTACGGTTCCACATTCGACGTCACCGTCGACAATGGCGGGGGAAGCGGCGCGAGTGCCCTCAGCAAGGCGGATCGGTACACCTACGAGTTTGACAATGACGCCTGTGGGTCGGGCGGCATCACGACTTGTCAGCCAGCCACGATGGTCGCCCAGGAAACCACTCCGATAACCGGAACAGCCGTGACCGCTGCCGCCGGTGGGGCCGATCTGATCCAGGTGCCAGTGGGCGCCAACGTGAGCCTTACTTCCACGGATGCGGGCGATCCGTCCGGATCACCAATCGCGCTTTCAATCCTCGACGTGTCGACGAACCCTCCAACCATCGAAAACCACGTGGGCTCCACCGACGGTATTTCGCCGCACGCGGCGGTCACCGCATCGGTAACGATGGCAACACCAGGACAGGCGATGTACTTGACCGAGGCCGACCATTGCGCGGCGCCTGTCGGCGGCTTCCCCAACCCGCCTGCAGCCGGGTGTGCACTCACGCCCACCGGGGGGAACTCCGACCCAGTTGTGGTGCAGTGGGGCGCCGCGACCGTCACGTTGGTAAGCCCATCTTCGGGGCCGCTGGGCGGAGGTACCTCGGTGACTCTGACTGGGACCAACTTCACAGGCGCGACTGCCGTCAACTTCGGGGGTACGGCAGGCACCGGAGTCGTGGTCAACAGCGCCACGTCGATTACGGTCGTCGCTCCGGCGGAGGCGGCGAGCACCGCCGACATCAGCGTGGTCACCCCCGCCGGCACCACCGCCATTAGTGCATCCGACCAGTTCACCTACTCCTCAGGGCCCACCGTAAGCTCGGTGACCCCCTCGGTGGGACCGACCGCCGGCGGCACGTCGGTGACGGTGCAAGGCGCCAACCTTTCGGGGGCGACCGCTGTCAACTTCGGGACCAAGGCAGGCACGGGCGTCGCTGTGAACGGCGCAGGGACGTCGCTCATGGTGAATTCGCCTCTGGGTGCGGCCGGCACGGTGGACATCACGGTGACCACTCCGGGCGGCACGAGCCCGACTAGCGCGGCCGACCAGTTCACCTACAAGAACTCGGGGTACTGGATGGTGGGCAACGACGGCGGGATCTTCTCGTTCGGCGGAGCCCCCTTCGAGGGCTCGCTACCGGGGCTCAATATCCACGTCAGCAACGTCGTGGGCGCCGTGCCAACCTCGGATAGCAAGGGCTACTGGATGATCGGCTCTGACGGTGGGGTGTTCGCCTTCGGCGACGCCGGCTTCGTGGGGTCGATCCCCGGCCTGGGCATTCACGTGAGCAACATCGTGGGTGCGGTGCCCACCTCTGACGGCAAGGGCTACTGGATGGTGGGCAGCGACGGCGGCGTGTTCGCCTTCGGCGACGCCGGCTTCGTGGGCTCGCTCCCCGGTCTCAACGTCCACGTCACCAACGTCGTCGGCGCGGTGCCCACCTCGGACGGCAAGGGCTACTGGATGGTGGGCAGCGACGGCGGCGTGTTCGCCTTCGGTGACGCCGGCTTCGTGGGCTCGCTGCCGGGTCTCAATGTCCACGTCACCAACGTCGTGGGCGTCGTGTCCACCTCGGACGGCAAGGGCTACTGGATGGTGGGAACCGACGGCGGCGTCTTTGCCTTCGGTGATGCCACCTTCGTGGGGTCGATTCCCGGCCTCGGCATCCACGTGAACAACATCGTCGCCTTCGCCCGTCAGTAGTTCCGGGTCCACCATCCCCGGGCCCGCTTTGGGGTCCGGGGATGCTTTGGCCGAGTATTGAGCCGGCGTGGGGAAGTCGTTGACCTGGGTGGTCAAGCCTCGACGTTGGGTATCTGGTCAGTCATCTCGGCCGCGTCTTATGCAGGTCTCGTGAAGGGCATCTGGTGAGTCTTTCGACCGTTTTCGCCAAGCCTCGCCATGCTCGCTCGCACCACTCTTGGCGTCGGCATCCTCTTTTTCTGTGGTTGCGTGTCCTGACGGCGATTGCGTTGCTGAGCACCACCGCCCTTGTCGTCCTGCCGCTGATCGGAGTCGGCCGGTCACCCGTGGCGGCGGCGGCCTCAGATCCGGTGATGGTCATCGCCGGGGACATCTCCTGTGGGCCTACCGATGGGAATTTCGGCGGAGGGAACTCGGCTTATTGCCAACAACGGCAGACGGCCAACCTCGTTGCCGGTATCGCACCCCAATACCTGCTCCCTGGAGGGGACACCCAATACACCCCGTCCGAGAGCGAGGGCCAACAGCCTCTCGCGTCGGATTTCACCAACGGTTACGGCGCCAGCTGGGGCCAGCTGCAGAACTCGGGCAGCGGGAACTTCGTCCCTGGCCTAATCGTGCGTCCCACTCCTGGAGATCATGAGTACGGGGACGCCAACGAGGATGACCGGGGGATGAGTCTGTCGGATGCCTCGCACTACTACACCTATTTCGGGGGCCTGGGCGATCTTCCCGCGGGGGTGACCGGGGCCTCGAACGACTTCTACAGCTTCGACGTACCCGTCAACGGTGGGACCTGGCACATCATCTCGCTCGACTCCGAGTGCGCCGCGCTTCCCTCGGCGTCCTCAGGCGGGCTGCCTTCCGGGGGTGCCTCGGGATGCGCCCAGGGGTCGCCCGAGGAGACGTTCCTTCAGAGCGATCTTGCCGCTCACCAGGGGGAATGCACGCTCATCCACTGGCACGAGCCCGAGTTCTCCGAGGGTTTCAGTGGGAACACCACTGACTACCAGCAGTTTTGGAACGACGCCTACCAGTATCACGTCGCCGCCATCGTGAATGGACACGACCACGACTATGAGCGCTGGGCTCCTCAGAACCCCTCAGGTACGCCCGACGCCAACGGCGTCACCGAGATCGTCGCCGGCACCGGCGGCAACAGCCTTGGTCCTCAGGAGACCGGGGGCGCGGTGGCTGACGACTTCAGCCACTTCGGGGTACTCAAGCTCACGCTCCACGCAGGGAGCGCCGACTTCGCTTTTGTCAAGGTCGGCGGGGCAACGGGCGACACCGGCACGATCTCCTGCGACCCCGTCGTCTCGGGCGTGAGCTCGAGCTCAGGCCCGGTCTCGGGCGGCAACTCCGTCACCGTGACGGGCACCAACTTCGTGGGCACACCCACGGTCCACTTCGGTTCCAACCTGGGCTCCAACGTGACCGTGAGCTCTCCAACCTCGCTGACCGCCACGGTTCCTTCGGGGTCGACCGGAACCGTCGATGTGACCGTGACCAATGCCGCTACCCAGGGGGCCGGGGTCGGGGGACCGACGAGCAGCACGGGCGCAGCCGACCAGTACACCTACGGGCCGGCCCCGACGGTTACCTCGGTGAGCCCCAACCTGGGATCGAGCGCCGGGGGCACCGCGGTCACCGTGTCGGGGACGAACCTCGGAGGGGCGTCGGCCGTCGACTTCGGGGCCAATCCGGCCACGGGGGTTGTCGTGAACGGCGGGGGGACGTCGCTCACGGTTACGGCCCCAGCCGGTGCAGTCGGTGCGGTTGATGTCACCGTGACCACCTCGGTGGCGACCAGCGCCACGAGCCCGGCCGACCGGTTCACCTACCAGAAGTCCGGCTACTGGATGGTGGGCAACGACGGCGGTGTCTTCTCCTTCGGGGGGGCGCCCTTCGAGGGCTCGGTGCCCAGCCTGGGGATCCACATCAAGAACATCGTGGCCATGGTGCCCACCGCTGACAGCAAGGGTTACTGGATGATCGGCTCCGACGGGGGGGTCTTCGCCTTCGGCGACGCCGGCTTCGTGGGGTCCCTCCCCGGCATCAACGTCCACGTCAAGAACGTTGTGGCTGTCGTCCCGACGGCGGACAGCAAGGGCTACTGGATGATCGGCTCCGACGGGGGAATCTTCGCCTTCGGCGACGCCGGTTTCGTGGGGTCCCTGCCTGGCATCCACGTCCATCTGAAGAACGTCGTGGGTGCGGTGCCAACCAGCACCGGTAAGGGCTACTGGATGGTGGGGTCCGACGGAGGGGTCTTCGCCTTCGGCGACGCCGGCTTCGTGGGGTCCATCCCCGGCCTCAATGTCCACGTCAACAACATCGTGGCCTTCGCCCGGCAGTAGCACGTACGCCACAGGGGGTCTCTCGGCCAGGGTCTCTCAGGCTCCGTTGGGAAGCAGTTGCCCTGATGTTGAGGGGGCGTGGACGCAATGTTGAGGTGGGTGGTCGAGCCTCGTAGAGAGGCCGTGAAGCCTCGTTCGGTGGCGCCTGTGCGCGCCTCCGTCCCATCTCCACCCCAGTTCCATTGGCGCGAAGGGCATCCGATGTCTTTGTCCACCGAGCTCACCACGCAGCGCCCTCTCATGCCCCTGAGGGTGATCTCCAGGACGGCCCTGGCGGCGGCAACTTGCCTGGTGGCCACGGTGGTGCTGGTGGTCCTGCCTGTGGCGGGCAGCCCGTCCAACGTGGCGGCGGCTGCGACCCTGCCGACCAGCCAGTCGGTCGTGGTGGGCGGGGACATCTCGTGTGGGCCGGCCGACTCGAACTTCAGCGGGGCGAATTCGAGCACGTGCCAGCAACGGGCCACGGCCAGCCTCATCCACAGCCTGTCACCCAACTACCTGATCGCCGGGGGCGACACCCAGTACACCCCGACCGCGACCGAGGGCGTCCAGCCCGCAGCAGCGGACTACACCGCGGGCTACGGCGGCAGCTGGGCAGGACTGCAGACCTCGGGGAATGCCAACTTCGTCCCCGGTTTGGTCGTGCGTCCGACACCGGGCGACCATGAATACGGCGACGCCAACGAGAACGACCGGGGGTCGGTCTCGAACGCCTCGAACTACTTCAACTACTTCGGCGGCCTGGGCGACCTTCCCGCCGGCGTGACGGCCCCCTCGAACGACTTCTACAGCTTCGACATCCCGTTGGCCGGTGGTACCTGGCACGTCATCACGCTGGACAGCGAGTGCGCGGCGCTGCCCGCCACCGTGGGCGGGGCCCCCTCCCAGGGAGCGGCGGGGTGTGCCTCGGGGTCGCCCGAGGAGACGTTCCTGCGCAACGACCTGATCGCCCATCAGGGGGACTGCGTCCTCATCCATTTCCACGAGCCCGAGTTCTCCGACGTCTTCGGGACCGACACCGACTACCAGGCCTTCTGGAACGACGCCGTGCAGTACCACGTCACCGCCATGCTCAACGGCCACGCCCATGACTACGAGCGCTTCTCCCCCATGAACGCCGCCGGGGGCTCCAGCTCCACCGGGGTCGCCGAATTCGTCGTCGGGACGGGCGGAGACAGCCACGTGTCCGGCTCCAAGATCGCCAACGAGGCCTTCCAGGACACCAGCAACTTCGGCGTGCTCCAGATGACCCTGAACGCCACCAGCGCCAACTACACCTTCGACAAGGTCGGCGGGGGCACCGAGGACAGCGGGACGCTGAACTGCCAGCAGCCCACCGGCTCGGGCGTTCCCACCGTGACGAGCGTGAGCCCGAGCTCGGGCTCCCCCGCCGGGGCCACCTCGGTCACCATCACCGGGACCAACCTCTCGGCAGTGAGCGCCGTCCGGTTCGGCGCGAAGGCCGCGGCCAACTTCACCCTGGGCTCGGCCACCTCGATGACCGCAACCTCGCCAGCCGGCGCGGTGGGAAAGGTGGACGTGAGCGTCACCAACTCCGCCGGCACGTCGGCGACCAGTCCCGGTGACCAGTTCACGTACACGTCACCGGCGGGGACCCTGACACCTGTGGGCACCTTTGGTGCCAGTTCGGGGACGGGACTCACCACCCTGGCCGTGACGCCCCAGAACGTGGGTGACGTCCTCGTGGTCTACGCCCAGGTGGGCGTGACCACCCTCACGCTGTCGTCGGTCACCGGAGGCGGGGTCGCCACCTGGACCAAGGGGGTGG
>DATCBU010000091.1:0-16908 GCA_036511675.1 Acidimicrobiales bacterium | reverse complement strand
CTCGGCCAGCTCCTTCTCGGCATCGTGGAGGAACCCCGCCGCAGCGAGGCCGGGGTGAGGAGCCACGGCCTGTTGGGCGCGCCGCAGGCCCTCGTCGGCTTCGGCGATCCGACTGGCGGTCTCGGTGGGCTGCAGCCGGTGCACGGCACGGATGGCGAGCCCACACGCCCGGATGGTCTCCCGGCACGACGCCAGCGCCGACTCACGGGCCCGATGGGCGGCGTCAAGCTGCGCCAGAGCGTGGTCACCGAGCCTTGCCAGATCGGCCCTGCGCGTCTCGGAGGACACCGACGACGATGTCAGCGGGCGGCGCGGCGGATGACAATCGTGGGCTCGTCCTCCACCGGCTCGGGCAAGTACCGCAACTTGGCAGCGCGCTCGGTGGCCCTGCCCCCCAGCCGGACGAGGGTCACCACGTACACGACGCACACCACGACGGCGAACGCCGTCAGCCCCAACAGGGGTCGCAGGACCGGGATGGCACCGAGCACCCCGGAGCCGAAGATCACACACGCCATGGCGCCGAGCACGTCACGGCGTCGCTTGCAGGCTTCGGGGCTGAAGTACCGCTCCGGGCGCCGTGTGGACACGGAGGCGGCGGGATGCGATGGGGTGGCATCGGGCCTGATCAGGATCAGTCCCCGACCAGAGCCAGGAGCGGGCCGGACGTCGCGCCGTGACGATTCCTCGGGGAGCGACGTCATGAGGCGAAAGGCGGGAGCCACCACAGGCGGCCCCGTGCGCCGCAGGACGCGCAGTTGGTGGTGGAACTCACCGATGGAATCGCCCGACCGACGTTCGGATCTCCGTCGGAGAAGGCTCGGTGCCAGCACCGCCGCCCAGACTACGCCGAGTATCAGGAGGACCACGATCGTCAAGAACCCCTCGATCTACCTTCCGATCTCGCAAAACCCTACTGACACAGGCGTCACAGTGGGTGGATGGCCGGGAACTGTCCGTGTCGCGGCGCGCCTTCACACGGCACCGACGGCGCGTGCCGACGCTCGCGCCGTCCACCGGTGTCCCGATCGCTCGACAGTCACCGGCACGTCGAAGCAGGCCGACACGGCCGAGGAGCTCAGCACGGTCGCCGCCGGCCCCGCCCTCACGATCCGGCCTCCTCGTACCAGGGCGACGTGCGTCGTGCCCGGGGGGATCTCCTCGACGTGGTGGGTGACCAACACCAGGGGCGCGGCGCCGGGATCGGCCGCCAACGCCGCCAGACGCGTCACCAGCCGTTCCCGGGCCCCGAGGTCGAGACCCGCCGCCGGCTCGTCCAGGAGCAGGAGCTCGGGCTCACCCATGAGGGCCCGGGCCAGGAGCACCTGTTGGCGCTCGCCTTCCGACAGCACGCCGAACTCGTGCCCCGTGACGGCGCTGACCCCCGAATCGGCGAGGAGCGCTTCGGCCCGGCTGTGGTCGTCGGGCCCGTAGTGGTGCCAGCATGGCTCGAGGGCCGCGTGTCGCCCCGTGAGCACGACGTCATGGGCGCTGAGGGTGGGCCGCAGGCTCCGCAGGATCGCCTGGCTGACGAAGGCCACCCTGCTCCGCAGGGCCCGGGCGTCGGTCCGCCCGTAGCGGGCACCGAGCACCTCCACCGTTCCCCGGGTGGGCAGGAGCCGCATGCCCGCCACGTGCAGCAACGTGGTCTTCCCCGAGCCGTTGGGTCCCAGCACGGCCCAGCGTTCGTTCGGCCAGATCTCCCAGTCGACGTCGTCGAGGATGGGCCTGCCGTCTCTCACCACCCCCACGCCGCGTAGACGGACCGCGGGTATCGGGGTCCCCGGCACCGGGGCGGACACGAGACTCAGGGCCCGACGCGGCCCCGGGACGTCGCCCCGGGAAGCTCCGACTCGCTCACCGTCGGGGCAGGCGCCTCGCCACCCGGCCCGCCAGTCCCGACACGCACTGGTCCCACGTCCGCTCCCCCATCAGCCACAGCCACAGTTCCCGGCGGTAGGAGATGATGACATCGACGAACGCTTCGCGGTCCATGCCGACGGGCTCGAGGCTGGACATCCACCGCTCCCACAGCCACACCCCGATACAGATGTCGTCGGAGAACCCCTCGCGCCAGTCCGATCCGGCCAGCAGCGCGTCGCGCAGGGCGTCACGCATCTCCACGGGCTCTTCGGGGCGGTCGAGACGGAGGCCTTCGGCCGGTTCGACCACACTCATGGCGATCCGCTCACGGGCGCCGCTCACCGGTCCCGGACGACCGGGGCCCGGTCGGTCCCGCCGTAGCTGTCGAGATGTTCGGCGAAGTCGATGAACAGGGGCCCGTCGGGGTCCAGCTTGCGCTGCAGCGTCCGCTCGGCGATCCGCTTGTCCAGGTTGTCGAGACGCACCAGAGCCTCGCGGTCGTCGAGGTCACGCACATCCAGGCGCCCCCGGGCACGGTCGAAGGCCAGACGCCCGACTTCGGTCCGCACCAACACGCTCGACCACCCCGCCAGTGATCCCACGCTGCCGATCGAGAGGTCGGCACCGCGGCCCAGGAAGTCGGCACACTCGTCACAACCCTTGAGCGCCGAGCCGTGGAAGTCCTTCACCGGCTCGTCGACGGCCACCGACCCGTCGCGGTACTCGACGATCATCCGCCCCCGGATCACGTCGACCTTGCTGACCCGGTCGAGGTCGAGGCCGCGCTTGTCGCGCAACTCCCGCAACATCAGTGCCTCGTAGTCGAAGCTCTTGGTGCACAGCAGTGCGATCGTGAGGGCCACGGCATCGATCCGGTGGGCGCCGGTCGGCCACCGGCGAGCCTGCATGGCCCTGATGCCCTGGATCTCGCACGGGGTACCCACCACGGCGAGCCGGGGCTTGGGAGGAAGCGCGTACCGGCTGAGGTCGAGCTCGGCCAGGGCCATGGTCTGGTTGTAGAAGCTCCCCGCCGCGTCGATGATCTCCTTGGCGGTGGTGGCGACGGTGGCGATCCCCTTCCAGGGCTCGTCGGGGTTGTCGCTGGGGCGCGACACCAGGGCTCCGTCGATGTCCCCGCCGGCCAGCAGGGCCAGGAGCATCGCCGTGACCACGCCGCCGTCCTGCACGTCGTCGGCAGGAGCGCCGGCGCGCACCGCATACTCGCCGATCACCGCACCGAGGCCGTCACCGGGGGGTCCACCTGTCAGTTTCCAGTAGGTGTCGGCCGAGTCCGACTTGACCACCACCGGGACCTCGCCCGCTTCGGATCCCGACGTCGACGGTGGCCACAACGCCTCGTAGCGCAGGCCGCCGCGCGGGCAGAAATCCCAGCACAACGAGCATCCGGTGCACATCTTGACCAGCTCGGGCAGCCCGCTGTCCTTGTTGACGCCGATCGAGTTCGACGGGCACACGGCCACACAGGTGCCGCATTGGATGCATCGGTCGGCGAAGATGACCCCGGCCTCGAGCTCCCAGAACCACGTCTTGCCCGGCGGCTCGGTGACCCCGTTCATCTCGTCGCGGATACGAAAGCTCTTCATCGGTTCCCCACCGGCGCGTCGGCGTCGAGCCCGGCCAAGGTGGCGGCCAATTCTTCGTTGGGCACCCGGCGGGCCCAGTTGTGGAAGGGCTCTCCGTCGCGACGCTCGGACTGGTAGCGCCGGACCGTGCGCAACAGGGCGTCGGGGACGTCGTCGACCGGCCGGGCGTTCTCGATCCAGTCGATGAAGGCCGAGTCGGGCCCGAGCGAGCCGCCCATGCCGATGTCGACGGCTTCGACGATCCGTTCCCCCACATGGGCGACGTCGCCCCGGAAGCCGATGTCGGCGATCTGGGGCTGGGCGCACGAGGCCGAGCAACCCGAGAAGTGCATGCGGATCACCCCGGCGTCTTGCCGTGGGGTCGAGGACGCGCCCGACGCCGGGCGCTGTCCCGGCTGCTCGCCCGCCAGCTGGGTATCGAGCCAGCGCGCCCAGGTCACGGCACGCTCCTTCGTCTCCACTACGGCGAACCGACAGAACTCACTGCCCGTGCAGGCCACGACCCCGCGCTCGAAGGGCCCGGGGAACGGGGAGAACTTCTGGAGGAGCTCCTCGCCGAGCAGGGCATCGACCTTGTCCTGGTGGACTCCGGTGAGCACGAAATTCTGGTCCGTCCCGAGGTGCACCGTCCCGTCGCCGTAGGTCCGGGCCAGCCGGGCCGCCTCCACCAGCTCGATGCCCGACATACGGCCCACCGGCACCGAGCACCCCACGTAGCGCAGCGCCGGATCGATCTGGGCATGGACGCCGATGTGGTCACCGCGATACCGGGTGGTGAGCTCCTCGCCGGCCGGGACGAGTTCGAACCGGGCCCGAGTGGCGAGCTCGGCCCGGAACTGCTCGGGCCCGAGCTCCTGGACGAGGTAGCGCATCCGGGCCAGGCCACGGCTCTCTCGGTTGCCGAGCTCGCCGAACAGCTGGGCGATGGCCCGGGTGATCTCGACGGCCTGATCGGGTCGCACGAACACGTCGATGTCCGAGGCCATGCGCTCGCCGTCGGACAGCCCTCCCCCGGCCAGCACGTTGAAACCCAGCGTCCCGTCGGCCGCCCGTGCCGGCCACATCCCGATGTCCTGGATCTCCGCCTGGGCACAGTCCTCGCGGCACCCGGTCACGCTCATCTTGAACTTGCGGGGCAGGTTGGCGTACTCGCGGTTGCCGGTGAAGAACTCCGAGATGGCCCGGGCGATGGGCAGGGCGTCGAGGACCTCGTTGGCGTCCACACCCGACACGGGACACGACAAGACGTTGCGGGCCGAGTCTCCGCACGCTTGGACGGTGGTGAGCCCGACATCGGCGAAGCGCTCCCAGATGCGGGGCACGTCGGCGATGCGGATCCAGTGGATCTGGATGGTCTGGCGGGTGGTGATGTCGGCGTACCTGTTGCCGAACATCGCGCTGTCGTCGGGGCCCTCCCCGAAGGCATCGGCCACGATGCCGATTTCGCGGGCCTGATCGGCGCTGAGCACGCCCCCGGGGACCTTGATGCGCATCATGAAGGCGTCACCCCCCTGGCGCTGGGGGTACAGGCCCACCCATTTGAGACGCTCCTGCTCGCCCGGCACCTTGGCGATGGCCTCAGGGCCCTCCTTGGCGTACCGGGAGATGACGGCGTCGGCGACTTCCAGAGGGTGACGCTCGAGCTTCCAGCGTTCGACCTGGTTCAGCTCGCCCACGTGGCGGTAGGGATGCACGAAATGCATCCCCCGCTCGTTCCCCCGGATCTGGACACCCAGGGGATTGTCCGGATCATGGGCCATCAGACGTGGAGGCCGCACTCGGTCTTGCCCATGCCCGACCAGCGCCCGGCACGGGCGTCTTCACCGGGCTCGACCGGGCGCGTGGTGGGAGCGCAGCCGATCGAGAGGTACCCCTGGGTCATGAGGGGATGCACGGGCAGTCCGTGGTCCGCCTCGTAGTTGGTGATGTCGGCGTCGGTCCACGTGGCGACGGGGTTGATCTTCACCAAACCCCGGGCCTCGTCCCACGACACGATGGGCGCCTGCGCCCGCGTGGGCGCGTCACAACGCTTCAGTCCCGTTATCCAGGCGGCGCGGCCCTGCAGGGCGCGGCGCAGAGGCTCCACCTTGCGCAACTCGCAGCATCGCTCGGTGCCACACGGCCAGGCTGCGGCTTCGGCGCCGGGTGTGACGACGCGGAGGTTCAGGTCGTAACGGGCCCGGACCTCTTCCACGTACGCCAGGGTCTCGGGGAAGTGGAAGCCGGTGTCCAAGAAGAGCACTTCGATGCCGGGGTCGACCTCGACGGCGAGATCGATGATGACGCAGTCCTGGAACGAGCACGCCATGGTGAGGGATCCCCCGAAGCGCTCGACGGCCCAGCCCATGACCTTGCCGGCGGGAGCAGTCTCGAATTCGGCTGCGCGCGCTGCGAGCTCCTCGAGATCGATCCTGGTCTCGACCCCTGCTCCCACGTTCCACTCTCCCCATCCGAGTGTCGTGCCACCTCGTTGCCCGTCCGCGATCCGAGGACCACGTCCGGGCCGATGGCACCACACGACTTGTTCCGGCCAGTCGCCCACTACTATATATGACTAATCAGATCGGGTTTTACCCCTTTCCAGATCGGTTTAATCGCTTTCAGATGGCAACGATCACCGGCGCCACCTGGGACGACATCGGAGCTGCGCATGACCACGACCATCGACACCGAGCCCTTCGGGACGCCTGTGCCCACCGGAACGCCAGGGCCCGTGAGGACGGCCCCGACCACCAGGGCGGCGCGCCCGGACCATCTCGACCTGCTCGAGGCCCACGCCGTGTTCGTGATGCGCGAGGTGGCGGCCGAATGCGAGCGCCCCGTCCTGCTCTTCAGCGGCGGCAAGGATTCCGCCGTCCTGCTGCGGTTGGCCGAGAAAGCGTTCCGGCCCGGACGATTCCCCTTCCCGGTGATGCACGTGGACACCGGCCACAACTTCGACGACGTTCTGGAATTCAGGGACAAGCGCGTGGCGGAGCTCGGCGAGGAGCTGCTGGTCGCATCGGTGCAGGATTCGATCGACCGGGGGCGCGTGGCCGACCCCGGTGGCGGGGGGTCGCGCAACAGGCTCCAGAGCGTCACCCTCCTCGACGCCATCGGTGCCAACGGATTCGACGCCTGCATCGGCGGCGCCCGGCGCGACGAGGACAAGGCGCGGGCCAAGGAGCGGGTGCTGTCGTTTCGCGATGCCTTCGGACAGTGGGACCCGCGCAACCAACGCCCCGAGCTCTGGCACCTGTACCACGGCCGGGTACGGACGGGCGAGCACCTGCGCGCCTTCCCCTTGTCGGACTGGAGCGAGCTCGACATCTGGCAATACATCCGGCGCGAGCGCATAGCCCTGCCTTCGATCTACTTCGCCCACCGACGCCCTGTCGTCGAGCGCGACGGCATGCTGCTGGCCGTGTCGGACTGGATCGTCCCTGACGCCGACGAGGTGGTCGAGGACGCCATGGTGCGGTTCCGCACGGTGGGCGACGCCACCTGCACCGGCGCCGTGCGTTCGTCAGCCCTGACGGTCGACGACGTGATCGCCGAGGTGGCCTCCTCGCGGGTGAGCGAGCGGGGCGCAACCCGGGCCGACGACCGGGTCTCGGAGACGTCGATGGAGGATCGCAAGCGAGAGGGCTACTTCTGAGATGACTCCGACTCCCGGCGCCGAGCCGGCGTCGGGCTCGGCGCTCCTGCGGTTCGCCACCATCGGGTCCGTTGACGATGGCAAGTCGACGCTCATCGGCCGTCTCCTGCACGACACCAAACAGCTCTTCGACGACCAGCTCGATGCCGTGGCGTCCGCCAGTCGACGGCGCGGGGTCAAGGGCGTCGACCTCGCCTTCGTCACCGACGGGCTGCGGGCTGAACGCGAACAGGGAATCACCATCGACGTCGCCTATCGGTACGCCTCGACCCCGCGCCGCAAGTTCGTCATCGCCGATTGCCCCGGGCACGTGCAGTACACCCGGAACATGGCCACCGGGGCATCTACGGCGGACCTGGCCCTGGTCGTCGTCGACGCCACCCAGGGCCTGCGCCAACAGACCCGGCGCCACACCTGCATCGCCGCTCTGCTGGGGGTGCGCCATCTCCTGGTGGCGGCCAACAAGATGGACCTGGCTGACTGGGACGAGTCCACCTTCCGGTCTGTCAGCGAGGAGGTCGACGCCCTGGCCCGACGCCTGGGAATGGAGACCATCGTGATCGTGCCCGTCTCTGCCCTCCGGGGGGACAACGTGGTCGAGGCTTCGAGGCACATGCCGTGGTACCCCGGGCCGACCCTGCTCGACGCGCTCGAGCAGGCGCCGGCCGGGGCCTGGGCCCACGAGCACGCCGGAGGCGCCCGCCTGCCCGTGCAATGGGTGATCCGTCATCCCGGCGGAGGGCGCAGCTATGCCGGCATGGTGAGCGGGGGCACGTTTCGACCCGGCGACGACATCGTCGTCCTCCCCGGGGGCCAGCGCAGCCGGCTCACCTCGGTCGAGACCTTTGACGGGCCTCTCGACGAGGCTCCGGCATCGCTCTCGGTCACGATTCGCCTCGACGACGAACTCGATGTCTCGCGCGGCGACCTCATCGCCCCGTCCGTCAATTCCCCCGAGGTCGTGCGGGAGTTCGACGCCACGCTGTGTTGGTTCGCCGATCCACCGGTGGAAGCCGGGCACCGCTTTCGGTTGAAGCACACCACTCGACTCACTCCCGCACAGATCGTGTCGGTGGACTCCCGGCTGGATGTGGGTTCCTTGGAGCTCGCCCCCACCAGTCGCCTGGGCCCCAACGACATCGGTGTCGTGCGGCTCACGGTCGGGACTCCGTTGGCCGTCGATCCCTATCAAGCCAACCGGGTGACGGGAAGCTTCGTGGTGATCGACGAACAGACCAATGCGACGGTGGCAGCCGGCATGGTCGGCGTGCCGGTTCCCGCCGCCGTGCCGCAGAGGTGACCGTGGGCATCGACGCACCGATCTATCCCGTCGGCCTGGTGGTGAAGGGCCGGCGCTGTCTGGTCGTCGGGGGTGGGCGTGTGGCGGCCCGCAAGATCGGTGGACTGCTGGCATGCGGTGCGGCGGTCACGGTGGTGGCGCCGGAGGTGCACGTGGCCATCGGCGAGCTGACGGCGTCGGGGGTCATCGCCGCGATCGACGAGTCCCCGCTGGAGGTCCACATCCGGCCCTACGCCCCGGGTGAGGCGGCCCAGTACCTGTTGGTAATCGCCGCCACCGGGGACGTCGCCGTCGACGACGCCGTCCACCGGGACGCGCAGTCCGCCGGGGTCTGGGTCAACGTCGCCGACGACCCGGCGCGTTGCAGCTTCGTGCTTCCGGCGGTGGCGCGCGACGGCTCCGTGTCGATCGCCGTGTCCACCGCCGGGGCCAGCCCTGCCCTGGCGGTATGGCTGCGTGACCTCGTGGTCGAGGCACTGGGGCCGGGCATCGGCGACCTCGCCGCGCTGCTCGGAGAAGGGCGCCGGCGCGTCCACGATCAGGGCGGGAGCACGGAGTCGATCGACTGGCGACGACTGCTCGAGGGGCCCCTCCCTGACCTGGTCCGAGGGGGGCACATGGACCAGGCGCGCGCCGAGCTCGACGCGTTCCTCGGTGGTCCGAGCGCGTCACCCTGAACCCGGACGCGCCCCGACCACCGTCACCCGGGCGCGCCCTGCCACGATCGGCAATACTCTGCCCCGTGGCTCCCACCGAAACCGCCGCCGCCACCCGCCCCAAGAAGCGGTCGGCGCCCGAGGCGCTGGTCCCCGACACAGCGCCGTCGGAGGTCCCCAACGACGAAGAGTTGATCGGAGCGATCATCCTCGCCAGCCGCGTCATGGTCGCCATCGCCGTGCGCTCGCTCGCCGGGAACCCCGACGACGTCACCCTGCCGCAGTACCGGACGTTGGTGGAGCTCGCCTTCGGGGGCCCGAGACGACTGGCCGACCTGGCCGAAGCGCTGAGTGTGAGCCCGTCCACCGCCACCCGCATGTGCGACCGGCTGGTGCGCAAGGAACTGGTGTCGCGGACCCGCGACGAGCTCGACCGGCGCGAAGTGAAGCTGGCCATCACGGTCCTGGGTCGTTCGGTGGTGTCCGACGTCATCGAGCGGCGCCGGGCCGAGGTACGCGACCTGCTCCAAGCGATCCCCGTCCCACTGCGGCGCCAACTGGTGAGCTCGCTGACCCTGTTGGCGACAGCGGCCGGCGAGGCGCCGGAACTGCACTGGGGACCGGGCTGGTACTAGGGCCGCCTCAACCAACCTTTGCCCCGTCCTCGACGAGGATGCCCTCCTGGTTTGTCGCTTCCACCGGTTGGACATCCGAGTACGGTGCGGGGCTATGTCGGCGTGGAAGGCGATCGAGCAGGCGGAACCGGAGTTCGCAGGACGGGTTCGGTGGCTGTTCGACGCCGGTCGTCACAAGACCATCGCGACGCTGCGCGCCGACGGCTCGCCACGCATCTCGGGCATCGAGTGCGAGTTCACAGACGGCAATCTGCGCTTCGGTTCGATGACCGGCGCACGCAAGGGGGCCGATCTCAAACGGGATCCCCGCTTCGCCCTGCACGGCCCAACCTTCCACCCGGAGGAGGGCAAGGAGAGCGGCTGGCCGGGCGAGGCGAAGATCGCCGGACGAGCCATTCACGCCAGCCCGGTGGGCACGGACGAGGAGAACGAGCAACCGGACGGAGAGATGTTCACCGCCGACATCACCCAGGTCGTGATCACCGGACTCAACGCCGAAGCCACAAAACTCGTCGTCGAGTCCTGGACGCCTGAGCGAGGACTGCGAAGGGTTGAGCGGGACTAGGAGACGGATCTGCGCATCGCAGTTACCCGGGCGGTAGGCGGGCGAAACAGGGCGAACGTTGCCTAGCGCGGTACTAGGCGCGGTTACTTGAACTGATCACGCTTGATCACTTCCAAGGTGTCTTCGATCAGCGATCGGTTCACACGAATGAGATTCGCCACGATACCCAGGGTCACAGAGACGAATGACGCATTGAGCAGGACCGCCCCAATCATCAGCGATTGCAGGTGGTGCGCACCGTTGGGATTCTTCACCGTGAGCACCAAGTACAGATAGTGCACAAAGGGAATCAAGCCGATGACGAAGAAGAATCCTCCGATACTGAGGAAGACCGTGTAGGGCTTGTACATCGTAAAGGCGTTGAGCATCGCCACCATGCTCTTGCGCACATGCTCCCATGACGACTTGAAGAGTCGCGATTCACGAGTCTTGGGATTCGTCTCGATGGTGATGGTGGCCAGCGCCAGTCTCTTGTTCGCCGCTTGAATAGTCGTCTCCGCCGCGAAATTGAAACGCCCGATCAAGTTGAGTTTGATCGCAGCCTCTTTCGAGTACGCCCGAAATCCACTGGTGCCGTCCGGCAGGTCGGTTCCCGCCGCCAGGTTCATCACCCCGGTGCCGAACCTTTGCAGGAATTTCTTGGTGGGCGAAAAATGTTCGATGGTCTGCACCTGTCGATCGGCGATGACTGTGTCCGCCTCTCCTTCGAGGATGGGGCGGATCAGATCCGGGATGCGCTCTTGGGGGTATTGGTTGTCTCCGTCGGTCAGGACCAGGATGTCGGCACCGAGCTCCAGGGCCCGTTGGATCCCGTCGCGCAGGGAGTGCGCAAGACCGCGGTTGCCAGGATGATGGACGAACTGGGTCACCCCCAACGATCGTGCGACTTCAACCGTCTTGTCGGTCGAACCATCGTCGATCACGAGCACTTCCACGCAGTCGATGCCTTCGATCTTCTCGGGGATCGTCTCCAGGACCAGCGGAAGAGTCGCCTCCTCGTTGAGGCATGGGATCATGATGACGAGTTTCATGGTCATCGAGGCTATCTCAGGCCCTCTGGCAAGGGTCGGAACATCGAAGTCTTCACCGGCAGCTGATGGACGGCCCCGCCGTCACGCCTCGAACGCGCTCCATACCCATGGCTGGCGCCATGGGAGCCGGGATGGTCATGCCACGAACACGGTCTTGGCCTCGCAGAATTCCCGGATACCCAGTGTCGAGAGCTCGCGCCCGTATCCCGAGCGCTTCATCCCGCCGAAGGGCAGCTCGACGGTAGATGCCACCATGGCGTTCACGAAGACCATCCCGACGTCGAGACCGTCGATGAACATCGATCGCTCGTCGTCGTCACCAGTCCACACGCTGGCCCCGAGGCCGAAGGTGGAGTCATTCGCCATCCGCAACGCATCGGCGCTGTCCTCGGCCCTGTACAGCAGAGCCACCGGCGCGAAGACCTCCTCGGTGCCCACGCGCATCGACGGTGTGATCTGTCCCAACACGGTCGGAAGGTAGAAGAAGCCGGGGCCGTCTCCGCGCCGGCCTCCGCACAGCACCGCCGCACCCTTGGTCCGGGCATCTTCGACCTGCTCGTGCACGTCATCGCTGCCCTGGGCGGTGGCCAGCGGCCCCACGTCGGTGCCCGGGTCCATCGGGTCTCCGACGACAAGCCCCTGCATCGTCTGGGTGAAAGCCGCTTCGAAGGCGTCGTAGACGGCGCGGTGCACGATGAACCGTTTGGCGGCGATACAGCTCTGGCCGTTGTTCTGCACCCGGGCCTGGACACCCACGGCCACGGCTCGATCGAGGTCCGCAGACGGCAACACGATGAAAGGGTCGCTTCCGCCCAGCTCGAGCACCGACTTCTTGATGGCCCGGCCCGCCACCTCGGCCACGGCGCGCCCCGCCCCTTCGGACCCCGTCAGGGTGACGGCCCGCACCCGATCGTCCTCGATGATCGCGGCCACGCGTTGCGACGGGACGAGCAGCGTCTGGAAGGTGCCCGGTGGATACCCCGCCCGCCGGAACAGGTCCTCGATGAGCAACGCCGTCTGCGGCACGTTGGACGCATGTTTGAGAAGACCGACGTTGCCGGCCATGAGGGCGGGCGCGGCGAAACGCATCACCTGCCACATGGGGAAGTTCCACGGCATGACCGCCAGGACCGGGCCCATGGGCCCGTACCGCACGCTGCTCTGACTGGCCGACGTGAGGACGGGCTCCTCGGCCAGCAGCGCCTCGGCGTGCTCGGCGAACCAGCGCAAGGCGGTGGCGCACTTGGCCACCTCTCCCTTGGCCGACGCGAAGGTCTTGCCCATCTCGGTGGTGAGCACTCGGGCGATGTCGGGGATCTCCCCCTCCAGGAGGTCGGCGGCGGTCCCCGCCAGGCGGGCCCGGTCCTCGAACGATGTCGTGCGGTAGGCGGCAAAGGCCCGATCGGCGAGAGCCAGCTTGGCCTGCAGCTCTTCGTCGGAATCGGGTTCGAAGACCTTCTCGGTCTCGCCTGTGGTGGGGTTGACGGTGGCGATCGGCATGACAAGATCATCGCCCACCCACGGCGTCGGCGGCACACCGCCCTCTTCGTCGGCCCCGGTGGGCACGAGGCCCCGCCATGCACAGAGCGCCCCGGGTCAGCTCCGGCGCTGGGGACGGGCCCGGGACAGGCCCAAGGTCGCCGGCAGATCGCGCCGGCGCAGCTTCCCCGTCGGCGTGTGCGGAAGCTCGCTGACGAGGAAGTAGGACTTGGGCCGCTTGTAGGGGGCGAGGCGCACTGCCGCGTGGCGACGAAGGATGTCTTCGTCATCCACGCCCACCACGGCCGCGCACACGCGCTCGCCCCAGTCGGCGTCGGTGACGCCGAAGACGGCCACCTCGAGGACACCCGGTACCTGCGCCAGCACCGTCTCGACCTCGACCGGATACACGTTGACCCCGCCGCTGATGATGAGGTCGTCGCGACGGCCCTCCAGGAAGAGATACCCGTCGTCGTCCACGGTGCCCACGTCGCCGACGGTAAAAGCGTCGGAACGCCACGCCCGGGCCGTGGACAGCGCATCACGCCAGTACTCGAACCGGGCGAAGCCCGGAGCGTGGCACCACACCACGCCGTCGTCGTCGACCTCCAGGCGTCTCCCGGGGCGGGCCCGGCCCACGGTTCCCGGACGCTGGAGCCATTCGTCGGGCGAGCACACCGTGAACTGGCCCTCGGTCGACCCGTAGAACTCCCACAGGGCTCCGGGTCGCACCCGTTCGAGCGCGGCGCGCTTCAGGGCGGCGGGACAGGGCGAGCCGGCGTGCACGAGGAGGCGCAACGAGTCGAAGGGGCGGCTCCGGCCCGACTCGTGGATCACCCGCTGCAGTGCCGTCGGCGCCATGAACGTGGTCGTCGGCTCCAGGTGTTCGAGCGCGGCCACGGCCGCGGAGGCGTCGAAACGGGGCAGCACGGCCACCCGACCACCGCGCAGCAGCGCCGCGGCGGCGAGCCGGACCGAGACCGAGTGGTACATGGGCGAGCACACGAGGTGCGTGTCGGCGGCGTTGAACCCCCACACGTCGGCCTCGTCCTCGAACAGGGCACGGGCCTCGGTGTCGTCGAGCACGCCCGACCACACCCCTTTGGGGCGCCCTGTCGTCCCCGAGGTGTAGTGCATGGGCCGCACCAGGGGGTAAGGCGCCAAGCCGAGCGGCGGGCCCGAGAGCAGACCATGCAAACCCGAAGGATCGGTCACGACCAGGGAGGGCTCGGCATCCGCGATGAGGGCGTCGCGCTCATCGGGCAGCAACGTGGCGTTGAGGAGCACGGGGACGACGCCGCGTCGGGCCGCGCCCAGGACGCTCAGGAGAAGACTGGCCGAGGACTCCAAACAGAACACCACCCGGTCCCCCGGACCGATGCCCTGGCGTTCGAGGCTCCCCGCCACCCGGCGCTGAGCATCCTCGGCCGGGTCCGGCTCGAGCATCTCGACTCCCCCGAGATCGGGGCTCACGAGATGGCCGGAGCGGCCGCGCGCCGGTCACCGAGGCCGGCGAAGAGCTGCCCTCGCCACACCCCGATCGCCACCATCACGGCAAAGAGCAGCACCCCGGACACAACGGTGACGGCCCGGATGCCCACGACATGGGCGATGGCCCCCTCGGCCACGGCCCCGATGGGATAGACGACCCCCAGCACCATCATGTAGAGCCCGAGCACCCGGCCCCGGAACTCCGTGGGGGCGCGCCGCTGCACCACGGTGTTGAGGCCGGTGAGGACGCCGATGTAACACGCCCCCACCACGAGGATGGCTGCCGTCGCCGACCACAGCGACGGCGCCAATCCGTACCCGACGAGGGCGAGGGGAAACGCCACCAGGGCACCCACCACCAGACGGCCCCCCAGAGCCCGGGCCAAAGGGGCGAGTGCCAGGGCGGCGCCCACGGCGCCGACGCCCTGGGCACCGAGCAGGAGCGCGTAGCCGCCCGCCCCTCGGCCGAGGCCGTTGATCGCCATGGCGGGAACGAGGGCGATGAACGGCGAGCCGATCAGAGCGACGATGCCGATGAGGATGATCGCACTCCGACAACCCGGCTCGGCGGCCGCCACCCGGGCGCCCTCGGCGATGCGGTGCAGGATCCCGCCACGGCGATCCGAGTGCCGCGTGGGGGCGGGCAGCGTGACGAGGACGAGCGCGCCCACCACCGCCCCGAACGACACGGCATTCACGGCGAATGCCCACGCGGCGGAGCCCGCCACCAGCACGACCCCGGCGAGCACAGGCCCGATGACGCGGCCCAGGTTGAATTGCGCCGACGACAACGACACCGCACCCAGAAGGTCGTCTGCGGGCACCAGATCGGGGATCATGGCTTGATAGGTGGGAAAACCCACCGCGGCGGCCACCCCACCGAAGAAGGCCACCGCCAGCAGCGCCCACGACGGGGCGTGCCCGGTGGCCGAGAGCAACGCCAACAGAGCCGCGAACACCGTTTCCGCCAGCGTGGTGACGATCAGCCAACGGCGTCGGTCGAGCCGGTCGGCCAGAGCTCCTCCCAGGGGCGACAACACCCCGATGGGGATGAAGGCCGCGGCGGCCACGGCCCCCGCCCACAGCGGGTCGTGCGAGCGGTGCGTCACGACGTAACCGAGGGCGACCGTCTGCATCCAGGAGCCGACGTTCGACACCAATGCCGCGCTCCAGATCAGGGCGAAGTTCTTCGATCGCAGCGGCCGGAGCGAGCTCAACACTGTCGGTCGAGGCTACCGGCGCGAAACTGACCGGATGGACCGAGATGTCGAGGCGGCACGCCGCGTGCTGGGAACGAGCGCCCGGGTCGTCGTGCTCACCGGGGCCGGGATATCGACCGACTCGGGCATCCCCGACTTCCGCGGGCCCGACGGGGTGTGGACCAAGGACCCCGCCGCCGAGAAGATGGCCACACTCCAGACCTACATGACCGACCCCCACGTGCGACGACGGGCGTGGCGCCATCGGCTCGAGTCACCCACATGGGAGGCACTCCCCAACCCCGGGCACCACGCCCTCGTCACGCTCGAGCGCCGCGGTGTCCTTCACACCCTCGTGACCCAGAACGTCGACGGCCTTCACCACGCCGCAGGGAGTGACCCCGACCGGGTGGTGGAGATCCACGGCACCATGCGACAGGTGATGTGCATGTCCTGTGACCGACGGACCCCGATGCCCGAAGTGCTGGCCCGGGTGCGCGCCGGAGAGGAGGACCCCACCTGCACCGCGTCGGTGGGCGGCGCCACGTGCGCCGGCATCCTGAAGTCGGCCACCATCAGCTTCGGCCAGAACCTGGTGGCTGAGGACCTGCGGCGCGCCGAGCAGGCGGCCCGGGGGTGCGACCTGTTGCTGGCGGTCGGTTCGACCCTGTCGGTCTATCCCGCCGCCGGCCTCGTCCCCAGCGCCCATCTGTCGGGCGGCCGGGTGGTCATCGTGAATGCCGAGCCCACCGAGTACGACGGCATGGCCGACGTCGTGGTGCGCGGTCAGATCAGCGTCGTCCTGCCCGCCATGGTCGAGCCCTGAGCCCCTTCGTCAGATCGAGGGAGCGTTGGAGTTGGACACGTAGTTGATCAGGCCGAGGCACATCTCGTCCGATGAGCCGTCCCCCCAGACCACGTAGCGAGGGGGGAGCTTGCGCAACTGCGGAAGCTGTTGGCGCAGTGTCGGGTTGTAGGTGCACGTGACCTGGATCGTGTCCCCGGCCTTGGAAGGCACCGGCGCGATGTCGTAGGAGCGCTGGTAGTCGAAGTTGTAGTTGGTGACATCGAGCAACGTCTTCTGACCGGGAGTCCCGGGATCGAGCACCATTTTCAGTCCCTGTCCGAGGAGGTGCATGTGCGCCGTCACCCGGACGATCGTCCCCGACGGGGCCGGCCACGTACACGACGCAGTCGGACCGCCAACTGGGGCGGCCACGCTGCCGGTGCAGTACTGCTGCAGGAAGTTGTCGAATTGCACCGCACCTGGGCCGAAGCGCTGGCCCACATCGGCGAGTGAGGCGGCCCGGTCGCACAACGGGCCTGTGATCCCCGCCGGACACGGGATGTCGGGGGCGGCGGGCAGCAGGTCCAGGCGCAGCGGTGTCAGATGCGTCGAGGCGGGCACCGTGTGCAGGACCAGGCTGGGACGCTCGGGGTTGTCGCCT
>DATCBU010000090.1:0-23122 GCA_036511675.1 Acidimicrobiales bacterium | reverse complement strand
CGCTCTTTCGACCACTACTTCGGCTCCTACCGGGGGGTTCGGGGCTTCGACGATCATCCCCCCGGCCAACTCGGTGCATTCGCACAACCCTTCCCGGCGAACACCACTCGGTCGCCAGTAGGAAAGCAGCTTCCCTTCCGTCTTGACGTGTCCTCGGGCGTCGGGGAGTGCACGCACGACCTCAACCACTTCTGGCAGGCCCAGCACCTGTGCCGCAACGGGGGAGCGATGGACGCCTTCGTGAAGACCCATACGTCGACCGCGTTCGAGGGTCCGGCAAACGGCGTGCTCACCATGGGCTACTACACCCGTCAGGATCTGGACTTCTGGTACGCCCTGGCCGATGCCTTCACCATCGGTGACGGCTATCACTGCTCGGTGATGGCACCCACGCATCCCAACAGGCTCCATGCGTTGTCGGGCACGCTCGACCCCGAAGGCCATGAAGGTGGACCGGTGATCATCACCAATTCGGCCGCCAGTGCCATCGGCAGCGCCACGTGGAGGACGATGCCCGAGGAACTCGAGGCCAAGGGCGTCTCGTGGAAGGTCTACAACCCCTCAGGTCTCGCCTACCAACCGTCGAGCTCGTTGTCGATTGCGATTTCGGACAACATTCTCCTGTACTTCAAGCGGCACGTGCAGGATCCGTCGTCTCTGCTCTACAAAAAGGCATTCAGTCCGATCTTTCCCGGCGACTTCACCCGGGACGTGAGGAACGGCACCCTTCCTCAGGTGTCATGGATCATCCCTCCCCTGGGCTTCGACGAGCACCCCCCGTCCCCCCCCGCCGCGGGCATGTGGTTCGCCCATCAGTTGATCAACACCCTCATTTCCAATCCCGAGACGTGGTCGAAGACGGTCTTGTTCATCATGTACGACGAGAACGATGGGTTCTTCGATCACGTGAAGCCGCCGGTGCCGCCGCCGGGCACGGCGGGGGAGTACCTGACCGTCGACCCCCTGCCCGCTCCCGCTTCTGGCATCACCGGGCCTGTGGGCCTGGGCTTCCGGGTGCCACTCCTGGTGGTGTCACCGTTCAGTCGGGGCGGGTACGTGTGTTCGGACACCTTCGACCACACCTCGCAGTTGCGATTCCTCGAGACCCGCTTCGGGGTCACCGCCCCCAACATCACGGCATGGCGTCGGAGCGTGACCGGTGACCTGACCTCGACGTTGCACCTCGGATCGCCCGACACGTCTGTGCCTCCGCTCCCCGTGACTCCGGGGAGAAGTGACCCGAGGGTCAAGGCCGAATGTCAACCGTCGCAGCTGATCGAGTACGAAATGACCAACCCCGCGCCCTACCCGTTGCCCGCCACCCAGAGCATGCCGACCCAGGAACCGGGGACAGCCACGCCGGTCCCGACCTGAGCGGCGACCTGGTGCGATGAACCCCGGACACCTCGAGTTCTGTGCCAGCCCGCAATGGCGTCAGATGGTGGAAGAGACCATCCTTCCCGAGGCGCTGCGGGGAATCGCCCTCGGTGACAACGTCATCGAGGTCGGCCCCGGGCCCGGGTTGACCACCGATGTCCTGCGGGCGCGGACGACGCATCTGACGGCCCTGGAGTTCGATCCCGACCTGGCCGCGGCGCTGGCCGAGCGGATGGCGGGAACCAACGTCGAGGTCATCTGCGGCGACGCCACCGCCATGGACCTGCCGGCCGACCGTTTCACCGCGGCGGCGTCGTTCCACATGCTGCACCACATCCCCGTGGCCGGGGCACAGGATGCCGTCTTCGCCGAGTTGGCCCGGGTGCTCAAGCCCGGTGGGGTGCTGGTGGCTGCCGACGGCGTCGAGAACGAAGGGACGCGGCAGTTCCACGTCGACGACATCTACAACCCCATCGACCCCGGGACCCTCGATGGTCGACTGGGCCGCTCCGGCTTCTCTTCCATCGAGGTGCGCGTCTACGACCTCGGGTGGATCTGCACCGCCGTGGCCGCTCCCTGAGCCCGGGGCTGCGCCGCCGCTACGCGGCGCGGCGTCGGTACGCTCGCACCGAAGAAGTCGCTTCGTGGTGGACGTGGGTGGGGATCGTCGCCTCGTCCAAGCGCTGAGCGTGGGTCATGGCCCACAAGAGCGGGGCGAGGGCGATCGTGATGCCGATCAGCATGATTGGAATCGAGAGGTAGAACAAGATCATCGTGTACTGGGCGGCGCCCGAGGGCATGGCCCAGACCATCCTTTCTGTGAGGGTTCGTCTCGGTGATGGGGCCGTCGGCGGCTGCCGACTGCAATCAGGATGGGGCACCCATCTCAAGGCCAGGCGCGACTGAGCTGAGAGCAGGCTGATAATCGGTCTCCGCCTCCGCAGGCCTGCACCGCCATTCGTGATGTCCTGACGCTCCGAACGCGAGGGCGCCGCGTGGGTGGTCACGAAGGGATCTGCAATGATGCGCCCGCGGGGGAGAATTCCGCGTTCAGGCCAGCGGGCACAGGAGCACGCAATGCCGGGGATGGGCACCTACCTCCAGACGAGGAACTCCGTCGTGGTGTCGGCATTCCACACCGCCCTCCTGCACCAGGTCCTGCTCATCGGTCTGGTCCTCGTCATTCTGTCGTTGGTGTGGAACGTCCTGCGGACCACGCAGTACCGCCGCTCGGTGGCGTCGAACATGGCGCGCCTCACGTCTGTGGTGACGAGCGGTAGCTCCGAGCCCGTCGCCCGAGGTGTGCTGCGCATCGGATTCGGGGTGTTGTGGATCGTCGACGGCTTGCTCCAGCTCCAATCCGCCATGCCGTTGGGACTGCCCGCCAGTGTCATCTCGCCCACGGCGAGCTCCTCGCCGGCGTGGGTCAAAGACGTCGTGGACTTCGGAGTGAGGATCTGGAGCGATCATCCTGTCCAGGCGGCGGCGTCCACCGTGTGGCTCCAGGTGGGGATCGGCGCCATGTTGCTCCTCGCACCCCGGGGCCGCTGGTCTCGCCTGGCCGGGCTGATGGCCGTGGGATGGGGGCTCATGGTCTGGGTGTTCGGCGAGAGCTTCGGAGGGATCTTGGGCCAGGGTGCGTCGTGGCTCTTGGGCACGCCCGGTGCCGTCCTCTTTTATTGCCTGGCGGGCGCGCTGGTGGCGCTCCCCGATCGGTCGTGGTCGAGCCCCCGCCTCGGTCGGCTCATCGTACGGGCCATGGGCGTGTTCCTGCTCGGAATGGCGGTGCTCCAGGCATGGCCCGGGCGGGGCTTCTGGCAGGGCGCAGTGCGGGGGAGGGCGCCGGGAACGCTGGCCTCGATGGTCCGCCAGATGGCCCAGATCGCGCAGCCCGGGTTCTTGTCGTCGACGGTCCGGGCCTTCGGACGCGTCGACGCCGCCCACGGGTGGGCGGTCAACCTGATCGTGGTCGTCGCGTTGGCGGGGATCGGCACGGCGTTCTGCATCGGGACGGCGCGGGTGGTGCGCCCGGCGCTGGCGGTGGCCGTGGTGCTGTGCGTGGCGGACTGGGTCCTCGTCCAGGACCTCGGCGTCTTGGGAGGGGTGGGAACGGACCCCAACAGCATGCTGCCCATGGCCCTGGTGTGGGTCTCGGGTTACCTCGCCATCACCCGGGTGCCGGTTCCGGTGTCGCTGGCGCCCGGCGTCGAGGCGTCGTCTGTGGCCTTCGATGTCCCGGGCCCGACCTCCCCGGGCCTCGAAGGGCCGAAACCGTCGTGGGACCGGGTGCCGGCCGGCTACCTGGCGCGGGCGCTGGGCGCCGTGGCGGCGATTGCCGTCGTGCTCGTCGGGGCCGTGCCCATGGCGGCGGCAGCGATCAACCCCAATGCCGACCCCATCCTGGCCGTGGCCGTGGACGGCACACCCAACATCGTCGACACGCCGGCGCCGCCGTTCAGCCTGACCGACCAGGCCGGCCGACCCGTGTCACTGCGGGATCTCCGGGGCCGGACGGTGGCACTCACCTTCCTCGATCCCGTGTGCACGTCGGACTGCCCTTTGATCGCCCAGGAATTCCGTCATGCGAACTCGTTGCTCGGACGTGACGCCGGCCAGGTGGTCTTCGTTGCCGTGGTGGCCAACCCGATCTACCGCGCCGCGACGTTCACCAACGCCTTCGACCGCCAAGAGGGCCTCGACCACATGGCCAATTGGCTGTACCTCACCGGGTCGATCGCCGCCCTGGACCAGGTCTGGGAGCACTACGGCATCGAAGCCGACGTCCTCCCCGCGGGTGCGATGGTCGCCCACAGCGATCTCGCCTATCTCATCGACGCCCGCGGCCACACCCGTGAGGTGCTCAGCGCGGAACCGGGCGACGGTTCGGCGGCGTCTTCGTCGTTCTCGGTGTACCTGGCGTCGGCTCTCGAGCGCGTCGTCCACGCATGAGCCCCCGGGGGGCCCTGACCGGGTGCGCGTGGCGCGCCGTGGTCGTCCTGGCCTTGGCCGCCGGCCTGGCGGCCTGCTCGAACCGATCGAGTGGTCCGGGGTCCACCCGGCCCGCACCGCCCTCGACCCACGTGCCGCTCACCGCCACCGTGACCACCGCCAGCGGTGCGGTGGCGGTTGTGGCCATGGGGACGCTCGCCGACCCGCACGACACGTTCTGGCAGGTCTTCTTCCGCGCCAGTGCCGCCACGCCCTGGAAGGTCGTGACCCCGCCGGGGGTGGCGGACAACGGGGGACTGGTCGTGCACGCGTCGCCCGGTGTCGGGAGCCCCGATGTGCTCGCAGGGTTCGAGCCCAGTCAGGCCCTGGCGTTCTCTCCGATCGCGTTGAGCGTCGACCAGGGCCGGTCGTGGACACCGGGAATCGTCCAGGGCGGTCTCGCCCCTGTGCCCGACGCCCTGTCGGGGGGCCCGACCTCGGGCTCGGACTCCGTGGCGCTGGTGCGCAACGCCGGAGGTGAGGTGCTGGGAGGCACGGCCACGTCCTCGATCGGCTCGAAGGTGGTGGACAGAGCCGCCATGGCCACATCAGCGGCGGGCCGGTCGTGTGAGGTCGGCGCGCTCACCGCCGTCGCCGTGGACGCGGCAGGCACCTTGGTCGGTACCACGTGTGCCTCGCCGGGGGTCGTCGGCATTTTCGGGCGTTCCGGCGGTGCCTGGCGGCAGGTCGGGCCCCGGTTCGCGGGCCGCTCGGCGTCAGATGCCACGAAGGTGGTGCGACTGGTCGAGGTGGACGGCGTGACCAACGGTCTGGTGGCGCTGCGCATGGGGTCGACGACGGGGCTGATGGGCGTGGCCGGCACCCGGGGCGGGGCCTGGTCACGCTCAGGGCCGCTGCTCTTGGGCGGGGGGGACCGGATCCTGTCCACCGGCGTCGAAGCCAGAGGTGGGTTCGTGGTGCTCGTCCAGCGCTCGGGCGGGTCCCTGGCGCTCGACAACGAGACAGGCCCCGGCGGCGCCTGGCAGGTGCTGCCGGCCCCTCCCCGGGGGACCGCGGCGGTGGTGGTGGGAAGCGGCGGTGTGGTCGACGCCCTGTCGGTGGCCTCCACACGGCTCACCGACCACCGGCTCGACGCGGCCACGGCCTCGTGGGCCAACATTGGCACCGTGACCGTGCCGATTCAGTTCGGCTCCTCGTCGTGAGCCACCACCCTCGACAGGCGCGGGGACCGGGGATGCGCCGATGTCGTACCTGACGGGGCACTGGTCGTTCGACCCGTTCCTCGTCGTCGTGGCCGGGGTGGTGCTGGCCCACGAGGTGGGCCTGGCGAGGCTCCGGGCCCGTTCGGATCCGCGGCGGACGAGGCGACGCCGTTGGCGATCTCTCGCCTTCTACGGCGGGCTGGCCTGCCTGCTGGTGGCCGTCGAGTCCCCCATCGACTACTGGTCCGACGAGTACTTCTTCGTCCACATGATCGAGCACATCCTCATCTCGTTCTACGCCCCGATCCTCATCGTGGTGGGGGCGCCGTGGGTCCCCCTCCTGTTCGCCTTGCCGGTGCGGTACCGCCGGCGACTGGGCCGGGCGCTCCTCCTGGGTACCTGGGCGCGACCGTTGCGCGCCCTGGGGCGGATGGTCAAGAACCCGTGGACCGCCTTGGTGGGGTTCAACGCCGTGATGGTGCTGTGGCACGTGCCGGTGTTGTTCGACCGGGCCGAGAACAACCAGCTCGTGCACATCTGGCTCATGCACGGCAGCTTCCTGGTCACCGGAGTCCTGTTCTGGCTCCAGATCATCCCGTCACACCCCCTGCGGCCCCGGGCTTCCTTCGTGTGGCAGGGCGGGGCGATCATCGCCACCAACATCGTCATGTTCGTGCTGGCCATGTCCCTGAGCATCTTCACCGCTTCTTCGTGGTACGCGGTGTACGCCCATGTCCCGGGGGTGACGCTGCCCCCGTTCGCCGACCAGCAGATCGGGGCCGCCATCTTGTGGGTGTGCGGCGACTTCTGGGCCGTGCCGGCGCTGATCGTCGTCGTCCGCCGGGCCATGGTCGAAGAGGGCGGGTTCTCGAACGTTCTCGAGCGTCTTGTCCACCGCCTCCCGAGCCCTCCGTTGCCTCCGCCAACGATCGTTGACGAGGGGCGGTACGGGGCCTAGCGTCTGGCCACACGGCGGCATGCCTGTGCTGGCACAAGCATGCGCACACACGTCGTCACGCAGCATCGGCCGAGGGGACACGGTTATGAACGTGGGCGCAGTCATGCCTGCCGAGGCATCGAGAGCCTGAGCATGGGCCGCGGAGGGCGACTCGTCATCGTCGGGGTGTTGTTCGGCGTGGCCGTGGGCCTCGTCGTGTTCACGGTCATGGCCTTCATCCGCTCCTCTCCTCCCACCGTGGACTTCACCACCGGGCACCAGGCGGGCGCACCGGTCGACCTCACCGTGCAGACCGTCGGCTCGATCGGCTTCGGCCCCCACCCCACGTGGGTGTCCTACCTCACAGAGACCCCGGGCGGGCAGTGGGTCCACACCACGCTGTGGGACCTCCCGGCGCACACCCGCATCAATGTCACGGTGCTCCAGTACGACGGCGGCTCGCCTCTGCGCAACCAGCACTGGGGCGAGGTGGAGGGAACGATCGGCGGCGACGCCGTCCTCAACGGCAAGACCTTCCAGGTCATCGACTCCAACTCGGGCAACGGTGTCGGGCACACCTTCGCCATTCCGACGCTGGGGATCAGCGTCCCGCTCTACGCCGACAACGGGAACGCCAACCTGTGTGCCGTGGCGCCGTGCACGGTCAAGTCGCCGCACAACCTCGTGAAATTCTCCTTCATGACGCCGGGCCCCGGGGATTACCCGTGGCAATGCTTCGTCCCGTGCGGGCTCGGGTACCTGTATGGAAACGGCGGTCCCATGTCCACGGTGGGGTACATGGGCGGGTTCCTCAAGGTGGTGGCGTGAGCCAGGGCACCGAGACACATCACTTCCGCCGTCTCATCACCATCTGGGTGGTGCTGGCGGTCGCGCTCGACCTCGTCTTCTACTTCGCCGTCGGACCCCACGTGCCTCCGGGAAAAATGACCTCGTCTGCCAGCGGCGCGCAGTTCGACTTCACCGTCTTGTTCTTGATCGCGCTGCCGGTGATGGTTGCCGTGTGGGTGTACTGGGCCTATGCCCTCATCGTGTGGCGGGGGTCTCGTGCTGGCGCGATGGAGCCCGAAGGTGGCCCCAAGGCCCGCGGCCATCTCGGCATCCAGGTCGGCTGGATAGCGACGACGACCGTAATCGTGCTCGGCGTGTTCATCTTTGGCACGCTCGAGCTGATCGTGCCGGCCGGAGCCGGAGGCGGCGAGGGACCGACCCCCATCTGGACACCGACGTCGCACGACGTGCTTCCCGTCCAGGTCATCGGCCAGCAGTGGGCCTGGACCTATCGGTACCCGACCTTCGGGGGGTTCGAGTCCAGGCAGCTGATGCTGCCTGTCGACACGACCGTCGAGTTCCACGTCACCTCGCTCGACGTCATCCATTCCTTCTGGGCCTACCAGCTCGGCGTCAAGGCCGACGCCAACCCGTCTCAGGACAACATCGCCTTTACCACCACCGAGCAGCTTGGGCAGTTCACCGTCCGATGTTCGGAGCTCTGTGGCCTGTGGCATGGCGCCATGTACAACTTCGGCCGGGTGGTGTCCAAGGCCCAATTCTTCGTCTGGGCCCAGTCCACGCAACGCCAGAGCGCGGTCAACACCAAGCTCCTCCCGCCGTTCTCCTACACCTACGTCCCTGACGCCAACGGCGCTGACGGAGGCCTCTACCCCGACAACGTCGACCCCTACAGCAAGGTGCAGCAGTACGGCGCCACCAGTCCGAGCAAATAGGAAGGACGACCGAAGGCATGGCACTCGACATGCGTGAGTCGATCGGAGCCGACTTCTCGGGCGACACTGCACCCCCCGGCCCCCGGGTCCGCCGTCTTCCGAAGTGGCTCGGCCCTCATCTCGGTCGGGCCTTGGTCGGGGCCGTGGGCGGGTACGCCCTGGGTCACTTCCTGGGCAACAGCATCGCCAGCGGCTACGAGAACGTCCAGGGTAACGGCCAGAACGACGTCGCCACCGTCCTCGCCCTGTCCATCGGCGTGGTGGGCTGGCTGGTGGGGGCGGGAATGCTCGATTACCCCGTGGCCAAGATTTTCGGGCGCGAGCCACTGCCCCCGACGCCCTCGAAGAGCTGGACCCGCTACTTCGGGCCCGCCCTGGACCACAAGATCATCGGGCTGCAGTACACGGTCGTGGTGCTCCTGTTTTTCTTCACCGGCGGGCTGTTGGCCATGGCCATCCGCACCGAGTTGTTGAGCCCGACCAACCACCTCCTCGGGCCCGGCACCTACATCTCGGTGGTCAGCGAGCACGGGACGATCATGATGATGATGGCGTCGTCCATCGTCATCGGTCCCCTGGGGAACTGGCTGGTGCCGCTCATGATCGGCTCGAGACGCATGGCCTTCCCCCGCGTCGAATCCTTCTCCCTGTGGATCTTCGCTGCCGGCTACCTGGTCATCCTGACGGCGCTGCCGCTGGGCGGGTTCCCCACGGGGTGGACAGGCTACGCCCCCCTCCAGACCCAGGCCACGGCAGGCATGGACGCCTATCTGGTGGGCTTCGCCGTCATCGGGATCGGCATGATCTGCGCCGGGTTCAATCTTCTTGCCACCATCATCAACTACCGGGCCCCGGGGATGACCTGGGACCGGGTGCCGATCTTCGTGTGGTCGGTCCTGGCCACGGGCGCCCTTTTGACTTTGGCCACACCGACGCTCGTCGCCGCCGGGCTGTTCGGGGTCCTGGACCGCACCGCCCAGACGGCGTTCTATGTGAACGAGCACGGCGGGAGTTCGTTCCTGTGGGAGAACCTCTTCTGGTTCTTCGGGCACCCCGAGGTCTACATCATGGCGCTGCCCGGTTTCGGGATCGTGGCCGAGATCATGCCCGTGTTCACGAGAAAGCCGCTCTTCGGCTATCGGATCGCCGCGGCGGGGATGATCGGTGTGTCGCTGTTGTCGTTCTTCGTCTGGCAGCACCACCTCTTCCAGAGTGGGATCAACCCCGACATGCGACCGCTGTTCATGCTCACGACCGAGCTGATCTCGATCCCGACCGGGTTCATCTTCCTCAACACTATGGGAACCCTGTGGAAGGCGAAGATTCGGTATGAGGTGCCGATGCTTTTTGCCCTCGCCATGTCCTTCAATTTCCTCATCGGCGGCATCTCCGGGGTCTTCCTGTCCGACGTGCCGGTGGATGTCACCGTCCACGGAGGCTTCTTCGTCCTCGCCCACTTCCATTACACGATCATGGGTGGGCTCGTCTTCGCCTTCTTCGGCGGCCTGTACTTCTGGCTTCCGAAGATGACGGGGAAGACCATGAGCGAGCGTCTCGGCAAGTGGCATTTCTGGACGATGTTCATCTTCTTCAATTTCACCTTCTTCCCCCTGTTTCTCGTGGGGCTCCTGGGCCAGCCCCGGCGGGTGTTCGAGTACGCGCAGAACCTGCAGACCCTGAATGACATCTCGTCGGTCAGCGCCTTCTGTCTGGGGGCGTCTTTCATCATCTTCGTGGTCAACTTCGTCTGGTCGATGTTCATCGATCCCAAGCCGGCGTCGCGCAACCCCTGGAATTCCCGGGGTCTCGAGTGGCAGACCCCGATGCCGGTCCCGCCCTACAACTTCACCCGCATTCCCGTGGTGCTGGCCGACCCGTACCACTACGGACAGGCCGACGCCCGGGAGGTGGCCGACCTCGGGCCCCGGACCCTGGCGCTGACCGGAGCCGTGGCGTCGGAAGCGCCGAGTGCGGTCGGCTCGCACGAGACCACCGGCGAAGAGGGGTCGGGCGACCCGAGGCCTCCGATCGCATGACGACCGAACCGATTGCCGGCGACGACTACATGGCCTACGAGGCTCCGGCGTTGATCGAGACGCCGGAGGAGATCGAGTACGAGATGCGGGCGGCCGAGGGCGCCATGTGGACGGGCGGACGCCTCGTCATCGGCATCGCCGCCTTCTTCTTCGCGTCTCTGGCGTTCGCCTATTTCTACCTGCGGTCGACCAACAGTGACGACCTGTGGCGACCGCACCAGGTCACAGCACCGACCGGTATCGGCGCCGCCGTCTTCGCCGTGGCACTGGCCGGTGCGCTGTTGAGCGGCTACGGGACCATGCGGCTGCGGCGAGGGAACACGTTGGACTGGGAGGTGGCGGGCTGGGTCACCGTCCTCGGGGGCCTGGTGGCGGTCGGACTGCAGGTGTGGCAGCTCACCCAAATGCCGTTCTTCCCCGGCTCCAGCGGATACGCATCGTGCTTCGTGGCGTGGGCGGGGATGAACGTCGCCCTGCTCCTGGTCGGGGTGTTCTGGCTCGAGACGCTGCTGGCCCGGTGGTTCCGGCTGCGGCGGGCCGTGACCGAAGACGGTGGGGTGTCGCGCTCGACGTTGCCGGTGGCCCGGCTGTTCCGGGCCAATCTCGAGGGGTGTTCGTACTTCTGGGGCTTCATCGCGCTGATGGAGTTGTTCTTCTGGCTCCTGTTTTATGTGATCTGACGCGGAACTCTATGATGGGTGGAGACACCCGGACGAAAAGGTGAGCGATGCTCGGGACCAACAGCTTGGTCGGCGCCCAGTCCCTCACGTTTGCCATCCCGATCGGGACGCTCGTCGTGGTGTGTCTGTGGGGATTCTTCCAGCGCCGTCCGAACCGGTGACCACGGGGGCCGCGGACGAGCGGCCCCTCCCGCCCGGTTCCGCCGGGCGAGCCGATCAGGCAGGTGTGCAGCCGGGCGGGCCGGGACGCCGACCTGCCCTGGTGTTGACGATGCTCGCCGGTGCGCTTCTGGTCGGCGCTCTCGTACCGCCGCTGTCCACCGAGGCCAGGCGGTTTGAGGTGTTCGAAGCGCTGCAGTTCGCCGTGCTGGCCATCGGGGTCCCGGCCCTGGTGGTGCTGAGTGCCCCGTGGCGGCGCCTGGGACTGGCCGCCCGCCGGACGGGTGCCACCGACGCCGAAGGGGTCGAAGTCCTCGAGCGACCCGGCGTGGCCGATCGTCTCGCCGCCCGACGCCGCCGGCACCCGGAGATGGTGCGCAGCCTTGCCTTCCTCGCCCTCGACACGGCCCTGGTGGTGGCGTGGCGCCTACCCGCCAGCGTCGACGCCCTGGCCCGTCACGGCTGGTTGTCGCTGCTCGAGGCGTGCACCTTGGGAGCGGGAGGGATCGGGCTGTGGCTGGAGCTGGTCGACTCCCCCCCGTTGTTCGCTCGGCTGGCCCGACCCAAGCGCATGGCGGTGGCCGCCATCGCCATGTGGACGATGTGGGTGACCGCCTATCTCGTGGGCCTGTCGCATGCGTCGGTGTACCGGGCCTATGTGCATGTGGCCGGACGCCAGCTCAGTGTCTCGGCCGACCAGGCCCTCACGACGTGGGTCCTGTGGTTCGTGTCGCTGTGCGCCTTTCTCCCGGTGATCTTCTCCAACCTCGCCACGTGGCTGCGAAGCGACGAAGACCCCGATGACGCCCTGCACCGGCTGATGCGTGACGGGCGACGCGCCACGGGCGAGTCCACCGTGGGGGAGCCCTCGCCCTCACGCCCCTTCGGGCCCGGTGTCCAGCCCTAGACGAAGGGGTCCCGCACGTCTCTAGGAACGGGCCACGCCCGGCAGCACTTCCTTGGAGACGTCGAGGGCGGGAAGCGTCGTCCGGAGCAACCTCCCGGCGGCGTCGATCTCGCCCGTGGCCTTGTCCCGATCGGCGGCCAGCAGTCGCTCGTCGGTGTGAAGCTCGGCTCGGGCCTTGGCCACCGACTGATGCGAGGTGAGTGCCTGGACCGCCTCGATGGCGCCCAGGGCATCGGAGGTGGCCCACACGGTGACGGTGTTCGCGGCCTGGGCGACCTGCTTGCCGGCTGCTGAACTCGGCACTTCGATGTCGGACAGGTCGAAGATGTTGGCGTCGGTGTAGGAGCAGGCGTTCTGGTCGTCACGGAGCAGCCCCGGGATCTGGGCTCGGTTGGCCGTGCTCAACGTGCCCGTCGAGTCCGCGTACAGCGTCAGGGCTTCGCGCACGGAGAAGACGCAGGGGGCGATGTCCTGGTTGATCTCACTGATGACGCTGGACTCGCCCTGGGCGTCAGAGGCTCGCGAAGTCGGGGTGGGAAGGTCGCTGAGGACGGCGGCCCCCACGACCACGACGACGCCGAGGGCGACGAGCACCGCCCTGCGCCGGTACCAGCGGGGCGCCCCCGCCCCGGGGTCGGGCGGGGGCGGGAACACACGCGCTTCGGTCGTCGACCCGGGCGGGCTGGTCACGGGGTGCCCCCCAGCAATCGTCCGGCCTCGGTGGCGATGCCCTGGCCCCACCGGGCGATGGTGGCGGGCGCCAAGCTGAACGCGCCTGTCGGGCTCTCGTCGGCGAAGGGGGTCGCCTCGAACCGGAGATGTCCGGCCGGGTCGATGAAGTACAAGACGTCGTTGTGGGCGACGAGGTGCGACGTCTGCGACACGTTGACCGAGACACCGTAGGCTCGCCACACGCCGTTGAGGGTGTCGAGGTTCGACGTGAGGAAGTGCCACGTCGTCACGGCCCCGAGCCCGTCACGGGCGGCCGCAGTCACCGCTGGGGCCGTGGAGAGCGCCAAGGGGTCGGTGTTGACGGTCAGGAAGACGACATGGGACGCCTTCGGTCCGAGATCGGCCGCCGCCTGCACCAGCTCGGTGGAGAGGATGGGGCAGATGTCCTGGCACGGAGCGTCGAAGAAGGTCAGGACCACCACCGCACCTCGTTCGTCGGCGAGCGACACGAGACGTCCGGTCTGGTCGACCATCGAGATGGCGGGCGCGGACCGGGCCGGGAGGCTGGTGAGTCCCATGAAGTCCGAGAGAGAGGCGCCGACTTCGGGCGTGGACGGGAGCGCGGCGGGGGGAGCGATTGGCGGGGGGGACACTGTCGGCGACGAAGAGGCGGGGGTCGTCGCCCCATCGGGATTGAGGCCGACGGCCGAGAGCAGGCGCTCGCCCACCGCGCCTCCGACGACGAGGACAGCCAAGGCGCACACCGCGATGAGGGCGAATTTGCGGGGCACCTTCGGCTCCGCCGTCTGGAAGGCGGCGGCGCGCTCGGCCTCCGAAAGAGGAGACGGGAGAGGCCCCTGCTCGGTCACTCCCGTGGACACGGCCGTGCCGAGCTCTCCCCGCCGGCCGGCTCAGTGGACCCGGACAACAGCGTCGACGCCCATGGCCACGAACAGCACGGTCAGGTAGGTGATCGAGAAGCCGAACAGTTTCATGGCCCGCCGTGGGCTCGGGTCCCGCACCAGCGCCCAGGCGGACACGACGAAGCCGGCGCCCAGCACGAAGGCGATGGCGTCGTAGCCGAGATTCAGATGGGCGATGGGCGCCAGGCCCAGCGACAACGCCCACACCGCCACGGTGTAGCCCAGGATCCACCGCGTCACGGTGCGGAGGTCGGTGATCGACGGGAGCATCGGGACATGCGCATTCGAGTAGTCGTCCCGGTAGCGCACGGCCAGGGCCCAGAAATGGGGGGGTGTCCACAAGAAGATGATGCCGAACATCACCAGTGGGGCCACGCCCAGCCGCCCCGTCACCGCACTCCACCCCACCAGCACCGGGACAGCGCCGGCCGCCCCTCCGATGACGATGTTCTGTGAGGAGGACCGCTTGAGCCACATCGTGTACACGCCGATGTAGAAGGCGGTGGCGGAAAGCGCCAGCACGGCAGACAGCGCGTTGACTGTCGACCACAAGAGCACGAAGGCGGCCACTTCGAGTGTCACGGCGAAGACCGTGGCGGCGCGCGGTGTGATGGCGCCGGTGACCAGGGGTCGGTGCTTGGTCCGCTCCATGAGGGCATCGATGTCGCGGTCGTACACCATGTTCAGGGCATTGGCGCCCCCCGCCGCCAGCGCTCCACCGGCGACGGTCAACGCCATCAGACGCGCCGACGGAACGTGGCGAGCGGCCACGAACATGGTCGGGACGGTGGTGATGAGCAGGAGCTCGATGATCCGGGGCTTGGTGAGCACGACGTAGCTCTGGATCCGCGTCCCGACCCCGAAACGAGGTCGGACAACGGGCAATTCTCCGACCCCCAGCCGGTTCGGCATGGCGCCGATGCTACCGGTCGGTGGCTCTTCGTGCCGAGGTTCTCACGAGCCCGATGACCCCCTGCGACGGGCCGATCGGGCTCACCGTGGAGGAGCGGAGATCACCGTTCGGAAAAGGTGTCGGGGGCGTCCCATTCAGCCGGGCGTTGCTTGCGAGCTCGGTAGGCCTCGGGGTCCTCGTGGATCAGGTGCCACCAGCCGGCGACGGCGAGCACGGCGAATGCCGGCCATTCCGCCGAGTAGAACCAGCTGAGCCCATTGCCGCCGAGCGCCCTGGTCACCTGCCACCAACCGGCGGCCAGACACGCCAATGCGATCAGCCAGAACTCGCAATGCAGGAGCACCGCCCTGCGGGAGAACCACCGCTGCCGCACGCCGACAGCGTAGGCCCTGCCGTGTGGAGTCGCCTCGCCACGGTCCTTCTCATCTCCGACAGAGGATCTCGATCATCTCCGACAGAGGATCTCGCCATGGGGGACCACGAACATCCCCTCGTCGCTCGCGCTCCAGCGACGCCAGGTCTTCGCCAGTCGCTCGAGGTCGTCCGGTGAGGCGAGGCCACCGGTCACCGCCTGGCGGGCGAAACCCGAACGGGTGAGGCGCTCGGCCCACAGGCCCCCCCACCAGGACCGCTCGTCGGGGGTGGCGAAGCACCATGACGAGGCAGAGAACGTGATGTCGGCGAATCCGGCCCGACGAGCCCAGTGCAGTACCCGACGTCCCCCGTCCGGCTCGCCCCCGACTGCCCTGGCCACGCGCCGGTACAGGGTCCGCCACTCCTCCATCTCGGGGTCCTGTGGAGACCAGAACATGGCGCCGTAGTCGCCGTCGCGAGCGGCGACGATGCCGCCGGGGCGACAGACCCGCCTCATCTCGAGGAGCGCAGCCACGGGATCCCGAAGGTGCTGGAGGACCTGATGCGCATGCACCACGTCGAAGGTGCCGTCACCGAAGTCGAGGTCGTGGACGTCGCCGACACCGAAGTCGACATTGCCCCGGTGCCACCTCGATGCCTCGGCCCGGGCGTCGGCGAGGACCTCCTTGGCGGGGTCGATCCCGACCACCCTGCCGTCGTCCACGTAGCCCGCCAGGCCGACGGTGATGGTGCCGGGGCCACAGCCCACGTCGAGCACCGAGAAGCCGGAATCGAGCCACGGGATCAGGTACCCGGCGGAGTTCTCGGCGGTCCTCCAGCGATGCGATCGGAGGACGCTGGCGTGATGTCCGTGGAGATAGGGATGGGTCTGGGTGGTGTCGGGAGCCATGGCGCCATCGTCCCCGAGAGCCCTGGAATAAGCAAAGAAGTACTTCTGATCATCCAGATAAGATTTGCTTATGGCAAGGTCGGAGTGGCTGCGGACCTTCGTGGCGATCTACCGCAGCGCTTCGGTCACGGAGGGTGCCGCCTACCGTGGCCTGACCCAGCCTGCGGCCAGCCAGCAGCTGGCGTCGCTCGAACAGGTTCTGGGGGCACCGCTGTTCGTCCGGAGCCCGGCGGGGATGGAGCCCACCGAGCGGGGTCGGGAGCTGTACGTCAGGGTGGCCGAGCCCCTCGACGGCCTCGAGGGAGTGCTGCGCGACCTCGACGCCGGAGCCGTGTCCGCACCCGAGCCACCCGTCCGTTTCGGTTCGAGCCCGGAGTACTTCGCCGCTGAGGTCCTGCCCCGCCTCGCAGGCCTGGATGTGGCCGTGACGGCGACATTCGGAGATGACGTCGAGCTCTTCCGGTACCTCGAACGGGACGAGCTCGATGTGGTGGTCACCGGCTCGACGCCTCCTCGGCGGAGTATCGGTGCCGCCACACTGGGCATGAACCGGTTCGTCCTGGTGGTTGCGCCGAATCTCGCCCCGTCGGTCCCGTTCGACTCCCTCGACCATGTGGCGACATGGTGCACGGGTCGGCCGTGGGTGTCGTACAGCCTCGAGCTCCCCCGCACCCGTCGCTTCTGGCTTCATGCCCTCGGACGGCCCTTCGGGGCGCGCCTGGTGCTCGTCGCTCCCGACCTGCGCGCCGTCCTGCGGGCCGTCGAGCTGGGACTGGGCGTCAGCCTGCTCCCGGAATTCGTGTGCCGTGATGCACTGACCGGGGCGCGCGTGGTCGAGCTGTTCCCGGTCTCACACCTGACGCCGGAGGAGCCGTGGTTCGTGTGTACGCGTCAAGGCGCCACGGCTCGTCGGGCGGTGCAGAGCTTCCTCACGGCTGTGCGTAGTGGCCCCGTTCAGCACGTGGAGGACGGCGCCGAATAGCCCGCTCCAAGCTCGGGATCTTCCACCACGCCGGCATCGCGGGAGCGAAGAATGGCGCCGAGGTGCACGACATACCAGACGCCCCGCCACGAGATGAGTGAGGCGATGCCGAACGAGTGGGTCACGCCGCCTTGCTGATAGACGATCCGGGAGTTGGCCACCTCGAAGTAGCCCGCTCGGTTGTCGCAGACACCCGGAGGTATCCAGTGGCCGGCGTCCGTAGGGACGTCGACTCCGACGAGCACCGCTGACGAAGGGCTGGCACCGAGCACATCGTGTGCCGCGGTGATGTCGAGCGTGTAGTCGTGGACGAGACGATCCTCGTAGTCCGCCTCGGCGTCGTAGACGGTCTTCAGCTGTTCGTACGCCTGCTCGGGAAAGAAGGCCGGTAAGGCGATCGCGGCCGAGTTGGTCACGACCGCCTCCCACAGCGCCGACATCTCGGACTGAAATTGCATCGAATCGCTCGAAGGGAACGCATCGGTCTGGGGCAGCGACCCCGGGTCTGTGGTGGTGGTGGTGATTGTCGAGGCCACCGTGGTCGTGGACACTGCATGAGCGAGCCCTCTGGGGTGGACCGCCCTGTGTGTCAGTGCGCCCTTTGACTGACCGCCGGTGGTGAGCCACACCGAGATTCCCACGGCCACGATGAACACGGCCGCGATGGCGACAGGGGCGGAGGGGGAGTGCCGCCAATGTCGTCGTCCTCGCGTCCGAAATCGCCCGCGTTCGGGGGGTGGAGCTGTCTCTGCCGGTGGGGATGGTCCGTTGCCGGGGGAGCGGTTCATGTCCAGAGCGATCGTAGAGTGCAGCGTCGATTCGTTGCTCAACTCGGCTGAGAGATCGGTCGTGCGATATCGACCGTGACGAAGTCCCGGGTCCACCCCACCAGGTATCGGTCGGCCAGTTGATTCTGACCGGGGACCCTGGCCACCAGTGCACCTCCCGGTGAGGCCGCCACATCGGCCTGTACCCACTCGGGGTTGATGTCGAGTTCCATGGCGACGGTGGCGCCGGCGCTCAGGAGTGCGCTGGCCATGTCGACCGGAAGCGCATGCATGGCGGCCGCGTAGATGAGGTCCCCGGCCGCATCCTGACCCAGCGCGCTGCGCGCCGTCACGGCGATTTCATGCAGAGGGTCGCCCCAGGCGCTGGGCACCGAGATCGTAGGGCTCGGTTGTGCGCCCGAGACGAGCGGTGGGAGGTTCTGGCGAACACTGGCGATCGACTCTCCGCGCCGTGGTGCTGTCGAACCCCACACGCCGATGTGGGCCGAGCCGCCCGTGTCGATGACGAGGCTGGCCAGGCCGGTCAACAATGGAGTGAGGACGTGTCCGTCGATCTCGGTGCCGCCGGCATGGCCCGAGACCTTGAATCCGCCGTTGAAGGCGCCCAGCAGCACGGCTCTCTCGGCCGCCGTGATGGCGGGCTGGGCGTCGGCACCCAGGGCGAGGCCGCCGGTGGGAGGATCCTGGCTGCCGGCGTGCAGGGCGAAGACAACCTGTCCGGCTCGGAAACGGATGAGTGTCACCGATGCGCCTCCGGCGGTCGTGATCGACTGCTCGTCGATGGCGACGCCACTCGCCACCGTGCTCACCGGCGTCCATCCCGGTTGGGCCGGGACGGTCGTGGACGTGACGGCGACGGGCGAGGAAGAAGGGGGCCCTGGTCGCGTCGTCCTCGGTCTCGCCTGAACGGTGGTTGGGACCTCGGAGCATCCCGTCAGCACGATCGTCAGGACAACCGTTGCTGCCGCCCGGATGCCATTGGCACCGAAGCACATGCTGCTGGCCCTATTCAATGTCGGCCGACGGCGACGCTGACCTCGGCGGCGGACACATGTGTGGCCCTGTGGCTACGAAGAAGGCGGGCGCGTTGCCGTTCGGAGGTGCCCCCCCACACGCCGTCAGTGATCCGGTTGGCGAGGGCGTAGCCCAGGCACTGTGGGCTCACCGTGCAGTTGACACAGATACGCTGGGCGGACTGCACTCCGATCCAGTCGCTGGGAAAGAACACGGCAGGATCGATGTTCTTGCATCGACCCTGACCCATCCATTGGGTATCCATGGTTGCCTCCTCTGCCTGGAACGCCCGAGCCTCTGTGCAGGGACTCCGCGACCTGGCGGCCCGATGGCCGCATCTCGCGCCCTGGACCACCGAACCGACCCGGCGAGTCGGACTCTAGGAAGCCTTTGTGACAGCAGCGTGAAGAGTCGTCCTGGACTGGGACCGGCCGCGGGCAGGGGAAACTCGATCGCCGACCATCTGAGCCCGCCGGGGGCATACGACGGCGCCCGAGACGGCGCGACGGTCTGGTGTCGAGTGTGAGCCGCGGAGGCTCTCCGTTAGGACGCCTTGCTATTTTCGACCACACGCCCAAGAACCGACGACCCGAGGTGGGCACTGCTATGGACGCCGACCGACAGAATTCGATTGATCCGGCGATCATCCGACGGAGCGAGCGGTCGCGCCACCCCCACGTCTTGGCCGTCCTCGACGCCGCAGCCTGATGTGGCCGAGAGGGCGCCGTGACCGTGTCGTCTCATCACCTGGGGCCGGGCGCTTCCCGCAGCACGCTCGTCGTGGGACGAGCGGCTCGCCACAACGCCGATCCGGTCGGCTTCGACCCAGGACTCTGGTGCCAATCGGGCTCCTGATCGTGATCGCGGTAGCAATCGTGTCCAACTCCCTTGTCGGATCCACTGTGCTTCCGATCCGTGTGCCGCACGCTCCCTCTCCCGCCGCACCCACGGCGCATCCCACGACAACGACGCAAGTCGCCCCCCCGGTCTGGCGCGTCGGGTGGGGGTCCGCCATGGCGTGGGGCAACGGAGAGGCGTCGAACGTGACAGTTCGCGACCTCGTCACCGTCGGTATTGGCGGTGATGCCATCCGTGCTCGGATCTCGAACGTCTTCGGTAATGAGCCCCTATCGGTCGGGGCGGCGAGTGTGGGACTGGCCGCTACAGGGGCTGCCGTGGTGCCGGGGACGCTCCACACGCTGACCTTTGGTGGAGTCGAAAGGACCGTGGTGCCGGTGGGGCAGGTCACCTACAGCGATGCGGTGAGCATGCCCGTGAGCGATTTGCAGAAGCTGGCTATCAGTGTCTACACGAGTGGTCGCGAGCTGGTCACGGTCCATCCGTGTTGTACGAAGATCGATTCATACTTCACCCCCAATGGGGGTGGAGACCTGACAGAATCCGTCAGCGGCGTCGGGCTCAGTGAGCCGAGCCCGTGGGAGCGCTGGGTCGATGCCGTCGACGTCCTGCAGACCTCGGGTCAAGGAAGCATCGTCGTAGTGGGTGACTCCATCACCGATGGATATCACGCAGCGCTGCGTTGGACCGATGTGCTTCAAAGCCGGATCGACATGCTCCCGCCCGGGGAGCAGCGGGCGGTGGTGAACGAAGGGATCACGGCCAATGCCCTCACGTCAGTGGTGAATACCGACGACCTGACCGGTGGTGGACCTTCAGGGGTGTCGAGGCTGGCGCGCGATGCCCTCACCCAGTCCGGCGTGTCCGAGGTGATCTTGTTCCTCGGCACCAATGATCTGTGGTTCGGGGCCACCGCCGAACAGGTCATCGCCGGCTACGAGCAGGCCATCGCCGCCGCGCACGGAGATGGCATCCGGATCGTTGCCGTCACGTTGTTGCCCCGTAGCTCGAGCCGAGTCGAGCGATGGACTCCCCTCCAGCAGAGCTATCTCGAGCGCGTTGACCAGTGGATTCTCACGTCCCGTGCTTTTGACGCCGTGTTGGACCTTGGCGCCACCGTGGCCGACGTGTACGACGGTGCCTGTGCACCGGCAGTGATGTTTCCTCCCTATGACTCGGGCGACCATCTCCACCCCGACGCGCAAGGACAGACCGCTATGGGTGACGCCGTGGATGCGACCGCGCTCGACCTGCCTCCGTTGCCCTTGGTTCCTCCACTCGTAGCGGTGACACCGACACCGGGTTGCGAAGGAGTCGCTGGCATTCCTGCCCCATCACAACCGAGAAGCGGCTGAGTGGGCGAAAAGGCGCGCCGGGAACTTCTTCAGCTTGGCGCTCCCGGACATGCACCACCCGCCTGAGGTGCCGCCGCGGCAGCGGTGAGGCTCGATCGCCCCCCGACGTTCCCGTCAGTCGTGAGGGCTGTGAGTGCGCTTGTCCGGCCGGCGAGTTCGGTGTCGAAGAAATCGGTGGTGACGCTGGCGACGGTCTGCTGGTCCGGGCCTGCGTCGGTGTAGGGCGTCTTGTGGGGCGCGCCGAGGAGATCGAGGTAGTACTTGGGAGAGCCAGCCGCGTCATAGATCTGGGCACTGCAGGCGGGGAGGTTGATCGTATCCGCGTTTCCCTGGGCGACGAGCAGTGGCACCCCGCTCGAGAACGTATATCGTCCGCCGATACTCGCCAGCTCCGCTCCCGACAAGATGGCGGCTGCTTTTACGCGAGGATCCTGGCAGCAGGTGTTGGTGGCCACCGCCAAGCTGACATCGGCTCCGTCTGAGTGCCCGACGACACCGATCTCGTTGGCGTCGATCAGGCCAGAGAGTATGGATCCGGATCCTTGGGCCGTTTCGAGGAGTGTGGTGATCACGAAACGCAGGTCGGCGGGGTGATTCGTGATGTCGTTCTCGTCGAGAGCGCCTGGGCCGGCAGGGTCCGTGTGCGGATACGTGGGGGCGGCCACCACGAACCCCGCTGAAGCCCAGTCCGAGAGCAAGGTGGAGTACGCCTCGACCGAGAGGTTGTAGCCCTGGGAGAAGACGAGCAGAGGGTACGGGGCGTGGGTTCTGTCGGGCAGCGCGTCGGTCCCTCCGCCGGGAGCGACACCTCGGCCTGGGTAGAAGACAGTGGTGGGCAGCGATCGCGGCGCGATGGCAGCAGCGGCCCCCGGCTCCGTGATGGGAAGACTCGTCGTGCCGACGGCATAGGATCCATCGGAGGTCGGCGGCGCCACCGGTTGGGTGACAGCGACGGTGGAAGACGTCGCTCTTGGTTGGGTGGCCGTGGCCGCCGGGGTTGGTGCGTGCTTCGATTGACGACTCGTGAAGGCGTTGACCACAAGCACTGTCGCAGCCAGGAGCGAGATTCCCGTGGCGCTGACAAGTGCAACCGTGGATGCGCCTCTTCCAAGCCGCGCGCGACGATGCCGGCCTGGGGGCACGGGGCCCAGCCTATATGTCTGCAGCGCAGCGGCGGCGCGTGGTATCAAGCGGACGGAAGAGGTGTAATGACCACTGTGGAGATTCGTACCCTTCGAAGTGAGGACACCCCGGCCAGTGCGGCTCTGCACCTCGACGTGCTCGACATGGAGTTTCTGGCACGCTGCGGCCCACGATTCCTGCGTTGTTACCACCGGGCGTGGATTGACAGCCCCGAGAGCCTGGCACTCGCAGCGGTCGATGAGCGCGGGCGTGTGGTGGGCGTGTTGCTCGGTGCTCTCGACCCCGCAGCACATGTTCGGACCATGGTGCGCCGGCACGGGATCGCCCTCATGCTCTGGCTCGTGGCACGCGCCGTGACTGTCCCCAGGTTCGCTTGCGAACTGTTCGCCACTCGCCTCTCCCGGTATGCGCGTGGGATCGTGCGAGTCGTTTCCTCGGAGCTTTCTTCCGCCCTCCGGAGGCCGCGGTTGGCCGTGCGCGGCCTGCCCCCCGCCGAACCATTGTGTCCCATCGGCGATGGTGAGGCTGCCCCACCATCAGGGCACCGAATTGGGGTGTCAACCAGCGGGGAGATCACCCATCTCATGGTCAAGCCGGACATGCGGGGTGGCGGGGTGGGGAAGGAATTGCTTGCAGAAGCCTGTCGAGTCGGGCAGCGGAGCGGCCTTGACGACTTCGTGCTCGTGACCCCCCCCGACCTTGCCGCTCGTGCCTTTTACGAGCACCTGGGCTGGCATTTCGCCGGCGAACTCAACAGTCGAAGCGGCGAGCCCTTTGTCCGCTACCGGTTCCCGCTGACCCCTTAGGGGGGGCGAGAACCGCCCGTCATGCTGTCGTCATGTCGGGTGGTGCACGATCACCGTACTTATGTGCACCCCGCCGCGATCGCTGTCTCTCGCTCGAGCGCGAGGCCCCGAGGGCTGGTCCGGGCATCGGCCATGACGACGGGCGTTGCCAGGTCCTCCGATGCCCACTCGTCGTTCCCCATGACGGCGATCCCGCCGGTACCACTGATCTCAGCCAATCCGGAGACGCCGAAGATGCCAGCAAGTGATGGTCCAGGCACTCTGGGTATACGACTCCAGAGGTGGGTTTGGACCAAGCGTGCCTCTGCCTGGGACCATGACGGTGCACCGGGTCTCGAGCGCGTGGTTGACGCGGTGATCGAGGCGGCCGAGGTCCGACCCGGCTGTGTGGCCGTGGACCTCGGATGCGGGA
>DATCBU010000089.1:0-10673 GCA_036511675.1 Acidimicrobiales bacterium | reverse complement strand
GCGCGGTGGACTTCGAGCGCCAGATCATCCCCAACCGTCTCGTCTACTCCACACTGACCGTGATGGTGCCGTTGTTCGTGGTGGCGGCGGTCGTCGACGACAAGTGGGGTCTCCTGGCGCGCGCCGCCATCGCCGGGGCCGCCGCCTTTGTGGCCTTCCTCGCCGTCCACCTCGCCGTGCCCCGGGGCATGGGATTCGGCGACGTGCGCCTGGCCGGCGTGGTGGGATTCGCCACCGGCTGGCTCGGGCTGGGCCATGCCTTCGTGGGCTTCTTCACCGCGTTCGTCCTGGGCGCGCTGATCGGGGTCGGGGCTATGGCGGTGTCCGGGGCTGGCCGCAAGACGAAGATCCCTTTCGGCCCCTTTCTGGCCGCCGGGGCCGTGGTGACGATCCTGTGGGGAAACCCCGTCGCCCACGCGCTGTTCCATCACAGCGCGTGACCGCCCCCGTGGGCGATCTCCCGGCGCCCGACGGGCGGGGGTCGGGAGGGCACGGAAGTAGATTGGCGCGGTGCTGAGGTACCTCACCGCTGGAGAGTCCCACGGCAAGGCGCTGGTCGTCATCGTCGAGGGTCTCCCCGCGGGCCTGCCCGTGACGGCCCCCGAGATCGCCGGCGAGCTGGCCCGGCGCCGCCTCGGTTACGGGCGCGGGCCCCGGATGCGCTTCGAGGCCGACGAGATCACCCTGGTGGGAGGCATTCGCCACGGCCGGACCCTGGGGTCACCGGTGGCCATCGAGATCGCCAACACCGAGTGGCCGAAATGGCAGGAGGAGATGTCGCCGCACCCGGGCGCGCCCGCCAAGGTCCTCACCAAACCCCGGCCCGGGCACGCGGATCTGGCCGGCATGCAGAAATACGGGTTCGACGATGCCCGGGACGTCCTCGAGCGTGCGTCGGCGCGCGAGACCGCCGCTCGGGTGGCAGCGGGCAGTCTGGCCAAGGCCCTGCTGGCCCGCCTCGGCGTCTCGGTGTTGAGCCATGTGGTGTCTCTGGGCCCGGTGCGCGCCGAGGGCGTGGGACGGCCGGGGCTCGGCGACCTCGAGCAGGTGGACGCATCGCCGGTGCGTTGCTTCGACCCCGCCGTCGAGGTGCGCATGGTCGAGGCCGTGAAGGCCGCGGCCAAGGACGGGGACTCGCTCGGGGGTGTGGTGGAGGTCCTCGCCTACGGGGTCCCGGTGGGCCTCGGCAGCCATGTGCACTGGGACCGCCGTCTCGACGGCCTGCTGGCCCAGGCGCTCATGAGCATCCAGGCCGTGAAGCACGTGGAGCTGGGCGAAGGGTCCGAGGTCGTGGCGCGGCGCGGCTCGGAGGCGCACGACGCCATCAGCTGGGACGAGGCGTCGGGGGACTACCGACGCGAGACCGACAGGGCCGGAGGGATCGAAGGGGGGATGTCCACCGGGGGGCTCATCGCGGCCCGTGTGGGCATGAAGCCGCTGGCCACGCTCAACCGGCCCGTGCTCGGCACCGTCGACGTGGTCACCAAGGAGTCGACGGTGTCGTTCAAAGAGCGCACCGATGTCACCGCCGTCCCCGCCATGGGCGTGGTGGCCGAGACCATGACGGCCTTGGTGCTGGCGTCCGAAGCGCTGCGCAAATTCGGTGGCGACTCGCTGGCCGAGGTTGTGCGCAACCGGGACGGGTACCTGGCATCGATCCACGACACGCCGTCGTCGGCCGCCGCGGCCGGCCGTGGCTGAGCACCTGGTGCTCGTGGGGATGATGGGCGCGGGCAAGTCGACCGTGGCCCGGCTCGTCGCGGCGCGCCTGGGCCGGCCCTACGTCGACACCGACACCGAGGTGGAGAAGGCGGCGGGCTCGTCGGTGGCGGAGATCTTCTCGGTGCACGGCGAGGCGGGGTTCCGGGCCGAGGAGTCGCGCGTGCTCGCCGCCGTGCTGAGCGCGGACGTCCCCGCCGTGGTGTCGGTCGGCGGTGGGGCGGTCATCGACCCCGCCAACCGTGACGCCCTCCGAGCCGGTGCCACGGTGGTGTGGTTGCGGGCCCGACCCGAGACCCTCGCCCGGCGGGTGGGGAGGAATGCCGATCGGCCCCTGCTGCGCGCCCTCGACGGTGGGCCCGAACCCGGAGGCCCTGCCGCCGCGTTGGCCCGCATCGAGGCGCAACGTCGGGGGCTCTACGAGGAGGTTGCTTCTGTGGTCATCGACGTCGATACTCTCGCTCCTGCCGCGGTGGCCGACCGCGTCGTGCGCGATCTGGGACCGTTGCAGGGACAGGGCCGATGATCACCGTGCCCGTGGGGCTGCGAGAGCGCTCCTACGACATCGTCGTTGGGGCCGGGGCGCGCCAGCTCCTCCCCGAGGTGCTCCCCCCGGGGGTGGAGCGAGTGGCCATCGTCACCCAGGAAAACGTGGAGGTCGAAGTGGACGCCGGGGTCCCGTCGCAGACCTTCGTGGTCGAAGACGGGGAATCGGCCAAGAGCCTGGCATCGGTGGAGCAGTTGTGCCGGGACTTCGCCCGTTTCGGGTTGTCGCGCTCGGACGCGGTGGTGGCGCTCGGCGGTGGGGTGGTGAGCGACGTGGCGGGCTTGGCGGCGTCGGTGTTCCATCGCGGCATTCCCTATGTCAACGTGCCCACCACACTGCTGGCGCAGGTCGACGCCGCCATTGGCGGGAAGACCGGGGTCAACCTCCCCGAGGGCAAGAACCTGGTGGGCTCTTTCTGGCAGCCCACCGCGGTGCTGTGCGACATCCAGAGCCTCAGCTCGCTCCCGGCGCGCGAGTGGTCGTCAGGTCGCGGCGAGATGGCCAAGTACGCCTTCCTCGGTGAGGGACTGATCGAACAAGGCCGTCCCGGCGCGGCCATCTTGGCGCTCCCCCTCGACGAGCAGGTGGCCAAGTGCGTCGCCATCAAGGCGGCCGTGGTGAGCGAGGACGAGCGCGACTCGGGTCGCCGCATGGTCCTCAACTACGGCCACACCCTCGCCCATGCCCTGGAGGCGTCCTCGTTCGGTCCTGACGCGAAATGGGACCTTCGTCACGGCGAAGCTGTCGCCATCGGCCTCGTCTTCGCGGCCATGCTGGCCCGGCGTCTCGATCGCATCGACGACGAGCGCGTGGCGCTGCACCGTCGGGTGGTGAGCGGATTCGACCTGTATGCCGACATCCCGGTGGGCGCCTCGGCCCGGGAGCTCGTGGAGTTCATGGCTCGCGACAAGAAGGCGCGCCACGACCTGACCTTCGTCCTTGACGGTCCCGACGGGGTGGAACCGGTACGCGACGTGGACCAAGACGAGGTACTCGCCACGCTGGCCGACATGGGGTGCGGACCGTGAGCGGCGCCGGGGCGTCGCTCGTGGTGCTGCTGTCAGGGCCCAACCTGGACCTGCTGGGCGAGCGTCAACCCGAGGTCTACGGCACCGCCACGCTCGCCGATCACGTGACCGCCGCCACCGAGGAGGCCCGCCGCTGTGGTCTCGAGCTCGAGCACCACCACACCAACCACGAGGGCGAGCTCGTCGAACTGGTCCATGACGCCCGGGGCAGGGCGGCGGCACTGATCGTCAACGCTGGTGCGCTCACCCATTACTCGTGGTCGTTGCACGACGCCCTGGCGGCTTTCGAAGGGATCGTGGTCGAGCTGCACTTGTCGAACCCCGCCGCCCGCGAGCCCTGGCGCCACACCTCGGTGGTGGCGGCTGTCGCCCACGGGTCCATCGCCGGCTTCGGTGCTCTCGGCTACCCGCTGGCGGTCCAAGCCGTGGCCCGACTGCTCGCCGATCGTTCATCGGCTCCGGGTTGACGGGCGCGAGATGATGGGCGATCGAGAGGGCTCGCTGGCGCGTGGAGGCCCGGCGGCGGGGGAGGGCCCGGTGACCGGGGACAGTGTGGTGACGGCTCTCGACGGTGCGCTCCCCCCCTTGCAGGTGGCCGACCGGTTGGCGCGGTTGCGGGCGGGGATCGACTCGGCGGGAGTGGATGCGCTGCTCGTGACCGCACTCCCCAATGTGCGCTACCTCACGGGGTTCAGCGGCTCGGCCGGCGCCGTGCTTGTGACCGGGCGCAACGCCCTGCTCGTCACCGACGGTCGGTACCGGACCCAGGCCGGTGAGCAGTTGACCGCCGCCGGCCACGACGGCGCCGTCGAATTGTGCGTGGGTGGGCTCCAGGTCCAGCGCGAGGCGTTGGCGGCGATGGCGCGGTCCGGTGCCGTCGCCCGCCTCGGCCTCGAGGCCGATCATGTCACGTGGAGCGCCAAGCGTCGGTGGGCCGAGGACCTCGCCCCGACCCAACCCGTCCCCACGAGCGGCGTGGTGGAGTCGCTGCGGCAGGTCAAAGACGCCGGGGAGTTGGTGCGCATGGCGAGGGCCGCCGCCATCGCCGATGCCGCACTCGGAGAGGTACTGGGGCTGCTCGGGCAGGGAAGTCGCGAAGACGAGGTGGCGTTGGCGCTCGACACGGCCATGCGACGGCTCGGGGCCGAAGATCGGGCCTTCGAGACGATCGTGGCATCGGGGCCCAACGCGGCCAAGCCCCACGCCCGGCCGTCCAAGCGGACCATCCTCGAAGGAGACCCGGTCGTGGTGGACTTCGGGGCCATCTTCGAGGGATATCGGTCCGACATGACGCGCACGTTCTGCGTGGGTGGCGACCCTCCGGGCACCCTGGCCCGTGTCTTCGAGGTGGTGGCCGAGGCTCAGGCGGCGGGGGTGGCCGCCGTGCGCGCCGGGGTGGCGGCGGGCGACGTCGACAAGGCCTGTCGCGACCTGATCGCCGCCGCGGGCTGGAAGGACGCCTTCGAGCACGGCACCGGGCACGGGGTGGGCCTCGACATCCATGAAGCCCCGGCCGTCGGCCCGGGGTCGACTGCTATCCTCGCCACCGACGTCGTCGTGACCGTCGAACCGGGCGTGTACCTGGCGGGAATCGGCGGTGTTCGTGTCGAGGACACCGTCGTGGTCACCGCAGACGGCTGTCACACGCTCACCCGATTCCCCAAGGACATCGCTGCCTGATGGCTGTCACCACCAACGATCTTCGCAACGGCATGACCCTCGACCTGCCCGAAGGGTTGTTCTCGGTCGTGGAGTTCCAGCACGTGAAGCCGGGCAAAGGCGGCGCCTTCGTGCGCACCAAGCTCAAGAACGTTCGCACCGGCGCCGTCCTGGAGCGGACGTTTCGCGCCGACGAGCGCGTCGAACAGGCCATCGTCGACAAGCGCGAGATGCAGTTGCTCTATCGTGACGGCACCGACTACGTGTTCATGGATGTCGTCTCCTACGACCAGCTGCATGTGTCGCCCGCCGCTCTGGGTGACGCCGCGCAGTTCGTCAAGGAAGGTGACAACGCCGTGTTGCAGATGTACGCCGGGGAGATCGTCGGCGTCGATCTGCCCGCTGCGGTGGAGCTGTCGGTGGCCGAGACCGAGCCCGGCGTCCAGGGCGACCGGGTGTCAGGGGCCCGCAAGCCGGCCACGCTCGAGACGGGGCTGGTGGTGCAGGTCCCGTTGTTCGTGAACCCCGGTGAGCGCATCAAGGTCGACACTCGCTCCGGCGAGTACATCACCCGGGCCTAGTCGGCCCGTGGCCGTGACCGAGGATCGAGCCGCGGCTGCGCCCGGAGAGGGGCCCCGCCACGAGGCCCGGGAGCGGGCCCTGGCCCTGCTCTACGAGGCGGAGATGAAACGGCTCTCGACCGCCCATGTGCTCGAGGCCCTGGCGGTCGCTCCCGACCCCTTCACCGTGGCGCTGGTCGAGGGTGCTGCCGCGCACCAGGAGCGCATCGACGCCCTCATGGCGGCGGCGGCCCAGGGATGGGAGGTCGAGCGGATGCCGGTCCTCGACCGCAGCATCCTGCGACTCGCGACCTACGAGCTCATCGCCGAGCCCGATGTGCCGGTGGCGGTGGTCATCGACGAGGCCGTCGAGCTGGCCAAGCAGTACTCCACGGAATTCTCGGGCGGGTTCGTGAACGGCGTGTTGTCGACGATCGCCCGCCAGGTGCGCGCCTGAGAGCGGTCCGCACCCTCTCCGCCGGTGTGGCCGGTGCTAGCATGAACCGACGACCGTGAAGCGGGTCCCGAGAGGCCCGAACGGACCGTGGAGGAGCCTTGGCGGAGCGAGAACGCAGACTGACCCCACCGCGAGGTGGGGTCTTCGTTCCTCGGGTCCAGGTTCTGACCGCACAGGACGTCCAGCGGGCCCTGACCCGGATCGCGCACGAGATCATCGAGCGGAACCACGGACTCGAGGACGTCGTGCTGGTGGGACTGCAGACCGGCGGCGTTCCCCTGTCTTTCCGCATCGCCAGCGTGCTCGAGGAGATGGAGGGCACGGTGGTGCCGGTGGGCCTCCTCGACGTGGCCTTCTACCGCGATGACATCGGGATCCGTCCCGTGCTCCCCGAGGCCGCCACCGACATCCCCGGTGACCTGGCGGGGCAGATCGTCGTCCTCGTCGACGACGTCTTGTTCACCGGTCGTACCGTGCGGGCCGCGCTCAACGCCCTGGCCGACTACGGCCGGGCCCGGGCCGTGCAGCTGGCGGTGATGGTCGACCGGGGCCACCGGGAGCTCCCCATCCGGCCCGACTACGTGGGCAAGAACATGCCGACCCGCATCGACGAGCAGGTCGACGTCAGCCTCGACGGCGTGGTCCTCGGTGACGTGGTCCCCCGATGACCGAGCTGTCCAAAGGCGGACGCCGGCACCTGTTGTCGATCGCCGAGCTGGGCGCCGACGGGATCGAGGAGATCCTCGAGGTCTCCGACGCCTTCGTCGAGGTCGGGAAGCGATCGATCCCCAAGGTGCCGTCGCTGCGGGGCCGGACCGTCGTCACCCTCTTCGCCGAGCAGTCGACGCGCACCCGGCTGTCGTTCGAGACCGCCGCCAAGCGCCTGTCGGCCGATGTCCTGTCGTTCTCCGTGGACACCTCCTCGGTCAAGAAGGGGGAGTCGCTGCGAGACACGGTGGAGACCGTGGCCGCCATGGGGGTCGACGCTTTCGTCGTGCGCCACACCTCGGCGGGCGCCCCCGCCGCCGTGGCGCGCTGGGTGGACGCGTCGGTGGTGAACGCCGGCGACGGATGGCACGAACACCCCACCCAGGCCCTGCTCGATTGCTACACCATCCGCCAGGTCCTGGCCGAGCGGGCCGGGCGCTCCCTCGAGGGAGCCGGCATCCAATGCTTCGTGGGCCTGCGCGTCGCCATCGTGGGAGACGTCCGCCACAGCCGGGTGGCGCGCTCGTTGGTGCTCGCCCTCGGAGCCCTCGGGGCCGAGGTGACCCTGGTGGCCCCGGGGAGTCTCCTCCCTGCTTCGCTCGAGGGGTGGCCTGTGTCCCAGGTGTCCTACGACCTCGATGCGGTGCTTCCCCATGTGGACGTGTGCTACTTGCTGCGGCTCCAGTCCGAACGCGGCGCCGGTGCCTTTCTCCCCTCGGTGCGCGAGTACAGCGCCTGGTACGGGCTGACGTCGCGGCGGGCCACGCTGCTGGGCGACGATGCGCTGGTGATGCATCCCGGGCCCATGAACCGGGGCGTCGAGATCGCCGACGACGTCGCCGCCCTCCCGCAGTCCCTGGTGCTGCGTCAGGTGTCCAACGGCGTGGCCGTGCGCATGGCAGTGCTGTTCATGTTGCTCGGGCAGGGCCAGGTGGGGACGGGCGGCGTTGCGTCGGGGCCCACGCCGGCGCTCGGGGCTCTCGGGACCGACATCGGTGGCTGAGACCAAGAGCCGAGGCCCCGCCCCCGCACACGACGCCAAGCCCGTCATCGTGATCCGAGGTGGCACCGTGGTCGACGGAGCAGGGTCCCGGCGCGCCGACGTGGTGATCAGCGAGGGACACGTGGTCGGGGTCGAGGCCGATGTGGCGGTCCCCCGGGGGGCCACAGTCCTCGATGCGGGCGGGTGCCTGGTGGCCCCCGGCCTGGTGGACATCCACACCCACCTCCGCCAGCCCGGCGCCGAAGAAGCCGAGACGGTCGAGAGCGGGGCACGGGCCGCCGCACTGGGAGGGTTCACGGCGGTGGTGGCCATGCCCAACACCGACCCTCCTGTCGACAGCGCGGCGGTGGCGCTCGAGGTCCTGTCCCTGGGGACCGGCGCCATGTGCCAGGTGGCGGTGGCAGGTGCCATCACCATGGGGCGCGCCGGCGCGTGCCTGGCCCCGATCGGAGAGCTCGCCTCGTTGGGGTTGCGCCTATTCACCGACGACGGGGCCGGTGTCCAGGACGTGTCGGTCATGCGGCGAGCCTTCGAGTATGCCCGTGGATTCGACGTCACCCTGGCCCAGCACTGCGAGGTCGACGCGCTGGCCCGCGGGGGCCACATGCACGAAGGGGAGTGGTCCAGCCGCCTCGGCGTGCCCGGGATCCCGTCCGAGGCCGAAGAGATGATGGTGGCCCGCGACATCGCGCTGGCGCGGCTCACCGGGGGACGGGTGCACTTTCTCCATATCTCCACGGCGCGTTCCGCCGCGCTGGTGGCGGCGGCCAAAGCCGAGGGCCTGGCCGTGACGGCGGAGGTCACCCCGCACCATCTCTCGCTCACCCACGCCGAGCTGGCCGGCTACGACCCGGTGTACAAGGTGAACCCGCCCCTGCGCGGCGAGGTCGATGTCCGCGCCCTGCGCGCCGCCTGTGCGGACGGGACCATCGACGCCGTGGCCACCGACCACGCCCCGCACGCCCCCGAGCGCAAGGACGCCACCCTGGACGCCGCGCCTCCGGGAATGCTCGGGCTCCAGACCGCCCTCCCCGTGGCGCTGGGCGCTCTGGTCGAGCGGGCGGGGCGGGCGCCGAGCGACGCCACCGGTGACGACGGGTGGGGGGCTATGTCGGCCCTCGACGTGCTCGGCCTTCTGTCATGGCGACCGGCCCGCATCGCCGGGCTGGCGCCGGAGCACGGCGGCGACCAGGGTGGCCCCATCGAGCCCGGCGCGCCCGCCAACATCTGCGTGATCGACCCCGCCGCCACCTGGGAGGTGGACCCGGCCCGGCTCGCCAGTCGGAGTCGCAACACGCCGTGGGCGGGGCGGGTCATGACGGGTCAGGTCCGGCACACGGTGTTCCGGGGCGAGCCCGTGGTGGTGGACGCCGGGGCGCAGCGGTGAGCGCCCCCCCGGCCCGCGCCGCCCTCGATGCCCCGGCGTCGGTGGGGGAGTGGTTCGGAGGCCGGCCACCGGCGTTGTTGGTGCTGGCCAACGGCGAGGTGTTCGAGGGCGAGGCCGTCGGGGCGGTGCCCCCCGACGGTGTGGCCACGGGTGAGCTCGTGTTCAACACCGTGCTGTCGGGGTACCAAGAAGTCGTCACCGACCCCAGTTACGCGGGCCAGGTCGTCGCTTTCACCTACCCTCACATCGGCAATTACGGCGTCACGGCCCTCGACGACGAGGCGGCGCGCCCGTGGTGCCGGGGGGTCGTGGTGCGCGATCTCCCGCCGCGGCCGTCGTCGTGGCGGGCCACGGGGTCCTTCGAGGACTTCCTGGCGCGCCACGACCTTCCCGGGGTGGTGGGTATCGACACCCGTCGGCTCACACGGCACCTGCGCGTTGACGGCGCCATGGGGTGTGCCTTCGGCACCGCGCCCGAATCGGTCCTGCGCGCCGCGGCGGCGGCCGAACCCGGGACGACGGGACGCGACCTCGTGACCGGCGTGACGGTGTCGACCCCCTACGAACGCGGCTCGGGGGCGCTGCGCATCGTGGCGTACGACTTCGGCGTGAAAGAGACCATGCTGCGCGCCTTGGGCGAGATGGCCACCGTGACCATCGTCCCCGCGTCGCACCCCGCATCCGACACCTTGGCCCTGGAGCCCGACGGTGTCTTTCTCTCCAACGGGCCGGGGGACCCCGCCGCGCTGCCCGAGCATGCCGCCAACGTGGCGGAGTTGCTCGGCCGGGTCCCGGTCTTCGGCATCTGCCTGGGCCATCAGCTACTGGGCGAGGCCATCGGGGCCCGCACCTACAAACTCCCCTTCGGCCACCACGGAGGCAACCATCCCGTGCGTCGGCTCGACACGGGCCAGGTCGAGATCACGAGTCAGAACCACAACTACGCCATCGACGGCGCCTCGCTCCCGACCTCGGGACGGCGCGCGGCCGAGATCACCCATGTCAACCTGAACGACGGGGTGGTGGAGGGCTTCCGGTGCACCGGTGTGGCCGCCTTCAGCGTGCAGTATCACCCTGAGGCCGGGCCCGGTCCCCACGACGCCCGGTATCTGTTCGAACGGTTCCGGCACATGATCGACGAGGGGCAGGCCTGATGCCGCGCCGCACCGACCTCGAGACCATCCTCGTCATCGGGTCGGGCCCGATCGTCATCGGCCAAGCGTGCGAGTTCGACTACTCGGGCACCCAGGCGTGCCGGGTCCTGCGCGCCGAGGGCTATCGCGTCGTGCTGGTGAACTCCAACCCGGCCACGATCATGACCGACCCAGAGATCGCCGACCGCACCTACGTGGAGCCCCTCGACCTCGACGTGCTCAGTGCCGTCGTCGAACGCGAGCGGCCCGACGCGCTGTTGCCCACCATGGGCGGCCAGACCGGCCTGAACCTGGCCTTCGGGCTCTCCGAGCGGGGGGTGCTCGACACGTTCGGGGTGGAGCTCATCGGCGCCAACGCCGAAGCGATCGCCACCGCCGAGGACCGGGACCGCTTCAAGACCGCCATGGAGGAGATCGGCCTCGAGGTTCCCTCGTCGGGGTTCGCCACCCA
>DATCBU010000088.1:0-21249 GCA_036511675.1 Acidimicrobiales bacterium | reverse complement strand
GTGCTCGACGAACATCTTGACGGCCCGCTCACGCACCTCTGGGGGATACGGGGATCTCTTTGGCATTGCTCCATCCTCTCAAGGGAAGGAGCCTCCAGGATTCCCGGGCCGATTCAGTGCCTTCGTCAAGACGTTCTTGTGGCGCCAGGCCGTTTTCGGTCGCCGGGCCTGGGTGGTCGACCCCAAAGGGGAGTACGGCGACCTGGCAGCGGCCTGGGGGGTCCGCCCGGTCGCTTTGAGACCAGGTGGTTCCATCAGGCTCAACCCACTTGATCCGGGACCCGCGCCCATCCGTTGCGACGCTGGGCGACGCGCTGACCTGCAATTGTTGGGACGCGCGTTGGGGATAGGAATCGGGAGCTGTAAATGTAGCATGTACTGTGCTACATTTACAGGATGACCCGGATCGGAGTACGAGAGCTTCGCCAACACGCGAGCCGATACTTGGAACAAGTAAAGGCGGGCGAAATTGTCGAGGTCACAGAACGGGGGAAGCTCGTCGCTCTTTTGGTTTCCCCCACTCCGGCTATTGCGGTTCGGGACCAACTAATCGCTTCTGGTCGCCTTGAGCCGGCGAGGAGCGCGTTCCAACTGCCAGAACGCCGACAGATCGCTCCGGAGGAGACGACCGGTAGTGACGCCCTTACCGACCTACGCCGGGAACGACTTGCGTGATCTACTTCGACACGTCCGCGTTGGTGAAACTGATCTTCGAAGAGGCCGAAAGCGCGGCCCTCGCAGAGTGGGTGACCCTGAGGCCAGACGTCCCCAAGATCAGTAGCGACCTGTCCACAGTTGAACTTCTCCGTACGTGTCGACGCGTCGACGCGGGTGCGGTTGAGAATGCCAACGTGTTGCTCGGAGGTATCGACCTTCTTCCCGTGAATCGTGCCATTATCGAGCAGGCTGCGTCGGTCGTCCCGACCGAGCTCCGAAGTCTTGATGCGATCCACTTAGCAAGTGCATTGTCTGTGAAGGCGGATCTGACCGCCCTGGTCGCATACGACAGTCGCCTCTGTTCAGCTGCAACGGAATCAGGCATCGAGGTTGTCTCACCTGCCTGACACTGCTCGTTCGGGTTCGTCACGCGCGCATGGTTCGATGGGCCGGACCCGACCCGATTCGTGACACCTTTGGGTGAGGATGGGGATGGTCGGTGAAGACCAATTGGTGGCGCTGAGGTGGGCGCTGAGGGACTCGAACCCCCGACCTGCTGGTTGTAAGGCCGACCTGACGAAGGTGCACCACGAGGCACAATGTCGCAGCTCGATGACTTTTCCCGAGTCAAAGCGGCTTTTGGGCGGGTCCCTCAGACGATGCTGCGACAGCAAGCGACGCCCTGACCCAAGGTTGTGGGACGCGTGTTGGGATGAACGCAGCATCCACTATCACTCTTATAAAAGGAACAGATGTTTCTTTTATGAGGACTGTGGTAGAGTCGTCCCGTGGACTTTCTCCGTCCCGTTGAATCAGTGATCCCCGGCGCACAAGGGAAGCTCTTGGGCGTCTTCGCCGAGACTACGACCGTCCTGAGCGTTCGCACTGCCGCTCGGCTTTCGGGTGTGAGTCTCGCCCAGACCTCGCGCATCCTTCCCGAGCTTGCCACCCTCGGCATCCTCGATCGAGCCGACGTTCCCCCTTCGACCGTCTACCGGCTCGTCGAAGACAACGTTGCGTCACGCGCCATCAGATTGCTGGCGCGGTCACGTGACCTGGTCCTCGCTGAACTGGGCAAGTCGGCACAATCGATGGCAATACCCCCCATCAGCATCGTGGTGTTTGGATCGTTTGCTCGCGGGGAGGCTGGTCCGGAGAGCGATGTCGATGTCGTTATGGTTCATCCGAGCGGAGTCCCGTCGACGCCGGCCTGGACCGAGGGAGTCGAAGAGTGGCGCCGCGCCGCCCGACGGCTTACCGGCAACGAGGTCGAGGTAGTGGAAGTAGACGAGCGCGATATCGGAACGCGGTTGCGGTCGCGACGGCCGGTGTGGTTGGACATCCGACAAGATGGGATCGTCATCTTCGGCAAGACGCTCGACGTGATGCGAGCCCGCGAGTCGAAGATTCACCACGTTGCCTAAACAACCACCTCGGACGAGACAGGTCACATTCGCTCAGGCCAAGCAATACCTCGGAAAGGCCGAAGAGTTCTTGGCGTCGGCGAGGGACGATCTCGCCCAAGGTCGGAAGATCGCCGCCACCAGCTCGGCCGTCCATGCTGGCATCATTGCAGGAGACGTCGTCACCGCGGTCCGCTCTGGTCAGCGTTCTGCCGCTGACACACACAGTCAGGCGCTGGAGTTACTCCGGTCATCTGGTCCCGATGGAGTGTCGTTAGCAAAGGACCTTGGTCGGCTCCTGGCTCTCAAGCCGAGGGCGGAGTACGACCCAACTGACATCGCCCTAGGCACGGCCCGTCAGGCGGTCGATTGGGCGACTCGGTGCGTGGACATCGCTCGACGCGTACTTGCTCCTCACATGTGAGTCGTTGTCTGCAGCGTGCAGACGTCAGCAGCAAATCAGGTACGGAGATCTAAAACGAGTCGAACGTCCTCGGTCTCTCCGTTCGATTCGGCTCGAATGGCCTCCTCGACTCCGGCGGTCGCCGCGGCTAGCGCTACGACAAGTAGTGTTGCGCTTGCCGATACGCATCAACACGCTTTTGGAGTGAGGTCTTCACGTTAGGTCGTGACCAGGTCGGAAGCAGTCGTTGGCATGCCCTCCACGCGGGTTAACGGGTCTTCGACCGCCTCTTGTCCACAGTGCTGCGGGCGCGGGTGTCCGTGGTCCGAAGACGAGCGTGGTCGTCCCAGCGCGGATCGGACTCCACCATGGCGAGGGTGAGCGCCTCGAGCTCTGCCACAAGACCACGGAGCCGCCGGTCGTTGTCGATGTAGGGCTGATACTCCTCGAGCTGCTCCTCAGAGAGAAGTCGGGTGACGGTTTTGGCTGCCACCTTTCTGGTCCACGAGTGATATGGCCCATGCAGACGAGGTGGGTCCGCTTTGCACGAGCACGCCTCTTTGCCACAGGGACCGAGGCGGGTGACGATCGACCCCGACAAGCACGGCCCGATGGCGGCGATCTCTTTCGCGATCCGTGTGAGCTCTCCACGCTGCTTTGGGGTGGGCTCCACACCTCGAAGCCTCCCAGCAATCCACCCCGGGGGTTCGTTCATCTGCCACAGTATATCCACTGTGGCATCTCCCCTTCCCGGGCCCTCGTCCGAGGCCGAGGCGGCGATCAAGGCGTGGCGCGGCGAGTGCTCACCGGTGGCGGCGGCTTTCGCCAAGAGCGTCGTGCGCGCCAGCGTCCCGCCCGGCGCGGCTCGGGCCCGCACCTTGTTGTGGTGTTGTGCTCGTCTGGCGGGCTGGGGGGAGCGGGTCGGGCTCGAGACGCGCCGTGAGGTGCTGTTGCACCCCTCGACCCTCGAGCGCTACATCGTGTCGGGGTTGTCCGGGCTCTCTCCGGCGACACGGCGCACGATGCGGAGCAACCTGCGTTCGGTGGCACGAGCCAGCGTGCCGGCGCTGTGGGGACCTTGCCCTGGACCTCTGCGGCGCGACGCGCTGAAGCAGCCTTACACCGATGCCCAGGTCACCGCTTACTTCGAGCTCGTGGCGCATCAGGCCACCCCCGAACGCATCGCCAGGCTCAACGGTCTTCTGTGCCTCGGGCTCGGGGCGGGGCTCGACGCGCCCGACATGCGACTCGTCTGTGGAGACGATGTCATAGAGCGCTCGGGGGGCGTCGTGGTGGTGGTGCGCGGGGCCAAGGCGCGCGTCGTGCCTGTGCTCGAGCGCCACCGTCGCGCCCTGTGGCGCTCGGCGACTGTTGCCGGGGAGGGCTTCATCGTCGGAGGCGACGACCCGTCGCGCAAGAACGTCACCTCGCCGCTTCTCTCTACCTTGGAGGTGGGACGACTCGACCGCCTCGAGGTCGGGCGCCTGCGCGCCACGTGGCTCGCCTTCCATGCCCAGAACTTGGGGCTGGTCGCCCTGGTGCACGCGGCGGGGCTCACAAGCTCGTCGCGCCTCATCGAGCTGGCTGCGGCGCAGCCCCTCGGAGACGAAGCGGCCATGGTGAGCCTGCTTGGTGGGAGCCCGTGACCGATGCCGAGAGGCTTCGGCGCATCGAGGATGTGGTGGACGCCTCGGGCCAGGCGCCGGCGATCGAGATCCGCCTGCCGAGCGGCGGTCGGCCTCGCCAGCTGAGCGCTCGGTCACTGCTCGTCGGCATGCTGCTCGCCACCGCCGATGACCGTCCACTCCAGCTCGTGCGCGTGCATGAGGCGCTCACCGCGTTGGGTCACAGCGACATGGAGCGTCTGGGCGTGGTGGTGGTGTGGCGAAGAGGACCGCACCTGCTCACCTATCGCCAAGTGGAGCGCACCTTTTGCATCGTGGCGGCGATGTTGGACGTCTCTGCATCGGCGCTCTTCTCGGTCGTGGACGCACTGGTGGAGGCGAGCGTGCCGCCACCGTGGAAAGACGCCACCACGTCGTACTCGGTGGACTGGACCGATCACGCCAGCTGGAGCAAGCCGGCCGCCAAAGACAGCTTCGAAACTGCGACAGATACTGACGCCGGCTGGGGGCACCGCAAGGCCCACGCCCCGGGCGACAAGGACCAGCTGTTCTTCGGCTACTACGCCCAGGCCGTGGTCATGGCGCCCGAGGAGGAGGGCCCCAAAGTCCCCGAGCTCGTCCGGCGCATCACCCTCGACCCCCCACGTGTCGACCCGGCCACCCAGATGGCCGGGCTGCTGCGCTCCATGGCCGCCTCGGGCGTGGCGGTCAAAGACGTGCTGGCGGACTCCGGGTATGCGCATCGATCGGCTGAGCGCTGGGCCACGCCCCTGCGCCTTATCGGAGTCCGCCTCATCCAGGACCTCCATCCCCACGACCGGGGCCAAAAAGGTGCCTTCGACGGGGCGGTGTGCGCCAGCGGATCGCTGTACTGCCCGGCGACACCGGGTCCGTTGCTCGCCCTCGGGCCGTCGTCGCGGCGAGCCTCGACTGAGGATCTCGCTGCCCATGACGAACAGACCGCCGAGCTCACCCGGTGGCGCCTGTCGCCTGTCACTGCCGATGACGCAGACGGCTATCACCGCGTGGCCTGTCCGGCCGCACAAGGCAAGCTCCGCTGCCCGTTGAAGCCCGCCTCGATGGCGCTTGGCTTCGACCGCCCCGAGGTCACCGACCCACCGGTCGAACCACCCCGCTGTTGTGCTCAGGCGACGATCACCGTGCCACCATCGGTCAACGCCAAGAATCGCCAGAAGTATCCCTACCCAAGCGCGCAGCACCGCCAGTCCTACGCGCGTCGCACCGGATCAGAACGCGCCTTCGCCACATTGAAGGACTCTTCGTCGACCGACGTCCGCCGCGGCTCGTGCCGCATGATGGGGCGCACGAAGAACCTTATGATGCTCGCCGGCGCCGTGGTGGTGCGCAACATGCGAATCATCGACAGCTTCGAGGCGGCGCGCGCCGACGACGAGCGGCGGACAAATCACGGCCAGCCGATCAAGACACGTCGTCGTCGCCGCAATCCGCTGGCACAGCTGACGGTCCACGACGACGTCGCCACCAGGGGGAGCCCCGACACCGGCTGAGGGGCCGTGAGCACCTTGGATTCCGTGCAGCCTGTCCGACGCGCTCCAATCCTCGTTCATCTGAGTATCCGGTCGTGGCGCAGGGAGTCCAGGCGATCACTGCAACTCACCGACCGCCCGAGGATCTGAGGGTTCGGCTTCACATCGAAAGCAACACACCCTTATGTGAAGATGGGACCGGTCTTCAGTGAAGACCATGGAGTGGGCGCTGAGGGACTCGAACCCCCGACCTGCTGGTTGTAAGCCAGCTGCTCTAACCAGCTGAGCTAAGCGCCCGTAGTGCCAATCTACCCGGGGCGCCTCCGCTGCCTCGGCCGAAGGCGACGTCGCGCCCGTTTGCTGTCGTCATGGCCGCCCGTTGCCCACCGACAGTGCGACGTCGTACCCCGTGGTGCCATGATGGGACGCGTCGGGCTGGCGTCGAGAGGGGTGGCAGATGTTCTCAACGATCGTGGTGGGTACCGACGGGTCCGATTCGGCCGCCGGAGCCGTGGCCCTGGCCGTCGATCTGGCACAACGCAGTGGCGCCACCCTTCACGTCGTGTCGGCCTACAAGGACGCCTTGACGTCGGTGAGCGTGGCGCACGTCGGCGCCGTGGTGGTGCCCGACAGCAGCGAGACGGCCGCCGCTCTGAAGAGCGCCAGCGAGGAGATGCTGGCCGAGGTGGCCAAGGAGACCGGGGACGTCCCCGTCAAGACCCATGCCGTGGCGGGCCCACCGGCCGAGGTCTTGATCGGCGTGGCGGAGTCGGTCGGCGCTGATCTGATCGTCGTCGGCTCCAAGGGGATGAAGGGCGCTCGGCGGCTGATCGGCTCGGTCCCCAACAGCGTGGCGCACCGCGCCCCCTGCCACGTCATCATCGCCAAGACCTACTGACGCGCCACGCCGACAAACGATCCGGCGTCACTGCTCGCCTCCGAACACCCAACGGGTGGGAGAGCCGGTGAAATCGGCTTCGTCGAGGCTGAGGACCCGGCGCGGCTCGAGTCGGAAACAGGCGTTCTCGGTGAAGAACGCCACCGCCAGGTCGGTCTCGTATTTGGCATTGACGAGTGCGGTGAATCGCTCGATGACCGAGGCGTCCGTGACGCGTTCGACCACACCTTCGACGACCACGGGCCGCCGGGGATTGTCGGTGGTGAGCACAGCGCGCCGCTCGGCCGCGATGTTCTTCATCTTGCGCGACTGGGGGCTCGAGCTGAACCACGCCGCACGGCCTTTCCACACGGCCCACACCGGCATGATGTGGGGGCCGCCGTCGGGGTGGCACCGTGGCCAACCAGTAATCGTGTGATTGCACCAGGCGCTGCTCGGCCCATGTCCAGGGCAACAGGCCATGGCCTTCGTCGGGGCCGGCGATGCCGTAGCCGGGCATGTACGGACGGGTTGCGACGGGCTCGGACATGGCGATTCCTTCCTGGGCCGCTCTCACCCTGATGATCTCCCATCATGGCGTCGAGTGGGCGGCCCTCGGACCACGGCCGCGCGTCGGCGCGGCACCGATGTCGATCCACGCGAGACTCGGGACGTGGGGGTCGACTTCGGCAGGACGGCGCGGGACTACGCCGCGCACCGTGCCGGGTTCCCCAAGGAGCTCTTCGACCGCCTGGCAGCGATGGGGATCGGCCGCTCCGGGCAACGCCTGCTCGATCTGGGAACCGGCACCGGCACCCTGGCCCGGGGATTCGCCCGGCGCGGCGCCTCGGTCATCGGTGTCGACCCGTCCGAGCCGATGCTCGTCGAGGCTCGGCGCCTGGCTCTGGAGCAAGGCGTCGTGGTCGACTACCGCGTGGGCCGCGCCGAGGACATCGACGCGCTCGATGGTGCCTTCGACGTCGTGACCGCCGGCCAGTGCTGGCACTGGTTCGACCGCCCGGTGGCCGCGGCCGAGTGCAGGCGGGTGCTGGTCGCCGGCGGGGCCCTGGCCATCTGTTACTTCGACTGGCTCCCACTTCCGGGCAACGTCGTCGCCGCCACCGAGACCCTCATCCTCGAGCACAACCCGGAATGGCCCCTGTCGGGGGGATTGGGCATGTACCCGCTGTGGACCCTCGACGTAGGCGAAGCCGGGTTCACCGGGCTCGAGACGTTCTCCTTCGACGTGGAGATTCCCTACAGCCACGACGCCTGGCGTGGTCGGATCCGCGCCAGTGCCGGCGTGGCGGCGTCACTCCCCCCTGACGCCGTGGCGGCCTTCGACCGCGAGCTGGCGGTCCTCCTCGAACGGGACTTTCCCAACCAACCACTGGCGGTCCCCCACCGGGTGTGGGCCCTGGTGGCACGGGCCCCGGGCTGAGGGTGGCGCCGACGGCGTCACTCGTCGGGACTGTTTCCCAGGTGCCACCCTCCGCAGGTGTCGCACGCGTAGACGGCGAGATCGGCGCCGTGGTCGAGTCGATAGCTGAAGGCGGCGCGGTTGGCGTCGTCTTCGGACCCGAAACGCGTCTTGGGCTGGCCGTCGGCCCGGTAATGCGGCAGTCGGACAGGGCGGGGCGATCCCTGGCGGCGAACCCTGCGCCTGCTGGCCATCACGACGCCGGATCGGTGACGCCGTGGTCCGGGGACCGGGCCGCGTCCTCGAGCTGGCCCCGCAGTCCCGCCGTGGCCGCCGCCACGACGGCCCGACGGGCGCCGGGGTCCTGGGTCACCAGGGCGCGTCCTTGGAGCTCGCCGATGACGGCCCCGGCTTCCTGGCACACGAGCATGGCGCCCAGGTAGTCCCAGGGGGCGAGCGAGGCGCGGGTCCCCACCACGAAGGCGTCGATCGTCCCGTCGGCCACCGCGCACAGCTCGAGCGCGGCCGCACCGAAGGCCCGGAACTGGGCCCACCCCAGATGGCGGTGGGGCATGCCCGAGATCGCCACGATGGCCTCGCGCAGCACCTCGCACCCCGAGGGCGCCACTCGGGTCGTCCCCCGCCACGCGCCCGCTCCCCGGACGGCGTGGTAGCGCACCCCGTTGGCGAGGTTCGCCACCACCGACACCCGGGGACCGGCGGCGTCGAGCACGCAGATGCTCGAGGCGTACCACGGGATGCCCCGCGAGGCGTTGGTGGACCCGTCGACGGGGTCGACCACGGCCACCAATTCCGAGCCGGGGCGATGCACGCCGCTCTCCTCGGATACCACCCCGATCCCCGCCTCGGCCAGCACCTCGAGGACGGCCCGATCGGCGGTGAGGTCGATGGCGTACTGCCCGGGTCGGTCCCCTCTCGGCCGCCAGTCCTGGACCGGCGCCAGGGCGACGGGCACGGCGTCGACCACCCGGTGACACAGCGCCAGGAGGGCGTCGTCGTCCATGAACCGGACCCTACCGGCACCAGGCCGGCCCGACGGAGCGTTGGTGCCGAGCCGGTAGCCTCGTCGCCGTGGCCGTCATCGACGTCGCGGGGTATGTGGCGGATCTGAAGGACCACTCGGACCATCACGGTTTCCACGTCCACGACGAGCGGCATTTCGTGGAGACCTACTCTTTGCGCCAGACCTGGGAAGTGGACCTGCACCCCGAGGAGGGATGTGGCGGGCCGCTAGACCTGCACCTCGCACTCGAGGTCGATCCCAGGACGCTGTTGTCGTTCGAAGACGCCGTCGTCGACCTCCCCGAGGACGCCGAGCCTCCCGACGAGTACCACTTCCCGTTGACCTTCACCTGGGGCCTCCCGCCGCTCCCCCACGGCCCCGACCTGCTGCGCCTGGCCATCGACCTCGCTGGGGTGGGGGGCATCGACCTCCCCCTCGAGGTGTCGGCCATCGACTCCTTCGCCTCGGCCACCGACGCCCCCGAGCGCCGTCTGTCGATCGTGGCCCGCTACCCCGTGTCGCTGGCCCGGGTCCTCGGAGGCGAGGAGCTGCTGTGCGAGGTGTTCGACCGCTGTCTGGCGGTGAGCCGGTATCTCCTCGACGCCGCCCCGGGGTGGCTCGACGGATGACCTGTCGCCGCTCCCCGCGGCGGGGAGCCCGCCGTCGGGACCGGCACGGCCTGCCCCGCGCCGGGCGGGCCGCGGTGGCAGTGTGCACCCTGGCGGTGGTGGCGGGGGGCCTGGGCGGATGCGCCAGCCACGACGGCAACGACCTGGCCCGCCAGGCCTGCCAGCACGTCGAGCAGTCCCTCACCCTGTACCGAGCCTCGTTGCACGCCCCGAGCCCGGCCCAGGCGTCGACCCAGCAGGCCCAGGCCTCGAGCCAGCTGCGCGACGCCCTCCCCCTGGCGGCCACCGCCGCCGGTGAAGCCGGGCAGTACCAGGCCCTCATGGCCACACTGTCGGAGAGCGATCACCTGCCCGAGTCGCTGCTGGTCCATGCGCTGGGCGCGCAGTGCGGGGCGGCGGACTCCGACGGCGGCATCAGCCCCACGCCGCCGCCCACCGCCCAGACCCCGGCCACCCGCCCCCCTCCCACCGGGCTCTGATCTCCGTGCCAGGGGCCGAGTTCGAACAACGGGAGCTCCCACAACGGGAGGTCGAACAACGGGAGGTCCGGCAACGGTTCGTGGCGGTGGACTCCCCCACCGGGCGGGTCAACGGGGCGGGCTTCCATCCCTGTCAGGGCGTGTGGCACGCGCCCGCCGGGGCGACACCGAAGACGGCGGTCATCGCCGCGCACTACAGCGTGGACTTCTCGGAGCACTACCTGGCCCCGCGTCTGGCGGCACGGGGCATCGGCTTTCTGGGATGGAACACGCGGTATCGCAACAACGAGAGCTGGTTCTTGCTCGAGCACGCCTTGGTCGACCTGGGAGCGGGGGTCCGCTGGCTGCGTGACGAGGCCGGTGTCGACACGGTGGTGCTCCTGGGCAACTGCGGGGGCGGATCCCTCATGGCCGCGTACCAGTCCCAGGCCTCTGCTCCCACGCTCGAGCCCGAGGGCGCCGGGCCGACAGTGCGCGCCGCCCTGGAGGATTTGGCGCCGGGTGACCTCTACATCTCCTTACAGGCGCATCCCGGGCGGCCCGAGGTCCTCACCACCTGGCTCGACCCGTCGGTCACCGACGAGGCCGATCCCCTGTCACGAGACCCCGGTCTCGACATGTACGACGCCGACCACGGGCCGCCGTATACCGACGAATTCGCAGCCCGGTACCGACAGGCCCAGGTGGAGCGCAACCACCGCATCACGCGCTGGGTGGACGCCGAGCTCGAGCGCCTTGCGCACGCCGGCGCCTACGACCGGAACTTCAACGTGCACCGCACGTGGGCGGACCTGCGTTTCATGGACCCGGCCCTCGACGGCTCGGAACGCCCGGCCAGACGGTGCCTCGCCGGCGACCCGGCGTGGGCCAATGCCAGCCCGTTCGGCATCGCGGCGAGCAGCTCGTTGCGGACGTGGTCGTCGATGTGGAGCCTGCGCGACTCGCAGTGCCGGGGTGCTCCGCACCTGCCGCGCATCACGGTCCCCGCCCTCGTGGCCCAGAGCACCGCCGATGTGAGCGTGTTCCCCTCTGACGCCCGCAGCATCTTCGACGCCCTGGGCTCGACCGACAAAGAGCTCGTGTGGCTCGCCGGTGACCACTACCTGGCGTCGCCCGACGATGCCCGAGACGGCGTGGCCGAGCTCATCGCCGACTGGGTCACGGCCCACCGGGCCTAGCCCGCGGCCCGGACGCGGCACCGGGGCCCCGAAGGCCCCGGCACCACGGACTCGATCACACCCGGCGGCGGCCCGCCCGGAGAAACCGCTCAGACCGTGGGGCTGAAGCCCGCCGGGAGGTTGATGGACTTCTTCTCGAGGAACAGCTCGAGACCGTCGGGGCCGAACTCGCGTCCCATGCCCGACTCCTTGTACCCACCGAAGGGGGTGGAGAAGTCGATGGGGATGGCGCTGTTGAGCATGTAGGTCCCGGTCCGCACGCCTCGGGCGACCTTGAGGCCGCGCTCGGGGTCGTTGGTGTAGACCGATCCGCACAGCCCGTAGCTCGAGTCGTTGGCGATCGACACCGCCTCGGCGTCCCCGCCGTCGTAGGGGATGATCGCCAGCACGGGCCCGAAGATCTCCTCCTGGGCGATGCGCATGGAGTTGTCGACGTTCACGAAGACGGTGGGCTCCACGAACCAGCCCTTGTCGATGCCGGCCGGACGACCCCCGCCCACGGCCACCTTGGCGCCCTCTTCTTGGCCGAGCTTGATGTAGCCCTCCACCCGGTCGCGCTGACGTTCGGCCACGAGCGGGCCCACCTCGACGGCGGGGTCGAGAGGGTCGCCCACCTTCATGGCCGACACCGACTCGACGATGGCGTCGACGACCTCCTGGTAGCGGTCGCGGGGGGCGAGGATCCTGGTCTGGGCGATGCACGCCTCGCCGTTGTTCATGAGGGCGTTGGGGAGCAGCATGGGCAGGGCCTCGGCCAGGTTCACGTCGTCGAGGAGGACCGCAGCCGACTTCCCACCCAGCTCCAGGCTGAAGCGCTTGAGCTGCTCGCCGCAGATGCCGCCGATCTTCTTGCCGGCCACGGTGGAGCCCGTGAACGAGACCTTGTTGATCCCGGGGTGACGCACCAGGTGCTCTCCCACCTCACGGCCGGCGGGGAGCACACTCAGCACGCCCTTGGGCAGGCCCAGCTCCTCGAACACCTCGGCCAGCCGGAAGGCGTCGAGGGGGGTCTCGGGGGCGGGCTTGAACACCACCGTGCATCCCGCCACGAGCGCGGGGGCGAGCTTGGCCGCGGCGATGAACATCGGCACGTTCCAGGGGCTGATCGCTCCCACCACGCCCACGGGCTCCTTGGCCACGAGCACCTCGCCCATGAGGCCCTGGCGCACCTCGTCGAACTGGAACGTCGACGCCAGCCCGGCGTAGTAGTCGAGGATCATGGTGGGGGCGAATACCTGGGCCATGGTGCCCCACGCCACGGGCGATCCCATCTCCATGGTGATGAGCTCGGCGAAGCCCTGCATGTCGGCCTGGATGGCCTGGGACACCTTGGTCAGGATCTCGGCGCGCTCGGTCGGGGCCATGCGGGGCCACGGGCCGTTGTCGAAGGCGTCACGGGCCAAAGCCACGGCCTTGTCGACGTCGGCTTCGGTGGCGTCGGGGACGCGCCCCACGACCTCCTCGGTCGTCGGGTTGATCACATCGATGGTGCCGGTCCCCGCAGGGCTCACCCATTCGCCACCGATGAACAGCCGGTCGTAGGACTTCACGTTCCCCTCCTCAAAAGTGAAACCTGTTTCCCCGATGCTATCGATCCGCCCCGGGGTCCGACAGCCCGGGCGACCCCCCGGACGCGTGCCCGGGCCCCCTGCCCCGGCGCCTGCCTCAGGGCCTCCTGAGGGCGTTCCCCGGGGCGTCTCGGACTATCCCGCCGCCGCGACGAAGGACCGGGGGGCCTTGACCGGGGGAGCGGAGCCGATGGCGGAGAAGGCCAGGTCCACTTCCAGGCGCTGGCGGCCGACCACGGCGGTGATGACCTCCCCGGTGACCGCACCGTCGCGCACCACCGCGGTGAGCTGCGGCGACGACAACCTCGACGTGGTCACCCCCAGCACGGTCCTCAGGAGCTGGTGGAGATCAGCGGGCGAGAAACGGTAGCGGTCGCCGCGGCGCGAGACACCGGTGGCGCCGGCCGCCCCCCGCAGCGGGGACATGATCGTCCCCACGGCCCGGGCCCCGAGGCCCGTGGTGGCAGCGAGCTCGGTCCACTGCGAGCCCGTCTTTCGAAAGCCCCGGTCGCCGACGACGATGACCGAGGCGTTGCCACCGTTGCGGTCCACCTCGGTCTCTTCGACCGAGGTGGGAGCCTGGTACACCACGAGGAAGGCCACCGTCCCCACAGGCGCGCCGCCCGCGGCCGACGCGCCCGGCGACGTGACGGTGGTGACGGAGTTGATGTCTTTGAGGATGAACCCCGACGCGGACATGGTCGTCTGGGCCGCCATGCGGAGCTGCTCCTCGGCCAGCGGCTGGGCGCTCGACAACGACAGCGCCACGCCCCCGGCGACGAGGATGGTGAACGCCCCGAGGAGGACGAAGGGCAGGGCCCGCGTTGACGTCGGCACGACGGAGCGGCGCGTTCAGCCGGTCGGAGGCGTCTTGGGTACGGCCTGGTCGCGCAGGCGCGTCGCCAACCACGCCAGGCTCTGGGTTCCCGCCATGGCGTCTTCCCACCCGGCGAGCACCTCCTCCATGCGGTCGCGCGTGGGGATCCACCCCACCACCGCCACCGTGACGGCGTCGAGGGGCAGCGACCCCGAGAAGGCATCGCCGAAGGGATCCTCGCTCATGCGCGCCGCGGGCTCGCGCATCACGTACAGCTCGCCCGTGTCGGCCACCCACGACACCTCGTGACGCACGCCGTCACCGTCGTGCCACTCCGTGCCGAGCTCGATCTCCTCGGAGCGACGCCGACGTTCGTCGGCTTGGTAGAACTCCTCGATGTTCATGACCCTCCCGTCGGTGTCCCGAACACGATCAGCGTGGGGCCGGGAGGGATCGAACCTCCGACCCAGGGATTATGAGTCCCCTGCTCTGACCACTGAGCTACGGCCCCTTTTTCCGTCTCCGGTACCAGTCCGGCATCCGTCCGGCACCCCTCCGCCTGCCGGCCGGGTCGGAGCGATCAGCGTAGCGGGAGCGCCGACGAAGCAGTCCGACGGCGACGGGAGCCGCCATCGCGTGTGTGGCTCCGGGGGAGAGACTCGAACTCTCAACCTAGCGGTTAACAGCCGCTTGCTCTGCCAGTTGAGCTACCCCGGAATGGCACCGCACAGGTTGGGCGCCGGTCGGGCAACGATAGCAGCGAGGTTCGTCAGGCCTCGTCGAGAAAATCTCGCAACGGTTGGGCCGCATTGGGGTGGCGGAGCTTGGCGAGCGTCTTCGCCTCGATCTGGCGGATCCGCTCCCGGGTGACGCCGAAGGCCTTGCCCACTTCCTCGAGGGTGCGCACCCGACCGTCCTCCAACCCGAAGCGCAGTTCCATGACCTCGCGTTCGCGCTTGGGCAGTGTGGCCAGCGCGTCGCGCACGGCCTCGTGCAACATCGACCGTGTGGCGGCATCGTCGGGGACCTCCGCACCTTGGTCCTCGATGAGGTCCGACAAGCTGAAGTCCTCTTCGTCGCCCATGGGTTGCTCGAGCGAGACGGTGTCCTGGTTGATGCGCTGGATCTCGCGCACGCGCTCGATGGGGAATTCCACCCGACTGGCGATCTCTTCGACGGTGGGCTCGCGGCCGAGCTCCTGCAGGAGTTGGCGCTGGACGCGCACGACCTTGTTGATCGTCTCGACCATGTGCACGGGGATGCGGATGGTGCGGCCCTGGTCGGCCAGAGCGCGGGTGATGGCCTGGCGGATCCACCACGTGGCGTAGGTCGAGAACTTGAAGCCCTTGGTGTAGTCGAATTTCTCGACGGCCCGCATGAGGCCGAGGTTCCCCTCCTGGATCAGGTCGAGGAAGGCGAGGCCGCGGTTGCGGTAGCGCTTGGCGATCGAGACCACGAGTCGGAGGTTGGCCTCGATGAGTGCCTCTTTGGCCTGCTGTCCCCGCCGGACCTGCATCCGGAGCCGGGTGCGCTCCTCGGAGGGGATCTTGCGGGTGCCGGCCGCCTCGTGCCGGGCCGTCTCCTCTGCCGCGTCGTTCCCGGCCTCGATGCGCTTGGCCAACTCGACTTCGAGCTCGCCGGTGAGGAGGGGGACCTTGCCGATCTCCTTGAGATAGGTGTGGACAGGGTCCGCGGCGGTGCCGCCGCTGTGATCGGGCGACGAGTACGACGCGATGCGGCCCCGACCGGGCCGTGGCGTCTGGCGGTCCATGACCTCGTCGACGGGCTCGCGCTTGAAGGCGCGTCGTTTCAACCGCTGCAGGGGCCCGTCACCCTCGTCAGCGCTGTCGCCTTCCGCCGCGGGCTCGGCGCCGGGCTCGACCACGGCCAGGTTGCCCGGGAGACCCTCCACGACCTCCTCGGCCACCACTTCGGCGACGGCTTCGGCCACGGCTTCTTCGAGCACCACGGGTGCGGCGCCGTTGCGGGTCTGCTCGACGTATTCGATGCCTTCTTCGCGCACGCGCAGCACCACGTCTTCGATGACGTCGTGGGTGAGCTCCACCGCTTGGAGCACCAGGATCAGATCGTCCTGGGTGAGATAGCCGCGCCGACGACCGACGGAGAGCAACGTCTCGAAGCCTTCGACCGCCACGCCTTCGGGAGGCGGACGGAGGGATCCGGCCGGTTGGTGAACCTCACTCATTCGTGTCGTCCCTTCCGATGAGCCAGGCTAGCAATCGGTCTGCGGCCGCGAGGCAACGATCGCCGTCGTCGAGTTCGTCGAGGTCATGGCGTACGCGTGCGATCACGGGCGCCACCACGCCCACCGTGTTGGGCGACAACCGGGTCTGGGCTTCAGCCACGGCGAGGGCCCGTCGCGAGGCGTTGCGCACCAGAGTCACCACCACGTCATCGGCATCGGTGGCCGGTTCCTCAACTGCCAGGCGCCGGAGGAGGCTGGCCACCCGGGGATCGTGGTCCTCAGCGGCCTCGACCGCCTCGTGCAGGTCTTCGGACCCGGTGAGCGCCTCGAAGGCGGCACGCTGGAGCTCGTCGGGGAACAGGACCGCCTCCAACCGGTCGGCCACACGCTCGGGTCGGTGCACGGCCAGGCGCAGGGCCTCGAGCCCGGGCCGGGAGATGTCGGCTCCGCCCCCCCGGCCCCGCTCGGTGGCGGGCGTCCGCCCGTCGGTGGCACGCCCCGATCCGCCGTTCTCGGTCCGGCCCGGCCGTGCGCCGTTGGTGCCCCCCGGTTCGCTGCGTGCCTGGCGCGCCACGCGCCCGGCTAGTGCCCGCAGGGCATCGGGCTCGAGGCGGCACCGGTCGGCGACGAGCATCAGGTACTGGTCGCGCACCAGTTCGTTGGGATGCTCGGCGATGACCGTCATGGCCGCCTCGGCCGCTTTGGCCCGCCCCTCGGCCGAACGCAGGTCGGCTGACTGCAGCACCCGGTCCACCCGGAAGGCGAGGAAGGGCTGGGCATCGGCGATGGCGGCCCGCAGTGCCTCGGGGTTGTTCCGGGCCAGGTCGGCGGGATCGGCGCCGGGGGGCAGGGCGGCCACGGCCACGTCCACCTCGTGATGGCGCTCCCATTCGTAGACGCGGCCGGCACCTTCTTGGCCGGCGGCGTCGGCGTCGTAGGCCAGGACGACGCGTCGGGCGAAGTTGCGCAACAGGCGGAAGTGCTCCTCACCGAGTGCTGTCCCACAGGTGGCGACCGCTCGGGGCATCCCCGCCACGAAGAAGGCGATGACGTCGGTGTACCCCTCGCACACGATGACCTCGCCGTTCTCGATGACATCGTGCTTGGCCCAGTTGAGCCCGTACAGGGTGCGGCGCTTCGAGTAGATCGGACCGTCCTGGGAGTTCTTGTACTTGGGGCCCACCGGTGCCGAGGCACCGAGCTCACCGCCCACCGGCGCAGGCAGGATGCGACCACCCAGGGCGATGGGCTTGCCGGAGGTGTCGAAGATGGGGAAGACGACGCGCGCCCGGAACGCATCTTGTGGGCGCCCTCGTCGGTTGACGAAGCCGAGACCCGATTCGGTGAGCACCGGGGTGGACACCTTCAGATGCTTGGCCAGCGCATCCCAGTCGTCGGGGGCCCACCCCAGGCGAAACGTCCGCACGATGTCGCCGTCGTAGCCGCGCGAGCGCAGGTAGTCGCGCGCCGGCCCGGCGTCGGGGGCCGAGAGGAGCCGCTCGTGGTAGAAGTCGACGGCCTTGGCCATGGCCTCGTGCAGGGGGGCCCGTCGCTGGCGGTCGGCGGTGGCGGACGGGTCTTCGGTGATGGTGATCCCGCTGCGCTCGGCCAGGCGCCGCACGGCTTCGACGAAGTCGACGTGCTCGATCTCGCGCACGAACGTGATGGCGTCCCCCGACTGCTGGCACCCGAAGCAGTGGAACACACCCATCTCGGCGTTCACGCTGAAGGAGGGGGTCTTCTCCTGGTGGAAGGGGCACAGTCCCACCCAGCGGGTGCCCTGTTTCTTGAGCGCGGCGTGTTCGCTGATGAGGGCCACGATGTCGGTGGCGGCCCGCACCCGGACGACGTCCTCGTCAAGGATGGCCACACTCGGACGGTACCGCGCCGGAGTATCGGCGTGAACGGGGTACGCGACCGGGTCCGCTACCTGGCCCTTGATCGCTTCTTCGCCGTCGGGGCCCTCCGGGCGGGTGCTCTCCCGACGGTCTTGCGGACCGTCGTCTTGCGGGCTGCCGTCTTGCGGGCTGCCGTCTTGCGGGCGACGGTCTTTTTCGCCGGGGCACGCTTCTTCGCCGCCGAGGCGCGCCCGGCCGGTTTGCGGGCCGGGGCGGGTGTGTTCTTCGCCGGGGCGCGCTTCTTCGCCGCTGCGGCGCGCGTGGCCGGCTTGCGGGCCGGGGCGGCCGTGGCCGCGCTGTTCAGCACCACCTGGGCGGCCGAGAGCCGGGCGATGGGGACGCGGAAGGGCGAACAGCTCACGTAGTCACATCCCGCCTCGGCGAAGACGGTGATGGACTCGGGATCGCCCCCGTGTTCACCGCACACGCCGATCTTGAGCGAGGGTCGAGTGGCACGACCGCGCGTCACGCCGAGTCGCACGAGCTCGCCGACGCCGTCGGCGTCCACGATCTCGAAGGGGTTGTGCTTGAGAAGCCCCTTCTCCAGGTAGGCGGACATCATCCGGCCTTCGACGTCGTCGCGACTGAAGCCGAACGTCATCTGAGTGAGGTCGTTGGTCCCGAACGAGAAGAAGTCCGCCACCTCGGCGATCTCAGCCGCCCGCAGGGCAGCACGCGGCGTCTCGATCATGGTGCCGATGAGCACCTCGAGCCGACGCCGCACCGAACGACCCGACGACGCCAGGGTGGCGGTGACCGCCTCCTCCACCCATCCCCGGGCCAATGCCAGTTCCTCGCGCGTCACGGTGAGGGGGATCATGATCTCGATGACCGGCTTGCCGCCGTCGGCCACCCGCTGGACGGCGGCTTCCATGAGCGCCCGCACCTGCATCGAGTAGAGACCGGGCTTGATGACACCCAGGCGCACTCCTCGCGTGCCCAACATGGGGTTGTACTCGTGCCATTGCTTGGCCGCCTCGAACAATTTCTGTTCCTCGGCGTCGAGCCCGACGGTCGCCTCCTTGATGGCCAGCTCGCTTGTGTCGGGAAGGAATTCGTGCAGGGGAGGGTCGAGCAGGCGGACGGTCACCGGAAGCCCGTCCATGGCCTCGAGGATCTCGATGAAGTCGGCGCGCTGCGCCACGCGAAGCTCCTCGAGCGCGGCGTCCTCGGCCGCGGTGTCCTCGGCCAGGATCATGCGGCGGACGATGGGCAGGCGGTCCTCGGCGATGAACATGTGCTCGGTCCGACACAGCCCGATGCCCTCGGCCCCCATGCGGCGGCCGTTGGCGGCGTCGGGGCCGTTGTCAGCGTTGGCGCGCACCTTGAGGTGGCCCTTGCGGATGACGTCGGCCCAGCCGAGCAGGATCTCGAATTCCTCCGAGGCCTTGGCTTCGGCCAGCTCCACCTGACCCAGGACGACCTCGCCCGCGGTGCCGTCGAGGGAGATCCAGTCCCCTTCGTTGACCACGGTGGCGCCCACGCTGAAGGACCGGCCCGTGATGCGGAGCTTGTCGGCTCCCACTACGGCGGGCTTGCCCCAACCCCGGGCCACCACCGCGGCGTGCGACACGAGGCCGCCCCGGGCCGTGAGGATTCCCTCGGAGGCGAGCATCCCGTGCACGTCCTCGGGCGAGGTCTCGCTGCGCACCAGGATGACCCGCTCACTGCGCTCGGCCGCTGCCGCGGCGTCGTCGGCGGTGAGATACACACGCCCCACCGCCGCGCCCGGGGACGCACCCAGTCCCTTGGTGAGCACGCTGTGGCCCGTGCCCGCGAACTGGGGATGCAGGACCTGCTCGAGGTGCTCGGCGGTCACCCGCTGCACCGCCTCGGCGCGCGTGAGGCGGATACCGGGGTCGGTGGTCATCTCCACCGCCATGCGCAGCGCGGCGCGCCCCGTGCGCTTGCCCACGCGGGTCTGCAACATCCAGAGCTTGCCCTGCTCGATGGTGAACTCGGTGTCACACATGTCGCGGTAGTGGCGCTCGAGCCGGACGAAGATGGCCACCAGCTCGGCATGGATCTTGGGGAACTTGTCCTTCAATGCCGACAGCGGCTCGGTGTTGCGGATGCCGGCCACCACGTCTTCGCCCTGGGCGTTGACCAGGAAGTCGCCGTACTCCCCCTTGGCGCCCGTGGCCGGGTCGCGGGTGAAGCCCACGCCGGTCCCCGACCGGTCGTCGCGGTTGCCGAACACCATGGCCTGGACGTTCACGGCGGTGCCGAGGTCGTGGGCGATGCCCTCGTGGTCGCGATAGGCGATGGCGCGCGGGCCGTTCCAGGAGCCGAACACGGCTTCGATGGCGCCGCGGAGCTGGGCGTCGGGGTGCTGGGGGAAGTCCGCGCCGGTGTGGTCCCTGATGATCTGCTTGTACGCGAAGACCAGGACGTGGAGCTGCGACACCGGGACATCGGCGTCAGTCGCCGCACCCGAGCGCTCCTTGGCCTCGTCCAGCAGGGTGTCGAAAGGCTCGCCGGGGATGCCCAGCACGATGCGCCCGTACATCGACACGAACCGTCGGTACGAGTCATAGGCGAAGCGCTCGTCGTCGGTCTGCTTGGCCAGGCCCTGCACCGACTCGTCGTTGAGCCCCAGGTTGAGGACCGTGTCCATCATCCCCGGCATGGAGAACTTGGCGCCGGAACGGACGCTCACGAGGAGCGGGTCGACGGGGTCGCCGAGGTGCTTGCCCATCTTCTTCTCGAGGCGGGCCCGGGCCCGCTTGACCTCGGCCGTCAGGCCGTCGGGCCAGCCGCCCTCCATGTAAGCCCGGCAGGCGTCGGTGCTGATGGTGAAGCCGTGCGGCACCGGGAGGCGCAGCACCGAGGTCATCTCTGCCAGGTTGGCCCCCTTGCCGCCGAGGAGGTCCTTCAGCTCCATGGGCGGCCGGCGATGCGCTTGGTCGAAGTCGTAGACGAACGGCATGGGGGCTCCTGGCCGTGCCGCGAGCGGCACGCGTGGCGGTTCAAGGACCCCACGATGCTACCGGCCGTGCTGGGGACGCTCAGCGGCGCAGACGCCCGGCGATCTCCTCGGCGAGGCCCTCGATCGGCACTCGCACCTGCTCGGTCGTGTCGCGGTCTCGTACCGTGACCGCACCGTCTTGCAGAGAGTCGAAGTCGACGGTCACGCAGTAGGGCGTGCCCACCTCGTCCTGGCGACGGTAGCGCCGGCCGATGGACTGGGTGGTGTCGAAGTCACACACCGCCACGGGCTGGAGGAGCCCCAGCACTTGGCGCGCCAACGGCATGAGCTCGTCCTTCTTCGACAACGGCAGCACCGCCACCTGGTAGGGCGCCAGCCGGGGGTCGAGGTGCAGCACGGTGCGGTTCTCCCCGCCCACCTCGTCCTCGTCGTAGGCCGAGAGGAGAAAGGCCATCATGGTCCGCGTGGCCCCGGCGGCGGGCTCGATGACGTAGGGCACGTAGCGCTCACCCGTGGACTGCTCGAAGTACTCGAGCTTCTCGCCCGACTTGGCGGCGTGGGCCTTGAGGTCGAAGTCGGTGCGGTTGGCGATGCCCTCGAGCTCGTCCCACCCCCACGGGAAGAGGAA
>DATCBU010000087.1:0-28279 GCA_036511675.1 Acidimicrobiales bacterium | reverse complement strand
GGGGGCGCGCGCCGCCAGGGAGTCGTCGGGCACGGTGGCCTCAGTCCTTCTTGCCGGGGAGGATGCGGTAGACGTCGTAGACCGCGTCGAGGTGCCGGATGAGGTTGAGCACCGACTCCAGATGTGCCGGATCGGCCAGCTCCACGTCGAACCGCATCCGGCTGATCCGGTCCGCATCGGTCTGGGTGTTGGCGCTGACGATGTTGAGGTGGTGCTCGGACACGACCTTGGTGACGTCGGCCAACAGGCGCGAGCGGTCGATGGCCACCACCTCGATGGTGGCCACGAACACGCTGGACGACCGGTGGTCCCACTCGACCTCGATCAGGCGCTCCCGGGACCGGCTGGCCAACGAGGCGGCATTGGCGCAGTCGGCCCGGTGGACCGAGACGCCGCGGCCCCGGGTGACGAAGCCGATGATCTCGTCCCCGGGCACCGGGGTGCAGCAGCGCGACAGCCGGACCATCATGTCGTCGAGGCCCTCGACGTACACCCCAACCGAGGAGCCCTTGCCCGGGCGGGCGGCGATCGGCTGCTGGCGGGCGGTGACCGGCAACTGCTCCTCGTAGACCCCGCCGCGCAGGTCCCGCAGGATCCGCTGGGTCACGGCCCGGGCGCTGATCCGGTTGTCGCCGATGGCGGCGTGCAGGGCTTCCACGTCGGCGTAGTTCATCGACTCGGCCAGCGTGGTGAGGGTGTGGTCCGACACCAGCTTCTGGATCGGCAGCCCCTCGCGGCGCAGCTCCTTGATCAGCTCGTCGCGCCCGAGCTCGATGGCGTCCTCGCGTCGCTCACGGGAGAACCACTGGCGGATCTTGGAGCGGGCCCGCGAGGAGGCCACCATGTGGAGCCAATCCCGGGAGGGTCCGGCCGTCTCCGCCTTGGAGGTGAAGATCTCGACGGTGTCGGCCGAGTTGAGGCGGGTGTCGAGGGGGACCAGGCGCCCGTTGACCTTGGCCCCGATGCACTTGTGGCCCACCTCGGTGTGGATCGAATAGGCGAAGTCGACCGGGGTGGCGTTGGCGGCCAGGGCGATGACCTTGCCCTTCGGGGTGAAGACGTAGACCTCGTCCTCTTCGAGGTCGAGTTTCAGCGCCTCCAGGAACTCGATGGGGTCGGTTGTCTCGTTCTGGAAGTCGACAATGCGCTGCATCCACTCGATCTCGGCCGTGGTGGACGAGGTCTCCTTGGCCAGCGCCAGGCGCTCGGCCCGACGGTCCCGCTCGACCATCTCGGCCCGCTGGGCGGGGGTCATGCCGGACGCCTTCTTCTCCGACTTGGCCTTGGCTTCCTTGTTCTTCTTGGTCCGGGTGCCGGTGCCACCGGTGTCGGCGCGGGGGCCGTGGCTGCCCTCGGACCGCCCACCACCCACCTTGTAGCCCCAGTGGGCGGCGATCCCGTACTCGGCACGGCGGTGCATCTCATGGGTCCGGACCTGGACCTCGATGGGCTTGCCGTCCAATCCGATCACCGTGGTGTGGAGCGACTGGTAGAGGTTGAACTTCGGGGAGTTGATGTAGTCCTTGAACCGCCCTTGCACCGGTGGCCAGATGGCGTGGATCGACCCCAGCGCGGCCCAGCAGTCCTTCTCGGACTCGACGATGACGCGCAGGCCCACGAGGTCGTGGATCTCGGCGAACTCCTTGCCGCGCACCACCATCTTCTCGTAGATGCTCCACAGGTGCTTGGGGCGACCGGTGACGTCGGCCTTCACGCCCGACGCGCCCAGTCGCTCGCGCACCGCCACCAGGACGCGGGCCAGGTACTCGTCGCGCTCGGGGGCGCGCGTGGCGACCATCTGCTCGATCTCGGCGTAGCGCTTGGGGTGCAGTGTGGCGAAGGCCAGGTCCTCGAGCTGCCACTTGAGCTCCTGGATCCCGAGGCGGTGCGCCAGCGGTGCGTAGATGTCGAGCGTCTCCTGGGCGGTGCGGCGCTGCTTCCATTCCGGCATCACCGCCACGGTCCGCATGTTGTGGAGGCGGTCGGCGAGCTTGATGACGAGCACACGCCAGTCCGTGGCCATGGCCACGAGCATCTTGCGCACCGTGGCGGCCTGCTGGGCCTCTTTGGAGTCGAACTGGAGCCGGTCGAGCTTGGTGACCCCGTCCACGATGGCCCCGACCTCGGGGCCGAACTCCTCGGTGACGAGCTCGAGGGTGAGCCCGGTGTCCTCTACCGCGTCATGCAGCAGGGCCGAGGCCACCGACCGGGCGTCGAGGCCCAGCTCGGCGACGATGGTGGCCACCGCCACGGGGTGGGTGATGTAGGGCTCCCCTGTCTGGCGGAGCTGGCCCTCGTGCGACTGCTCGGCCACCTTGCCGGCGCGCACGATCAGCTTGCGGTCAGCCGCGGTGGAGCGCGGCCGGCGGGCATCGTAGGCCGCCAGCACCCCCCCCACCAGGTCGTCGAGCATCGCCGGCCGGCGAAACGGAGCAGCCAGACGCTCGACGGTGACCACCTACTCACCGTACCTGCCCGACCGGCCCACGGGGCACCCTTGCGGGTGGCGCGCACCGGGTGCGATCGCCCTTAGCGGCGCTTGCCGCCCTTCTTGGCGCCGCCCTTGCCCTTGCGGGGGCGCGGTGGTGGACGACCGGGGGTCGACGCCGCGCCGGCCGGGGCGCGACGGGCGCCATTGGAGCCGCCCGACCGTCCCGCCCCGCTCTTGGCCCTCGGGGTCGACTCGGCACCGGTGTCGTCGTCGAAGTCGTCGTCACCGTCGTCGTCGGGTTGGGCCTTTTGCGTTGCCGCTCCGGGACGCAGGACCCCGGACTGGCGACGTGCCGTCGGCCGTCCCGCGCTCGAGGACCCGCCCCGCGTGCCGCCGGGGGCGGTGGTCTGGGACAGCACCGCCGCCTGGCGCGGCGTCAACAGCCCAGCACCCTCGGACCGGCTGTCGAGCTTGCGCCGGATGTTGATGTAGCGGACCTCGCGCTCTTTGAAGGCGGCCAACACCGGTGAGGCGATGAAGATCGACGAGTAGGCCCCCGAGGTGAGCCCGATGACCAGGGCCAGGCCGAAGTACTGCAGCGTGGTGGCTCCCAGGAGCTGGGCGCCGATGACGAGGACCGCCAGCACCGGCAGGATGGCCACGAGCGAGGTGTTGATGGACCGGGCCAGGGTCTGGTTCATCGACAGGTTGACGATGTCGGTGTAGGTCATCCGGCCCGCGCCGAACTGGCCCCGGCTGTTCTCCTTCACACGGTCGAAGACCACGACGGTGTCATAGAGCGAGTACCCCAGGATGGTGAGCAAGGCGATCACCGTGTCCGGGGTGACCTGGAACCCGGCCAGCGAATAGACCCCGGCCGTGATGAGCAGGTCGTGGATGACGGCGATGAGCGCCGCCATGGCCATCTTCCACTCGAAGCGGAACGAGATGTAGACCACGACCACGATGAAGAAGACGAACACGGCGATGATGGCCTTCTCCGAGATCTGGCTGCCCCACGTGGGCCCCACGTCGGTGAGCGACACCCGGTTGGGCGAGATACCCCCGATGCGAGCCAGCGCGTCGGTGACCGCCGTCTTGTGGGTGGCCTGTGCGGCCGCCGACTCCTTGGTCAGATCGGCCTGGACCTGCACGGTGGCGGAAGAACCGTGGCCGAGGACCTGGATGGTGGCGCCGGGCACCCCGGCGCTGGACACCGCCGTTTGGACGTCGCTCACGGTGGCCCCGTGGGCGGGGATCTCCCACGACGTCCCGCCCTTGAAGTCGATGCCCCAGTTGAAGCCCCGCACCCCGAACGACACCAGGCCCAACACGATGATGAGCCCCGACACCGCGAACCACCACCGGCGTCGTCCCACGAAGTCGAACTTGGTCTCGCCTCGGTAGACACGGACGAAGGGATTGGGGCGGTGGCCCTCGACGTGGTCCTGGAGGGTGGCGGTGGTCGTGCTCATACGGGCGTCTCGCTTCCCAGAGCCAGGCCCCGCGCCACCCCGATGACGCGGGCTTCGGTGATGCGGGTGCTGCGGCCCAACAGGATGACCAGGGGTCGGGTGAAGAAGAAGGTGGTGAACACATCCAGCAGGGTGGAGAGCCCGAGGAAGAAGGCGAAGCCCCGGACCGTCCCCACGGCCAGGAGGTAGAGGACCACCGCCGCGGCCAGCGACACCAGGTCGGCGGCCAGGACGGTCCGGAAGGCGCCGCGGAAGCTGCGGTCGACGCTGGTGCGCACCGACCGGCCCGAGCGGGCCTCGTCTTTGAGGCGTTCGAAATACACGATGTAGGAGTCGACGGTGATCCCCACCGACACGATGACCCCCGTCACACCCGACAGGTCCAACGTGAGGTTCAACGACGAGTGCCCCAGGGCCGAGACGATGGCCCACAGCAACGCGGCGGTGGTGAGCAGGCCGGCCACGACCACGACACCCAGGACCCGGTAGTAGAGGATGGTGTAGATGAGGACCAGGATCAGCCCGCCGATGCCCGCCAGCAACCCCGCCTTGAGCGACGACTTCCCGAGGGTCGGGGACACCGTCTCTTGGGTGAGCACACTCAGCTTGGTGGGGAGCGAGCCGTAGTTGAGCTCGAGAGCCAGGGTCTTGGCCGTGGCCTGGGTGAAGCTCCCGCTGATCTCACCCTTCCCGCCGAACGACCCGAACGAGGCTTGCTGGGGCTGGATGAGAGGCGCCGACTCCACCAGGCCGTCGAGGTCGATGGCCACGTACTGGTGGAAGTTGGCCTGGGCCACCGCGTCCCACGGCGACACCGCCTTCAGGACGTAGCTCACCGCCCATTGGCTGATCGTGGTGTCGAACACCGCCGACGCCGAGGCCACGGCGCTGCCCTTGAGCTGTGAAGGGCCCAGGACGAAGCGCGCGTACTGCTGGGCGCCGGCCTGGGGGTCGGACTTGAGCAGCACCGTCTGGGTGGGAGCGTCGGCGGCGGTCGACGCGTAGGGGGCGAAGACCGGGTTGGGTGGGATGTTGTTGGCGGGCTGGCCCGAGGTCGTGTTCACCGCCAGGTTGGCGGCGGTGGTGGCGTACTGGCCGCACGCCGGCAGGGCACCTGTGGGCGGCGCCTTGCCCTTGACCGGCGGGGTGTAGGCCGGCGCGCCGCACAGCACGGGCCGGAAGTAGAGCTGGGCCGTGGTGCCGATCAGCTTGATGAGCGCCCCGGGGTCCTTCACGCCGGGGAACTGCACCACGACGTTGCCGCCCTGGGAATCCACCGTCGATCCCGACACCCCGGCCCCGTCGACGCGGTTGCGGATGATGTTGACCGTGGTGTCCATCTCGCCGCTCGAGATGGCGTGGGCGGGCTTGTAGACGACCTCGGAGCCCCCCGCCAGGTCGAGGCCCAGCTTGGGCGCCCACCCGGCCCCCAGGGTGGCGGCGAACACCACGATGGTGATCGCCACCGTGGCGACCAGGCTGATGACGAGCGACCGTTTCATGTCTTGTTTTTATCCTCGGCGTCGGGCTCATCGACGTCGGCTTCGTCGTGGGCCTCGGCTCCATCGTGGACGTCGGCTCCATCGTGGACCTCGGCACCGTCGTGGGCCTCGGCACCGTCGTGCTGCTCTGCCTCCGCCTCGGCGTCGTGCTCGTGGGCGTCAGCCTCGTCCTCGGGCCCGGCGTGCTCCTCGAGCTCGTGGTCGCCGTCGTCGTGGCTGTGCTCGTACTGGTGGTACGCCCCGTGGGCCTCGTCCTCGTCGTGCTCGTCCCAATTCGGGGTCTCGGTGGCCGGGTCGGTGATGCGACGGGCGATGGTCGAGCGGAGCACGGTGATGCGCGTCCCGGGTGCGGTCTCCAGGGTGACGCGATCGGACTCGACGTCGAGCACCGTCCCGAAGATGCCGGCACCGGTGAGGACCTCGTCGCCGGGCGAGAGCTCGATCAGCGTGTCGCGCTGGCGGCGAGCCGCCTGGGACCGGGGACGGATGAAGAACATGTAGCCCACGCCGAAGATCACCACCAGGAACAGCAAGGAGAACGGGGAGCTGCTAGTGGGTTTCTTCGTGCTCGACGTTGCGGCCAGGAAGGTCAGGGCGGCGTGGAGGCTGAGAGTGGTCAGTGGAATGGCGGGCTCCGGCTTTGAGAACGGCCGATGTTACTCCAGGGGTCCCCGGCGGCCCCGGCAGCCCGACGCCGGCCTCACCACAGCGTGGGGGCGACTCCCTGCAGCTCGGCACCGGGAGCGACCTCCCCGAGGTGGGCGAAGGCCCGGGGCGTGGCCATCCGCCCCCGGGGGGTGCGCTGGAGCAGCCCCTGTTGGAGGAGATAGGGCTCGTAGGCGTCCTCGACGGTGTCGGGCTCCTCACCCACACAGTGGGCCAGGGTCACGAGACCGACCGGCCGCCCGTCGAATCGACGGCACAGCGCGTCGAGGATGGCCCGGTCGACCTTGTCGAGGCCGAGCTCGTCGACACCGAAGAGCTCGAGGCCCTCGAGCGCCAGCGAGGCCGTGATGGCACCCTGGGCCCGCACCTCCACGAAGTCGCGTACCCGACGCAGGAGCCGGTTGGCGATGCGAGGGGTGCCCCGGGCCCGCGAGGCGATGTGATGCGCACCTTCGGGCTCCACGTCGACGGCGAGAATGCCCGCCGAGCGCACCACGATGCCCTGCAGGTCCTCGGCCGCGTAGAGGTCGAGTCGTCCCACGAAGCCGAAGCGGTCGCGCAACGGGCTCGTGAGCAACCCCGTGCGGGTGGTGGCACCCACGAGTGTGAAGCGGGGCAGGTCGAGACGGATCGAGCGCGCCGTCGGCCCCTTGCCGACGAGGATGTCGAGTTGGAAGTCCTCCATGGCGGGGTACAGGACCTCTTCGACGGGACGCGGCAGACGGTGGATCTCGTCGATGAACAACACATCCCCGTGCTGCAGGTCGGTGAGCAGCGCGGCCAGATCTCCGGCCCGCACCAGGGCGGGGCCTGAGGTGATGCGCAGGCCGACGCCCATCTCCGCCGCCACGATGCCCGCCAGCGACGTCTTGCCCAGGCCGGGCGGTCCGGCGAACAACAGATGGTCGACGGGCTGTTCGCGTCGGCGGGCGGCCTCGAGCACGATCTCGAGATGTTCGGTGAGCTGGGGCTGACCGTGGAACTCCTCGAGGTGCCGGGGCCGGAGGCGGGCTTCGTCGGCGAACTCGGACGGGTCGGGGAGCGGGTTGACCGGGCGCGCCAGGGCCTCGTCTGCTCCCGCCGGTGCGGCGCCGCCGCCCGGGCCCGGGCCGGCGACGTCAGGAGGACCCGACAGCACCTCGCGCCGGCCGTTCACCGTGCGCCGGCCAATTCCCGCAACGCCTGGCGCAGGAGCTCTTCGACCGTCGCCTCCTCCTGGCCACCCTCGAGGGCGCGTCGGATCTCCTCGGGCCCGTACCCCAGCTCGACCAGCGCGGCCCGGACCTCGCCCCGGGCCTCGGAGGGGCTGCCGTGGCTGCCCGGCACGCCGTCCCCGGCGAAGGCGGGCAGCTCGAGACGCGAGCGCAGGTCGAGCACGAGGCGGGCGGCGGTCTTGCGACCGACGCCGGGCACCGTGCACAAGGCTCCCAGGTCCTCGTCGAGCACGGCCCGGATCAGGTCGGGGGGGCGCAGGGCACCGAGGACGGCGAGGGCGAGGGCGGGGCCGACCCCGTGCGCACCGAGCAGAGCCTCGAAGCACCGCCGCTCCTCGGTGGTGGCGAAGCCGTAGAGGACGATGGCGTCCTCACGGACATGGGTGTGCACGTGCAGCTCGACGGGAGCACCGCGTTCGCCCACCGCGGCAAGCAGCGTGGGCGACACGGTGAGGCGGTACCCGACCCCGGCCACGTCCACGATGAGCTCGCCCTCGGGGCTCCGGCTGACGAGCTCCCCTCGGAGCCAGCCGATCACGGCCGCCTCCCCGACCCGGCCGCCTCGATGGCCCGGCGCAGGGGCTGGGCGGTGAGGTGACAGACCGCCAGTGCCAGCGCGTCGGCCACGTCCGGGGGCTTGGGCGGCTCGGCCAGGCCCAACAGGGCCGCCACCATCCTCTGGACCTGGTCCTTGGTGGCCCCGCCGAATCCGACGACGGCCTGCTTCACCTCGTTGGCGCTGTACTGCGCGACCTCGCATCCCGCCTCCGCCGCCACCAGCAGCGCCACGCCGCCGGCCTGGCCCGTGGCCATGGCGGTGCGGACGTTGGTCTGGAAGAACACGCGCTCGACGACCACGGCATCGGGCCGCGTCTCGGCTACCAGAGCCCGGAGCTCGGTGAACAGCACGTGCAGGCGTTCCTGGAGCGGGAGCTCGGGTTCGGTGGTCACGACCCCGCCGGCCATGGCGGTGAGGTCGCTCCCGTACTGCCGCACCACGCCGTACCCGCAACGGGACAGCCCGGGGTCGATACCCAGGACGAACACGCGTTCGACTCTAGCCAGGAGGCGCGCGTCGCAGGTGGATACGACCTCAGTCGGAGGCGGCCGCCGCCAGCACCTCGTCGGGGGTGTCGAAGTTGGACCAGACGTTCTGCACGTCGTCGTCGTCGTCGAGGGCCTCGAGGAGTCGCAGGACCCGCCGGACCTGGCCCTCCTCGGTCACCGGGACCGTGGTGGAGGGCACCATGGCCATCTCGGCCGACTCCGGCGCCATCCCCGCGGTGTCGAGGGCGTCGCGCACGGCGTTGAGGTCCTGCGGCGCGCAGGTGACGACCCACTGGTCACCTTCGGCGGCCAGGTCCTCCGCACCTGCCTCCACGGCCACCTCCATGATCTTGTCCTCGTCGAACGACGCCGGGAGCACGATCACCCCCTTGCGGGCGAACTGCCACCCCACCGCGCCGGGCTCGGCCATCGACCCGCCGTTGCGGGTGAAAACGTTGCGGATCTCGGCCCCGGTCCGGTTGCGGTTGTCGGTGAGGCAGTCGACGATGATGGCCACACCACTGGGCGCGTACCCCTCGTAGGACACCTCTTCGTAGTGCACGCCCTCGAGCTCGCCCGTCCCCCGCTTGATGGCCCGCTCGATCTTGTCCATGGGGAGCGAGGCGGCGCGCGCCTTCTCGAACATGGTGCGCAAGGTGGCGTTGGTGGTGACGTCCCCACCGCCCTCGCGCGCCGCCACCTCGAGCTGGCGGATGAGTTTGGCGAACACCTTCGCCTTGACCTTGTCGACGGCCGCCTTGCGGTGCTTGGTCGTCGCCCATTTCGAATGGCCTGACATCTCCTACCGTCCTTCTCCGATTCTTCTGTTCTCGATCATCGCCGCGCATCGATCATCGACGCGAACAGCCGGTGGACGCGTCGATCGGGGGTGAGCTCGGGATGAAAGGCGGCCACCAGCACCGCCCCCTGCCGACACAGCACCGGCACCGCCGGACCGTCGCCGAGGACCGGCACCTCGCCCCGGGGCGCCCCGTCGGCCTGGTCCAACGTGGCGAGCACTTCCACGTCGGGACCGTTCGCCTCGACCAGCGGCGCCCTGATGAACACGGCCCGCAACGGGCCTCCGGCCAGGACGGCGACATCGAGGTCGCACTCGAAGGATTCGAGCTGACGTCCGAAGCCGTTGCGCCGCACCGTGATGTCGATGGCACCGTAACAGCGCTGGTCGGGGCGCCCGTCGACAGCGTGTGCGGCGAGCAGGATCATCCCGGCACAGGTCCCGAGGGCGGGGAGCCCGGCGGCGAGCTCCTTGCCCAGCGGGTCGGCCAAACCCGAGGACTCGAGCAGCATCGACATGGTGGTCGACTCGCCCCCGGGGAGGATGATGCCGTCGAGCCCGGCGAGGTCCTCGGGGCGCCGCACCAGTCGGGGCGCCACCCCGATCTCGTTCAGCGCGGCGCGGTGCTCAGCGACGTCGCCCTGCAGAGCGAGGATGCCGACATCCACCTGGAGGCACCTCGGCGGCGCGTCGGGACACGGGCTACCAACCGCGGTCGGCCAGGCGCTGTTCGAGCCCGGCCACTTCGAGGCCGGGCATCGAGGCACCGAGCCCCCGACTCACCTTGGCCACGATCTGGGCGTCGTCGAAATGCGTGGTGGCCTCGACGATGGCGCGCGCCCGTCGGGCCGGATCCTCGCTCTTGAAGATCCCCGATCCCACGAAGACCGCCTGGGCCCCGAGCTGCATCACCAGGGCGGCATCGGCCGGAGTGGCGATGCCGCCCGCACAGAAAAGGGGCACGGGAAGCGTGCCGGTGTCGGCCACCTCGTGGACGAGGTCGATGGGCGCGGCGAGCTGCTTGGCCCAGGCGTAGCGCTCGGCCGCGTCGGCCTGGGTGAGCTTGCCGATGTCTCCCAGGATGGAACGGAGATGGCGCACGGCCTCGACGATGTTGCCGGTACCGGCCTCGCCCTTGGACCGGATCAGCGCCGCGCCTTCCGAGATTCGACGCAGCGCTTCACCGAGGTTGGTGGCGCCACAGACGAAGGGGACGCGAAAGGCGCGCTTGTCGATGTGATGCGCTTCGTCGGCGGGCGTCAGGACCTCGCTCTCGTCGATGTAGTCGACGTCTAGGGCCTCGAGGATCTGGGCCTCGGCGAAGTGGCCGATGCGGGCCTTGGCCATCACCGGGATGGTCACAGCGCGCTGGATGGCCTCGATCAGCGCGGGGTCACTCATGCGGGCCACCCCGCCCTGGGCCCGGATGTCCGACGGGACGCGTTCGAGGGCCATGACCGACACCGCGCCGGCGTCCTCGGCGAGTCGGGCGTGCTCGGCGGTGACCACGTCCATGATCACGCCGCCCCGCAGCATGTCGGCCAGGCCGCGCTTCACCGCGAAGGTCCCCGTGTGGCGAGTGCCCGACGGAGCCTCCCCGGCGGTGTGGTCCGAGCCGGGTGCCGACGTCGAGAGGGCCGACGTGGGCGGTGCCGAGGTCGACGGTGCGGTGGGCGCGTCCTCCATGCGGGCAGTCTACTCCCGGAGATCGGCCGCCCCGCCGGGGCCTAGATGAGCCTCGTCCTCACCATTCGGCCAGCGACGAGACGCGCAGGGCGGGCGCGTCGAGCTCGTCGACGACGTTCCAGCGCATCACGTCGCCGCCCGGTGTCTCGGGCAGTGCCACGGTCCACAACCAGCGCGTGGTGCGCGCCACGCTGCGTCGGGTGAGCGGCGAGGGGGACCGGGGCCCGGGGCCCTCGGCCATGAGCACGAGCGCGTCACGCAGTCCGGGGGGGAACCGCGTCACCGCCACAGCGAGGCGGTCGGTCCTGAACTCGCGCCCTCGACCCGCCAGGGAGTGGACAAGGCCCGACACGGGGAAGAACGTGGCCAGGGGGAGCATGATGGCGGCCGCCATCGTCGCCGGCGCGACGTCGGCGCGTTTCACGTGCACGAGCTCGTGGGCCAGCACTCCCTCGAGACACACCGGATCGAGTGCGTCGAGCAGTCCCGAGGTCACCACCAGCACGGCCGCGCCGCTCTTGCGGCCGAGCGCCAGCGCCTGGCGGGTCCACTCGTCGATGACGAGGATGTCGGGTGGTTCGACGCCCATGGTGGCGCACAGCCCGTCCACGAGGTTCTCGGCCCGAGCCAGCTCCTCCTCACCACCGGGACGCGCTCCCAACGAGCGCACCACGAAACGCGTCGCCCCGCGCCACACTGTCAACCACACCACGAGCCCCGCGCCCACGCCGGCCACGACACCGACGATGTCGAGCCCGTCCGCCAGGAAGGCCACGGCCACCACGACGAGCACGACCGCTCCCGGCGTGGCGGCGATGAGCAGGGCCCGGCGGCGGTTGTGGTGGAACTCGCCGGTGTCGCCTCTGGTCCCGGGAGGGACCGGCACCGCCACGGGCCCGGTATCGGGGGTGGCGACGAGCATGGTCTCTCGAGTCCGGTCCCGAGCGGCCGAACCGCCGTGTCGGCCCCCGGAGCGGTTCCCGCCCCGGTTGGGACCCCCCGGGCGCGCCCCTCCGCCGCCTCCTCCACCCCCGGTGGCGCGACCTTGCTGGGCACCACCGCCACCCGAGCCGCGGCCCGCGCCCCCGCGCCGCCGCCCGTTCGAACCGCCCCCGCCGCCCCCCGAGCCCGACCGGTTGGCGCCGCCGGCCGATCCGCCGCGGCCCCCGCCCGAACCCCGCCCGTCCCCGCCGGCGCTGCGCCCGGCCCCCGAACCCGAACCGCCCGCCGCCGGGCGGCCTGATCCCGAAGATCCTGATTCCGAACGGCCTGATCCCGAACGGCGCCGGCCCGGGGACGAGCCCGGCGTGGGAGGGGTGGCGGCCATTGGCTCCGAAGTGTACGGCCCCGGGGACCCCGTCCCGGGGCCCGCGCTCAGCGCGCCAGCCGCTCCCCGGCCAGCACCCGCTCGTAGACCGCCAGGTACCGCTCGGCCATCGTGGGCATCGACCACTGCGAGGCGTGGGCGAAGGCGGCGTCGAGAGCGGCCGGCGCACACCACCCCGTCCCCGTCGCCGCATCGCGGGCCACGGTCTCCACGGCGCGGGCCAGGGCGGTGACATCGCCGGGGGGCACGAGGACGCCGTGGCCTGCTACCACCGCCGCGAATCCGGGGAGGTCGCTCGCCACGACGGCGGCCCGGGCCGCCATGGCCTCGAGCAGGACCACGCCGAAGGACTCGCCCCGCAGCGCCGGTGCGCACAGGGCGTGGGCCCCGGCGAGACGCGACGCCAGGGCCGCATCGTCTATCCGGCCCAGCCACACCAGGCGTTCGTCGGCCCCATGGCGCCGCCGCAGCGACTCGGTGTCGGGGCCCTCCCCCGCCACCCACACCGTCAGGTCGAGACCGGGCTCGAGCCGAGAGATCGCTTCGAGGAGGACACCGAGCCCCTTGCGCTCCTCGTGGCGCCCCACGAACAGCACGGTGGGCCCCGATGTCGGCGCGGGGGGCGCGGTGGAGAAACGGTCGACGTCGACGCCGTTGCCGATGATCTCGTAGCTGCCGCCCAGGGCGTGGTGCGCCGTGGCCCGGGCTTCGGCCGACACCGCACAGCGCGCCGCCAATCGGCGGGCCATGGGGCGCGCCACGGGGCCGAGCAACCGGTAGGCGACGCTGGCGCCGGCACGGTGGAAGGTCCCCACCTTGGGCAGCGCGCACGCCAGGAGACACGCGTAGCCCGGGCCCGGCGCCAAGGGCTCGTGCAGATGCAGTACGTCAAATCCTCCGCCCCGCACGGCGCGCACGGCACGCACAGCCGCGCCCGGGCCCAGCGCCACGGGGGCCACCGACCCGTTGGCGCGCAGCCCCGTCGACCCACCCAGCCGGACCACGGCGCCCGGCGCGAGACCGGGCACCTCGAGGTCGTCGTCGGCGGGAGCGAGCACGACGGCCTCGTGACCGGCGGCACCGAGGGCGGCAGCCAGGCCCAGCACCTGACCCTGCACGCCGCCGGGCCGACTCAGGCTGTAGGGGCACAACAGCGCCACGCGCACGGGAGCTCCGCCGTCTCAGCCCGAGGAGCCGGGCGCGGTGTCACTGGGCCAGTTGGGCTGGAAGAGATGCCACTGCTGCGGGGCGCGGCGGATGAGGTGCTCGAGGTCGTCGGCGATGAGTTGCGTGACCCGGGCCACGTCCTGGCGCAGCCCGCCGGTGCGCTCGGCGTGGACGGGCGCCATGATCACCGCCGTGTGCTGGAGGCCCGGGCCGCTGTAGACGGCGGTGGGGAGGAGCACCGCCCCGGTCCGCAGGGCCAGCATGGCCGGACCCGCCGGCATGGTGGTGCGCTCGCCGAAGAACTCGACCTCGATGCCGCTGCCGGCGACGTCCCGATCGCACAGCAGCCCGACCAGGTTCCCGGCCCGCAGGGTGCGCAACAGCACGCGACTGGCGTCGGCGCCGAGCGGCACGATGGTGAGGCCGATGGCCTCGCGCTGGGACACGAACCAGTCGTACATGGCGGGGGGCTTGAGCGGCTCGGCCACGCTCGTCATGGGATAGCCCTGTAGGGCGAGCCAGGCGCCCCCCCACTCCCAGCTGCCGATGTGGGGGAGCGCCATGATCACGCCGTTGCCCGCCTCCATGCCCGCCACCAGATGTTCCCAACCGCTCTCGACCGCGAAGCGCTCGGCCACGACCTCGGGGCTGATGGCCGGGAGCCGGGCCCCTTCGAACCAGTAGCGGGCGTAATTCAAAAAGGCACGCCGGGTGATGCCCCGCACCTCGCCGTCGCCGAGCCCGGGGCCGAGGACACGCCGCACGTGTCGCCCGTACATCGCGCTCGCCTTGCCCGAGAACCTCGACAGCACCAGCGCCGCCACCGAGGCGGCGGCGGCGGCCACGACCTCGGGGAGCTTCTGCATGGCCGTCCCGAGGCCGCGGTACATGAGATAGGCGGCCCAGGCGCCGACACCGGCCTCGTCGGCGGCGTCGTCCTGGACGCCGGGCGATGCGACACCGAGGGCGTCGGTATCGGAGGGGTTGGCGGATTCGGACGCGTCAGGCACGTCGGGGGCCGGTGCCGGCAGGGCGGATCGGGGCGGCGGCGGGGCTCAGAAGCCGCGCGACGGGGGCCGACGGCCACTTCGCGCCGCGGGCCGGGCCTCGCGCCGTGCTCGCCAGATGCGACCGGAACGACTCGACGGGACGGCGGCCCGACGGGCCCGCCACCGGCCCGAGGGCTGGGCGGCGCGCCGGGGCACCGCGGCGTGCGCACCCAGGGCGTCGCGATGCGCACGGGCTTCACGCCAGGTGCGCCAGCGGGAGTCCACCCGCCCTTCGCGCCAGCGGGCCAGGGCCCGGCGCGTGACGTCCATGTCGGCCTCGGCGAGCACGGCACGGGTCGACACCACCGGAGGCGGGCCTTCGGCTTCCTTCCAGACATTGACGAAGCGCCCCACCGCGGTGGCGCACAGCAGCCCGAGGAACACCCACAGGGCGGGGACGAGGGCGGCGGCCGAGATGGCGCCGGCGATGAAGCACAGGCCCAGCAAGATGAACCGCTCGGCCCGTTCCATGAGGCCGCCCTTGGCCGACAGGCCGAGCAGCTCCGCCTTGGCGCGCTGGTAGGAGATGAGCGAGGTCACGGCCAGGATGGCGAAAGGCAGCAGGACCGTCTCGCCGTGGTGGCGCGCCGCGAGGTACCACGCCACCCCGCCGAAGAGAAAGGCATCGGCGATGCGGTCGGCCACGGAGTCGAAGAAGGCCCCGCGTACCGAGGCGCGCCCCGAGGCCTTGGCCACCGGGCCGTCGAAGAGGTCGGGCAGACCGGTGGGGAAGAGGAGGAAGATCCCGGGGACGAGATGGCCCGATCCCACGGCGAAGGCCGTGACCACGGACATGACGAGCCCGAAGATGGTGAGCACGTCGGCGGTGATCCCGGCGCGTACCAGGAGCGTGCCCACAGGCTTGGTCGTGCGGTCCACCGCGTGGCGCCAACGACCGTCGAACATGCGTAGGTTTCCTCCGGGGGGTGTCCCCCCGATCGTACCATTGGGCCTCGCGGCCTCCTTCGATGGCCCTGTCCGGGCCCGGGCCGAGGCGTCGGACAGGAGGGGCTGATCCGGCGACCGGGGACGGTGCCGGTCGCCCGGGCTGAGCGCAGCCGTCGCCGGTAGGCTCGCCCCCACAGCGGTCGCACGCGGTCGCACGCCGGAAGGATCTCGAGGGAGGGAGGTGCGCGGGGTGCCGAGTTACCCGCCGTCCCGTATCCGCAACGTCGCCCTGGTCGGACACAACGGCTCGGGCAAGACCACGCTGGCCGAGGCGCTGCTCTTCGCCACGGGTGCGGTCACCCGACAGGGCAAGGTCGACGACGGGTCCACCGTGTGCGACTTCGAGCCCGAAGAGATCAAGCGCCACATGTCGCTCTCGCTGGCCATGGCCCCGTGTGCGCTCGACGACATCAAGCTGAATGTCATCGACACCCCCGGGTATGCCGACTTCTTCGGCGAGGTGCGCGCCGCCCTGTCGGTGGTCGACCTGGCCGTCATCGTGGTGAGCGCCGTCGAGGGCATCGAGGCGCAGACCGAGGCGGCGTGGAACCTCGCCGCCCAGCTCGGCCTGCCCCGACTGGTGTTCATCAACAAGCTCGATCGCGAGCGGGCCAGCTTCGACCGGACCCTCAGCGCGCTCCAGGAGCGCTTCGGCGCCGGCATCGCCCCCCTCGAGCTGCCCGTGGGCGAGGAGTCGGGCTTCCGGGGGATCGCCGATCTCCTCACCGACACGGCCATCATCTACGACGGGGGCAAGCCCCAGCCGGGCCCGATACCCGACGACCTGGCGGCGGTCGAGCACGAAGTGCGCGAGCAGTTGGTCGAAGGCATCGTCGTCGGTGACGACGGGCTCATGGAGCGTTACCTCGAGGGCGAAGCCTTGTCGGGAGCCGAGCTCGAGGCCACGCTGGCCAACGGGATGGCCCAGGGCCTGGTGTTCCCGGTGGTGTGCGGCTCGGCCGTGACCGGTGTCGGCATCGACCGGCTGGCCACCTTGCTGGCGGAGATCGCCCCCAGCCCCGACTCGCGACCGCCGGTCGAGGTCCGAGCCGGAGATTCGGTCACCGAGGTGGTCTGCAACCCCGCCGGCCAGCCCCTGGCCCAGGTGTTCAAGACCATCTCCGACCCCTACGTGGGCAAGATCTCGCTGCTGCGGGTGCTGTCGGGGACGATCCGTCCCGACACCGTCCTCACCGATCCCCGCACCCACGCCGATCAGCGGTTGCACATCCTGCAGCTGCTGCGGGGCAAAGAGGCTCAACCCGTCGACGAGGCCCAGGCGGGCGACATCGTGGCCGTGCCCAAGCTGACCGACACCGCCACGGGCGACACCCTCGCCCCTAAGGGCACCCCGGTGGTCGTCCCCACCGCGCCCCCCGAGCCCGTCGTGCTGTCGGTGGCCATCCGCCCCAAGTCCAAGGGCGACGAGGACAAGCTCATGACTGGTCTGCACCGGCTGCAGGAAGAGGACCGGGCGCTCGTCGTCGAACGCGTGGACGAGACCCACCAGACCATTCTCCGGGGCACGGGCGAGACGCATCTGGCCGTGGCGGCCGAGCGCCTGGCCCGCAAGTTCGGCGTCGAGGTGGCCACCGAGGATGTGCTGGTGCCGTTTCGCGAGACCATCTCCTTACAAGCCGAAGCCGAGGGGAAGTACAAGAAGCAGACCGGCGGCCACGGGCAGTACGGCGTGGCGTCGATCCGCATCGAGCCACTCGAGCGCGGCGAGGGATTCCACTTCGTCGACCAGGTCGTGGGCGGCGCCATCCCCAAGCAGTACATCCCGGCCGTGGAGAAGGGCGTCCTCGAGGCCATGAGCCAGGGGGGGGTCCACGGCTATCCCGTCGTCGACGTGCAGGTGTCGTGCTACGACGGCAAGTTCCATTCCGTGGACTCCTCGGAGATGAGCTTCAAGATGGCGGGGTCCCTGGCATTCCGAGAAGCCATAGCCAAAGCGGGGCCGGTGGTGCTCGAGCCGGTGTCCCTGCTCGAGGTCACGGTCCCGGCCACGATGCAGGGCGACGTCCTGGGCGACCTCAACTCCCGCCGGGGACGCGTGCAGGGGACCGATTCCGTCGACGGCGGCCTGCAGATGATCGCCGCCCTGGTGCCCACGGCCGAGATCCAGCGCTACGCCGTGGACCTCCGTTCCCTCACGGGCGGGCGGGGTCGCTTCTCGGCTCGCCACGACCACTACGACACCATGCCGGCCAACCTCGTCGAACGGATGACCAAAGCCAAGGCCAACGGGAGCTGAGCCCGCCCGTCAGGCCGACGGCCACGAGGCGTGGAGCCGCTCCCATCCCACCGCCAGTGACTCGGGCATGACCCGTACCCCTGCCACCGCCGTCATGAAGTTCGTATCGCCGGACCACCGGGGCAGGACGTGCATGTGGAGATGGGCCGGGATCCCCGCTCCCGCGGCGCGCCCCAGGTTGGCGCCCATGTTGATGCCGTCGGGGTCGTAGGCGGCGGTGATGGCGGCGACAGCCCGTCGGGTCCCCACCCACAGATCGTCGGCTTCCTCCGGGGTCAACTCGTCCAGCGCCCCGACGTGGCGCACCGGCATGACCAGGAGGTGGCCGCTCGCGTAGGGATAGGCGTTGAGCACGGCGTAGCTGAGGTCGCTGCGCCACACCACCAAGTTCTCGACCCTCGGAGGCCCCGAGGCGGCGATGCGACAGAAGACGCACTCCCCGCTCTTGTTGTGCCGTTCGGCGTCGGTGGTGGAGGTGACGTACTCGTTGCGCCACCCCGCCCACAGCTGCTCGAGGAGGGACTCGCTCATCCACGCACCGGGCCCGGGGCACTACCCGCGGCGTGAAGTTCCGGTGAGCCTTTCTCGGCGATCTCGATCGACACCAAGGCGACGAAATCGTCGCGGGGCACGTCACGCACGGCGCGCTGCGACGACCGGGCGTTGACCCCCACCGTTCCCGCCGCGACGTCGTCGTCGCCCACCACCAGGATGTAGGGAACCTTCTCGCGCTTCCACCGGCGGATCCGGGCGTTGAGTGGCTCGTCGGCCACCTCGACCTCGACCCGCACCCCGCCGTGGCGCAGGGCGGCGGCGACGTCCCGGGCGTAGTCGTCGTGATCGTCGCGCACCGACAGCACCACCACCTGCACGGGCATGAGCCAGGTCGGCAGCGCGCCGGCGTAGTGCTCGAGGAGGATGGCGAAGAATCGTTCCACCGACCCGAACAGGGCGCGGTGGATCATGACGGGCTGGTGCCGGGCGTTGTCGGCACCCACGTACTCGAGCCCGAAGCGCTGCGGGAGCTGGAAGTCGAGCTGGATGGTCGACACCTGCCAGTACCGGCCGATGGCGTCGCGGGCCTGGACCGAGATCTTGGGGCCGTAGAACGCTCCCCCGCCCTCGTCCATCACGAGCTCGAGCTGGCGCCCCTCGGCCACCACCCGCAACGCCTCGGTGGCCTCGGCCCACTCTTGGTCGGTCCCCACCGCCTTGCCGGGGGGCTTGGTGGACAGCTCGAGGTAGAAGTCCTCGAGACCGAAGTCCCTCAGCAGGTCGAGGACGAAAGTGAGCAGCGCGGCCAGCTCGTCGCCCATCTGCTCCCGGGTGCAGAAGATGTGGGCGTCGTCCATGGTCATGCCCCGTACCCGCGTGAGTCCGTGAACGACGCCGGACTTCTCGTAGCGGTAGACGGTGCCGAATTCGAAGAGCCGCATGGGCAATTCGCGGTACGAGCGCTGCCGGCTCCGGAAGACCAGGATGTGGAACGGGCAGTTCATCGGCTTGAGGTGGTACTGCTGTCCCTCTTCGAGCTCCATGGGCGGGAACATGCCCTCGGCGAACCAGTCCAAGTGGCCCGAGATCTCGAAGAGCTCGGACTTGGTGATGTGCGGGGTGTAGACGAACTCGTAGTCGCCGTCGATGTGACGCTGGCGCGAGTACTCCTCCATCAGGCGGCGGATGGTCGCCCCCTTGGGGTGGAAGATGGCCAGCCCCGAGCCGATCTCGGTGGGGAAGGAGAATAGGTCGAGCTCGGCCCCGAGGCGCCGGTGGTCGCGCCGCTCCGCCTCCTCGAGGCGGTGCAGGTGCTCGGCCAGGGCCTTGTCCGACTCCCAGGCGGTGCCGTAGATGCGCTGCAGCTGGGGACGGTGCTCGTCGCCGCGCCAGTAGGCGCCGGCCACGCGCAGGAGCTTGAAGTGCCCGAGCCGGCCCGTCGTGGGCACATGCGGGCCCCGGCACAGGTCGACGAAGCCGTCGTTGCGGTAGGTGCTCACCGCCGAGGCGTCGGGAGCGATGTCGCCCGCTGCCTCCACCGCCAGCGCTTCGACCGCCGGCGCGTCGGAGGTCGCCCCGGCGACGCCCTCGATGATCTCGCGCTTGAAGGGTTGGTCGGCGAACAGGGCCAACCCCTCCTCGATCGAGTGCTCCTCGCGCACGAAGGCCTGATCGGCGGCCATGATGGCGCGCATCTTCTCCTCGATGCGCCCCAGGTCGTCATCGCTGAAGGTGGCCCCGCCGGGCAACTCGAAGTCGTAGTAGAAGCCGTCGGCGATCGACGGGCCGATGGCGTAGTGCGCACCGGGCCACAGCTCGAGCACGGCCTGCGCCAGCACATGGGCACTGGAATGGCGCAGCACGGCGCGTCCCGCCTCGCTGTCCTCGGTGACCACCGCCACCTCGGCGCCGTCGGGTAACACCGTGTCGAGGTCGACGGGACTGCCGTCCACCGTGGCCGCCACCGCCGCCTTGGCCAGGCGCCGGCCGATGGCGGCGGCGAGGTCGTGGGCGCTGGCCCCGTCCTCGAGCTCCTTGGTCGATCCGTCGGGCAATCGCACCGTGATCACAGCTCCACCCCCAACAGCGCCGCCCCGGGACGCACGTCGCGGCCCGCGTCGGCTTCGTCGTCGAGCACCACCAGCGCGTCCATGACGCGCAGGTCGTCGTCGATGCACGCCCGCACGGCGTCGAGCGCGGCCCCCGAGCCCGCCCCCGGTGAGGTCGCCGCCGCGGCCCGCCAGCGCTCGAGCCGTTCGGCGCCATCGTCGAGGTCGGCCTGGTGCCAGTCCCAGTCGGTGCGGTAGTGATGCCCCAGCAGCGCCAGGCGCACCGCGGCGGGGTCCCACTCCTTCAACAGGTCGCCCACGAAGACGAGGTTGCCGAGGGACTTCGACATCTTGGTCCCGTCCAGGCCCACCATCCCCACGTGCAGCCAGTGGCGCGAGAAGGTCTTCCCCGTCACCGACTCCGACTGGGCGGTCTCGCACTCGTGGTGGGGGAAGATGAGGTCGGTGCCCCCGCCGTGGAGGTCCACGGTGTCGCCGAGCTCGCGCATGGCCAGGGCCGAGCACTCGATGTGCCATCCCGGCCGGCCCCGACCCCAACGCGACTCCCACGACGGCTCGTCGGGCGCGGAGGGCTGCCACAACACGAAGTCCAGCGGGTCGCGCTTGTGGGGGTCCTCGGGATGACCGCCGCGTTCGGCCGCCAGCACCAACATCTCGGGACGCGCCAGATGACTCACCAGGCCGAAACGGGAGAACGACGAGACGTCGAAGTACACCGCCCCTGCCGCGCCGTAGGCGTGGCCGGCGTCGAGCACCGCCTCGATGAGCGACAGGATGTCGGGGATGGCGGAGGTGGCACGAGGCTCGCAGTACACCGGGAGCAGCCCCAGGGCCGCCATGTTGGCGTCGAAGCGGGCCATCTCCTCGGCGGCCAGGTCGAGGTAGTGGACACCGAGCTCGCGCGCCTTGCGCAGGATGTCGTCGTCGACGTCGGTGACGTTGCGCACCAACCTCGGTTCGTGGCCGAGGTCGACCAGACGGCGTTGCAGGATGTCGAAGGTCAGGTATACCTGGGCATGGCCCACATGGGCGGCGTCATAGGGCGTGATGCCGCACGAGTACATCGAGACCACCGGCCCCGGCTCGAACGGGACCAAGGCATCGCGCGTGGTGTCGAAGAGCTTCATCATGGGGTCGGGGTCATACGTGGTCGAGGCCGGTGAGCCCCAAGGAGCTGTGGGCCTTGTACCGGATGTTCAGGGTCACGAGCACGGCGGTGAAGGCCTCGATGGCCGCCGCCTGGGCCAGGCTGCCGGCATCGAGAGGACGCAGGCCGTCGATCGAGGCGACGAGGGCCATGGCCGTGGCGGTGGCATCGGGATGGTCCGAGCACACGAGCACGTCGGCACCGAGCGTCGACTCGAGATCCTCCAGCTCCGAGGCCGGCAGGTGGTGACCGGCAGCAGCCACCCGGACCCCGGGCAGCGCGGCCTGGACGGCGCCGGCCATCGACCCCCGGGGCGGCACCAGGGCGTGCATCTCGCGCCCCTGCTTCACCAGCGCATTGGCCACCGACACCACGACCTTGCCCTCGAGCCCCGCCGCCAGGGGCGTCACCGTGGACAGCACGGCGTCCCAGGGGGTGGCCACCACCACGACGTCGCACGCCGCCGCGGCCTCGTTGGCGGCGCCGACGATGGTCAGGCGCCGCGGCCAGGCCTCGTGCAGGGCGGCGACCACCTCGGCGGCGCGCCCCTCGTGGCGCGACCCGATGGTGACCGATGCGCCCCCCGCGGCGAGGCGCAGCCCGAGACCCCGGCCCAGTGGCCCGGTCCCCCCGAGGATCCCGACGTTCATTCCGAACACACTGGCACAACGGCTCCGGGCCCTGGTTCAGCCCTGTCCCTCGCAGCCCCCTCACCGGTGCGGCCCGGTGGGCGCGGGTGGCTCGGGTAGGGTCGCCCGCAGTGTCATCGGGCGACGGGCTCCTGTCGGGGAAGCGGATCCTCATCACCGGCGTGCTCACCGACGCGTCGTTGGCGTTCGGCGTGGCCCGTCGGGCCCAGGCCGAGGGAGCCGAGCTGGTGCTGTCGGGGGCGGGTCGCGGACTCTCGCTCACGAGGCGCACGGCACGCAAGCTCGAGACCCCCGTCGATGTCATCGAGCTCGACGTCGTCGACCCCGCCCATCTCGAGGCGGCCGCCGCCGACCTCACGGCGCGTTGGGGCCGTCTCGACGGCATCCTCCACGCCATCGGCTTCGCGCCCCAGGAATGCCTGGGCGGTGACATCCTGCGCGCCGAGTGGGAGCAGGTGGCCGTGGCCCTGCAGATCTCGGCGTACTCGCTCAAGGCGCTCGTCGGAGCACTCCACCCGCTGCTCGTGGCCGCGGGCGGCGCCTCGGTGGTGGCACTCGACTTCGACGCCCGAGTGGCCTGGCCCGCCTACGACTGGATGGGCGTGGCCAAGGCCGCGCTCGAGTCTCTGGCGCGGTACCTGGCGCGTGACCTCGGGCCCGCAGGCATCAGGGTCAACCTGGTGGCGGCGGGCCCGGTGCGCACTATGGCCGCCAAGTCGATCCCCAGCTTCAAGGGTTTCGAGGACACCTGGGGCGACCGCGCCCCGTTGGGGTGGGACGTCAACGACTCCGAGCCCGTGGCCCGGGCCTGTGTGGCCCTGCTCTCGGACTGGTTCCCCATGACCACAGGCGAGATGGTGCACGTCGACGGGGGCGTCCACGCCATGGGCGCCTGATCTCGGAACGGGCTCGTCCCCATGCCGGCGCGGCGCGCCGAGGAATTCGCCGAAGCGGGGATCTACGACCCCGACGCCCCCGACGGCGCCGAACGCCTCGAGCTCCTGCAGTACCTCGACGGACGCGGCGTGACGCTGGAGGCGATGGTCGACGCGGCCCGGTCCGGGGCGCTGGCGGCACTGGCCTCCGAGCTCCCCTTGCAGGCCCCGGGCGACGCCCTGCCCATCGAGGCGGTGGCGTCCGCGGGCGCCACCACGGTGGACCGGGTGCGGCGTGTCCGGCTGGCGGCGGGACTCCCCACCGATCTCGGTGACCCGGGCCACCCCGGGCTGCCGTCGTCGGTGGTCGAGGACGTGGTGTCGTTCGAGGCGGGCGCGGCGCTCTTCGGCGAGACGGCCACCTTGTCCTTCACCCGGGTTCTGGGAGCGGCCGTGGCCAGGATCGCCGAGGCGGCCGTCAGCGTGTTCCTCACCGAGCGCCTGCCTGTCCTGAGCCCGGAGACCACCGAACTGGCCCGGGCCCGTGCGGGCGAGGACGGCACGGCCACCTTCATCGCCGTCACACCGGGGTTGATGACCAATCTGCTGCGCGAGCACATGACCCTGGCCATCCGCCGCTCGGTGGCCGAACGCACCCTCGAAGTCGACGAGCACGCCGTCACCGTGGGCCTCGGCTTCGTCGACCTGGTGGGATCGACGCCCTGGGCCAGCGGCCTCACCTTGAAGGAGCACGCCATGGCGCTGGGCGGGTTCGAGGCCGCGGCGTGGGACATCGCCTCGGCCCATGACGGCCGCGTCGTGAAGCTGATCGGCGACGAAGCGATGTTCCTGGCCCCCACCGCAGCAGACGCGGCGCACATCGCCCTCGAGTTGTGCCGGGCGGTGGCGATCGATGCCGCACTCCCCGCGGCACGCGGTGCTGTCGGGTACGGCACCGTGGGGGCGCGCGACGGCGACTACTTCGGTCCGCTCGTGAACCTCGTGGCGCGCGCCGTGAAAGTGGCCGAGCCCGGATCGGTGGTGATCACCGAGCCTGTACGCGCCGCGCTGGGCGAGCCCGCCGCCGGCGACTCGTGGTTCGACGTCGTCGAGCTCACGGCACAGGCCCTGCGCGGCATCGACGAGCCGGTGCGGCTGTTCGCGCTGCGTTGAGGCTCGGTCGCACCGCTCAGTCTTCGGCCAGGATCTTGTAGAGCTCCTTGCCCGTGGCCCGGATGGCGGCGGTGGCCCGCTCCATCTGCACCGGGTCACCGGCGCGGGCGATCTGCTTGGCCGCGCCCATGAGGTGCGCGGCGGCCCGCATGAGCCCTTGGAATTCCGTGGCGAAGTCGGCGTCGGTGTCCCACGGGGTGTTCCCGTACTTCTCGACGCGCTCGGCCGCCTCGGTCCGGCCGGCGTCGGTGAGCTCGTACACCCGCTTGCCGTCGCGCTCCTCGGAGCGCACCAGGCCCTCGTCCTCGAACAGCTGCAGAGTGGGGTACACCGAGCCGGGGCTAGGCCGCCAGGTGCCCCCGCTCTTCTCCTCCAGGCGCCCGATGAGCTCGTACCCGTGGGCCGGGCCGTCGGTGAGCCCGCTGAGCAGGGCCGTCCGGATGTCGCCGCGCCGCATGCGCCGGCCCCCACCGCGCCAGTTGCCCCGGTCCGCTCCCCATTCGCCGTAGGCCCAGGGCGGCCGGCCGTGACGTCCCCGCATCTTCATGTGTCCGTGCATGGTCTTCGCATCTTTCCTGTGTCGACTGTCGGCCCGGGCCCACTGCCCAGACTGTTCTCGTAGTGCCATGATATATCGTTAACTATCGCAGAGCAACCCCCGGTGTGATGCCGGGTGGCCCTCAGCCGAAGTCCACCTTGAACTCGGCCAGGGACTTGGGGAAGGTGCCGTCGAGGATGTTGTTGCGGTAGGTCGACGAGGAGTCGTACGACCAGATGTCGGCGAAGGCCACCTTGTGCGAGACGAACCAGGCCGCCATGGCGTCCATGAACGACGGGTCGTCCCCGAGCCCGTGCCCGTCGGGTCGGTACTCGTCGGACCATTCGGGGATGCCGATGGGCTTGGCGTGGGCGACGGCGAACGACGCCAGCCAATTGAGCCCCCACTGCTGGGAAAGGTCGTTGGCCCAGGCGGCCGAGGGCGTGAAGGGGCTGCCCCAGAAGTTGTCGTACTGGTCGGTCCCGACGTAGTCGACATAAGCGTTGCCGGGATAGGCCTGGTCGGGGCTGTAGCTCGTGGGGCTGGGGCCATTGGGGTTCCACGAGAACTTGAAACTCTGGCCGTGCACGGCCCGCATGGTGGTCACGATGTGCTGCCAGTACTTGACGAAGTTCGCCGCGTCGGCACTGCTCTGGACGGACCACCGGTACCAGTTTCCGTTGAACTCCCACCCCAGGCGCAAGATGGCGTTGGCTTCACCGGCGCTCACGAGGTTCTTGGCCAGGGTGGTGAAGTACTGGTTGTAGGCACCGGTGGCGCCTTGGGCCAGCGTCCCCACACCGGGCAGGATGGGGACCGCCATCACCAGGCGGAACCCCGAGTGGCTCCACGCCGAGGCACCGGGGGCCTCGGCCATCGCCGCCCAACCCTGGCCCTTGGCGAGATAGTCCGTGGCGTAGGTGAGATGCGCCCCGGTGGCCAACTCGAAGCTGACCAGCCCGTCGGGATTGGCGTAGCCGGCGTAGGCACCGAGAGCAACGGCGTACTTCCCACCCTGGGCCACCCCCGAGCCCAGGGTGATGGTGCCGGCCACCGTCAGCTTGGCCACGCCCTTGGCGCTCCGGCACATCGAATCCAGCGCCCCGTGCGTGAGCGTCGTATAGGCGTTGGACGTCGATCCCGACGCGGCGGCGAAGGACCCGCTCGTGCTGGAGCGCCCCCCCGCTCCGGGCACGGCGAAACCCTCGAAGCCGCGTCCGTTGGTCACGACCTGCGACGCGTTGTTGGTCTCTCTCGTCTTGGTGAACGAGGCGCGGTGACCGAAGGCGTTGCCCTTCCACGCCACGGTCAGCGAGGCCGGGGCCCCGGTGCTCGACAACGTGGCGCAGTTGAGCGGGCTGGCCTTGAACGTCTCGGTCACGCGGCCCGAGGTGATCGTCACCGCCGCGTTGGACGTGCGACAACCCGAGAGCCTGCCGGTGAGGCGCGACGGGTGCGCCGTGGATTGCGACGCCGATAGGCGCGGGTTGAAGGACACGGTCCCCGACAGCTGGCACGTCACCGATCCGGGCGCGGCACCGTGGAACCGCTCCGGGCGCGCCCCGGCCGGGCCCGCCACGGCACCCAGGGATGCGACGACGACCATGGCCGCGGCCAGCGCCAGCAGCCTCCTCGGTCTCCGTGGCGTGAAGACCCGTCCCCCGGTTTCCACTGTCCCTCCGTCCGAGACCTCAGCGGTCCCGGCCCCCACTGTTGACGTCGGCACCCAGCCCGGCAATCACCAGAATTGATGAGCGCACCCTACCCAGCCGGCGCGCCGGAGGGGCTCAGCGCTGGAGCGCCTTGACCTCCAGGTATTCCTCGAGGCCGTACTTGCCCAGCTCACGCCCGATGCCGGACTGCTTGTAGCCGCCGAAGGGCGCCAGGGGGTTGAAGCCTCCCCCGTTGACCTCCACCTGACCGCTGCGAAGCCTCCGGGCCACACGCTCGGCGTGGTCCTTGTCGCCGGCCCACACCCCGCCGGCCAGGCCGTACACGGTGTCGTTGGCGATCTCGACCGCTTCTTCCTCGGTGTCGTAGGGGATGATCGACAGGACGGGCCCGAAGATCTCCTCCTGGGCGATGGTCATGTCGCGCGTGACGTTGGAGAACACCGTGGGGCGCACGAAGTACCCCTTGTCGAGGCCCTCGGGGAGTTCCGCACCGCCGGTGAGCAACGTCGCGCCTTCGTCGACACCCTTTTTGATGTAGCCACGCACACGCTCGAGTTGGGTCGAGGACACGAGCGGGCCGAGTCGGGTGTCGCCCTCGAACGGGTCGCCGGGCTTGTAGGTCTCGGCCGTCTCCACCGCCAAGGCCTCGACCTCGGCCAGACGCGACCTGGGCACCAGCATGCGCGTCAGCGCCGAGCAGGTCTGGCCCGAGTTGATGTAGCAGGCCGCTACACCGGCGGGCACGGCGGCGGAGAGATCGGCATCTTCGAGGATGACGTTGGGGGACTTCCCGCCGAGCTCGAGCGCCACGCGCTTCACGCCGTCGGCAGCCAGGGCCATGACGCGCTTTCCGGCGCGGGTTGAGCCCGTGAACGACACCATGTCGACGAGCGGGTGCGACGCGATGGCCTCACCGACCACCGGCCCGACACCGGTCACGAGGTTGAACACGCCCGGCGGCAGGCCGATGTCGTCGAGGATCTCCGCCAGGATGAAGGCGTTGAGCGGCGCCACCTCGCTGGGCTTCAGCACCACGGTGCATCCCGCCGCCAGGGCCGGCGCCACCTTGGCCGCGATCTGGTGCAGCGGATAGTTCCACGGTGTGATGGCGCCCACCACACCGACGGGCTCCCGGACGATGAGCGAATTCCCCACCTCTTCCTCGAAGGGGAACTCGGTGGCGAGCTGGGCCGCGGCGGCGAAGCTCATCACGGGCAGGCCCACCTGGATGAGGTTCGACAGCGTGAAGGGCATGCCGACCTCCTGCGAGATCAGCGTGGCGATCTCCGTCGTGCGCGCCGACAGCGCCTCCTGGACCCGCGCGAGGGTCTTCGACCGCTCTTCTCGCGACGTGGCGGACCATTCCGCGAAGGCGTCGGCAGCACAATGTGCGGCGCGGTCCACGTCCTCGGGTGTCCCGGCCGGGATGGTCCCGATGACTTCCTCGGTGGTTGAGTTGACGACCTCGATCACACCCGTGCCCGTCGAGGCCACCCAGGCCCCACCGATGTAGAGCTTGTCGCGTACCTCCATGACCCACCCTCCTGACTGGCTCCCGGGCCGGATCGACCGGTCACGGGCCGATGCGCCACGCGCACACGGACGCCCCGATGCTACGCGGGGAAAGGGGGGGCCGTCCCTCCGGGCGGCGGGGCGTCGTCGGGGGGTGCTTCGGACTGCTCGTCGGAGTGCTCCTCGTAGGGGTTGCCGAGGACGTGGCGGGCCATGTCGAAGACCGACGCCGAGTCGGCGTCCGCCGCCGTCACGACGCCGCCGAGCAATGACCGGTCTCGTCCCGTGACCTGCTCCATGACCGAGTCCCCCATGCGCTGCACCAGGTCGCCCATCTCGGCGCGTTCCTGGCCCTTGGGGATGCGCAACCAGCACATCACCACCGCCTGGACGATCCCCGCCGCGGCCGGCCACAGCCAGATGGTCCGGTAGTCGCCTGTGAGGTCGACCACCCAGGCGGCGAGAAAGGAGAACACCACGGCGAAGAGGCTGAAGGGCGCCACCAGCTTGCCCAGGAGCTCGGCCATGCCCCCCGAGCGCGGCAGGAGCTGCAGCAGCATGGGCGCCAGGGCGATGACG
>DATCBU010000086.1:0-5197 GCA_036511675.1 Acidimicrobiales bacterium | reverse complement strand
ATCTCCTCGGTGGCGACGCCGATGTCGGCGAGCCACGGCAGCTGCAAGGGGATGATGCGTTCGGGATAGGTGCCGGCCCACACCTCGGCGTGCCACGCATTCCAGGCGCGTAGCGAGGCCAGGCCGAGCTCGGGGTCCTCCGAGCGTGAGAAGACCGAGCCGCAGAAGCCGGCCACGAGGGACGGGAAGCACAGCGAGGCCCACACGCCGTTGATGTCCATGTCGGCCACGCGGGCATGGATGTCGTAGCAACCGGGCCGCATCTCGTCGAAACGCGACGGGTCCATGCTCCAGGTGTCCCGGCGCCGACCGGCCACCGCATTGAGCCCGACGTTGGGATAGGTGCGGTCCTCGTAGAGCCAGTACTGCACTCCGTCGTCGCGCTCGACGATCCGAGGGGCGCGCTCGGCCAGGTGCGCGGGCAGACGACCTTCGAACATGTCAGGCGGCTCGATGAGATGGTCGTCGACCGAGATCACCGGCACCCGGATCGGACGGGGGGCGGGATCGGGGAGCAGGACCCCGTCGTCGGGGCTCATGGGCGCAGGGCCGCGTGGCAGAACGCCCACAGCTCCTCGGCGACCTCGGTGGGGGGCTCCTCGATCTGGTGGCAGATGAGCGCGTGCAGGTGCGACAGCACCAGATGGAACAGGGTGCGCGCGTCGCGCCGGGCATCTCCGGCACGGACCGCCCCGGCCGCCTGGGCGGCCGCCACGGCGTCCTCGAAGACGCCGACGAAGGGATGCAGCACACCCCGCAACTGGTCGGGATGCGACTCGGCCAGCCGGAGGTGCTCGCGGACCAACGCGGCGGCATAGGGCAGGCGCCCTTCGACAGTGAGGAAGCGGAACAAGCCGACGACCACGACGCGCAGCCGCTCGAGGGGCTCGGCCTCGGTGTCGACCATGGACGCCAGAGCGTCGGCGCCCCGTCGGGCGTCGTCCTCGAAGAGCGCCACGAGCAGCTCGTCCTTGCCGGCGAAGCATCGGTAGAAGCTCTTGAGCGACGTGCCCGCCGCCGCCACCACCTGGTTCACGGTGAAGGTGGGACCGCCCGCGTCCCACACCAGCTCTCGGGCCGACTCCACCAGCCGAGCGGTGACCTCGACCTGCCGGCTGCGGGCGCCGGCCACCGAGCGCAGCCCGGCTCGCCCCATGTCCATCGGGTCATCGCCGGTCTCACCGCCGGTCCGGATCGGGTGGGCCGGTGGCTCGGCGCTTGCGGTGTCGCGCGCCCCTGACGCCATCGAGATCGGAAACTATCATCCGCAGGAGAACGGCATTCTCCGGACGGGAGGACGACAGTGGGCGACGCCATCGGGCTCGTGATCGACGGAGGGGTGGTGCGCGGGGAGTCGGGGACCTATCCCGTCACCAACCCGGTTCGTCCCGCCGAAGTGGTGTTCGAAGCGCCCTCGGCGTCGCCGGCCCAGCTCGACCGGGCCGTCGCCGCGGCCCGCGCCGCCTTCCCGTCGTGGGCGGCCATGGCCTACGAGGAGCGGGCCGAGCTCGTCGCCAAGGCGGCGTCGGCCGCCGGGGCCGCCGTCGAGGCGCAGAACCTGGCCACCCTGCTCACGCGCGAGCACGGCAAGGTGTTGTGGGAGGCGCAATTCGACTCCGGCACCGTGGGCGGGATGGCGGGCGCCTTCGCCCCCTTGGTCGCCGAGGCACTGGCCACCCGGTCGCTCACCGGGGGCGGACGCCGGACGAGCGTCGTCCACGAGCCCTTCGGCGTCGTCGCCGCCCTGCTTCCGTTCAACTGGCCGGTCTCGGTGCTCGGGAACAAGGTGCTGCCCGCCCTGCTGGCCGGGAACACGGTGGTGGTGAAGGCCCCGCCCACCTGCCCCGGTGCGGTCCTGGCCGTTGCCGCCGCGCTGGCCGACGCCTTGCCGCCGGGGGTGGTGAATGCCGTCAACGGGCCCGGCCCCGAGATCGGCGAGATGCTCGTGTCGCACCCTGGTGTGGACATGGTGTCGTTCACCGGTGGGGTTCCCACCGGTCGGGCCGTCATGGCCGCCGCCTCGAGCGCGGTGCGACCCGTGGTGCTCGAGCTCGGGGGGAACGACGCCGCCATCGTGGCTCCGGACGTGGACATCGACGCCGCGCTGGCCGACAAGCTGGCCGGGGCCACGTTCATCACCTCGGGCCAGGTGTGCATGGCCATCAAGCGCCTCTACGTTCCCGAGGAGAAGGTCCGGGCCATGGTGGACGCCCTGGTGTCCCGGGTCTCGTCGGAGGTCGTCGGGGACGGGCTCGCTCCTGAGGTGACGATGGGCCCGGTCCACCGTCCCGCGGCGCGCCAGCGCGTGGAGGACATGCTGGACGAGGCCGCCGCACTCGGCGCCCGGGTCCATCGTCCGGCGCGGCTGCGCGAGGAGGACGCCGCGGCCGGCGGTTACCTGGTGTCTCCGGCCATCGTGGAGGGTGCCCCCGACGACGCCCAGATCGTGTGCGAGGAGCAATTCGCACCGGCGCTCCCGGTCATCGGCTACCGGGACGTGGACGAGGCGGTGCGCCGCGCCAACGACTCGCCCTACGGATTATGCGCGTCCATCTGGACCGCCGACGAGGACCTGGCGGCCAGTGCCGCCAAGCGACTCGAGGCCGGCACCGTGTTCGTGAACAACCACGGCACCGCAGCCATGGACCACCGAGCCCCCTTCGGGGGATGGAAGCAGTCGGGCTACGGGCTCGAACTCGGTCCCGAGGGCATGCTCGCCTTCACCCGTCCCAAGACCATCCTCCAGTTCCCCGCCCCCGCCCGGTGACGGGCCCGGGCCTGGACTCGACACGGACGACGGCGCCATGTTGGACCTGCTGATCAAGGGCGGCACGGTGGTGGACGGGACCGGGGGCCCGGCCCGCCGTGCCGACGTGGCCGTGCGCGACGGTCGGGTCGTGTCGATGGGCGCGCCGGGCACGGGCCCCGACCCCGGCGAGCCCGCCGCCAAGGTCATCGACGCCGACGGCATGCTCGTGACCCCGGGGTTCGTCGACCTCCATACGCACTACGACGCCCAATTGTCGTGGGACCCCACGGCCAGCCCCTCGCCCCTGCACGGGGTGACCACCGTGATCGGGGGCAACTGCGGGTTCTCCCTCGCACCGGCGGGCGCCGAGCATGCCGACTATCTGGCGCGCATGATGGCCCGCGTCGAGGGCATGCCCATCGCGGCGCTGGAACACCTCGACTGGTCGTGGAACTCCTTCGGCGAATGGCTGGGCCGGCTGGACGGTTCGGTGGCCGTGAACGCCGGGTTCCTGGTGGGGCATTCGGCCGTGCGCCGTGTCGTGATGGGCGACGAGGCCGTCGGTGCCGTGGGCACCATCGACCAGGTCCGGGCCATGGCGTCGATGGTGGCCCGCTCGCTCGAAGAAGGAGCTCTGGGGCTCTCCACGTCGCAGGCGCCGACGCACAACGACGGGGACGGCATGCCTGTGCCTTCGCGTGCCGCGTCGCGCACCGAGCTCGAGGCGCTGTGCCGGGTCCTGGAGACTCACCCGGGCACCACGCTCGAGCTCATCGTGCCGGGGTGTCTCAACGGGTTCAGCGAGGACGAGGTCGACCTCATGGCCACGCTGTCGCTCTTGGCCGACCGCCCCGCCAACTGGAACGTGCTCGGCGTCTCCTCCCTCAATCCTGGTGGCCTCGAGCACCAGCTGGCGGCGTCGACCAGCGCAGCCGAACGCGGCGCCACCGTGGTGGCGCTGACGCTGCCCCACACCATGAAGCTGCGGCTGTGCTTCGAGCCCGGCGCCATCCTCGACAGCCTGCCGGGGTGGGGGGCGATGTTCGCCCTACCCGTAGCCGAGCGCATGAAAGTACTGTCCGATCCCGCCGAGCGGGCCCGGCTCGACGCCGGGGCCAAGTCGAAAGAGGCCGGGATCATCGGTGCGCTGGCGCGCTGGGAGATCCTGGTCATCGACGAGACCTTCGCCGAGCAGAACACCGCCTTCGAAGGACGGTCGGTGGGCGACATCGCCCGGGAGACGGGCAAGGACCCCTTCGACGCGCTGCTCGACATCGTGGTGGCCGACAAGCTCCGGACCGGGCTGCGCCCGCCCATCGGGGAGTCCGACGCGGACTGGGAGCTGCGAGCCAAGGTGTGGCAGGACCCCCGGACCGTGGTGGGGGGGTCCGATGCCGGGGCCCACCTCGACATGATGTGCGGCGCCATCTACTCCACCTCCATGCTCGGCGACGGCGTGCGGGCCCGCAACTTGCTGTCCTGGGAGGAGGCGGTGCGGCAGCTGACCGACGTCCCCGCCCGGCTCTACGGCCTGCGGGAGCGGGGACGGCTGGCCGAGGGCTTCTGGGCCGACATCGTGGTGTTGGACCCCGAGCGGGTGGGGCACGGGCCCGAGCGGACTCGCCACGACCTCCCCGGCGGGGCGAGCCGGCTCTATGCCGAAGGTGTGGGCATCGAGCACGTGATCGTGAACGGCCAGGAGATCGTGCGGGGCGGGGCGTTCACGGGAGCGCTGCCGGGCACGGTCCTGCGGTCGGGGACAGACACCGACACCGTGCGCGCCGGGGCGCGAACAGGGGCGACCGCCGGTACCGCCCCGGGGGTCCAACGCTGATGGGGTCCTCTGGTGCGAGCACCCGGGCCGATCGGACGGTAAAGGCCGCGGTCGTGCACGAGGTGGGAGCACCCTTCGTCATCGAGGACATCGTGCTTGCCCCCACCGGGCCCCGGGACGTGCGGGTCAAGATGGCGGCGAGCGGGGTCTGCCATTCGGACCTGTCGGTGCAGCAGGGGATGATCCCCTTCATGTTCCCCACCGTGCTCGGCCACGAGGGTGCGGGTGTCGTCGTCGAGGTGGGAGATGCCGTCACGCGCGTCGTGCCGGGGGACCACGTCGTGCTCACGTGGATGCCGGCGTGCCGACGCTGTTTCTGGTGCCTGCGGGGTCAGGTGATGTTGTGTGAGGTGGGTCTGACCGAATCGCTGTCGGGTGCCTACGCCAGGGTGGGCGGCGTCCCTCTCGTGCGCGGCCTCGGGACCGCCACCTTCGGCGAGGAGACCCTCGTCCCCGAAGGAGAGGTCGTGCGCGTCGACCCCGCCGTGCCCCTGGAGCTCGCCGCGTTGGTCGGGTGCGCACTGGCCACCGGGGTGGGTGCGGTGTGGAACACGGCGCGCGTCACCCCTGCGTCCAGCGTCGTGGTCGTGGGTTGTGGCGGGGTGGGGCTGTCG
>DATCBU010000085.1:0-15730 GCA_036511675.1 Acidimicrobiales bacterium | reverse complement strand
CCCCGCCGCCGGATCCGGACCCGGATCCGGACGAATCAGGGCCCGTCGGCACAGGGTCCGCCGAAGAGGAGCGAGTGGTCCTCGCCGTCGGGTCGACCTACTTCCACAACGGTCGGGTCAGCCCTGAGCGTTACGCCTCGGACCTGTCACCGTCGTTCCTGGGGTCGATCGCGGCCAGCCACACCTTGCTCCGTGCGCTGTTCAAGGAGATGGGCGCTCCCGAGGAGGCACCGATCCAATCCGATTGTGAGCGCTGGCACCTGCGCTTCGGGTCCGACGTCAACCAGGCGCAATTCTCGGTGGACGAGGAGGTGGCCACGAACGAGCCCGGCACCCGGGCGGCGGCGGGGGACACGAGCGGTGCCGACGGATGGGTGCGGGCACTGGTGGCGTCGCGCGACGCCGATCACTCCCAGGCGCTGGCCGCGTTCGAGGCCGAGGCGTCCGAAGCGGCGGAAGCCGGCTCGCCGCAACGCGCCGCCATCGCCTATCGGGCGGCAGCGGCGTCCGCCCTGGCCGCAGGGCGCGGCGATCACGCCAACCGCATGCAGCGCCTCGCCGGCAAGGCGTATCTCGAGATCGCCGAAAAGTCCGAGACACTGCCCCAGGGCGTGTTCATGGCCTACCGGGAGAGCGCCAGGAGCTTCCTCGAGGCGGGCAATCTCCCCCTGGCCCACAAGTGCCTGTCGAAGGCCATCGCCATCGGCGAGACCCTCGGGTACACCGAGTCGGCGTGAAGATCTACCTCTCGACCGAAGGGACCTACCCTTTTGTGCTCGGTGGCGTGTCGACCTGGGTCGACATGCTCGTGCACGGCCTCCCGCAGCACGACTTCGAGATCGGGGCCCTCGTCGACAATCCGCATCACCGCATCCAGTACCGGCCACCGCCCAACGTGAGGTTGCAGCCCATCCCGTTGTGGGGCCTGGAACTGGCCGAGGAGTACCTGCCGAGGCGCCACGGCTGGCGCCGGGCACTGCGGACGTCCTCCCCTGTCGTGCGCGATCGCTTCCTGCCGGCGTGGGAGCATCTCGTCGACTGCCTGGCCGCGCCGGAAGCCGATCCCGAGGCGCTCGGCGACAGCCTCTCCGAAGTCGCCCACTTCGCGGAGCGCTATGACCTGCGGCGGGCCCTCGGGGACGCGGCGGCATGGGGTCTGTTGCTCGACCGCCTGCAGGCCAATCCCATCCATGCCCGCACCGGGCTCGCCCCGGCCATGGACTTCGCCCGCACGATGTACCGCTACCTGCTCCCCTTGACCGCGCCCACCCCGGTGTGCGACATCGCCCACAGTTCGGCGGCGGCGTTGTGCGCGTTGCCGGCCATCGTGGCCAAGTACCGCTACGGGACACCGCTGGTGCTCACCGAGCACGGCATCTACCTGCGCGAGCGCCTGCTGGCCATGTCGACCGAGCCCTTCGGGACCAAGGTGCTCTTCGCCAACTTCTACCGCGCCGTCGTCGAGCTCGCCTACCGGGAAGCCGACGTGCTCACGCCGGTGTGCGGCTACAACGCCGGGTGGGAACAGGCCCTCGGCGTCGAGCCCGAACGCATCCGGGTAATCCACAACGGCGTCGACCCCGCCCGCATCGACGTCTGGCCTGAGCCCGACGGGCCACCCACGGTCGGCTTCATCGGTCGCATCGACCCGTTGAAGGACGTGTTGACGCTGATCCAGGCATTCGCCCGGGTGCGCGGGGTGATCCGCGACGCGCGCCTGCGCCTGTGGGGCCCGGCGACGTCCCCGAGCTACCTCGAGCAGTGTCAGGCCGCGGTGACCGACCTCGGGCTCACCAGCGCCGTGACCTTCGAGGGCTCCACCAACGACGTCGCCGCCGCCTACGGGGCCTCGCACGTGATCGGACTGTCGTCGATCTCCGAGGCATTCCCCTACACCGCCGTCGAGGCCATGTTGGCGGCACGCCCCATCGTGGCCACCGCCGTGGGCGGGGTGGCCGAGGCCATCGGCCCGGCCCAGTGCCGGGGGGTCGACATGATTGTCGAGCCCGGTGATCCCGGGGCCATGGCCGAAGCCCTGATCGCCGTGCTCGGGGCGTCCTCGGTCGAACGCGGCCATCTGGGCACATGGCTCCGCAACCGCGCCCTGACGCTGTTCACGGCCCAGCGCATGTTCGACGACTACGACGACGTCTACACCGGGATCCTCGAACGGTCCAGCTCGGTCGGGCCGGGCACCGGGGACGCCACACCAGATCTCGCGCAACACAGCGCTTCGGTCTCGGACAGGGCCATGGCCCATACGCTGTCATGAGTACCGGCACGATGCAGACCACCGAGGCCGGTGAGCTCGGCCTCCATATCGCCGCGCGCACCGTCGTAGGGCGCTGCCCGGCACCGTTGAACGCGGTGGAGGTGGCGGTCGTCCTCGAGACCTGCGGGTACACCGCCAAGCGGGCGCGTGCCCTCGGGTCCGACGGGCTCAACGCCCTGGCCGAGCGCGTCTTCGCCCTCGTCCCCCTCTACTCGTCGGCACTGTCGCGCCAGGCGATGGCACCGGTCGCCATCCGCTCCCGGCCGCCCGGTCCCCTGGCCCTGGCCCGGGGGCTCGCTTACTCCTCACCGTGGCTCGTGAGCCTGGCCACGCTCCTCATCTCGGGCGTGTCGTTCTGGTCGTCGAACGTCGCCATCCCGTCCATCGCCAACGCCGTGACCCTGGCCACAGCGGTGGCACTCTTGGTCACGGGCCCCTTCATCCAGGCCTTCGGCCGACGGGCCTCGTTCTACATCGGCCTCGGGGACCAGGGCATGGTGGTGCTCATCACCCGCTGGACCCTCGAGGCCGGCCTGCTGTCCACGGTGTTGTCGGGCGTGGTGCTCTACCTGGTCCGCAACGACGTCCTGCGCGCCGGCACGCCGGCCACGGCTCGATTGGGGCTCGCCGCGGCGATCTCCATCGCCGCCCTGCAACTGGGGTTGGCGGCGTTCTACGTGCGGCGGGCCTTTCTGTCCATCGGCGTCATCGTGGTCGCCGGCGCCGCCATCCTCCTCTGGTTGGTGAACCACGCCGGGTCCTACACCGACCCCACCGTGCTCATCGTGTGGCAGGTCCGCGTCGTGGCGGTGATGGCGGCGGTGTGTTGGCTGTCGAGCGCGTGGTGGCTCTTACGCGTCGACTCGTCGGCACCCTCGGCACTGTGGCACCCGTCGGGGGCGGCCCTGTTCCGAGCGGTGGCGCCCTACGGGCTCTACGGCTTCGCCTTCTTCGCCATCGTCGTCGTCCCCCAACTCGTGAGCGGGGGACTGCTGCAAGCCCGCTACACCTTCAACGCCCCCTTCGCCATGACCAGCGGCGTCGCCATCGTCGTGCTGGTGCCGTTGCTGGCCCAGACTGTCGCCGCCACCGAGCACCTGCTGACACGCCAGTTCCCGGCGTGGTTGTCACAGTTCACCGTGGCCCAGACCCACGAATTCCGCCACACGGTGGTGCGGTACTGGCGCGAGCAGCTCCTGATGCTCAGTGGGCTCGCCGTGGTGGCGGGCGCGGCCGTGATCGTGGGCGCCCCCCGCCTCGGCGCCACCTTCCCCATCCTCGAAGACCTGGCCCGGCACCCGGGCCTGCTGACGGCGTGCACGGTCGGCTATCTCTGTCTCGGCATCGGGCTCTTCTGCAGCCAGTTGCTCTTCTCCCTGTCGGCGCCCATGCGTCCGCTCGTCGCCGCGTGGGCGGGGCTCGTGGCGCTGGCCACCACGTCCATCGGCGCGGCATGGGCCGGCCCGACGGTGTCCGCCGTCGCCGGACTGGTGGCGGGTGCGGGGGTCTACGCCTGTGTGGCCGTGGCCCTCGCCCACCGGGCCTTCATGCGCGCCGACCTGACCTACTACCGGACACTCTGAGCCGCGGCTCATTGACGATGGTCACCCAACTCACCCCCGTGTCGCGCCCCACCTATCAGCACACGGGCCAGGGCCACGACCGGCGCCTGCACCCTCGGCGCGGGGCCCGGGCTCGGGCCAACCTGTGGCGGATCGAGGTCACCGTCGGTGCGCTGGTGCTCGTGATCGCCACGATGGCGTTGACGGTGTGGCCCAGCACCTCGCCGGCGCGCCCCATGCCGGCCGGGCTCGCCCTCGCGCACTCCGGCCTGTCCATGGCCGATCCGTTCGAGACCGCCGCTCCCAACCGGGTGCTCCAGGACCATTACGTCTTCAACGGCTCGGCCGCGCCGGGAGTGGGCTGGGTGGACGCCACCGCGTCGGGGCTCGATGTCGGGGTCCGCTCTCATGCCAGCTGGGCCGGATGGTTCGCGGTGACGCTGCGCGCCGCGGGGCCCGACGTCGTCTGGCATGCGCTCATGTCCCGACCGTCGTCGGCGGTGGGCTCCGGGGTGGGCGAAGCCGTGCTGGCCGTGCAATCGGCCTCCACGCAGCGCAACGGATCGATCAACTACGTGGTCGTCTCCGCCTTGTCGTCGCGGGGGAAGAGCACGTGGCAGATCGGCTCGGCGCACGGATTCGTCGCCGACGCCGTCACCGATCGACTGTGGCAGGAGCCCCTGCGTGCCGACACCCCGTCGACCGAGCCGGTGACCATCCGCACCGACGGCCACCACAGCCTCACCGTGTGGTTCGGCGATCGACAGGTGTACTCGAGCCACAGTCTGCATATGAACGACCCCGCGCCATTCCAGGCATATCTCGAAGTGCAGGGCCGGGGTATCTCCTACGTCTCGAATTTCAGGGACTTCTGGGTGACCGCGGCGGCACCGGTGGTCGTGCGCGGGGCCACGGCCGGGTCCCACCTCACGCTCGAGACGGGACACGGCGTGATACGCGCCACGGCGGATTCCACCGGGGAGGCGACGTTGCGCGTCCCGGCGCCGGAACTCGTGGGGACGGGCACCTTGACCGTGACGGGTCGATCGGGCGTCCGCCGATTCCCGAACCTGCACTACGCCGGGGGCGACGTCGTGCAGCTCACCGGCGCTTGAGGATCGCGCACCGCCCTGATCCCGTCGACCGTGCGGGGCGACAAGTGGCGTGCGAAACGCAAGCTCGTGCTTGGGCTTCGAAAGGTGGCACACCGTGCCCGGACCCCTCGGCATGATCAGGAACCCGTGGATCGTCATTCTGCTCTCGATCGTGACGCTCGGTATCTAGGGGATCTATTGGCAATATGCGATGTTCAAGGAGATGAAGGGGTATTCGGGACAAGGGACCGGTGGCGTGCTCGGACTGGTGCTCGCCCGTCTTTCTCTCCATCGTGAACATCTCCGTGATGCCCTCTGAAGTCGGGGCGCTGTATGGGGCCGAGGGTCAACCGAAACCGGTCCATGCAGTGACGGGCTTCTGGATCCTTGTCCCGCTCATCGGAGGCTTCGTCCGGCTGTGCAAGGTGCAGGGGGCACCTCAACAAGTTCTGGAGCGCCCACGGCGCCGTGGCGGGGTAGACGAACAGGCCCGGGCGTCCGTAGGGGAAGGGTCGCCTGACTCAGCGACGCTGCGCCGTCGCCGGGCTCCGTCGCCCCACCCGGTACATGCGCAGGCGTCCGTAGTCCTTGGCCGCCGGCATGTGCCCGACGTAGTCACACCCGACGTCGGAGCACCCCGACAATTCGAGGGCAGCTGCGAAGGCCTCGGTCACGTACACCGCGCCCGGCGGGGTCACGGGCTCGATCCGGGCGGTCCGGCTCACATGCGAGCCCATGAAGGCGAGGGTGTCCAACACCGGGTCCCGGATGGGGAACACCGGCCCGATGTGTCCCGAGAGGCGGAAGGCGAGATGGGCGGGAAGTCCGACCCCCTCGAGGTCGAGCGCCCCCATCACCTCTTGCAGATCCAGGGCGCAGCGCGCCGCCGCCGGCGCCCCGGACAGGACGACGTAAAGGGCGTCGCCCCAGGTGTTGCGGTACTCGACGTCGGTGTCGTGACGGCTGAGCACCGCGGCGAAGGCCCCGAGGACGGTGCGGGCGAAGCTGGGAAGTTGTTCGTCGGTCAATTTCGAGAACCCGCTGATGTCGCCGATCAACATGGCCCGGACCACGCGCCCGGGTCCATTGTCCGTCGAAAGACGCGGCGCCGGATCGTCGCCCCCGCCCGTGGGTTCGGACTCCACCGCCCCCGGAGCGACCACGATGGCATCGTGACCCGTCGTTGCCCACCGGGCGACATCGGCGGCCGTGCCGGCGACCCCTGTCGGGGGCTCGCCGTCCCATACCGCCAGCTGATAGACGTCGGAGTCGAGATGCCGGGCGCGTACCAGGGCCAGTCCCATGGCGAACTCGGCGCAGTACGCGTACAGCACATCGTCGTCGAGGTACGCGCCCACAGTGGCGTAGTTGATCGAGGTGGCTGCTTCGAGACAGCGGTTGAACCGCACAACCCACCCCGCACCCGCAGGCGCCACCGAAGTCACGATGAACTCTTCGAGCGAGAAGGGCAGCACGACGTGGAGCTCGCAGCCCCGGGCCAGCAGGGCTTCGGCCCACAAGATGTCGCCTCCGCTGGCCAGAGAGCCGTAGGCGTACCCCGCCGGACGTCGCTCCACCGCTTGCGCCACCCGGGACGTGACGTCGCCCTCCTGACCATGGCGGAGGCGGCCCTGCTCGGCGGGACCCGCCATCCGGTGCCCGCAGTAGTGCACCACGGCCGGCCCGGCCAGGGCGGAGAGGATATCGGGGTCGGTGCCGGTGACGCCGCAGATCATGCGCAGCTGACGTCGCGTGGTCGAGAGCGCACCGAAGTCCCCCTCGTGGAGGCAAGCCGCCCGGTCGAGTGCGGCCCGGACGCCGTCCTCGTCACCGAGGAGCAGGCGGGCCTCGGCATCGGTTGCGGCCGCGAAGTACGACGTCTCACCTGAGCTCGACACCAGCTCGAGCGCTTCGCGGGCCAGCGTCTGCGCGGTGGAGGTATCACCCGCCACCAGCGTCAGGGTGGCGGCGTTGATAGCGGGGAAGTAACCGCGTGTACGGTCCCGGATGATTCGGTACGTCGTGGCGGCGTGTGCCGCCAGACGGCGCCGCTCGTCACCGGTGGCGGCGAGTGCCTCGTCCTTCTGGATGCGTGCCTCGAGTGCGGCGACGTCCTCGGTGTCGACCGCGGACAGATCCAGCTCCACGAAACGGCGCGCCGCCTGGCCGGTCGAGCCCGTCCGGGCGAGAGCCAGGACCGCCCGGTACCGCAGCTCGACGTCACCGGGATACTCCTCGAGCCCCCGCGCCGCGAGATCGAAGGCCGAGAGCAACTCGCCCCGCCTTTCGGCGTCGCGCACCGCCTCCAGCCAGGTTTCGGTGGTCCGCGACGGCTCGCCGATCGACCCGGTGGGCTCCGGTGGCACCATCCCCGCATCGTAGATTGGCCTGGACGACGTCAAGAGCGGTTGAGACTCCCGATGTATCGTCCTCACGGTGGGTATGGGTGCTGATCTCGAAGTCCTCGTGGTCGTCGCCCACCCCGACGATGAAGTGCTGTGGCTCGGCCCGGTCCTGCCTACCGCGTCGAAGGTACTGGCCGCCTTTTCGGTGGCAACCAAGGACCCGGCTCTGACCGAAGGTCGGGAGCTCGTCCGGACGAGTTACCCCTTCGCTGGCTTCGAGTTCCTGGGATTGGAGAACGCCGGTGTCTACGGCCAGTCAGATTTCCTGAGTCGGGTGCCCGTTGAACACGGCGTGACCCTGATGCGCTCATGCCAGGTCGAGCCTGCGGAGCGCTACCGGTCAAATTATGCAGCCCTGCTGGCCGCCGTCGATCCCCATGTCGGACCGCGCACCGACATCTACACCCACAACCCATGGGGCGAGTACGGCCATGAAGAGCACGTCCAGGTCAATCACGCCATGGTGGCTCTGGCGCAGCGCCACGGCTGCTCTGTGTGGGCGTGGGACGGGTTGTCGAGCCAGGAATTGGTCTCGCGGGATGTGTGGCTTAGGGCGGACTACTACCCCGATGAGACCCTAGGCGACATCCCGTCGCGGGAGTTGGCCGTCGATCTCGAGCGCTTCCAGGAGATCCGGGCGCTCTATCAGCGCCACAACGCATGGACCTGGCACGATGACTACCTTCCTCCCAACCCCAGCCGTTTTCTGCAGATTGCCCGAGACGGTGAGATCCTCGTATCACCGCGCCGTCTTCCCCGCTCGCGCCGAGCGCTCGTTGCGGGGCAGATCATCTCCCGCAAGGCGCGGTACTACACACGAGGGGTCGGAGCTCGGATCCGTAACCACGAGCGCTCACCATGATCGGGAGGGTTTCTGCCGACGACTTGGCGGGGGCGGGGCTGCGCCACGCGGCCGGGGGGTGACAATGCGCATCCTCATGTATGCCAAATCGTTGAAGCGAGAAGGTGGGACCGAGATCAGCAGCCTGCAGATCGCAAGGGCGTTGAGCCAACGTGGCCACTCCGTGGACCTGTTGTACGAGCACGATGGTGACCTGCGTGGGGAATACCTTTCGTTCTGCCGGTCGATGACGCGCTCGTGGATGGGGGTGGAACGACACTCTGTGCGGGCTGCCACCAAGCTCGTTCCGGCGATCTGGTCGGGAGCTCGACGTCGGCCGGATGTGATCTATGTCCATCGCTTTCGGGACGTGATCTGTGCGCGATTGACGGGCCTGGTGACCGGCGCGCCCGTGGTCTGCCACCTCCGCGACGCCTTCCATGACGGGACGACACCCCGGCTGGCACAGTGGGCGGACCGGTTCATCGCCGTGTCCGAAGCCACCCGCGATTCTTGGGTGGACGACGGTCTGGATCGAACCCGCGTCGATGTCGTCCACACCGGCATCGATTCCATGCAGTATCCCCCGGGGGGAGCGGTCGAGCGCCTCCGCTCGCGCCAAGCGCTGGGTCTTCCCGCCGATGTGTTCGTCGCCCTGTACTACGGCCGGCTGGACAGCGACAAGGGCATCGATCTCCTGCTCGATGCCTGGCGCCGATTGGGTCTGACAGCGGATCAGGGCCGGCTCGTGATTCAGGGACAACCCGTACTGGCACCGGATCCCGAAAGCTACCTGCGCGGGCTCCAGGAGCGAGCGCCCGAGGGATGCCATTGGCTCCCCATGCGCGACGATGTCCTCACCGCTCTGCGCGCCGCGGATGCCGTCGTGCTGCCATCGGTCACCGAGGGATTGAGCCGGACCGTGCTCGAGGGTATGGCGTCGGGTCGACCCGTCGTGGCGTCCCGAGTCGGAGGCGTGCCGGAGATATTGACCGGCGCGTTCGAGCGGTTCTTGTTCGAAAGCGGAGACGCCGTCGGTCTCGCCGAACATCTCGCATCCGTCGCCGGCTGGCAGCAGCGGGAGCCGCGACTCGGTGCGGCATGCTCAGAACACGTGCAGGCCCACTTCAGCCTGCAACGCATGGCGGAGAAGGTCGAAGACATCCTGCACAAGGAGGTCCGGAGCGGGTCCAAGACCGGGCTTGGTGGAATGTGGTGGGGCTAGCTGGACTCGAACCAGCGACCTCAGCATTATCAGCGCGTTTCGGGCCAGTGTTGCGACCTGCGTCGATGTCCGAAAAGCGGTCTTGACCAGGGAAGCGGCCTAGCCGGGGTTGACCGCCGTTTACCGACGTCGACCCACCTCCCGCGTCAGGTCCGCGTCACGCACCTAGCCTGGGCGGGACCATGCACTCGGGAGAGATACGACTTGAGCAATACCACTTCGTGGGGTCGCCATCGGGGTTTCGGGGGCTGCGGTGAGCCTCTCGGTTGTGACCACGGTGCGAAGCGAGCGACGGGCCCGGGCCGACGCCCGGAGGTGGCGCGCACTCGGTCCGGCGCACGAGGAGCTGCGAGCCGGACTGCGAGACGCCAGACAAGCCTTCGAAGTCACTGTGAAGCGCCAGGGCGTGAGGAATAGCACGGAGCTCGGGAACGGGGGGCCTCGGACCGCTCAAGCGATCAGGGACGCCGCTGCTCGCACGAACGATGCTCGGCTTCGTTCCATCTCAGAGGCGGCATCGGTCGACTTGGACGAGCTGTGGACGCTTGCAGGGCCGCGGAAGGCTCGGCTCGTCCACCTGGACGTCTGGAACCCTCAGACACAGGCAGCCGAGCAGCGCCGGGCCGAGGCCGTCGCAGAGCGCAAGAGGGCGCAGACCGAGCACGCAGAGCACGGCCTCGAACAATGCCTGAAGGCCCTCGCTCGACTCGACGAGCTCGAGCGAGACTGAAGCGTTGTCAGGAAGCCCGTGCCCGCTGGTGCCGCCCCACCAGCCGTCGACTCGATGCTCGGTCCCGCTGTCTGGCCGCTGTCTGGGGCGAGCTCGCACGGATAAAATCCCTGGTGGAAGCCTAATGACAGTGAGTCGGCCTGTAGTGAGTACCCCGGCACGCGCGATCCTGTCGCAGTGAGCACGATCGCTCAGACCGTGATTTTCGACGGCGACGACACTCTTTGGGAAACCGAGGTGCTGTATGACCGGGCTCGGACTGCAGCGCGGGAGCTCATAGAGCAGATGGGCTTTGACGGCGAGAGGTGGGAGGCCCTCCAGCGGATCATCGACGTGCAGAATGTCGACTTGCTGGGTCTCTCCGCAATTCGATTCCCCACGTCCTGCCGGGAAGCGTACGAAAGCGTCTGTCGCGAGGACGGCACGAGCTTCGACACCGCCGTCGCCAGGGCCATCTATGAGGCAGCCGACACCGTTTTTGAGAGCACTGCACCGATCTACCCCGACAGTCTCCCGGTGCTCGAGTCCCTGAGCGGCAAATGGCGCCTGATGCTGTTGACTCGTGGAGACCAAAAGGTTCAGCGACGCCGGATCGATGAGAGCGGGCTGGCTCAATTCTTCGAGGAGATTCGGGTAGTCGATGAGAAGACGACCGCATCGTGGGCAGCACTGATTTCTGACTGCGGCATCGACGTAAGCGCCTCGTGGTCGGTCGGAAATAGCATTGGCTCTGACATCACACCTGCAATCGAATGTGGACTTTGGGCCGCCTGGATACCTGCCCACGTCTGGGAACGTGAGCAACACGACGGTGAGCCGCCAGCGTCACGGCGCATGCGGAAATTGCAGGCACTCGGAGAATTGCCTGATTTACTGCGGGACCAGTTGGCGTGAAGCAACGCCTGGTCGAATGGCTGTCGCAACGCCTCAGTCGCCGCGGCCGGCGGCTCGCTGCGCTGGGCGCGGCGCTTGGACTTGTGGCCGTTCCAACGATCTGGACTCTGTTCCCTTCGCTCGGTGGAATCTGGGTGGTGTGGCGCGCCCTTGTGCTGGTGGCATGGGGAATTGCCGCCCTCTTGATCGTGCGAAGTGCAGATCGCCAAGCTCAACAGGTCGACGAGCTCATGGGTGAAGCCGAGCGCCATCGATCGAGGGAACGTCGCAAGGCCGGGGAGTTGGCGATCAATCTCCTCCTTCGTGGCCGGGCCGCCGGCCTACAGCCGTACAGCCTTGACGTCTATTTGCCCGTTGTAGGACGCTCCAATGGAGTGAGGGTTGCCTTTAGTAGCGAGGCACCGGTCTCCGTCGTCGAGTGGTCGGATGCCAAAGGAGCGACAGGGTACGCGTTCGCGACGGGGGAACGTGTCACGGCACGCGGGGAACACGCCCGGAACGACACCTACCAGCTTGATCAAGAGCAGAAGGAAGCGGCGGCTCACCTCGAGATCGTTGTGGCCATGCCGATCAAGAACCAGGCAGCCAGGACCATCGGGGTGCTCTCAGCCTATGCAGACCAGGATGACGGCTTTTTGGTCTCTGACCAGGGATTTGAGGAACATTCCTCGCTTGCCGAGGCAATCGCCAGGCTTCTCATCGACGTCTGCGGCCTGGCGACCGATGAAGTCATACCCCCCAAGTAGTCTGGAGGACGTGGTGATGGCTACTTCGACTCAGGAACGTCCTTACGAGACCCGCGAGGTCACGCGCGAGGACATCGAGAGAAGCCTGGACGCCGTGGCGACCCGTCTCCGCGAGGGGAATTCAACGCCAGAACCAGCCTCGGAGGCCTAGTCCCCCACCGGTGAGGCAGTGAGGGATCACGGGGACAACCGAGCTCGGTATTGCCGCCGCTCACGTCCCGACGTTCCGCCCCACACTCCGTCGAGCTCTGAGTCGGCGTCGGCGTAGCTGAGGCACTCCCCTTGCACCGGGCACGTTCGACAGACGGCCCGAGCAGCGGTGAGGTTGCCGCCGAGCTCGGGGAAGAAGACGGTGGTGGACATCCCCTTACACGCTGCCTGTGACATCCACGCCGGCCGGTGCACGACCTCGAGACCCATCGGCGCGTCGATGTTGGCCCACGGGTCCATGAGCCACTCGGTGAGAGGCTCATGGGTGAGCGCAACAACCATCGGTGCCGAGAGTACGGCGCGCCCGATGGTCGCGCGCTCATCCGGTTATGCGTTACGGATGACGGCCTAGGCCGGCGACTTCAAGAATCGCTTTTGGCGCGCCAGCCGGTCCCAACCCAGTAGTACGACTTCACGGCGGCAAAGTTCCTGACGACGGGCTTCGAGAGCAGGGCTTCCCTCGATCAGTCGTGCATATTGCAGACCATCGAGCTGATGCCTGACGCGTTCAAGTTCTCGGCTGGGAGTTTTTGCCATGGGTCAGCTATCGACGGTTTCGCCACCTGGGCGCAGGGCCGAAGGACTCTTTTCGGGGGGTCTGCCTTCTGTCCTAGGCCGATGCAGATCCCCCACGTGCTCGTCACACGCCTCTACGGGCCACCTCGCCCCTTTCGGGTTGACGAACGTCCCTGACCACCGGGGCGACACCGGACAGCGCATCGGGTAGCCGTTGAACCCGCTGTAAACCATGCGAAAGCACAGCCCCGGGGTGGGCCAGGCGACATTGGCGACGTGGGTCACGAGCACCATTGTGATCGGGGGGTGGCGGGCTCCGCTTTCCTCAGGGCAGCCGGGACACGGGAGCAACATCGGCTCGCACCCGATTTCGTCTGGGGTACCACCCGTGCCCCGCCAAATCCCTGGGCGCTCCTGGTGCCATGGAGGGCTGCGTCAACCCTCCCGGAGCTACCCGCCCGCCACGGTATGCCCACGGGCTCCCTACGGGAAATCCGCCATGGTGCACCCCGGGATCGAGAGGGCGAAGTGCGTCACCTCGTCGACACCAGCCAACACGCTCTCCCCTGTCGCCATTCAACGCCATTCATCCAACGGTGCCGGCGGCGTCGAAGGGGGGGCGGAGTGCAGGGCGCTTTGGGTTGGGTGTGATGAACGTGGCCCTGCGCTCCGCCGTTTCCCTCCGGCGCTCCCTGAACGAGGGGTATTGCGGGACCCCCGGAGGCGCCGGGAAAACGGTACGCCCGGGCGGACGGGCGTGTCTAACCCCTTGAGGGTGGCCGGGACACGGGAGCGACGTCGAGGTCCTCATCGTGTCTAGGGCGCTGCCGTGCCCCGCCAAATCCCTGGGCGCTCCTGGTGCCATGGAGGTTGCGTTGACCCCCCGGAACGACCCGTCGCCACCGTACCCGCCCGGGAGTGGCAAGGACGCAGAGGGGAAGCGGGGCGCGGATTTGCCCACCGGACTGTGACGTAGCCCCCTGAGCGCCCGCGCCCCACACTGTTGCCCCCCTCGGCGATCTGGAGGGGGGGCCGACCAGACCGCCGGGATCACGGTACGTCTAGGAGCGAGATGGGTCTATGGCGAACCGATTGCGATTCCATCCGTGCCGGATGGTCCGAGGTTGCTACCCGTCACGAGCAACGTCGGTGTCGCCGGTCACGGTTGCGTCCTTCCCACACGTTTCCGGTAGGCCGTCTGTCGACAAGCGGCGCAGCAGAAGCGTCCATCCGAGCGTTTTGGCGCGAACGCATCGCCGCATTCTTCACATCGTCGTCCCGCTCGCACCTGGGCCCGGGCCTCGCGCAGCCGCTCGTTCTCAGCGTCCTTCATGCAGGCTTCGCAGTAGCCGATCCACCGCTGAGGCCTGCCGCTGTAGAAGGCCTGGCGGACACTGTACGGGCGCCCCTTGTGGCCCTTGCGCTCACCACCACACACGATGCACGTGGGCCCGGAGCGCTGTGACGCTTGTTGAGGTGAGTCGTGGCCGAAGGTACTAGCCGTAACGGCAACGCGACGCAGGAGCACCTCTCGCGCCCAGGCGAGCTCGGAGACCGATTCGGCTGCCTCGGTTCCGCCAGCGCCGATGTCGGGGTGGACCTGGAGCAAGCGGGTGCGAAATGCCGACTTCACATCCTCGGTCGAGTGCGGCATCTCCACCAGTCCGAGGACCCGCAAGAGCAGGGAATCGGGCGCAGGCGGATCGCCGAAGATGTCGAAGGGGACGACGCCGTGAGCGAGGTCAGTACCCGTCACGCGGATCAGTCGCGCAGAGGCGGCGTCTCGCAGCCCTCGGGCATGTAGAGGTCCCCTCGGATCATTGCTTGGATCTGCACCCCGTGACGCTCGACGGCGTCAAACTCGACGTCGTTGGCGAGGCTCACGATTTCGTTGTTGAGCTCGTCGGCCAGGTCGACACCGATGAGGAGCCGGATCTTGTCAAGGATCTCGACGATGCGGTCCTCGTGCGGGCCGCCGACTGAGGTCATGCCGCCGGGCCTGGGTGTGCGGGTAACAGTCACTTCGGTACCTCCGGTCCAGGACACCTGCCCGAAGGAAACGACCCAGGCCATGCACGATACGCATTACGTGTCGCGCTACCTTCGCCCACGTCGGCACCTCTCAATCAGGTGTCGTCCACGCCCCCGGGGCCGTTTGCGCGGTCGCCGGGGGCATCTGTCTGTCGGGGGTCACCATACGCCCGCCGAGGGCACCGCGCTGCGATCCGATGGAAAGTGCCGCTACGGCCGGTGCAGCCTTCGTCTGGTCACACGCGGCGTACAGGGCCGTCGTCGAGACCTTGGCATGACCCAGGAGCTCTTGGGTCAGTCGAATGTCGCGGGTCGATTGATAGATCCGAGTCCCAAAGAAGTGACGCAGCTGGTGGGCCGTGGCCGAGATACCCAGTCCGCTCAGAAAGTCGTTTGTGAGGTGCGAGACGTTGTGAGCTCGGAGCTGGCCCGCCGGATAGTGCAGGTCTCCGGGGCGACAGAACACGGGCCCGGAGCGCGGCATCGGGAGGGTCCGGAGCGCGGCGAGGACGTCGGGATGCATCGGAACCGGGTGGCGCTCCCCTCCCCCCTTGGCGTCGCGTATCCGGAGGGGTCCGCCTGCATCGTCAGGCACGTCCTCGACGTGGAGGCCGGCGATCTCGATGCACCGAAGGCCTTGATACGCGCCGAGGAGGAGGAAGCACACCATGCGGCGGTGCGATGGGGAGTTACCGGCTCGAGCTGCACTGAGGGCCCGGGCGAGGTCGACGTCGGGGATCGGTCGTGGCAGGCCGATGCGTTCCTTCGGGCGCCGGATCCGGGCCGTAGCGACCTGTGAGACGAGGCCCTCGTCCTGTGCCCACGTGTAGAAGGCGTGGAGGTGCGACGTGTACGCACGGCGCGCGGTGCCACCGACCTTGAGCGAGTCGAGCCAGGCTTGAACGTCCTCTCGGGACGCCTCGAGGATCGGCTTCGGGGCGAGCCATTCGGCGAATCGGCGCAAGATGCCGTCTCGAGTCTTTATGGAGGACTGTCGGAGTCCCCGGCGTTCCTGGTCGAGAGTGTGGGCAGCGCGGAGATCGGCGGCGGCTTTCTCACGCCGGCGTCTCCACTTCACCGGGCCCCTCTCGATTCGCGGGCGTCCTCAATGAGATCGACGAGCCGGTCGAGCTCGGCATCGAGCGATCGCGCCGAAGTGGCGAGGTGCACAGCATCCCCCAGCGCTTCTCGCGTGCGGAAGTCG
>DATCBU010000084.1:0-10325 GCA_036511675.1 Acidimicrobiales bacterium | reverse complement strand
GGGCGAGAAGCAGCGCGTACTCCACCAGGCTGGCTCCGACCTCGTCCCTGCGGTTCCAGGTGGCGCGGATCGGGTCGACCACGCGCAGCACCAGAGTGAAGATGTTCATTTGCTCCCCCTCGTTCGATTCCAACCTTGATCCCACTATCCGGGAATTACCCCTGGATCGCCATAGGTCAGGAGGCCCAAAACTCACTCTGTGCAGCCAAAACGTGGGCCGCGGGGCCTACTGCGACCACGAGGGGTCGGGGTGCGGCAGCGCCGCGGCGCCGAGCCTCAGTCCATCCGGATGAGGCCCATCCGCATGGCCTTCAGTACGGCCTGGGCGCGGTCGTGGGAGTCGAGCTTCTGGTAGATCGACGACAGGTGGTTCTTCACCGTCTTGACGCTGATGAAGAGGCGCCGTGCGGCCTCGGGGATCGACACACCCGTGGCCATGAGGCGCAGGACCTCCTCCTCGCGCTTGGAGATGAGCGGGCGCGTGGAGCCCATGACGGGCCTCGACAGCGGGGGGGTTCGCTGGCCGGCGGCGCTCATGGCCTCTGACACCGAGGTGGCCATGACGCGCTCGCCTCTGGCCACGCGGTTCACGGCGTCGACGATCTCCGAGGTGGTGCAGTCCTTCACCAGGTACCCGCTGGCCCCGGCGTCGAGGGCCGATGACACCGCCGTGTCGTCGGACAGCATCGACAGCACCAGCACCGAGGTGCCGGGGACCAGGCTCCGGATCCGCTTGGTGGCGGCTGCCCCCGAGAGCACGGGGAGCGACAGGTCCATGAGCACGACGTCGGGGCGGTGCTGCTCGGCCATGTCGACGGCTTCCTCGCCGTCGGCTGCCTCGCCCACGACCTCGAGCCCGGCGTGCTCGAGGGCCCAGCGCAGCCCCTCGCGCACCATGGTGTGATCGTCTGCAATCAGTACTCGTACCATTACGCCGCCTTCATTCGCATTCGGACCAAGGTGCCCTTGCCGGGCCCCGAGGTGATCTCCAGTTGGGCGCCGATCGAGTCGGCGCGTTCGCGCATGCCCACCAGCCCGTAGCCGGACTCGCCCGACGTCTTGCCGGCGGGGAGCCCCACACCGTCGTCGGCCACCTCGAGCAGTGCCCCTTCGCCGTTGCACAGCCACACGATCGACACGTGCGAGGCCCGGGCGTGGCGCTCGGCGTTCATGACGGCCTCGCGCGCCACGCGCCACACCTCGCGCTCGACCGGCAGGGGCATGCGGCTGTCGGTGTCGGCCACGAGGGTGACCTCCACGCGGTGGCGCTTGTTCACCCGCTCCAGGAACGACCGCAGGACGCCTTCGACGTCCTGGGCCTCGGTGACGTCACTGCGTAGGTCGACGAGCATGTCGCGCAGCTCCTCGACCAGGCCGCGCACGTCACCGCGCAGCGCCATGAGGTCGGCCTGGACGGCACGGCCGTGGTTGAGCTCCACCAATCGGTCGATCTCGAATCCCAGGTACACCACCGACTGGCCGATGTGATCGTGGAGCTCGCGCGCCAGGCGTGTCCGCTCCTGCTCCATGCCCAGGGTGTGGATCCGCTCCAGCCACCGGGCGTTGTCGATGGCCAGCGCCGCGGCGCGGGCCAGGTCGCCGATGCGGCGCCGCTCGGTCGATCCCGGCGGCTTGGTGCCGGCGCCTTCGACCGCCAGCACGCCGACGATCTCGTCGCGGGCGTGCATGGGGCAATACAGGCCCCAGCGAGAGCGGAAACTGAGGCCCTGATGCAGGTCCTCGAGGACGACCGGGTTGGTCCCGTGCGCCGCGCCGTACAGGGCACGGGGGAGCTGCACGGGATTCTCGGGAGTGCCGGTGCGCACCCCGTGCCCCGCGCCGACGTGCCAGGTCCGGGTGGTGGGGTCGAGGAGCACGACGGCGGAGACCTCGGGCGAGAACATCTCGTCGAGCCGTTCGAGGGCCCAACGGGCGGCACCTTCCACGTGCAGGGGTGTGACCTCGCGCTCGGTGGCCCGGTGGAGGTCCAGGAGCAGCTCGTTGACTTCGGACAGATGCTCGACGCGTGCCGTCAGGCCTTCCCGGGCCTGATACGACTCGTCGACGAGGTAGCGGCTGAAGCCCCCGGCCACGCCCACGAGGACGAGCTCGATGGCGAACTGCACGCTCGAGTTGGCATCGGACCGGTGCGAGGCCAGGATCAGCGTCGGGAGCACCACCGCCAACCCGGCCATGACGGCCAGGCCCGATACCACCCGCAGCCCGCCGGCGAACCCGGCGATGACCGTGGCCACACCCAGGGTGATGAGGAAAGGGGAGCGGGCGAACCCGGTGCCCTCGACCACGGCCACGCCGATGGCCACCTCGAGGAGCAACGCCGCGGTGGTCTGCCAGCGACCCTGCTCACCGCTGATGGGCGCCAACGTCCGCCACAGCGTGTAGGCGACGAGTACGCCGCCGGCGATGGCGGCACGGGGGCCGAGATGCTCGATGAGGCCAAGGGCGAGAGCCAGCGAGAGCGCCACCCAACGCAGGGCGCTGAGCAGGGGTCCGAACTCGGCGATGTGCTCGGTCGAGGCGGGACGCAAGTTCCGCAACCCGAACCCCGAGCGCCAAGGCCGCGCCAAAGAGGGCGCCATCTTGTCGGTAAGCGGTTCGAGCACCACGGTGGCTGTCTTCCCCCTGAGCCGGACGGCTGTGTCTGGGCGATTCGGAAGTCACTCCCCATATCGTGATTTCCAATTCCGATCCTGAGCACGGGGCAACAATTTCCCCTCAAATTTGCCCGCGGGGATCACCCCCGGGCCCGGGGTGGCCCGGGGTGAAGGCAGACAATGGGCCGTTGACCAGGATATTTAGCCCGAAGTGCCGGTGCGGACGGCCACGACCCAGTGCCGGTCGGTCATCCGCACCCTCCAGCCCGGGTCCTGGGCGATGAGCGAGGCCAGAGCCTCGGTCCGGGGCCACAGCACCACGTCGAACCGGTAGCGCCTGAGCACCGACTGCCAACCCTGTGACCCGCTGAGCAGGATGCCGTAGTCCTTCTCCACCGCGGGCGGGAACACATCGGCGCGGTCGTCGATGAAGGCGTCGGCCCGGGTGCCGTAGCGGAACTCGAGGTAGTTCCCCACGTAGTCGGTGGTGGCCACTCGGCCCGGCACCAGATCGTGTTGGGCCAACCAGGTCACCTCGTGCACGGGGTACAGCGAGAGGTTGTACGCCGGGCGCTGCACGGCCCCGACGGTGAGGGCCACGCCCAATGCGACCAGCGCCACCAGACCGGCGGCGGGGACCAGGCCCCGTCCCTTGCCGTCGATGGTCCCCAGCCCGGCCAACCCGCGCGCCAGGACGGGGGTGACGAGGAGGGCGGCCACGGGGACGTTGCGCGAAGCGGAGAACGCCGCGGCGCTGAACACCGCCACCACCAGCACGTCCTCCACGCTGCCGCGCCGGGCCACGAGCAGGACCATGGCCACGAGCACCTCGACCAGGAAGGCGAGATTGACGGGGTCCGAGAAGCTCGGGGACTGCCACTCGACGATGTGGGCGAAGGCGGCGTGGTGCGTGATCACGCTCAGGGGGTACGCCACCAGCCGCAACCCGATGGGGTTGAGCGCACCCAGCGCGGCGCCGAGCACGGCGAACCAGAAGAGACGGGGCAGCCGTCCCTGTGGGGCGCCGTCGACGCGGCGGCCGATCACACGCAGGAGCAGGTAGGCGAGCCCGAGCGGCCAACTGCCGTGCACGTTGAGCCACACCCACATGAGCGGCACCGCCGCCCACGGAGGCCCGGTGTCGGTCTCGACCATGGCAACCAGAACGGCGAACAGCACGAGGGCGATGAGCAGTGGCCGCGACGACCAGTACCCCGTCCCCACGGCCAGCAGCGCCCCGCTGGCGAGGATCCTCCCCCCCAGCTGGCGGGCGGGGCGCGTCAGCATCCATCCCAGGGCGGCGAGCAATGCGCACAGCACGGCGTGCAGTACCTGCAGGCCGTGGCCGCCGGCGAGGTTCTCGAGCCCGCGGTACAGCACCGAGGCCAGCCACGACTCCACCACCCAGGGGCGACCGAGGGCCGTGAAGGTGTAGGGGTCGCGGGTGGGGACACCGTGGGCCAGGATCAGCCGGCCCGTGGCGACATGGGTGAGGAACGAGTTGTCGTGAAGGCGCTCGAGCCCGACGACAGTGCCCCAGATGACGAAGGTGCCGCCGGCGACGGTCGAGACCCGTGGCGTGCGCACGGCCCGGAAGGTAGCCGTCAGTGACCGCGGAAGGCTGAGACGATCCCGAGGACGGCGGGCCCGGCGATGATGACGAACAGGGCAGGCATGATGCAGAACACCATAGGGAAGAGCATCTTCACCGGCGCCTTCTGCGCCAGCTCCTGGGCCAACTGGTGCCGCTTCACACGCATCTCGGCAGCCTGGCTGCGCAGGATGGAACCGATCGAGACGCCGAAGGTGTCGGCCTGGATGAGGGCCAGGATGAACGACCGGAGCTCGGGGAGCTCGACGCGGGCGTCGAGCGTGTACAGGGCGTCAGCCCGGCTCGACCCGGCCCGCATCTCGCCGAGCATGCGGGAGAACTCCTCCGACAGCGGCCCCGGCACCATGGTGACGGTGCGGGCCAGTGCTTGTTCGAAGCCCAGTCCGGCCTCGACGCTGATGGTGAGCAGGTCGAGGATGTCGGGGAGCTTGCGACGCATGACGAGTTGGCGCTCGGCCACCACCCGGTTGAGCCAGGCGTCGGGGCCGATGGCGCCGGCGATACCGATGAACACGATCACGGCCAACAGCGTCTTGCCCGACAGGCTGGTCATGGTCGACACCACCAGCCACAGCACGGGGACGGCCACGATCGACAGCACCCGGACGACGAAGAATTGGTCGACCTCCTCGGCGCTGCCCCGCCCCGCGACCACGAGCTTGTGGCGCAGCTTGTCGAGGTAGTCGGTGGGGAGGAACCGCTTCAGGAGCTCCACCAAGAAGGCGGCCGCCGGGGCCATGACCCGCTCGACGAAGGGGTCCTTCAGGTCCTCCTCGCGCTTGATAGCCGAGTCGTAGTCCCCAAGTCGCACCCGGGCGGTCCGTACGCTCAGGCGCGCGTCGGCCTTGATGGCCACGGCGTAGGCCAGCGCGGTGGCGGTGATGAAGATGGAGATGACAGCCAAGGGCAACATGTCAGACCTCGATGTCTACGAGCTTGCGGGTCCAGAAGATGCCGATCACACCGAGCCCGATGGACCCGTAGAAGAGGATCTCCCCGAAGGCCTGGTGGAAGAGCGGGCTGATGTAGCTCGGGTTGACGGCATAGACGAAGAAGCCGATGGCGATGGGAAGGATCGAGATCACCGCGGCCCCGAGGCGCCCTTCGGCGGTGAGCGTCTTGGCCTCGCCCCGGATCCGGGCCCGGGCGATCATGGTGTCGGCCACGATGTCGAGGAGCTCGGCCAGGTTGCCCCCGACCTCGCGCTGGATCCCGATGGCGGTCACCACCCATTCGAAGTCATCGCTGCGCACCCGCTGCGCCACCTCGGACAGAGCGTCCACGAGCGAACGGCCCAGTCGGGCCTCGGCCACCACGTGGCGCATGTCCTTGCCGATGGGGTCCGACAGCTGCTGGGAGACCGTGGTGAGCCCCTGGAGGATGGAGAATCCCGAGCGCAGGGTGGTGCCGAGCAGCTGCAGCATGTCGGGGAGCTGCCCCGTGAACTTCGTGGAGCGGCGCTTGGCCACTGACATGAGCGCCATCCACGGGACCACGGCCACGAGGCCCAGGGCGACGAGGCCCCAGATGGCGTTGCCGAGGAGCAACCCGAGCGCGCCGCCCACCACGACGCCGACGAGGTAGACGAACAATGCCTCGGCGGGGCGCAGGGGCAGGTCGGCCTGGTCGAGGAGACCCTTCAGGTATTGCAGCACGCCCCGACGCGTCGCCACCTCGGCCACAGCCGCCACGGCGCGCTGGAGGATCGGGGTCTTCACGAGCTCGGGCGTACCGGCACCGGCTGTGGTGGCGGTGACGCCTGCGTCGCGCAGCGTCCCCACCGAGTACGGCGCCAGGGCCTCGTGCAGGTGCCGCTGGCGCTCACGCAGGACGACGCTGATCAGGCCCCACGTCAGAAGCGCGGCGGCGGGAAGGACGAGCAGAGCGATGAGGTACTTCATCGCCGGGCCACCCGCATGCGGGAGAACTCCTCGATCTGGAACAGATCGGCGTCGAGGGTCACCCCGGCGTCCTCGAGCTTGTCGGCGAAATGGGGACGGATCCCCATCGACTTGAGGGTGCCGCGGTACTTGCCGTCCTCGTCGACACCCATCGAGTAGTCGAACATGAACAGGTCCTGGGTGATGACGACCTCGCCCTCCATGTGCTGGACCTCAGCCACGTGCGTGACACGCCGGGTCCCGTCACGCATGCGCGTGAGGTGCACGATGAGGTCGATGGCCGAGGCCATCTGCTCACGGATGACCCGGATGGGCAGGTCGAAGCCGGCCATCAAGGTCATGGTCTCGACACGGGACAGGGTGTCTCGTGGGCTGTTGGAGTGGATGGTGGTGAGCGAGCCGTCGTGGCCGGTGTTCATGGCCTGGAGCATGTCGAGGGCCTCGCCACCACGACACTCACCCACGATGATCCGGTCCGGGCGCATACGCAGGGAGTTGCGCATGAGGTCGCGGATCGTGATCTCGCCCCGTCCCTCGATGTTGGGAGGCCGAGACTCGAGCGACGCCACGTGCTCCTGGCGGAGCTGGAGCTCCTTGGAGTCCTCGATGGTGACGATGCGCTCGTCGTCGGGGACGAAGCCCGACAGCACGTTGAGGAGCGTGGTCTTGCCGGTGTCGGTCCCTCCCGAGACGATGATGTTCAGCTTGCCCACTACGCAGGCCTCGATGAACCGGGCCAGGGCGGAGGTGATGGTCAGGTTCTGGATGAGGTCCTCGACCTGCAGGGGGTCCTTGGAGAACTTCCGGACCGTGAGGAAGGGGCCCCCGTAGGCGAGCGGGTGGATCACGGCGTTCACCCGTGAGCCGTCGGGCAGGCGGGCGTCGACCATGGGTGACGCCTCGTCGACGCGCCGGGAGACCTCTCCCACGATCTTGTCGATCACGCGACGCAGGTGCGTCTCGTCGATGAAGCTCGTCGGGGTGCGCTCGATCTTGCCGTTGCGCTCGATGTAGACCTTGTCCGGCCCGTTGACCATGACCTCGGACACCTCGGGGTCCTCGAGGTACGCCTGGATGGGCCCGTAGCCCAGGATGTCGTTGGCGAGGTCCTCACCCAGACGGGCCTTGTCGGCCAGGCTCAAGGGTGTGGTCTCGTCGGCCAGGGCCGCTTGGAGATGGGCGTTCACGCGCGGTCGCAGGTCCTTGGCCGTGAGCCGCCCCTGGGACAGCTCGGGGCCGAGCTCCTCGATGAGGCGCTGGTGGACACGGAGGTGGACTTCCTCAAGAAGCCGGGCCCGCGTTTCCTCGGAGGTGAGGAAGGTGCCGGCTTGGCGCAGGTGGTCGGAAAGGGTCATGGCATTTCCCTCACACGGATTGTCGGGACTGCGCCGGGTCCGACGCAGCGTGCATGAGCATGTCCGCCAGGCTGTCGATGCTCTTGGCGAACTTCGAACGAGGGGCGCTGGTCACCACGGGGACGCCGCGGTTGACCGACTCCGCCACCAAGATGTCGCTGGGCAGCGCGGCGTCCACCTTCAGCTGCAGCGCCCGCTCGGCGTCGGCCTCGGTGAGCCCGACCCTGGTGTTGGCCCGGTTGAGCACGAACTTGACGCGCGAGAACGGGATGCCGAGCATGCGCATGGTCTGGAGCCCGATGCGGGCGCTCTTGAGGCTCATCACGTCGAGCCCGGCCATGACGAGGATGTCGTCGGACGACTCGATGGCGGCCAAGGTGACCTCGGCGAAGCTGGCGGAGGTGTCGACCACCACGTACGCGCACCGCTCGCGCAGGATGTTGAGGATCCGGGCCAGATCGGCGCGCCCGATCTGGTCGGCCGAGCTGGGCTCGGTCGGAGCCGCCAGCACGAGCAGGCCGCTGGGTGGGTGGCGCAGGAGCAGGTTCTCGAGCAGGCTGCCGTCGAGCCGGTCCCCGGCCTGGACCGCTTCGGCGATGGTGTGGGTGGGCTGGAGCTGGAGCATGAGGGCCACGTCGCCGAACTGCAGATCGGCGTCGACGAGCACCACGGGCTGGATGGTCCGCTTGGCCAGGGCCACGGCCAGGTTGATGGCGACGACCGACTTGCCCGTCCCTCCCTTGGTGCTGAACACCGAGATCACCCGCCCCGGTGTCTGTGCCGCCGTGGCGGGCGCGTGTGGGTTGGACCCGGGCCCGCGCGCCAGCACCCGGGACGAGGCGCGGGAGATGGCGTCGAGCAGTTCGGCGTCTTCGGCCGAGACGGCCACGACGTCGTCGACGCCGGCCCGGATGGCCTGCTGGAGGACGGCGGCGGTCAGTTCGTAGACGACCATGATGGCGCTGCAGACCGGCCGAAAGGCCATGAGCCCGGCCACCTGGGTGATCACGGAGTCGGGGGCCTCGGTGGGCCCGAAGACGACGACCCCGGGGCGCGACGCTTCGATGGTCTCGGTGAAGGCAGCCAGGTTCTCGTAGCCGACGACGGTGCCGTCGAGCTCGCGGACGTGGTCGACGAGGACTCCCCGGACGGTCTCGTCGGGGTCGACCACACCGATAGCCGCCGCTTCGTCGTTGCTCTGCGTCTTACCCACCCGTCAGCCGCCCGTCGTGGAGGCGGGGATGAGGTTCGAGCTGTTGATGGTGGTGGGTGCGGCCGCGGGGTTGCCGGCAGCTTCCAGGGCCAGGTAGATGCCCCCGGTCACGCCGCCGCCGTCGCTGTCGGCCAGTGCGATGCGAGCCGCGGCGGCAGGGGTGACGGCGAAGGTGATGACGTTGCTCGTGGTGGAGGCGGTGGTCTGGGTACCGCTGGGGGCGGTCCCCGGAGCGGGCACGAGCGTGGTGCCCACGGCCAGGACCGGCACCTGCTGGTACAGGGTGGTCTCCTGGGTGCCATTGATGTCGAGGAGGATGTCCACCTTGTCACCGGGCTGGATCAGGCCGGCCACGGCGTGGACCTGGTCGACCGACACCGAGATGGCGACGTCGCCCTGGGGCACGGTCTCAGCGGCGACGCTGGCGATGGTGTCGGGCGACACGAACATCCCGTTGACGACGATCTCACCCACGGGCAGGTTGGAGTTCGCCGCTTCGTCGCGGATCGAGGCCAGGCGGGTGACCGCCGAAGCAGGCCGGAACTCGGCCGGCACCTTCTTCTGCTGGAGATATCCACCACTGGCGGCGTCGGCACCCGACAGGGTGCGGGGTATGGGCTTGGCGATCACGTAGGCGTTCACCAGCTTGGCGTTGTGATAGGCGTTGTTCTGAGCGTCGTTGAGAAAGACGTAGCTCAGCACCGAGGCCACCACCCCGACAGCGACGGCGACGGCAACCACAACCGTCCGCTTGGAAGTCATCCGTGTCCCCCTCTTGGCGAGCCAGCCGATCCAGCGCTCGTAGTTCGTGCTCGGAGCTCTGTGTATCGACGCTCCGCGACGTCAACCGAAGTCTCCGTGGAAGCCCAGTGTGCGGGACCTCGAGGGGCTTGACAATGACCTGGGAGACAAATGAGTCGCAGGTCCTACCACCGGTTTTGGGCCACGGATGTGCGTGGTCATGGCGCCGTCGTGGACGAGAGTGTCGGGTGAACGCCGGTGGAGAATTGGGTCGCCCGTCCTATTCAGACCCAGGTACGGCCGGGCCTGGAGCCGGGATGGTCGGCGACCCAGGCGGGTCCCCGCACCGCCGACGCCGGCGAGGGGCCTGAGAGCGGAAGCCACCGGGGGCACGTCCATGCCCTCCTCGGTGCGTAGGAGGGCGTTGACGGGCCCAGCTGCGACCCGGTCGGTGACCAGACGAACACCTCGGGCCTCGTGTGCTCTTGTTCCTCACCTTCCCGCACCGTCAGGGTCATCAGCGATGGGTGCCTGGTCGTCGGGACGCGCCTGACCCGAGGACCCACTGCAGGTGCCCGCGCCAGCCCTGCGTCCGCTCCCGCGCTGGCAGTCCGGATGTCTACGGCCGCGGTCCAGCGGTGATCTCCCCGCTGCCGGCTTTGCTCACCTTGCCCATGCAGAGATCACGGGGCATGGGCAATAGGACTCGCGACACAATTCTCTCATCGCGCCCTCGTCGCGCCCTCATCGCGCCCTCGTCGCGCCTGTGCTGACGTTCCGGCTGCCGCGCCAATACCACTCTGACCACGCACATCCGTGGCCCAAAACCGGTGGTAGGACCTGCGACTCATTTGTCTCCCAGGTCATTGTCAAGCCCCTCGAGGTCCC
>DATCBU010000083.1:0-67170 GCA_036511675.1 Acidimicrobiales bacterium | reverse complement strand
GCGCCCACGATCTCAACTCAGACTCAAACGTCTGCACTGTGGCATCGCCATAGGAGTTTCCACAGCGTGCCTACTTGCAGGGCCAGGATTGGGGGAGACCAGCCCTGAACATAGGCTGCAAGTGTGCGCGTCTGCGTGTCGACCCAGATCACGGCTCCAGTCGAGAGAGTGTGGAACGCCCTAACAGTTCCAGATGAGGTGAGCGTCTGGGACGGCGTCACGGCACTCGACGTGCCTGTGGACTATCCCCAAGTCGGGCATCATGCGCGCTGGCACAGCGCATTCGGGCCGCTGCGGCTCACGCTCCATGACCGTGTTCTCGTGGTCGAAGAGAGGTTGCGTTTGGCCGCGACGATTGACATTGCCTTCATTCACGTCGATGAGGAATACCGCCTAAGCCCCATCGCGGAAGGTGGCACGATGCTTGTGACTTCCGACGAGGTGCGCTCGCGGGTCCCGGGGCTGAGTTGGTTCGCAGTCAGACTCACGCGGGCGAATGTTGTCTCGTCAATGGAGCGCCTCAAGGAGTTCTGCGAGCGGCCAACGCGGATGTGAAGACGCGACAATCGCGCCGTACGAGGGAGCCGTGAACGAGATCCTGGTCGGGTGCTTTAGCGCCACCGCGACAAGGACTCTAAGTCCTCCATGAATAGCTGTGCCCTGCGAGTGAATACTCTTGCCTTGTCTAGAAGCTGTCGTCGGAGGGTTTGTGATGAATCAGTTCTTCCCCTACACGTTCGACATGAAGTTCGCTCCCATGTGGCTTCCCTTCGGTGTTCGACCATCAAAGGACGGTGTCACAATCACCGACGACGGCCTTTTCAAGGCAACCTTCGGGTTCATACGCCTGGAGACTCCACTCAACAATGTGACCGGAGGCCACATCACGCGGGATTATCGGTGGTGGACCGCCATCGGGGCTCGGACGTCCTTTGTCGATGACGGTCTGAGCTTCGGGACGAATGCCAAGGCGGGGGTGTGCGTCCATTTCGCGGACAAGGTCCCGTCACCCCTCAGCCGAAAGGGCCACTCAGCACTGACCGTCACCGTGGCCGATCTTGATGGACTCGTCCAGGTGCTGGAGTCCGATGACAGTTAGCCCTGAGCCTGGCGTACCGTGTCTTGGAGGTCCGGTCCTCCCAGTGTCTCTTGATGACGGCGTAGTGCCATCAAGGCGCTGAATCTCGACACCGTCTCCCCCGACCAGTCACACGAGCACGAGACAACCCACAGGTCACGACGGTGACGGACCTTGGTTCGGTGCTTCGGCGGTCTGGGTTGAGCGGGCACGGTCGCATCATGATGGCAGACTCGATGCCGAGAGGCATTTCCGAGTGCTCCTGATCTCAACGGTCGGGGTACCTCGATCTCGCCATGGTCTCCGGCGGACTGGTCAAGGGGAAGTAGCCCCATGGCTCCGCACCGGGACAGTGACGAGCGTCATTGACGTCGGGAATCGTTCGTAGACATGGGAAACCCCATCGTCGTGGCTTTTCGTACTTCCTTTTGGCAGGTTCCGGGGGAGTCGACGGGTCACGTCCTTCGTCCGGTCTGAATGGTTGCGAGTACAGGGCACAACCGCACGTGGAGCGTCCGCTTACACTCAAGGTATCGGATGGACCTTCTTAATCGGCATAGCTCTGCTCGCTGTAGGCGTTGTCTTGCTCGCCCTTGTCGACGCCCCACATCGACTCCTTTGGCGACTTCGCCATCTCCGTGGTTGGTCGCAAGGACGGCGGTCGCGAGGCCGAAGTGTCGACGGCGCGACGCCGGAACCTGTCGGTCTCTGGGTGTCATCTCCCGCAGAGCCAACGCCATCAAGGAGGAAGCCCGACTGAGCACCCAAGACCCTCCTACTTTTCGTCCTGATACGGCACCACGTCTACGATTCGCGCATGAGTGAAGTTGTTTACGTTCTTGGGGCAGGCTTCAACTGCTCATTGGTCGACGCGAGCTTCCCGGGTCGCGAGGCACCGCTGGCGCGCAACTTCTTCCAGGTGCTTATTCGCTCGGGACGACTCCTCGAACGGCTCGATGGACTTCAGCGCCATCTTCACGTGGATGAGCTACTCAAAAGAATCGAGGCCTACTGGCATCTCTCGCTTGAGGACCTGGGTACTGCCTCACTTGACATCGAGGAGTGCCTGACTCTCCTCGAATCGCTATCGGTGGACGGCGGCACGTCCGTTGAAGGCGGTGGAGCCTCTCTCGCCGCTCAGGCACTAAGGGGGCTGTTGCTCGACTACCTAAGTGAGTTTTCGATTCCTCGTGGAGGTACGCCCACATCGAGGCGATTTGGAGAGGAGATAATGGCCAGCAAATCGGATGTTCTCACCTTCAACTACGACACACTCGCGGAGGATGCCATCGCCTCGGCATCGGGGATCGGACCGAACCCCAGTCCTCCGCCGCATTCTGTTCGCATATTTGGAGCCCCCGTCCCCGACGAATACCTGTCGGCAAGTCATCTGGCGTGGAAGAAGACCCTCGCATGCGGATTCGAGTTCGATGAGGTCGCACTTCCGGTGGCTGGTGTCACTCAATATGTTGAGGGCAATCGCTACTACTCCCATCCCGAGAATAAGCTTTATGAGTCTCGCCGCGTGTTGAAGCTCCACGGTTCGGTTGATTGGCTGAGACACACCACTCGCCGTGCCATTCCAGCGGAGTTCACTCCAGAAGCTGCGGGTACCCCACCTGCCGGTCTGTTGCAGGAAAGTTTTGCCATGTGGCACATGGGTGAACCGCCACGACGTGGCCCCTGGTACATGGACCCCTTAATCATCCCACCTCTGCTCTATAAGCAATATGACGATGGACCTCTACCGATGGTTTGGGCTCATGCCCTTGAGACACTGTCGTCCTGTCGGAGATTGGTTGTTATCGGGTATTCGTTTCCGCCAACTGACTTCAGAACCCGTCGCTTGTTCCTGGAGGCGTTTGCCGGAAACCATCAGCTCGAATCCCTAGCCGTGATTAACCCCGACCCTGTCGTTGCTGGGGCTGTGCGCGAGCTAACCCGTTATTCGGGACCTGTCGTGACGTGCCAAGACTTGACCTCCTACTACGGCGTATCGAAGTCGTGGTTTCCCGACTCTCCGACTCCGCGCCAGACGTGAGTGTCGCCTAGCTAACTGGCACTCCTCAAGCAGGACATGAGGTCGAGTGACAAGGTTCACGATCACACCTCACCGTCGAGAAGCTTCCGCAGTCCGTCCCGCAACGTCCTCAGCCGCCCCTCCACGTCCTGAAGCTCCCGGAGTATGGCCATGGCCTCCTACCTGTCCAAGGCCGACGCACGGAGATTGAGCATGGCGATGGATCGCTCTTATCGACCCCGCCATTCTTGCTAACGAGGACACCTTGACCACCCGGCCTCCACCAACATGTCCCAGATTGTGGTCGAAGCGGGTAGGAGGCTCCAGGGCCGTTCACCCGGCGGTAATCGACGAGCGGGAGTTCTGATGATGCTCCCGCTCAAGACCAACGGTTGGTCCAGTGGTCGACGACGAGTCAAGAAGCCGTCGAGTGGCGTCTTCCGCAGTTTGAGACGTCGTCGAGGGTGACGCAGTCTCCTCTGTGGTGAGTGGTGAGCATGCAGAAGGCGTTCTCACACAGGGGTCCCATGAGATGCTCAGGCATTACGGGCTCGACATCAAGCGGGTGGTCCGCCATTCGGGCCTCCTCTCAACCGGAGGAGAACCGCAGCAGCCGGGGGTCCGGGGTCGGGGTGGCTCTCGGACTGGATCGTAAGCGTCGGTGGATTCCAACTCGCGGACCAAGCCGAAGATGTGTCCATCACGGGGCTCTGACCTGCTGGAGGCTCCGGGGGTCGAAACCCCCTCGTTCGCCGGGTGCGCCCAGAGGGCAACCGGCGTGGCGCGGGAAGCGCTCATTCCACGGTCCTGTGCCTCGCCGACCTTCCGAGGCGTAGCCTCCTCCTGGAGGGCTTATGGCCGGGTATGGACTTGTCAGCATCGTGTGGCACCAACAGGGCCACCGGATCGACTTGAACTATGTCCACGGCGAGCCCGAGCACATGATGGGCTCCGAGGCGATCACGACCATGCTCGCCAAGGACGCCGGACTCGACGTCGTGCCGCCGCCCGATGACACCCGTCGCTGGGTCCACAGACACCGATGGCACCATGACCGACACCTGGACCCCCACGGGGCCGTTCGAGGCGCGGGCTCCGCTCGCGCTCGATGATCGGCTCGTGCGAGCGCTGTACGAGGACGTGGGCCTCCCCGTGTTCCACATGGCCCTCCTGCTGGGGGTGGGCCTCGGGGCCGTCAAGGGTGGACTCAGAGCAGCGGGGGTGGAGCTGCGGGCAGCGAGTGAACCGGCCCCGTGGACGCTGAGGCGTCGATGCTTTCAGAACCCCCATTTCCGACGAAGACGGTCCCTACCCGTACACCTACCGTGGCTATTGGAAGCTCTGGGGGTCGATGGCCCCCCATCGTTCACCAGGAGCACCCAGGGGGGGTACGGCGGGGCGTGGGACGGTGCCGAGGCGCGGCACCGAGTACGCCTCCTACGTCTCGCCGACCTCCAAGGTATCCACATTGCTCTTCGAGCTGTGCATCACTGAAACCTTGGAGTCTGGGTAGAAGAGTGAGCCCAATGGGGTTCACCAAGTTATCGAGCGGTACCAGCGCGGCGCCTGTTCCTGTCCCGTCGTCAGCGAACGCGCTTTCGGCTTCCGTTTTCTGCTGCAGTGAACGTGACAATGACGATCTCACTCATGTACACCGCCCCGCGGGACAACCTGCCAAGAGTCTGCGTAGCGGACCCATCGAGCCTCCCCGTCGGGAGCGGGCGCAGTCTGGAGTCCTGCAATCTGGGCCAGCGCGGTGGCAACGAACTGGTCTCCTCTTCGGTGCTCGGACCGCGAGTCTGTGTAGATCACTTCGATCAGGTTCCCCTGCCGGTGCCAGACGACACTTTCGATCTCGACTGCCACAGATTCCCCTTAGGAGGATCGGCCTAGGCGTGACGGTTTTGACTCAGCTGCTGCGACCTGACTCCGCCATTGTTCAGACAACCCGATCATCGAGGCCCGATGTGCCTGGGTCGATGCGGATCGTCCGGCGCCGCACTGATGCCACCCCCCTCGGGAGGAGTCGGGTGCGCCGTTGACGATGAGTTTGGAAGATTGTGTTTCTTGCTCTTCGGCCTTAAGCGACCGAATCGGCGCCCCGTGGTCTCTTCACCTCTCGTCGGCTCCGCTGCTGAGCCCATCGCTTCGCCCTCGGGGGGATCCGATGGCCAAGGGAGTGGTATGACCCAGACTTGTCGTGCCATGGGAGTCTCCTCATGCCCCGACGTGACTCACCCAATGCCACTCGGTGTACTCAACACTCACCCACGGTGATGGTCACACAGGATGCACCCACCCCACAGAGCTGTCAACATGGAGCCACGTGGTAGCACAGGTGGGCATCACTGTGAGTTGGCGGAATATCACTTTAAGTGCTCTTATGCAAGGGGACCAGGCGCTCCGACTTCCTCCATGGCGTCTTGTCCTACCGATCCGTCGATGAATCCGTAAGCGCATCGGATTGACTCGGCTGGGAATGAAGGTGGACTCTGGAGGTGGAGGTTTCCCGGGTGGAGGCCGTGGTCTTCGGACCGCCACCGGTTCTCGCCGTCTCCGTTACCCGCACCTGATTGACCGGCGCAGAGCCCGCCGTGTTGTGCGGTCGTCCCGCGCGCTACCGCGATGCTGCCAAGGTCGGGACCAAACCAAGGCCCCACGGTACGGGTTGGGTATGGGGGCCGTCAGGGGCGCGCTGAGGATGGCGGGGGTGGCGCTTCGGGCAGCGAGTGAGCCTGCCCCGTGGACGCTGAGGCGTTTCATGACGACACCATGCATGCGGCCTAGTCCCAGGCCGTCCCTAGGCCGTCAGTCATCGGAGAACGTCGAAAAGTGTCCACTACTGATGAGAACAAAACACCCAGGTCGGCGGACGTATTTGCGGTTTCGTCCTGGTCACAGAAGTGGCGGAAAAAGTTCATGCTCTACTACGACATCTACAATTGCCGTGGCGATCGTTACGGGTGCATACGAGCGCCGACTCTGCCGCGAAAACGTCCGCTCTAGATTCGAGGTCGGTCTCTACAGCGCCAGTTGAAACATCGGACTGGTGCTGATGTTAGGGGCGCTGAGCGTCATCTGGCTGTCCGTGATCGCCGCAATCGTGGTCGCCCAGAGGGTCCTTCCCGCCAATGCAGCCAACGACCTGCCGCTGGCGCTACCGACCGTAGGACTCGAAATCCTCGTCACCAGGGCGCCCTTTGGGGGTCCCCGGACTCATGCCATCGATGTGAGACGCCATCTATGGTGAGACCAGCCAAGCAGCGAAGACGACAACAAGGAACAAAGATGACGGACCACAAGACCGGAACACGTGAAGAGTGGCTTGCGGCCCGGCTGGAGCTGCTCGAGGCCGAGAAGGAGCTGACGCGGCGTAGCGACGACTTGGCGCGGCAGAGGCAGGAGCTGCCCTGGGTTCGAATCGACAAGGAGTACCGCTTCGAGACCGACGAGGGCACAGCGTCGCTCACCGATCTCTTCAGAGGACGCTCGCAGCTTCTCATCTATCACTTCATGTTCGGCGCCGATTACACGGCAGGGTGCCCGTCGTGCTCCGCGATCGCGGACGGTTTCGACGGCTCGGCTGTCCACCTCGCGAATCACGACGTCACGCTCTGCGCGGTGTCGCGGGCTCCGCTGGCGAAACTGCGCGCCTACAAGGGCCGAATGGGTTGGAGCTTCCCCTGGGCGTCTTCGTTCGACAGCGACTTCAACCACGACTTCCAGGCGGCGCACACCAAGGAGGAGTGGGCGTCGGGAGCCGTCGAGTACAACTTCCGCGAGATGGACCTTCGGCCATCGCCTGGCGAAGCGGGCTCCGAACTCGACGAGTTCGCATCGAGCATCGTTGGAACGGACTGGGAGACGTACAGGCGAGAAGGGCCCGGCGTGAGCGCGTTCGCCATTGACGACGGCGTCGTGTACCACACCTACTCGGCGTACGCGCGCGGGCTGGACGGCCTCTGGGGCATGTACCAGTGGCTCGACCGCGCGCCACTCGGTCGCAACGAGACCGGCTTCTGGTGGCGCCGTCACGACGAGTACGACAGTCAGTGAATCAAGACCGCAAACAATGCTTGGATCCGGGCGATGATTTCACTTCGATTCAGGGGGTCTGTTCGCGACCCCGATGTGGTCCCCTCCCGTGGTCGCCTACGGGTCCCGCACCGGCGTCACAGAGACGGCCCGGCTCTTTCCATCAGAACCGACCCAGCCGTGCTCGGAGCAATGACCCGCATTGAGGGCTTCGCCATCGGAGTCAGTTCCCCTGTGAATCGTGGTATCGAACTGAAGCGGGCGTCCACAGAAACAGGCAAACTTCGGGGATTGCCTTTTCCAAACTGGCACGCGGTGACGCCCTTCCCACAGCTGTTTCCGTGGAGCGTAGGGCACGGCGTTGCGAACAGTCACCCAGAGAGTGCCGATGTTGAGCGGCATTACGGCTGACTCAGCTTGATCGTGGCCACGAGGTCGTCCAACACGCCGTACGCCGCTAGGAGGTCGGTGGTCTGCGTCGCCGTCATGAGCTCGCGAGCTGCCTCATGGACTTCAGCGAAGGCCGGGTTGGTGAGGGACATCGGCTCGACGCCCTGGGTCGCGGCAGCCCAAGCCCTCAGAAGTCGGGCGGCGGCTGCAACGATGGCTGCGCTGTCGGGCATCTGGTTAACGGTCGGCCCAATGATCTCCAGCACCAGGGTCGATGGACCCCAATCCGGACTCCTCAGGATGCAACGGACTCAGCCAGCGCTTTCACAAGTGAAGCTGGGCCTGTGACCATGCGAAGGACGTCATAGGACTTGCTGCTCACACCGAGATCCGTTGTTGCTGCTATCCGGTGACGGGCAACTTCGGAGTCAGCTTGGGTGTCGTCAAGTCCAGTGCCCTCCCAAAAGGTCATGACCATGACTTCGTTGCGGGAACCGGCTTGCTCCAACACACAAGACCAAGGAAGTCTGACTGGGTGGCGAACATCTCGGCGACCCCATCGAGGGCCCTCACCAATCCTGGACGGTCATCGTCATCCATGTGGAAGGACAGCACTCTGGCGCGGGTCATCTTCGTTCCTTCGATTGGAATGAACTACCAGCGAACGTCGAGGCCGGTCAGCGATCTCAGCGATGCGCGGGCCTCGTCAGCGATGTCGACGAATTGGGTCCCCACTCGCAGACGGCCTTCATCGGTGCGTCGGGAGTTTCGGATCTCGCCCCGGAGGTGAACCGCCGCAAAGATGTGCTGCCCCTCAGGGGCCTGTAGCGGGGCGTCGCGGAGTTCAAATCCGGCCCCTATCGAGGAGATGTCGACGACGCGACAGTCGCGCCAGCGCATTTCTGGTTCGGATTCGATGACGTAGGTGCCACCCCAGTTGGCGAACTGCCGAGGCAGAGACCGCCTGAGCTGAGCATCCATGGGTGTCCTTTCGCTGCCTGACCACCTAGTTCATCGGCTAGTTCATGGGCGCACCCGGGTGAAAAGAAGTAGAGAGTGATCCCACGCACATGGTTTCACTCGTTGTCCCGGGATTGGCCTCCAGGGGCCCGGTCTGTGGACATGGATCGACTTTGTCATGTCGGTGAATCAGGGCCGAAAGACCCTAAACGTCTCGAATCACGTTCAAGGGGGTTGGTGCTAGGCGTGGCCCAGCCGAGCTCGTCAGACAATGGGCTTCGGCGTGGCCAATCCTTGCCGCGTCCGCAGCCGACCGGTTGGCGAAGGACCTTCACCCGTTCGCATCAGTCGTCCCCGCCTGCGCCGGAGGATCGAGCTGGTGTGGAAGTCGGATGGTCCCACGATCCCAGCCGCTCGGGCCCTTCTCCAGATGGCGGAGACCGGCCTGCGTTATCCATCCTCCGCCGCAGACAGAGCGTTCGTACAGTCGAAGTCATGATCTTTCGATCATCGGCAGACGGCTGGGCAATGACACCTCGGCGTACACTGACGTCGGGCAAGCCCTCGACGGGAGACAGCGATGCCGGAACTCGTGGCCTACGAGCGAGACGGTCCGGTCGCGACCATCGCCATGGACGACGGCAGGGTCAACGTGTTCTCCATCAAAATGCTCCGGGCCCTGCACGCCGCATTCGACGAGGCCGAACGCGATGGCGTGGTGGTGCTACTCACCGGTCGAGACGGGTATTTCTCGGCTGGCTTCGACCTGAAGACCATTGCCGGGGGCCCCGGGCCCCTTCTCGAGATGTTGACGCTGGGCGCCACCCTGGCCGAGCGACTGCTTTGCTTTCCCCGGCCCGTGGTGGCCACGTGTAGTGGCCATGCCTATCCGGCCGGAGCCTTCCTGCTCCTCTCCTCGGACATGCGCATCGGCGCCGACGGCCCGTTTCGTATCGGGCTCAACGAGGTTCGGATCGGACTCACGGTCCCCTGGTTCGCCATCGAGTTGGCGCGCCACCGACTGCACCCTGCCTACTTCGACCGGACCGTTGTCAACGCCACCATGTATGGGCCTCACGAGGCCGTCGACGCTGGATTCCTCGATCAGGTGGTCTCTCCCGACGCCCTGCGCCCCACCGGCCTCGATGCCGCCGCGGCGCTCGCCGAGCTCGATCCCGTGGCCCATGCGGCCACGAAGCTGCGTGCCCGGGGCAAGGCGCTCGTCGCCTTGCGCACGGCCATCGAATCGGAGCTAGTGCAGCCGTAACGGCGTGGGCTGCGCCATCTTGGGGCTCCGGGCGCGGCCACCGAGCCCGGCACGCTCGAGCTTAGGATCGGGGAGTGGAGCGGATGCCGAAGCATGGCGCGACCCGCCGCTCGGTTGTGCACGTGATCGGCATCCCGATGGTGTTGCTGTTGCTCGCGGTGGGCGCGACGACGTGTACCCACGGACCCGGCGTGGCTTCTCCGACCCCGAGGAGCCGTGCCGTCGAGCCCTCGGCCGGCTGCGGGCGGCCCGTGTCGCGGGCTCCGGTCGCCGCCGGTAGGGAGGAGACACTGTCGCTGGACGGTCCCGGTGCGACGGGGAGCTACGCGCTGTCGGTACCCCGGACCTACGGCCCGCGCCATCCCACGCCCCTCATCCTTGCCTTCTACGGATTCGGGTCCGACCCGGCGCAGTTCTCGGCGTTGACGGGCCTCCCGTCGCGAGGCGCCACCGCCGGGTACCTGGTCGCCCTTCCCCACACCCAGGGTGCGGCATCGGAGTGGCAGTTCACGGCGCACGGAACCGACGCCGCCTTCGTCGACGCGCTCGTGGTCTCTCTCGAGCACGCCTATTGCATCGACCGCGCCTCGGTCTTCGCCGTGGGATTCTCGGCCGGGGCCGCCTTCACCATCCTCTACGCTTGTGCCCGACCGGGTCAGGTCGCCGCCATCGCCACGGTGGCCGTCGAATTCCAACTCGGATGCACCCGACCGATGTCGATCCTGGCCTTCCACGGAACCGAGGACCCTCTGGTCCCGTACCGCAACGGTGCCATCGGCCTCTCGTTTCCAGGAGTCAAGGTGCGGGGCACGCAGCGCAACATAGGGGACTGGGCTCATCTCGACCGCTGTGGCGCGGTGGCGTCCCGGATCCGCATCGGGTCCCAGGTCATCGAACAGCAGTGGCGAAGCTGTGCGCGGGGCACGTCGGTCGAGCTCTACACCGTCGAGGGCGGTGGGCACACCTGGCCCGGTGCCGATCCGAAATTGGCTGCCGGCCTCACCACCCAGCAGGTCGGTGCCACGTCCCGGGTGCTGTCGTTCTTCGGTCGCATCAGGCGGTGAAGGCGCCGAGGGTTCCGGCCCTGGCGCCCGAAATCCACCCGCGCGAGGTGTTCTCGGTCAAGGATGGATGGCATGGCGTCTCAGCATCCATCCCGTCCCGACGCGACCGCGCCCGAGGAGGCCGAGGTGCTCAAGCGGTTCATCGAAGCCATCGAGTCGGGCGAGCTGATGGACACCACGCCCCAGGACGAGGTGGTGGTCAGGCGCCTGCACCAGGCCTTGACGGCAATCGAGTCGATCACCGGTGCCGCACTGTGACCGCGCTCAGCGCGTGTGGTCGTGCGCCGCTCTCCATGGGGTGAGATCGAGCCCGGGGTAGCGGCGCGCCACTCCGTCCAAGGTGTCATGGGTCCAGAAGGGGTGGCCCGGAGCGGGGAATCCGAGGGCGATCAGTTGGCGCGGCGTGGACTGCTGCACAAAGTTGTGCCACTCCACCGAGAAGCCCTTGAACGGCCAGGCCTGATAGCCGCCCCATTCCATGGCGGCGGGCTTGTACGACACGTGCAGCATGAAGCGTGCCTGGGTGGTATCGGTGAAGTCGACCGACCGGTGATAGACGTCGGGTCGGTACACCACGATCGAGCCGGCCGGCGCCGAGGCGTCGCCGGGGTCGTCGTAGAGGTCACCGAAGTCCTCGTAGTTCAAGGTGTGTTGCTCCACGGGGATGTGGCTCGTGCGGGCCCGTGACACGAACCGGGTGGCGCCGTTGCGGGGGTTGACGTCGCTGAGGTAGATGAACGACTCCATCTGGTGGTATCCCGACTCGGGTCGGGGCACCGTGAGGGTGTGGTTCGGGAAGTCGGTGTGGAGGAGCTGGTTGTACTCCGACGGTTGGCCCCCGTACTTGGCGGTGGCGATGGCCAGGTAGAGCCGGACGTCGTCGGTGCCGAGCAGCTCCTGGGCGAGATCGATCATCAACTCGCTGACCACCAGGCCGTTGAGCGAGCGGCTCCGGAACGGGAATTCGGGCCAGGCCGCGTCCCACGTCCGCCAGCGCTCGAGCGCATCGCCGTCGGATGGGTCGGCCATGGCCTCGGCGCCGGGAAACAGCTTGGCCACGGCGTGGCGTGCGGCGGCGAGGTCCTCACCCGACACCGCCCCATCGAGCACGCACCATCCGTCCTCGGTCCAGGACCGCCGTTGTTCGGGGGTGACCACACCGCGCACGGCGCCAGGGTACAGCGCGGGCCCGCGGGTTCCTCGGGTGCCGGAGAATCAGGCCGTAGTGCTCAGGTGCTCGTGCACGGACCGCACCGCGCTCGACCCCTCGCCCACCGCCGCGGCGACACGCTTCAGCGACCCGTGTCGGACGTCACCCACGGCGAACACCCCCATCATCGAGGTCTCGAACGGGAGCGGGTCCCGTCCCGCCAGCCGTCGGTCGGAGTCGGGGTCGAGCAGGTCGCGGTCGGTGAGGATGAAGCCGTGGGAGTCCAGTGCCACTGCGTCGGCCAGCCAGGACGTGGCGGGCTCGGCTCCGATGAAGCAGAACAACCCTCCACACGTGATGTCGCGTGAGGTGCTGGTCGGGACGTGTTCGATCGTCACCTGCTCGAGATGATCACGGCCCGCCAGTGCCCGCACCTCGGTCTGGCCCAGGACCTCGATGCGCGGGTTGGCCTCGATGCGTTCGATCAGATAGTGCGACATGGTCTCGGACAGGTCCTCCCGGCGGATGGCGATGCGGACCTTGCACCGGTGTTGGGCCATGTAGATGGCGGCCTGCCCCGCGGAATTCCCTCCTCCCACGATGAGCACGTCCTTCCCCGTGCAGATCCTCGCCTCGAGATCGGTCGCCGCGTAGTACACGCCCGCTCCCTCGAAGCGCGCCAGATCCTCGACCGCCAGCCGGCGGTACCGGGCCCCGGAGGCGACGATGGCGGCCCGGCACGGGATCTCGCTCCCGTCGGACAGGGTGACGACGTGAAAGCCGTGCTCGGGGCGAAGACCAGTGGCGACACAGGGGGCGTTCAGTCGCGCCCCCAGGCGTTGCGCCTGGATGGCGGTGCGCGACACAAGGTCTTCCCCCGAGATGCCGTTGGGGAACCCGACGTAATTCTCGATGCGCGAGCTGGCCCCGGCCTGGCCTCCCACGGCGACGGCGTCGAGCGTGACGGTGTTGAGGCCTTCGGAGGCGCCGTACACCGCTGAGGCCAGCCCGGCCGGTCCGGTGCCGATGACGACGAGGTCGAACAGGGTGCCGGGTACGGGTCGAAACGTCAGTCCGAGGTGCTCGGCGAACTCGCCCGGTGTGGTGTGGCGAAGCACCGCCGTGGGGGTGATGACCGCCGGGGTGTCGGGCGGTCGGAGCCCCATGCTGGCCAGCAGGACCTCGGGGTCGGCCGCCTCTTCGAGATCGATCCACACGTGCGGGAGATGAGAACGGGTGGCGAACGCCCGCAGCGCCATGGCGTCGGAGGAGTACTTCGACCCCACGATCCGAATCGCTCGCGCACCGTCACCTTGGCGGAGCAATTCTCGCCGGGCCGAGAAGGCGGTGAAGATCAGGTCGGCTACGTCGGGCTTGGCGCTCATGAGCCGCCGGAAGTCCTCTCGGGGGACCTGCAGGACCCGCCCGGACTCGGTGACCCGACCGGTGAGGTAGGGCCGCTGACCGGTGAGAAGGCTCAGTTCTCCCAGGAACCCGCCGGAGCCGTAGCTGGCGATGATGGTCTCGGTGTCCGTGTCGCGCCGGACGATGTCGGCCCTTCCTTCGAGGATGACGTAGAAGTCGTACGACGGGTCACCGGCTCGATAGAGGATCTCTCCGGCGGTGACGACCCGCTCTTCGCCGAAGGCTGCCAGCTCGAGAAGCGTCGGCGCGTCGAGCAAGGGTGCCACGGCGTCGTCGCCGGACCGAATGATCGGGGCCCCATCGGCCGCACGGGCGTGGTCGCTGCCGTCACTCATGGGCGTCGACGGTGGGCGTGCCCGGCCGTGTCGGCGTGCACCCCGAGGGCTTCCTGCATGGCGGCGACAGCCGTGACCCCCGCGGCGTGGACGGGCTCGGTGCTCTTCATCGACTGGCTCAGGATGAAGGCGCCCTCGAGCAGCGCCACCAGGGTGAGTGCCAAGGAGCGGGCGTCGGTCGGTGCGACGCCTTCGGACTCGAAACGCGCCGCACCGGCATCGATCCAGGCGTCGAAGACCTCGGCGGTGGCCACCCGCAGCTGCTCGTTCGTACTGGCGACCTCGAGAGCAACCGTCGCGATGGGGCACGCCACGGCGAAGTCGGTCAACTCCAGGGTTTCCGCCGCACCGTCGAACACGGCCGCCACACCGCTGATGGGGTCGGGGGCCTGGTCCCACACCGCCTCGACCAATTCTTGGTACTGGGCACCCGACACCCGGATCGCCGCTGCCGCCAACTCATCCTTGCCGCCGGGGAAGAAGTGATACAGCGAGGAATACGGCGCACCCGCTTCGGCCAGGATCTGCTTGATCCCTGTCCCGGTCAGGCCCTGGCGTTGGAGCAGGGTCGCGCTCACCTGCACCAGGCGCTCCCGTGTGTCTCTCATGAACTTCCCGTCACCACGTTCCGATGCGCCTGCCCGGCTCGATGTGCCCGGCTCGATTTGAAGGCCGGGGGACAGTGTAGCTACAGTCGTTGTGGATCGATCTATCCAGAGACCGGAGGTGGTGCCATGTACAAGTGGGCTGTTCGGTGGATGATCCGCCGCAATCTGGACGCCCTGCGCCAGGGGGACCCGGGGCCACTGCTGGCCGGTTACGCCGACGACGCCGTACTCGTGTTCCCCGGGACCAGCTCCTGGGCCGGGGAGCACCGAGGCAAGACGGCCATCGAGGCCTTCCTCCGTCGCTTTCTCGAGGCCGGGATCGTGGGCGAGGCGCAGGACATCGTGGTCAACGGCCCACCGTGGCGAACGACGGTGTGCATGGTGTTTCTCGATCACGCCCTCGACGACGCCGGGGACGTCGTCTACGAGAACCGGGCGGTGATCTTCGGCCGCATCGTGTGGGGGAAGATCGTGTACCACGAGGACTTCGAGGACACCCAGAAAGCCGAGGCGTTCGACGCCTACTTGGCCCGGCGGGCGTCCAGCGTCAGCTGATGGTGGTCGGGCGACAGCTTCCTGGGTCCCACCCCCACAGGTTGAGGATGGGGGTGGGCACCGTGACGGGGCATGGCGATCCCTCGGCGGTGCCGGCCAGCCCGACGTCGAAGGCCTTCCACACCCGGCCCTGGGGGCGCTCGAAGAGGAGGTAGGCGCCGTCGTCTTGGGCCGCGACCTGCGCCGGGGTGGACGACGGGCTCGGAGAGAGCGCCCCGCCGGCCCAGTAGGTCTGGGTGGCGCCGTCGTAGGCGTAGTAGGTCTCACCCGGGCGGAGGCCCGTGTAGTCCGAGGGGGGAAGGCTGTTGAGCGCGGCGCCGGCCGCCACGAGCTGGGACCGGATGGCATCGGTCACGGCGAGATCCGAGGTCGGTGCCGACGTCGTCGTCGGAGCGATCGTGGTGGGGCTGGCCGACGACGCACTCGTCGAGGTTCCCGACGCATTGTCGGTGGTGCCGGCCGAGCACGCGGCCAGGCCGAGCGCCCCGGCAGTGACGACGGCGACCAGTCGAGCCCGCACGCGCGAACAGTATCGGGGCGACGGCGCCCTGGGGTAGACGAGCAGGTGCAGGCCGGCGGCCAGGATCCCGCCCACCAGGGGCGCCACGAGGAACGGCCACACCAGGTGCAGCGCCGTGCCCCCGACGATCAGTGCCGGGCCCAGGCTGCGGGCGGGGTTCACCGAGGTGCGGGTGACGGGGATACCGATGAGGTGGACCACGGTCAGCGAGAGCCCGATGACCATGCCGACGGTGGCGGCGTTCCCGATCTTGCTCGTCACTCCCAAGAGGACGAAGACGAAGAAGGCGGTCAGCACGACTTCGGCCAAGAAGGCCCCGCCCTCGTTGATGCGGATGTGGCTGGCCGCACCCCACCCGTCGGTTCCGAGCCCGGTCGTGGTCCTGCTGTAGAGAGGGGACGAGCTGAAGGTGCACCACAGGAGGATGGCACCCAGGATCCCTCCCACGAATTGGGCGACTCAGTACCCGACCCGTCGACGACGGTGATGCGCCCGGCGAACAGCGCCCCGATCGTGACGGCGGGATTGACGTGACAACCCGAGATGGGCCCGAGCACGTACGCCAGAGCCAGGAGGGTGAGGCCGAAGGCCAGGGCGGTGGCGACGACCCCGGCAGAGAAGCTCGACCGGCGCCGAACCCGAAGGACGGCGTGGCCACGCCCACCGCCAAGTAGACCAGGATCAAGGTGCCCAGCAGCTCCGCAGAGAGCTTTCGAGCCATCGACTTCCCTTTGCTCCGAGTGCTCCGTGAGGCTAATTCCTCGGCACCGTTCCCGGCGGGTTCACCAACCGGGGGCGTGCACGCTCAGGGGGAGCGCTCGTCGACGAGTTGGTACCCGACCCCGGGGTTGGTTCGCAGCAGCTCCCCCTTCTCGTCACCGAGCTTCCTTCTCAGGCGGTAGATGTACACCCGCAGATACTGGGTCTCGGTGCCGTAATGCGGTCCCCAGACTTGTTCGAGGATCATGCGGTGCGTGCAGACCTTGCCGGCGTGGCGGGCCAGGAACACGAGCAGGGCGAACTCCCGTGTCGTGAGCTCGACGGCTCGCCCACGAATGCGCGCCTCGTGATGGACCAGGTCGAGCTCGAGCGCGCCCACGACGATGTCCTTGGCCTCGTCATCGCTGTGCTCGACGGCGCGGTGTCGGAGTGCGACACGGATCCGGGCTTCGAGCTCGCCCATCCCGAAAGGCTTGGTCATGTAGTCGTCGGCCCCACCGTCGAGCGAGGCGATCTTGCGGTCCTGGGTGCCGTCGGCGGAAAGCACGATGATGGGCACGGCACTCCACTGTCGGATACGGCGGCACACCTCCATCCCGTCGATATCGGGGAGCCCGAGGTCCAAGACGACGAGGTCGGGTGCTCCGATGGCGGCCTGGGAGATGCCCTGCTCGCCGGTGGATGCCACCAGCACGTCGTGTCCGAGGGCACTCAGGCCGATGCGCAGCACCCGCAGCAGGGCCTGATCGTCGTCGACGGCAAGGATCGTGGCCACTCAGGACGCGACCACGGACACCGGCGCCGGCGGCAGGGTGAAGCAGAAGCGAGCGCCGCCGGCGGGGCCGTCTTCGACCCAGATCGCCTGGCCGTGTGCCTCGACAAAGGCCTTGGCGATCGAGAGCCCCACACCGGTCCCCCCCGTTGTCCCGCTGCGGTTGAACATGCGGAACACATTGGCCCGTTCGGTTCGGGGCACGCCAGGGCCCTGGTCCTGCACCGCCACCTGCACCAGACCGTCGGGGCGAATCCCGGCTGAGACCGAGATGGCGGTGTGGGGGGGAGCGTGGCGAATGGCGTTGTCGAGGAGGTTGGCGATCACCTGCCCGATGAGCAGGTGATCGACGTCCACCAGCGGGAGGTCGTCCTCCAGATCGGTGGTCATGTCGAGGACGTGCGTCGTGGGCCCGAGCCCACGCAGTGCGTCGGCCACGAGGTCGCCGACGGCGATGGGCTCGTTGCGCAGTTCGAGCGCGCCGGCCTGGACCCGCGACAGATCGAGAAGATTCGTCACCAGGCGGTCGAGCCGATCCGTCTGGTTGTCGATGAGCTCCAAGAGCTCTTCGCGGTCGGGCACGGACACGTTGGCGTCGGCGCTGCGCAGCGTGGACGCCGATGCCTTGATCGTCGCCAACGGGGTGCGCAGGTCATGCGACACCGCGCCGACGAGTGCCCGCTGTAGGCGGTCCACCTCCTCGAGCAACCCCGTGCGCAGAGCCTGCTCCCGGAGCTGCGCTCGCTCGAGGGCGAGCGCCATGTGGTTGGCAAAGGTGTGCAGCAGATCCTGGTCGTGTCGGCTGAGATCTGCGCCCCAGATGTGGAGCAGTCCGATGGGCCGGCCCGTGGCCGTCAACGCCACGGTCTGTGCCTGCTCACGGTGCGACGCGGTGGATCTCCCCAAGCTGGCCGGGACTCCGGGCTCGGGTGCGACCCGCGCCAGCTCCTGCGCCGAGAGTGGCTTGCCCGCTGAAGCCACCACTTCCAAACGGGTGTCCACGGGGAGCAGGAGGGCAACGCTCCGCAAGGTGAAGGCCTCGTGGACCGTGGACACGATGAGCTCGAGGACCTCCGACAGGGGCCGGTCCTCGATGAGCAGATCAGTGAGCTCGAACAAGCGCCGGATGGCGTCCTCGTGCTGATGGGCCTCGCTCCGGGCCCTGTCCAGACGGGCGACCACGCTGGCGACGAGCAGCATCACGGCCACGTACACGACGAGGACGACCCAGTTCTCGCTCGCCCCCACCGTCAGCGTGAAGTAGGGCGGGATGAAGACCAGGTCGTAGACGAAGAAGCCCGCCAGCACGCCGAACACGCCGGCGGCGAATCCACCGATGACCACGCCGATCACCACCGGCACGACCAGGACGAGACCGGTCGTGGCGATGCTCAAGTGGCTCCGGAGGGGAATCATGACCGCCACCAGAGGAGCCATCACGACGACAGCGGCGATCGAGCCCGCCATTGAGCGCCGCCACGTTCCCATGTGCTCTACCTCGGTTTCCCTCGTCACCACGATACCGGCGCAGCGTTTCGTCCCGCCCGCCCGGGCACCGGGCACAATGGGCGCATGGCCGTACCCGGTCCGACCGAACGCCGCCCGCCATTGGAATCCGACGCCGTCGGCCCCACGGGCCAGTTCCGCATCTACATGGGGGCCGTGGCCGGCGTGGGGAAGACCTTCGCCATGCTCGACGAGGGCTGGCGTCGCCACCGCCGGGGCGCGGATGTGGTCGTCGGATTCGTGGAGACCCACGGGCGCCCCCGCACCGCCGAGTTGATCCGGGACCTCGAGGTCGTGCCGCGCAAGGTGGTCGCCTACCGGGGATCGCAATTCGAGGAGATGGATGTCGACGCCGTGCTCGCCCGCCGGCCCGAGCTGGCGCTCGTCGACGAGCTGGCCCACACCAACGTCCCCGGCTCGGGGCGTTCCGAGAAGCGTTGGCAGGACGTCATGGAGCTCATCGACGCGGGGATCGCCGTCATCACCACGGTGAACGTCCAGCATCTCGAGAGCATCGCCGATGCCGTGGAGCGCATGACCGGGACCCGGGTGCGGGAGCGGGTGCCTGACTGGGTGGTGCGCCGAGCCGACCAACTGGAGCTGATCGACTCCTCGCCCGAGGCCCTCCGGCGGCGCATGGTCCACGGCAACATCTACCCGCAGGAGAAGGTGCCCGACGCCCTCACCCATTTCTTCCGGGCCGAGAACCTGGTGGCGTTGCGGGAGCTGGCGCTGCGGTTCGTGGCCGACGAGACCGAGGAAGAGCTCCTCGCCTACCTTCGAGATCGGCATTCCGACGCCTTGTGGGAGACGCGAGAGCGCATCCTGGTGGCCGTCACCGGCGCTCACGGCACCGACGCCGTCATCCGTCGGGCGGCGCGCATCGCGGCCCGGACCAAGGCCGATCTCCACGCCGTGTACGTCGTGGCCCCCGATCAGACGCGTCGCTCCGGCGACGACGAGCTCGACACCTTGCACAAGCTGGCCGATGACCTGGGCGCGCAATGGCATGTGATCCACCGCGAGGAGCCGGCTCGTGCGCTGGTCGACTTTGCCCGCGAGCACCAGGTCACCCAGATCGTCTTGGGGTCGAGCCGCCGCAGCCGCTGGGAAGAGCTCACCAAGGGCTCGGTGGTCCAACGGGTGCTGCGCTTCGCGGCTGACTGCGATGTGGACGTGCATGTCATCGCCCGTCGTGACGTGGAACCTCCGCTGGGGCCCGACCAGTCGGAGTAGGCAGGGAGTCGAGTCAGCGCGGGAGAGGGACCTGCCAATGCAGGCGGGTGCCCCGCTTGTCGACCGTGCCCACCGTCATCGACCCGCCCCGGGCCTCGGCCCGGGCACGGAGGTTGGCCAGACCGCTGGAACGGGTGCTGTCGCTCATGCCCACACCGTTGTCGGTCACGGTGATGGTGAGGTCGTTGTGGACATCGACGCGCACCTCGACGCGCGACGCCTTGGCGTGCCGGGTGGCGTTGGAGAGGCCCTCGCGCACCACGGCCAGGACGTCGGGGACGAGCTCCTCGGGAATCTTGGTGTCCACCGGGCCGTCGAATTGCAGGCGCGGTCGGAACCCGAGGCCCTGGGTGGCCATCGAGGTGACGTCGAGAAGGCGCGCCCGGGTGCTGGTGCCCACCTTGTCGCTGGTCCGCAGGGCCAAGGAGAAGATGGTCGACCGGACGTCTCGGATGGTGGCGTCGAGTTCCTCGATGGATTCCCCGATGCGCTCGAGGGCCGGCGGGTCCTCGATGGAGTGCGACGCGGCCTGCAACGCCATGCCCACGGCGAAGAGGCGTTGGACCACGTGGTCGTGCAGGTCCCTGGCGATGCGCTCGCGATCCCCCATGACGGCGAGTTCGGCGCGGTCGTTCTGGGCGCGGTCGAGCTCGATGGCGAGCCCGGCTTGTTGTCCGAAGCTCTCGACCACCCGGATCTCCTCGGCACTGAAGCCGGCCCGACCGACCAACCGCACGACGCCGAGCACCCCGTCGTTTCCGTGGGACGTGGTGATGGGGACGAGGAGCACCGGGCCCAACCCGGCCGGCAGTGCGTCGGGCTGGTCGACATCCAGCACCGACGGGGGATCGGTGGTCACCGTCGAGCGGCCCGAGGTGAAGACCCGGCCTGCCGTCGAGCCCTGGACGGGGAAGCGCTGGCCGAGCCACGGTGCCACGATGGCGCCGTGGGTGGCGATCACCTCCAGATGGGCGTCGTCGTGGTCAGTCACCGCGCTGACCGTGACGCCATCGGCATCGGAGAGTTCCGACGCCCGCCGGGCGATGAGGGCCAGCCATTGCTCGATCCCCCCCCCGCCGAGCATGGCCAGCCGGACTTCGGAGATCGATCCCAGCCAGCGTTCGCGGCGCTGTCCGTCGACCAGAAGGCGCCGCAGCTCGCGTTCGGCTCGCTTGCGTGCCGTGATGTCTCGCAGCACCGCCGAGATCCCCGTGGCGGCGCCGGTGGGCTCTCGAATGAGCGACAGCGCCTCGGCCACTTCGATCTCGTGCCCGTTCTTGTGGATGCGCACGGTGTCGCGCGAGGGGATGTGCATCCCGCCCCGCACCCGTGCCATCTGCTCTTCGATGTCCACGCGTAGGCCGTCGGGAACGAGGCGGGAGACGGGTGTGCCGCAGATCTCCTCCGCGCTGTACCCGAGGAGCCGTTCGGCACCGGGGTTCCAGGTGGTGAGCGTGCCGGCCGGGTCCATCGACACGATGGCATCCTCCGACGACGACACGATGGCGGCCAGCCAGGCGCCGGCCTCCCATTCCGCCCGGCGCCCCGTGAGGTCGCGCACCACAGCCAGGGTCAGGGGTCGCTCGGGCACCCCCAGCGGGGCCAGGCTGATGTCGGCGGGGAATTCGGCGCCGTCGAGTCGCCGGGCCCTCAACTCGGGCCCCGTGCCCATGGGCCGCTGGGTGGGATGTGCAACGTAGGCGGCGCGCTGTCGGGCGTGTTCCTGGCGGAGCCGGTCCGGCACGAGGACCTCGACAGCCACACCGGTGAGCGCGCCGGCGGGGTAGCCGAACATCGACTCGGCCCCGGGGTTGGCCGCCACGATCTGGCCGCTGGCGTCGGCCACGATGGCCGCATCGGGCATGAGGCGCAGGACGGCGTCGATCAGTTGGGCCGAGCCCGGGTCGGTGTGGTCGTGTGCCGCCACGCCGTGGTGGGTCGACATGTCGATCAGCACCGTTCCTGTGATCGCACCGGTCGAATGCTAATGGCGGCTCAGGCGCCGTCGATCCCGTAGAAGACACGTTCGACCACCCGGCGGGCCCGGCGGGTCACCCGGCGATAGTCGTCTCGGAGCGTTGCCGGCGTGGTCCCCAGGCTCCTCGCCAGGTGCGAGAGCTGGTCGGCCTGGGTGGGGAGCGCGTCCCCGGGGGACCCGCCTCCGGCCAGCGCACCCACGAGGTGCCAACGATTGCGGGCCCGGTCGCACAAGCGGTAGGCGTCTCGCAGCGCCACCAGGTCGGCCTGTGCCAGCACGCCTCGATCGCCCAGTTCCTCCAACGCGCTGTGGGTACTGGCGCCGGGGATGTGGTTGCGGAGCTGGAGGAGCTGCACGGTCCATTCGATGTCCGAGAGCGAGCCCCGTCCCAGCTTCAGATGGAATTGGGGGTCCTCGCGCGCCGGGATCCGTTCGCGCTCGATGCGTGCCTTCATCCTCCGGATGTCCGCCACATCGTCGTCGGTGACGGGTCGACCCCACACGAATTCGTCCAGCAGCGCCGTGAACCGCACCCCCAGGTCGCGGTCGCCGGCGACGATGCGGGCCCGGGCGAGCGCTTGGCGTTCCCAGGTCTCGGCCCAGCGCTCGAAGTACGCCGCGTACCCGTGCAGGTCGCGGGCCAGGCGGCCTTGACCGCCTTCGGGACGGAGACCGAGGTCGATGGTGGCCACGCGCTGCGCCGGGCTCGGCCCGTGCATCAGGTGGAGCAGTGATTCGCCGACGGTCTCGCCCTCGACGTCGGTGGCTCCGTCGTAGACGAGGAGCAGGTCGAGGTCGCTGGCGTATGACATCTCGGCCCCGCCGAGCCGGCCCATCCCCACGATCGAGAACGGCATGGGGGGATGCACCACCTCCAGGGCGGACTCCAGGAGTGCCTCGTGCATGCCGCTCAGCGCCCGACCGGTGGCCACCACGTCGTCGACGTCGAGGATGTCGCGCGCCGCGATGCGCACGTGCTGGTCCTGGCGCAGTCGCACCAGCTGGGCCCGACGCCACGACTCGTCGTCGTTTCGGTGCAGTCGCTCGCCGGCTTCGGCCACCAAGACGTCACGGGGCGTGGGAGTGAGCGCTTCGTCGTCGCCCACGGCGGAGATCAACTCAGGATTGCGCTCGATGGCCTCGACCAAGGTCCGGCTCGTCCCCAGCAACAGGCACAGGCGCCGGGCCGCTTCGGGAGATTCGCGGAAGGTGGAGACCAGGAGCGAGCGTTGGTGGGCGTGCACCACGAGGTTGCGCAGCCCGACCAGTCCGAGGTCAGGATCGGGCGAGAGTGAAAGCCAGTCCAGCAAGAGGGGCAGCAGCTGGGCCATGAGCCGGGAGCTCCGCGTCAGCCCTCCGGCGAGGTCCTCGACCGCGGCGCGCGTGCGTGTGGCATCCGAGAAGCCGAACGCCGCCAGGCGGCGCGCCACGGCCTCGGCCGACATCATGGGTGCCGGGCCGGCGCCCAGGCCCTCCGACGGGGCCGGGGCGGGTGCGTCGACGGTGGCGAACGCCTCTAACAGGGGACGGAAGAAGAGCCGCTCATGGATGGCGCGCACGTCGCGTTGACAACGTCGCAGGGCGTCATCGAACCGGGCCGTGGCCGGCTCCGAGGCATCGTCTCGGTATCCCATCACCAGGGCCAGGCGACGCCGGGCCACCGGGTCGGCCGGCACCGAGTGGGTCTGGTCCTCCTCGACCAGTTGCAAGCGGTGCTCCACGGTCCGAAGGAACCGGTACGAGTCGGCCAATACCGCGGCGTCCTCGGTGGCCACATATCCCGCCGAAGCCATGTCGGCCAGGGCGCCCAGTGTCGAGCGGTCCCTGATCCCCGAGTCGTGGCGGCCGTGCACGAGTTGGAGGAGCTGCACGGCGAATTCGATGTCGCGGATGCCACCCGGACCGCGTTTGATCTCGCGCCCGACGAGCCCCCGGCCCACGACCAGGCCTTCGGTCCTGGATTTCATGGACCGCACCGTGGCCAACTCATCGGCGCTGTAGTTCTTCCCCCACACCCGCTCGATGGCGGCCACCTCGAATTGCCGACCGAGCTCGGCGTTCCCCGCCACCGAGCGCGCCTTCAATAGGGCCTGGAACTCCCAGGTCGCGGCCCATCGCGCCCAATAGGCGTTGTAGCTGGGGAGCGACCGGGTGAGGGGCCCGGCCCGACCCTCGGGCCGGAGCTCGACATCGACACGGAAGCACCGTTGGGCGATGTGCAGGATGCGACGTGCCGCCTCTTCCTCGGGTCCGGCTGCGGCGACGAAGAGGATGTCGACGTCACTGGCGTAATTGAGCTCGCGTCCCCCTAGCTTCCCCATGCCCACGACGGCGAGGGACTGCCCGACGTCCGCCAGCGAGACGGCGCCGTGCAGCACCTGCTGGGCGAGGTCCGCCAGTGCGGTCCCGACCGTCTCGAACTCGTCGAGGCCGAGCAGGTCGCGTGCCGCGATGCGCAGCAGCTCGAGGTGCTTCGATCGTGCCAGGGCGTCGGGGTCAGAACCGTCCACCGGGACCCGACGATCCAGAGCGTCGAGGACGTCCAGGGCGGCGGGGTCGACGACGCAGAGCCGACCGAGCGAATTGCTGGCCGAGCTCACGGTCACCAGGACCGAGGCCAAGGTGGTGGGCTCGAACCCCCGCACCAGCCGGTCGACGACCTCGGGGTGTTCGTCGACGACCCTGTGCAAGGTGGCCGACACGCCGTCGGGCGAGGCGGAGCGCTCGATGAGGTTGTCGAGCGCCTCTGGGACCCTGCCCGGTCGCGTCGAACGGCCGCCGCCCCGCTGGGCTCGGGGCGTCGAGGTGGCCATCACCGCAGCATGCCAGGCGGGGCCCGCGAACGGCGCCGGTAGGATTTCGTCGTGGCCCACCTGCGTTTGGCGTTGTGCCAGCTCGACACCGTCGTGGGTGAGGTGGAGGGCAATGCCGAGCGCATCATCGACTGCTTGGCGCGTGCCGAGGGGGAGGGTGCAGACGTGGCCGCGTTCCCCGAGCTCGCCATCACCGGCTATCCCCCCGAAGATCTGCTGCTCAAGCCGGCGTTCGTGGCGCACAACCTGGCCGCCCTCGACAAGGTTGCATCGGCGACGGCGGCGTGCGTGGCCCTGGTGGGGTTCGTGGACGTCGTCGGGGACGAGGACCTCGACGAGGCCGTGGCGCACGCGGCCGGAGCCGGTGCCGTCGCTCGAGAGGCAGCCATCCGAGGGGCGCCGCGCCGGCTTCGTAACGCCGTGGCCGTGTGTGGGGGTGGGCGGATCCTGGGCGTGTACCACAAGCGCCGGCTTCCCAACTACGGAGTCTTCGACGAGGAGCGCTGGTTCGCGCCCGGGTCCACACCCCTCGAGCTCTATCGGGTGGCGGGCATGGCCATCGGCGTGTCGATCTGCGAGGACCTGTGGTTCGCGCAAGGACCCATCCCCGAGCAAGGCGCGGGAGGCGCCGGACTCGTGGTGAACATCAACGCGTCGCCGTATTCGATCGGACGCGAGGCCGACCGGCTGGCGGTCGCCCGTCGGCGCGTGACGGAGGCGGGGTGTGCGATCGCCTACGTCAACCAGGTCGGCGGCCAGGACGAGCTCGTCTTCGATGGTGGTTCCTTCGTCATGGACGCGGCTGGCGATCTCCTGGCGGCGGCACCGAGATTCGTCGAGACGTCGCTCCTGGTCGACATCCCCGTCCCCCCGATGAGCACCGAGCCCACCCTCCCGGTCATCACGGTGAGCGGGGGCCCGCGCGACGTGGCCCATCGGCCGTCGCCGGTGGTGCCGGCCCCGCTCGAGGAGGAGGCCGAGGTCTACGAAGCCCTGGTGTTGGGCACGCGCGACTATCTGAAGAAGAATGGCTTCACCGACGCCGTGATCGGCCTGTCGGGAGGTGTCGACTCGTCCCTCGTCGCCGCCATCGCCGTGGACGCGTTGGGCGCCGGTCACGTGCACGGGCTGTCGATGCCTTCGCGTTATTCCAGTCGCGGTTCGGTCACCGATGCGCAAGCGTTGGCGCAGCGACTCGGGATCGATGTCTCGAGCGTCCCCATCGAAACCGCCCACAGCGCGCTGACTTCGGTGCTGGCCGGCGCCCTGGGTGAAGCCCCCTCGGGGCTCACCGACGAGAACCTTCAATCCCGCATCCGCGGGGTCGTGCTCATGGCGATGTCCAATGCCCGGGGATGGATCGTCCTGACCACAGGGAACAAGAGCGAACTGGCCACCGGGTACTCGACGCTCTACGGCGATTCGGCGGGAGGCTTCGCCGTGATCAAGGACGTGCCCAAGACCCTCGTGTACCGGTTGTGCCGCTTCCGCAACGCCCGAGAGCAGAGAGAGCTCATCCCCGAGTCGGTGCTGACCAAGGCCCCGTCGGCCGAGCTGCGTCCCGACCAGCGCGACGACCAGAGCCTGCCGCCGTATGAGGTCCTCGACCCTCTCCTCGAGGCTCTCGTGCTCCATGACCGGTCCATCGCCGACGTAGTGAGTAGTGGCTATCCGCCCGATGTCGTGGTCCGGGTGGCGTCTCTGGTGGACGGCGCCGAGTACAAGCGCCGCCAGTCGCCGCCCGGTGTCCGTATCACGGCCAAGGCTTTCGGCAAGGATCGCCGCATGCCCATCACGAACCGCTACCGCGACCCTGCGCCCGAGACGGTGCCGACGTCGGCCGCCGGCGACGGGGGCCGTCACGACGAGTCGGACCCGCATGCCTGACCGCTTCGACGCCGCCGGGCTGGCCATGGGCGGAGGGGCGCTCGATGGCGCCGCGGGGTCGGGGGGGTCGGCGTTGTCGCTCCATGCCCAGGCCCGCCTGGTGGGGTCGTATCAATGGATCGAGCGTCGACTGTTCGAGGTGCTCGGTTCGTGGGTGGCGTCCGAGCGCGTACCCGAGGCCCAGATGGTGTTCGACGTGTACTCCCAACAACACGCCTGGCACGCCGAGTTGTTCGCCCAGAGGCTGCCCGCACTCGACTCGGTCGACCCCGACGCCCTGGTGCAGGCACCGAGCGCCGAGGTGGACCGCATGCTGGGGGTGTTGGCCGGGGTGGTGCCCGACGAGGCGCGGTCGATCGCCGACGGGAGCTTGATGGCGAGAGGCGGTGGGACCGCCGGGCCGGCGGGGGGGACGCTGCCCCGTCTGGTCGGCATCGGCAGGGTGGTGCTGCCCCGTCTGGTCACTGGCTACACCCTGCACCTCCGACGGGTCTCGCCCGTCGCCGACGCGCCCATGACCCGTTGCCTGCGACTGGTCCTGCGCGACGAGACCGAGCAGTGGCAGGCCCTCGAGGCCCTCACCCAAGCGCTGCTCCGGCGCCCGCATGACGTCGCCGTTGTCACCGGACACCAACAGCGGCTCGAGGAGATCATCGCCGGGTCCGGTGCAGGTCTCGTGCCGTGGCCCGACGGGCCCGATGCTCCCGGGGCGACGGAGCCCGCACCGGCGTGATGCGGCTGCACGCGCCGAGCCGCCGCCCGGGCCGACCAGGTCGGTTCGCGTCGGACCGGGTGCTCGGTGTCGGTGCCCGAGCCATCGCAGGGGCGCAAGTCTTGACGCTGTAAGTAAGCTGATATCCACAAGTGCATTGCATGCGTTGCCCCAGGGGTTCGACCACCGGCAGGGATCGCCGGAGGGTTCCGGCGAAGGGTTGAGACGTTGGCAAAGGAGCGCGTCGAGCGCGACGAGGAAGATCTGGTCCGGCTGTACCTGACCGATATCGGGCAATACCCGTTGCTGACCAAGGACGACGAGGTACGGCTGGCGCAGACCATCGAGGGTGGGCGCACCGCCGAGCTGGACCTGGCGACGACGGTGAAGGACCTCACGCCGGCCAAGCGTCGAGAGCTGCGCCGCAAGATCCAGACCGGTGAACAGGCGCAGCAGACCTTCGTCCAGTCCAACCTCCGCCTGGTGGTGTCGATCGCCAAGAAGTACCAGGCGTCGGGGCTCCCGCTCCTCGACCTCGTCCAGGAGGGAAATCTGGGCCTGATGCACGCCGTCGAGAAGTTCGACTGGCGCAAGGGCTTCAAGTTCTCCACCTATGCCACGTGGTGGATCCGCCAGGCCATCACCCGGGGCATCGCCAATACGGGCCGGACGATCCGGCTCCCCGTGCATGCGGGCGACACCCTGGCGCGCGTCCAGAAGGCGCAGGCCCGGCTCGAGCTCAAGTTCGGCCGTCCCGCCACCCTGGCCGAGCTCGGGGCCGAGGTCGAGTTGCCCGAGGACAAGCTCATCGAGGCCCTGCGGTTCCGGGCCGAGCCGCTGTCGCTCTCCGAGCCCCTGCGCGAGGACGGCGACGCCGAGTTGGGCGACGTCGTCGAGGACCGCGGGGCCGAGTCGCCGTTCGAGGTGGCGGCGACGTCGTTGCTGCCCGAGGAGATCAACCGACTCCTGTCACCGCTCGACGAGCGCGAGCGCGAGATCCTGCGGCTGCGCTTCGGCCTCGACCGCGGGGAGCCCCGGACCCTGGAAGAGGTGGGGGAGCACTTCAACCTGACGCGTGAGCGGATACGCCAGATCGAAGCGCGCGCCATGTCGAAGCTGCGTCACCCGTCCTCGGACACCGGCGCACGCGACCTGCTGACCGTCTGAGCGTCGGGCCCCTGCCGGGCGGTCCTAGCGGGCGCCGGTCCTGGTCAGGGGCCCAGGACATGGAGCCCAGCCGCGTGGGTAGGATCCACGTCGTGAAGAAGCTGCTGATCCTCGCCATCCTCGTCGGTCTGGGCCTCATCGCCGCCAAGCGGCTGCGCGAAGCCTGATCAAACCTAGGCGCGGGCCGCTCTGTGCCCGTATCGCCTGACGAGCACTGCGGCACCCGTGGCGGCGAGCGCCACACCGGTCAACGCGGCCGCCGTCGGGAGGTTGGGTACCGGGACGCGATCGCGCAACCGCACGGGGCGACTGAATTGCAAGGTCTCCCAGCCCCGGTCGCGAGCCAGGCGGGCCAGGACGCGATCGGCGTTCACCACCACGGGGTGGCCCACCGCCTCGAGCATGGGCACGTCGGTGTAGGAGTCGGAGTATGCGTACGACGAGGCCAGGTCGATGCCCTCGAACTTGGCCAGGTCACGCATGGCCTCGGCCTTGAAGGGCCCGTAGGCGTAGAAGGCCATCTCCCCGGTGTAGCGACCGTCGAGGTCCACCACCGCCCGACTGGCGATGGCGCCGTCGACGCCGAGGTACTCGGCCAGGGGCTGGACGATCTCCTCCGGTGAGGCCGAGACGAGGTAGGTCTTGCGGCCCGACGCGTGGTGCTGCTCGAGAAGCTCGAGGGCCTCGGCGTAAATGATGGGCTCGACCACCTCGTCGAGGGTCTCACGCACGATGCGGCTGACCTCGCCCTGGTCCCATCCGCAGGTGAGCTTGAGCACCGACTCTCGGATCTTGGCCAGCTTCTGTTCGCTGGCGCCGAGATGCAGGTACACCAGCTGCGAGGTGAGGGCGCGCACCACCGTGGACCGCGAGATCAAGCCGCCCCGGTAGAAATGGTGACCGAAGGCGGCCATCGACGCCCGGGCGATGATGGTCTTGTCGAGATCGAAGAAGGCCGCCTCCATGGCGGGAATTGTAGGGGGCGACACCCCGCCCCGGGACCACGCGTCCGCTCAGTCGCCCACCAGCAGTTGCTGGACGGCCCTCTCTGCTTCTCCGGTCACGAGGACCATGACCTCGTCTCCGGCGTCGAGCACGGTGTCCCCCCGTGGGACGACGAGTCGGTCGCCGCGCACCACCGCCACCACGGTGGCGTCGCGGGGGAACTTGAGATCGACCAACGACGTCCCCGCCGCTGGCGAGCTTTCGGCCAGGGTCACCTCGACCAGATGGGCGTTGCCCCGTTCGAACTGCAGGAGCCGGACGAGCGAGCCCACCGACACGGCCTCCTCGACCAGCGCCGTGAGCAGCTGCGGGGTCGACACCGAGATGTCGACGCCCCATGACTCGTTGAACAGCCACTGATTGCTGGGGTGGTTGACGCGGGCCACGACCCGGGGCACGGCGAATTCCTGTTTGGCCAACAGGGAGATCACCAGGTTGTCCTCGTCGTCACCGGTGGCGGCCACAGCCACGTCGACCTGGGCCATCCCCGCGGCGTCGAGCGAGGCCACCTCGCAGGCGTCGGCGGCCACCCACGTCACGTCGACGGTGAAACGCAAGCGCTCGACCAGGTCAGGGTCCCGCTCGATGAGCAGCACGTCGTGACCGTTGGCGGCCAGGTCCTTGGCGATGGCCGTTCCCACGTTGCCCGCCCCGGCGATGGCGACTTTCATCCCGCGCTCCCCACGGCGCGCCCGTCGGGTTGGACCGCCCCGCCGTCGAATCGACGTTCGAGCTCTCCGACGGCGTCTTTGAGCACCGCCAGGTGCAACACGTCACCTTCCTGACCGACGAGGTCGGCGACCTCGAGGCGCGGGGTGCCGGCACGGGTCACCGCCACGACCTTGACCTTTCCGGCCATGCCGAGGTCGCGCAGGGACTTGCCGGCCCAGGCCTCGGGCAGGATCCGCTCGACCAGCACGAGGTGGCCGGACGGATCGCTCCATTCCCCGACCACCGCTTCGGGCAGGAGGCGGTGCATCACCTGGTCGATGGTCCACGTCACGGTGGCGACGGTGGGGATGCCGAGTCGCTGGTAGATCTCGGCCCGTCGGGGGTCGTAGATCCGGGCCACGACACTGTGGATGCCGTAGTTCTCCCGCGCGATCCGAGCCGTGAGGATGTTGGAGTTGTCCCCGCTGGTCACCGCAGCCAGGGCGCCGGCCTGCTTGGCGCCGGCACGATCGAGGTCGTCTCGGTCGAATCCCGAGCCCACGATGGAGGTCCCGGGCCAGTCGGCGGGGAGGCGACGAAACGAGCGCGACACCTTGTCGATGATCGACACCGTATGGCCATGCTCGACCAGCCCGATGGCGAGCCCCGAACCCACCCGACCACAACCGACGATGACGACGTGCACCGACACCATGCAACACGGCATCGGAGCGCGGGACAACTCACGGGATGTGCTTACCTGAAGGCGTGAGCGAGGTTCCGGTCCCAGGCGTGGACGAGGCCGTCCCGCCCGTCGGGGACGCGCCGGCTGTCCCGGTGGTGCCCCCTGCCCGCGGGATGGCCCCGGGCCGTCATGTCGCCCCTGAGGCCCTGCCCTCCCCGGACGCCCTCGACCTGCCCGAGAACCTCCGCTACCGGCTCAAGAACGCCGTCCTGGGGCCACCCCTGGCCACCGAGCGCCAGTCGGTGGAGCGCCTGGGGAAGCCCACGGCGCTGGCCGTGCTGTCCTCGGACGTCATCTCGTCCTCGGCCTACGCCACCGAGCAGATCCTCGTCCAGCTAGTCAAGTACATCGGCGTCGCCGCCTTCGCGCTGGTGGTCCCGGTCACCATCGCCGTCGTGGTGGTGCTGTTGTTCGTGACGGCCTCGTACCTCGAGGTGGTGAAGGTCTACACCAAGGCCGGCGGCGCCTACGTGGTGGCGCGCGAGAACTTCGGGTTGAGCGTCGCCCAGATCGCGGCGGTGTCGCTCCTCATCGACTACACGCTCACGGTGGCGGTGTCGGTGGCGGCCGGTGTGGACGCGCTGACGTCAGCGTTTCCCAGTCTCAAGGGCGCCACGGTATGGATCGCCATCGGCCTGGTCATGCTGATCGCCTATGCCAACCTGCGCGGCATCCGCGAGGCGGGCCGGGTCTTCGCCGTGCCCACCTACTTCTTCATCGCCAACATGGCGCTGCTCATCATCGTCGGCTCGGTCAAGGCCATCCTCGGTGACCTCCATCCCCACTCCCTGCATGCGGCGGGGGCGGTGTCGGTGGGAAGGCCCGGCAGTGGCCTGCTTCTGGGCGCTTCGGTGTTCATCGTGATGAAGGCGTTCGCCTCGGGTGGCTCGGCCCTGACCGGCACCGAGGCCATCTCCAACGGCGTGAGCGTGTTCCGGCGTCCGGAGGCGCGTAACGCCCGCATCACGCTGGTGATCATGAGCCTGGTGCTGGGGTCATTGGTGCTCGGGATCGCGGCACTGGCCGCCATTGTCCACCCCGTGCCCTATCTCCTGGGCACTCCGACGGTCCTGGCCCAGGTGGCCCAGTATGTCTACGGCCACGGGGCGTTCGCCCACACGCTCTATCTGCTCCTCCAGGCCGGCACCATGCTCATCCTGGTCCTGGCGGCCAACACCAGCTTCACCGGCTTCCCGTACCTGGCTAGCTTCGCCGCCGATGACTCCTATCTGCCCCGCCAGCTCACGCGACGCGGGCACCGTCTCGTGTTCTCCACGGGCATCATCGTGCTCACCATCGGCTCGGTGGCCTTGCTGCTCGTCACCGATGCCAAGCTCGACAACCTCATCGCCCTCTACGCCATCGGCGTCTTCACCGGGTTCACCATGGCGGGGGCGGGCATGGTCAAGTTCCACCTCACCCATCACGAGCCTCACTGGCGCCGTGGTGTCGCCATCAACGGGACCGCCGCGGTGTTGTCGTTCGTGGTGCTGCTCATCTTCGCCGTCACCAAATTCACCGAGGGCGCCTGGGTCGTCGTGGTGCTCATGCCCTTGGGCGTCTTCGTGCTCCTGCGCCTGCACCGCCAGTACGTCAACGAGGAGGGGCAACTCGAAGCCGGGGCTTCTCAGGCGTGCGAGGCCCCCGTCCTGCGCCACCACATGGTGGTGGTGCTGGTCGACCGGATGGACCTGGCCACGGCCCGCGCCATCCAGTACGCGCGCACGTTGTCGCCCGACCACCTGCGGGCCGTGCATTTCGCCATCGACCCCCTTGAGGCCGCCACGTTGGAACGGGACTGGAGCCGGCTCGGATTGTCGCGCCTGCCGCTCGACATCATCGACTGCCCCGACCGCCGTCTGGCGCGCGCCGCACTGGTGCTCGCCGCCCAGGCCACGAGCGACGACGACACCGAGCTCACCATGCTGTTGTCGCGGCGAGGCTTCGCGGCGGGGTGGCGGCGTCTGCTCCACGATCGCAGCGCCGACCGCATCGCCGCCGCGGTGGGACACCTCCCTCATGTGAACGCCACCATCGTCCCCTTCCAGCTCTCGGGGCGTCGCAAGGCGCGTCACGAACCGCACACCACCACCGAGCCCCGCCCGGCGCGGGCGTCGGTGCGGGGCGCCGAGTTCGGGCCCATGGTGGCGGGGACGACCCCCATCGGCGAGGCGCAGTGGCGCCAGCGGGTTCGGGTGGCGGGACGGATCCGGTCGGTGCGGGTGCCCACGGGCGGGGGGACCGCCAACCTCGAGTGCACGCTCGTCGACAGCACCGGGGCGATCCTGCTGGTCTTTCAGGGCCGGCGCCGGATCCCGGGGATCCAGCAGGGGGCGCGGCTGGTGGCCCAGGGGATGGTGGGGGCCTGGGAGGGTCGCCTGGCCATCTTGAACCCCGAGTACGAGCTCATCGCCGGTCCCGACACCAAGGAGGTCGACGTCGGGGTCTGAGGCTCGTCCACAGGCGCATCCAGGCAGCTTCCTTGCCCGTCGTCGCGTGGAGTCGGTATCGTCGGCCCCCGTTCATCGGGGGAGTGCCTTCATCTCGAGGCCGCGCCCGTCCCCGGGTCCGAACCGATCGACCGATTGACTTGACCGAACCCGAGACCTCGCCCGCCGAGTTCTCGTCCCAGGGCCTCGGGCCCATGTGAAGGGAGTACCAGCCACATGACCCACGTCCTCGCCGCCGAAGGGGGGTACCAGAGCTTCGTTCTCTCCGGCACCGAGAAGATCTGGCTCGTCTTCGCTCTGGCCGCCGCCGTGTTCGGCATCGTGGTGGGACTGATCCTGATGCGCGGGGTCCTGGCCGCCGACACGGGCACGCCCAAGATGCGCGAGATCGCGGCGGCCATCCAAGAAGGGGCCGAGGCGTTCCTCCGGCGCCAATTCCGGGCCATCGCCATCGTGGTGGTCCCCCTGGCCGTCCTTATCTTCTTCACGGCCACCAAGGTCCAGCGGCCTGACCATTCGGTCGCCCTCTCCTTCGCCTCGGCCGGGATCTTCCGGGTCATCTGCTTCCTCGGGGGCGCCCTGTTGTCCGGGACGACCGGCTTCATCGGGATGAGCCTGGCCGTTCGGGGCAACGTCCGCACCGCGGCGGCGGCCCGCGGGGGCGAGCTGCCCGGGACGTTGCGGGTCGCCTTCCGCACCGGTGCGGTCACCGGCATGCTCTGTGTGGGCCTCGGGCTCCTGGGCGCCACGGCCATCGTCTTCCTCTTCCAGAACACCGCCACCGCCGTCCTGGTGGGCTTCGGGTTCGGGGCGTCGCTCATCGCGCTGTTCATGCGTGTGGGCGGGGGAATCTTCACCAAGGCGGCCGACGTCGGCGCCGACCTGGTGGGCAAGGTAGAGGCCGGGATCCCCGAGGACGACCCCCGCAACGCGGCGACCATCGCCGACAACGTGGGCGACAACGTGGGTGACTGCGCCGGGATGGCCGCCGATCTCTTCGAGTCCTACGTGATCACGATCGTGGCCGCCATCATCCTCGGCTATGCCGCCTTCAGCTCGCTGGGTGGATCGCTGGCCGCGCATTCGGCCCGGGCCGTCGTCTTCCCGTTGATCGTCCCCGCCATCGGCATCCTCACCTCGGCCATCGGGGTGTACGTGGTGCGGGCCCGGCCCAAGGACAAGTCGGCCATGGCGCCGATCAACCGCGGCTTTTGGACCGCGGCGGCGCTGACGGTGCTCGGGGCCGGGCTCACCGCCGGCTTCTACCTCCATTACATGAAGGCCTTCTACGCCGTGTTGACCGGTGTGGTCCTCTCCCTGGTCGCCAGCCAGATCACCGAGCACTTCACCTCCACCGAGCGCCCCCCCGTGCGCGAGATCGCCGAGGCGGCGCGCACCGGCCCCGCCACCACCACCCTGGCCGGGATCTCCATCGGCCTGGAGTCGACGGTATGGGCCATCCTCGCCATCGCCGTGGCCCTGGCCGTGTCGGTGGGCCTGGCGCACGGCAATGTTGAGCTCTCGCTCTATCTCATCTCGCTCACCGGCATCGGGATGCTGTCGACGGCCGGCATGGTGGTCTCCGAGGACAGCTTCGGGCCCGTGTCCGACAACGCCGCGGGCGTGGCCGAGATGTCGGGGGAGTTCACCGGTGAGGCCGAACGCGTCATGGTCAGCCTCGACGCCGTGGGCAACACCACCAAGGCCATCACCAAGGGTGTCGCCATCGGCTCGGCCGTGATCGCCTCGGTGTCGCTGTTCGGGTCGTTCGTGGAGACCATCGCCTCGCAGCTGGGGCTCCACCTCTCGGGCGCGGCGCTCTTCGCCAGCAAGTACACCCAGATCAACGTGTCCAACCCCACCATCTTCATCGGGCTGCTCATCGGCGGTTCGGTGGCGTTCCTGTTCTCGTCCCTCGCCATCCGGGCCGTCGGCCGATCGGCCGGCACCGTGGTGCAGGAGGTCCGACGCCAGTTCCGCGAGCACCCCGGGATCATGGACTACACCGAGAAGCCCGAGTACGGCCGGGTCATCTCCATCTGCACCGCCGCGGCGCAGCGCGAGCTCGTGACGCCGGCCCTGCTGGCGGTGCTGACCCCGGTGATCGTGGGCTTCGGGATCAACTACCTCGCCCTGGGCGCCTTCCTGGCCGCGGCCATCCTCACGGGGCAGCTCATGGCCAACTTCCTGTCCAACTCGGGTGGGGCGTGGGACAACGCCAAGAAGTACATCGAGGACGGCCACGAGGGTGGGAAGGGATCCGAAGCCCACAAGGCGGCGGTGATCGGCGACACCGTCGGTGACCCCTTCAAGGACACCGCCGGGCCGGCGCTCAACCCGCTCATCAAGGTGATGAACCTGGTGTCGCTCCTCATCCTCCCGGCCGTGATCACCCTGCGGCACCACACCGGGGCGCGCCTGGGCATCGCCGGGGGTGGTGTCGTGATCCTGATCGCGGCCATCAGCTTCTCCAAGCGCAAGTCCGAGGGTTTCGGGGGCGAAGATCTCGCCGGGACCGAGTCCCCGGGTCAGCCCGCCCCGGCGGCCGTGGAGGCATGACGGAACCGGCGGTCGGTTCCGTCCACGGTGCGGACACGGGGATGAAATCGCTGGCCACGGTCGCCGCGGGCCGGGCCTTGCCCGGGGCGCTGTTGACACGGGCGTGGTGAACCCCCCACGCTCATCGACGACCATGCCCTCAACTCCGCGCTCCCCATCGACCGGCTCTGCCGCCGCGGGCAAGCCGCTGGTCATCGTCGAGTCGCCGGCCAAGGCCCGCACCATCGGGGCCCTGCTCGGGACCGGCTTCGTGGTCGAATCCTCGGTCGGCCACATCCGCGACCTGCCCCGGCGCGCCGACGAGATCCCCGCCGCCTTCAAGGGTGAGGGGTGGGCGCGCCTCGGCGTCGACGTCGACAACGGGTTCAAGCCCCTGTATGTGGTGGCCCCCGAGAAGAAGTCGGTCGTGGCCCGGCTCAAGTCGCTGCTGGCGGGGGCCAGCGAGGTCTACCTAGCCACAGACGAGGACCGCGAGGGCGAGTCCATCGCCTGGCACCTCACCGAGGTGCTCTCACCGCGGGTGCCGATCAAACGCATGGTCTTCCACGAGATCACCGCCGTGGCGCTGCAGCGGGCCGTGGAGGAGTGGCGCGACCTCGACCGGAGACTGGTAGACGCTCAAGAAGCCCGGCGCATCCTCGACCGCCTGTACGGCTACGAGGTGTCACCGGTGCTGTGGAAGAAAGTGATGCCCCGGCTCTCGGCCGGTCGCGTCCAGAGCGTGGCCACCCGCATGATCGTCGAGCGCGAGCGGGCCCGCATGCGCTTCCGGGCCGCCACGTGGTGGGATCTCGAAGGCACCTTCGACGCCGAGGGCCAGGTCTTCGCGGCCAACCTGGTGGCGGTGGGGGGCACACCGGTCGCCACGGGGCGCGACTTCACCGAGACGGGGGAGCTCACTCGCGCCGACGTCGTGCTCCTGGGCGAGCCCGAGGCCACGCGCCTGGTCCAGGGCCTCGCCGGCCAGAGCTTCACCGTGGGCGCCGTCACCGAGAAGCCCTATCGGCGCTCGCCCGCCCCGCCGTTCATGACCTCGACGCTGCAGCAAGAAGCCAGCCGGAAATTGCGCTTCGGTGCCCAGCGCACCATGCAGGTGGCCCAGCGCCTCTACGAACAGGGCTGGATCACCTACATGCGCACCGACTCCACCACCTTGTCCGACGAAGCGCTCGGCGCGGCCCGGTCCCAGGCCTCGGCGCTGTACGGCCGCGAGTACGTCCCCGACGCGCCGAGGCGGTATCAACGCAAGGTCAAGAACGCCCAGGAGGCGCACGAGGCCATCCGTCCCGCCGGCGAGGCCTTCCGGACCCCGGACGAAGCGGGGAGAGAGCTCAGTGGCGACACGCTGCGGCTCTACGACCTCATCTGGAAGCGGACCGTGGCCTCGCAGATGGCCGACGCCACGGGGACGAGCGCCCAGGTGCGTCTGGTGGGGGTCCCGGCGGGTGCGACGCACGCCGACGAGGCCGAGTTCTCGGCGTCGGGCACCGTCATCAAATTCGCCGGTTTCCTGCGGGCGTATGTCGAGGGCTCGGACGAGGAAGCCGAGGCCACCGAGCGCGACGTTGTGCTCCCCGCGCTGGTGGAGGGCGACACCCTGTCGGCCCAGGAGATCCAGGCGCGCTCGCACAGCACCCAGCCGCCGGCGCGCTACACCGAGGCGTCGCTCGTGAAGGCCCTCGAGGAGCTCGGCATCGGACGCCCCTCGACCTACGCCAGCATCCTCGGCACCATCCAGGACCGGGGTTATGTGTGGAAGAAGGGCACGGCCCTCGTCCCCTCCTTCACGGCCTTCGCCGTGGTGGGCCTGCTGGAGCGGTACTTCGCCGAGCTCGTCGACTACGGATTCACCGCGGCCATGGAGAACGACCTCGACGAGATCGCCGACGGCGAGCGCGAGGTGCTCCCCTGGCTGACTCGGTTCTACTTCGGTGGGAACGGCTCGACCGCCCCCGCCGTGGACAGCCATCGGGGACTCAAAGAGGACGTGGCGTCGCATCTGGGTGAGATCGACGCCCGGGAGGTCAACTCCATCCCCATCGGGGTCGACGGCGACGGCGAGGCCGTCGTGGTGCGCGTGGGTCGCTACGGGCCGTATCTCCAGCGCGGGGAGGACCGGGCCTCGATCCCCGAGGACCTGCCCCCCGACGAGCTCACCGTGGAACGAGCCGAGGAACTGCTCGCGGCGCCGTCGGGGGACCGCACCCTCGGCGCGCACCCCGACGGTGACCTCCCCGTCCTGGTGCGCTCGGGGCGGTTCGGCCCGTACATCCAATTGGGGGAGGCGGTTGACGGCGGCGAGCGGCCCCGCACGGCGTCGCTGTTCAAGTCGATGACACCCGAGACCGTCACGCTCGAACAGGCCGTCGAGTTGCTCCGTCTGCCCCGGATCGTGGGCACCGACCCGTCGTCGGGCGAGGAGATCCTGGCCCTCAACGGCCGCTTCGGGCCCTATGTGAAGAAGGGCACCGACACCCGCAGCCTCGAGACCGAGGACCAACTGCTGGCGGTGACCCTCGACGAGTCGCTGGCGTTGTTCGCGCAGCCCAAGGCGCGCCGGGGGCGAGCCGCGGCCGCACCGCTGCGAGAGCTGGGCGATGACCCCGAGACCTCGGCCCCCGTCGTGGTGCGCTCGGGCCGGTTCGGGCCCTACGTCACTGACGGCACGACCAACGCCTCGTTGCGCAAGGGGGACGAGCCCGAGACGATCACCATCGAGCGCGCCGCCGAGCTCCTCGCCGACCGGCGCGCCGCCGGCCCCCCGGTGAAACGGGGGCGCGCCACCAAGGCGGCCAAGAAGACGACCAAGAAGGCCGCCAAGAAGACCACCAAGAAAGCGGTCACGGCGAAGAAGGCGTCGAAGGGGACGCCCACGGCGTGAGCGGGCGCGGCCGGCTGATCGCCCTCGAGGGAGTCGACGGGTGTGGGAAGTCGACGCAGGCGGTGCTGCTGGCCCGCACCCTGGGTGCGGTGTCGACGGCCGAGCCCGGTGCCACACCCCTGGGGGCCACCTTGCGCTCCCTGACACTGGATCCCGACCTCCCGCCCGTGTCGGAGCGAGCCGAAGCGCTGCTCATGGCGGCCGATCGGGCCCAGCACGTGGCCGAGGTCATCGGGCCCGCCCTCGAGCAAGGGCGATGGGTCGTCACCGAACGCTTCTCAGGGTCGACACTGGCCTATCAGGGCTACGGACGGGGTCTCGACCTCGACGAGTTGCGGCTGTTGGTGTCGTGGGCGGCGCCGGGCATCGTCCCGGACCTCACGATCCTCCTCGACGTCCCCGCCGCCCTGGCCCGGGGTCGCCTCGACCTGACGCGCGCCGATCGTCTGGAGCGACTCGATGCCGGCTTCCACGACAGAGTGCGCGCCGGGTACCGCGCCCTGGCCGGGGCCGAACCCGACACCTGGGTTGTGATCGATGCCAGCGGCACCATCGATGACGTGGCGAAGCGGCTGCTGGCGTCGGTGGTCGACCGGCTCGGGCCGCTCCCGGACGCAGCTCCATGAGCCCGGCCGTCGACGACCAGACCCTGCCCGCGGCGTCGCTGTTCGCCGAGGTCATGGGACAGGCCGACGCCGTGGCGCAGTTGCGCGCCGCGGGTCGACGACCGGTGCACGCCTATCTCCTGGTCGGTCTCCCCGGCCTGGGCCAGCGGTCCCTGGTGCGCGGCTTCGCCGCGGCGTTGTTGTGTCCCCGGGGTGGATGCGGCCAGTGCGAGGTGTGTCGCCGGGCCTTGGCCGGGGTCCATCCCGATGTGGTGGAGATCGAGCGGGCCGGTGCGCTCGTGAGCGTCGAGGACGCGCGGCGGGTGGTGCAACTGGCGCAGCGGCGTCCCCTCGAGGGTCACCGTCAGGTGATCGTGGTGTCGGACATCCACCTGGCCCGCCTGGCGGCCCCGGTGTTGTTGAAGACACTCGAAGAGCCCGCCGGGCAGACGGTGTTCGTGCTCCTGGCCGACGCCGTCCCGGCCGAGCTCGCCACCGTGGCCAGTCGGTGTGTGCGCATCGAGCTTCGCCCCGTTCCCCCGGCCGAGCTCCGGGAATGGCTCATGCGCACGGGCACCGAGGCCGAGCTGGCCGAGGAGCTGGCGCAAGCGGCAGGGGGCAGCATCGACCGTGCCCGGTTGTTGGCCGACGACGCCGGATTCGCCGATCGGCGTCGCCTGTGGAGGTCGGTGCCGTCGCGCCTCGACGGCACCGGGGCGGCGGCGGCGGCTCTGGCAGCGGAGCTGCTGTCGTCGGCCGAAGACGCGGTGGAGCCGCTCCGGGCCCGGCATCGGGTCGAGATGGAGGAGCTCGGCTCCGACGCCGAGCAACGCGGGGAACGCTCGGTTCCCCGACGCAAGGAGATCGAAGACCGCCAAAACCGAGAAGAGCGCCGGTGGCGGACAGACGAGCTGCGCGCCGGGTTCGCCGTCCTGGCCGGCGCCTACCGCGACCGCCTGGTGGCGCTGGCCGCGCCGAGCTCGATACCGCCGGCCTGGTCGGGCAGAACCGCCGAGCGGGTCCGGGAGTTGGGGGGTGCCATCACGGTGGTGGAGCGCTCCGCCGCCGAGCTCATCCGCAACCCCAACGAGTCACTCCTGCTCGAAGCGATGCTCGTCCGCCTTTCCGCCGTCGGCGCATGACTCGAGCTGCCCCCGTCGGGCGATCTCGGCGTGATGTCGGTCAGGTAGTTTGAGCGGTCGCGTCGCCTGGGTAGCTCAGCTGGTAGAGCAGCGCATTCGTAATGCGCAGGTCAGGGGTTCGAGTCCCCTCCCAGGCTCCGATCCGACAAGACCTTCACTCCGTCCCCACGCCCGTCCGTCCCCTGGGCGCGGTCGGTGAGGATGTCGGGCCCGGTGTCACGGAGGTGGGCCCGATGCCACGACACGGCGAACAGGGCACCGCCCAGGGTGGCCTCACCGACGCGCCAGCGCCCACCGGTGGAGCGCACGATCGAGTCGGCGATGGCGAGGCCGAGACCCGTTCCCGACCCGTCGTCGGTCGCCCGGTGGAACCGGTCGAACAGCAGGGGACGCTCTTCGGGAGGGATTCCCGGCCCGCTGTCCTCCACAGAGAGGGTGGTCCGGTTCCCGTGAGCCGAGACCACGGCGCGCACCGTGCCATCGTTTCCGGCGTAGCGACAGGCGTTGTCCACCAACACGCCGGCGAGACGGTCGATCCAGTCGGGCGGAGCCGTGATGATCGGGTCGGGGTCGCCTCGGCGCTCGACCGACAAGGTGATGCCGCGTGCGTGGGCGAGCGCTCCGAATCGATCCGCACAACCCTGGACGACGGAGTAGAGGTCCACGAGCTCATCGCGGGGCGGAGCCGGCTCGGAATCGAAGCGGGCCAACCACAAGAGGTCGTCGATGATGTGGCGCAGCCGTTTGCTCTCGCCGTTGACCCGCTCGACGGTGTCGCGGTATCGAGCCGCGTCGCGCGGGGCACTGAGCGCCAGGGTCACTTCGGCCTCGATGACACTGAGCGGTGTTCGCAGTTCGTGCGACGCGTCGGCGGTGAATTCGAGCTGTCGGCGGCGCGCCAGTTCGACCGGGCGTGACGCGTTCAGCCCGATGATCAGCGCACCCAGGAACATCGCCACCACGACCACCGGGCCGGCGATGGCCTCACCGGTTATGAGCACCCTCTTGACGTGGTTCGCCTCGGTCAGGCTCTGCGCCGCCACCAGCCAGCCCCCGTGCACCGGGGTAGCGATGACGCGGAACGAGATCGACCCCAGATTGGCGGTGGTGGGCTGCCCTGCCCGGGACCATGCGTCTCGGGTCAGGCGTGGTGCGGCGTCACTCAAGGTCACGGCGTGCCCGGCCGCGTTCACGTGCCACAGCAGAACCGGGGCGGCATCGACATCGTGGTCGTCGTCGGCCTCGCCCGGTGCCCTGGCCAGGTCGCCGCGGGCGATGGCGTCGTGCACCCGGTCTCGGAGGTGGACGTCGACCTGCGCCACCAGCCGGTGAGAGTCGACGACGTCGAAGACCACGCACACCAGCACGTACACCGAGGCGATGAGCAACGTGGACACCGCCGCCACCCGGGCCGCGTGGGTCAGGTTCGATCGGAAGTAATGGCTCCGCACTCTCATGTCGGGACGATCCTGAACCCGATTCCCCGGACGGTCTCGATGCGTGTCCGACCCGAACCGAGCTTTCCCCGCAGGCGGGCCATGTGCACGTCGATGGTGTTGGAACCCAGAGCGTCGGCCTCCTCGGCCCAGACGTGCAGCGCCACGGCACGCCGCTCCACCACCGCCGGTGCCCGGCGTATGAGGATCTCGAGTATCGACAATTCGGTGCCGGTCAGCCCGGGATTCCTCCCGTCGACCAGTACTTCGCGCGTGGCCGGGTTGAATGCGAGGTCCCCCAAGACCAGGCGAGGCGACTGCAGAGCGGGGGACCGCCGCTGCAGCGCCCGGATGCGGGCCAACAGCTCTTCGAAGGCGAAGGGCTTGACGAGGTAGTCGTCGGCGCCCTCATCGAGGCCCCTCACTCGGTCGCCCGGAGCATCGCGCGCCGTCAGCATGAGCACGGGAACGGGTGATCCCAGGCGGCGAAGCTCGCGCACGACGTCGAGGCCCGACGCCGCCGGCATGCGCCAGTCGAGGATGGCAACCTCGTAGTCATAGGTGCGGAGGTACCGCAGGGCCCAGTCTCCGTCAGCGACGGCGTCCACCACGTAACCATTCTCTTTCAGCCCTCGCTCCAACACCGAGCGCAGACCGACGTCATCTTCGGCGACGAGTACCCGCACGGCTATCGGTCTACCTGAACATCGTGAAGGCCACGTGAAGAGTCTTCACGAATTCGCAAGGATCAGGGGGAAAGGGGCTTCATGCCAGCGTAAGGTGGGCTACGTAAGATGGCGACCGATGGCGCACATGGTCGTTTCCCCGCGACGGCCCGCGCCCGCCCCCCCCGATGCGCCTTTCGGGGTGCGCCGCCGCCGCTGGGTACGCCGCCACCGGGTCGTGAGCGTCCTGCTCATGGTGGTCGTGCTGCTCACCCCGGTGTGGTGGTCGCTGGGCACCGCACTCACCAACCCCGGTCTGGGGACAACCGTGTCGGCGAGATTGTCGGAATGGCTCCGCGGTCACGGTGGTGGATCGATCGTGACGTGGGCCGAGAACACCTGGTACTCCCATCATCCGCCCCCCGTGGGTGGCAAGCCCGCCAAAGGGGCCATCCCGCTCCCGGGCCCGACCAAGCGCGACACCCCGGCGCCCGCGACAGCACTTCGGGCCCATCTCACCCCGCCGAGCCCCATCGCCCCCATCGCCAGCCCGCCCATCGCCGGTGAGGGCCAGTGGCATCCGGCCGGCCGCACCGTCGGCGGACTGCCGGCGCTGTACGAGGCCTTCGTCCGTCCCGACGCCGTCCACACGAGCGTGGTGACAGCGGTCGCCTGGATGGACACCAAGCTCCTGTCGGCCACGTTGTACTCGGGAAGCACGATTCCCGGCGGAGGCCCGTGGCATGACACCGCGCCCATCTCGTCGCCGGCGGCCCGGACGCTGGTGGCCGCCTTCAACGCCGGCTTCCTGATGCCGAACGCCGGAGGCGGGTATTACACCCAGGGCCAGACGGTGCCCCATTTTCCTCTTCTCACCGGAGCGGCGTCCTTCGTCGTCTACAACGACGGGACGGCGACGGTGGGCCAGTGGGGCCGTGACGTGACGATGGCGCCAGATGTCAGTTCGGTGAGACAGAACCTGGACCTGGTGGTCGACGACGGCCGCCCCGTCCCGGGGCTCAACGCCAACGACACGACGCGGTGGGGTTTCACCCTCCGGAACCAGGTCTACGTCTGGCGCTCCGGTGTGGGTGTCACGGCCAACGGAGCCCTTGTCTATGTCGCGGGGCCCAACCTGAACATCACCGACCTCGCCGATGTGCTCGTGCGCGCCGGTGCGGTCCGAGCCATGGAGCTCGACATCAACACCGACTGGGTCAACTTCTCCGCCTATGCGCCCGCCACACCCACCGGTGCTGCCGCGCCGGACAACGGCACGGAACTGCTCCCGGCCATGGCGGGCGGGGCGGGACGGTACTTCCAGTCGTGGTGGTCTCGCGACTTCTTCACCATGTCGGCCCGCCCCCCACAGGTCGCTCCAAGGTCTGCCCGGTAGACAAGACCGGGCGCACATGCCGGGGCGATCTTCATGCTCCGGTCATGGTCGATCGCCCACCATGGGACCCGAAGGTGGTGATTCGTGGCTACTCCCTGGCATTACGCCAAGATCGAAGACGAACGGGACGAGACATTCGCCCGGGTCCGTCGGGTGTTCCGATGGACCGTCGCGGGTGCGGTCGCGGGCGCGGCCGTGATCATCGGAGTGGTGGCCCACGAGATCCCCGGACGGTCCGCCGCCGCCACAGCGCCGAGCAATGGTGCATCGGCCCCGGCGACCATCCCGGCGGCGGGCACCGGAACAGGAACGGGCACAGGGACCGGCATCGGGACGGGGACCGGCACCGGCACGGGCACGGGAGGCGCAGGTGCACCACAAGTGACCGCGCCTGCTCCCACACAACGGGCCCCGACGGTCGTGTCGGGCGGCACCGGGTGGTGACATGGAAGGCGTCGCCGTAGCAAGCCCCGGCGCGCCGGCCGCGGGCATCGTGCACCTGCGCGCCCTGGGCACCATCGCCACGGTGGCCGTGGACCGTCTCGACGCCCGGGACGAGGCCGCAGCCGTGCTGCGCCGCGAGCTCGATGCCATCGACCGCGCCTGCAGCCGCTTCCGGGCGGACTCCGAGCTCCATCATCTCTGTTGCGGTGACGGGCGCCCGGTGCGGGTGGGCGCGCTGCTGTACGAGGCGGTCTCGGTGGCCTGTGCCGTGGCGGAACGGACCGGCGGGGCGGTGGACCCCACCGTGGGCGAGGCCGTCGAGGCGCTCGGGTACGACCGCGACTTCTCCCAGGTGCCGTCGCGGGGGCCGGCGCTTCGCGCTCGGCCCGTGCCGGCGCCGGGGTGGTGGCGCATCGACCTCGACGACCGGGCGCGTTCGATCGCACTACCGCGGGGTGTGCGCCTCGATCTCGGGGCCACGGCCAAGGCCCTCGTGGCCGATCGTGCCGCGTGTGCCATCGCCTCGGACACCGGTGCCGGGGTGTTGGTCTGCGTGGGCGGGGACGTGGCCGTGGCGGGCGCAGCGCCCGACGGCGGATGGCCGGTCGGGATCGCCGTGAACAGCGCGGGGCCGTTCGAGGCCGGTCCGGTGGTGTCGGTCGTGGCGGGCGGACTCGCCAGTTCGAGCACGGCCGTGCGGGCCTGGCACCGGGGGAGCCGCAGCGTGCACCACATCGTCGACCCGGCCACGGGCGACTGTGCCGGTGATCACTGGCGGCTCGTCACTGCGGCAGGAGCCACCTGTGTCGACGCCAACGCCTGGAGCACAGCCGCCGTCGTCTGGGGCGAGAGCGCCCCCGAGCGCCTGGAGCACCTCGGTGTGCCCGCACGGTTCGTCCGCCACGACGGCGTGGTGTCGACCGTGGCACGGTGGCCCGCGGACGGGCGCATGGACGCCGTCGAAGTCGTCGAGGCGTCGGCAGTCGCACCATGACGGCGGTGACGTCCTCGCAGTGGCTGTGGTACACGACGCGTGGCACGGGCATCGTCGCCCTCGTCCTCCTCAGCGCCAGTGTGGTGCTCGGTGTCCTCACGTCGGTGCGGCTCGGGACGAGGATGTGGCCCCGCTTCACGATCCAGGACCTCCACCGTCGCGTCTCGCTCCTGGCCATGGTCTTCGTCGGCCTGCACGTGGTCACCACGGTGTCCGACGCGTTCGCCCCCATCGGGTGGTTGTCGGTGGTGGTCCCCTTCACCTCTCCCTACCGGAGGCTGTGGCTCGGCCTCGGCACGGTGGCGGTCGACCTCCTGCTGGCCGTCACCATCTCGAGCCTGCTCCGTCAGAGGATCAACCCCCGCACGTGGCGGGCGTTGCACTGGCTCGCCTATGCCAGCTGGCCCCTCGCCGTCGTCCACGGGCTCGGGACCGGAACCGACCCCCATCTCGGATGGGCGATGGTCGTCGTCGTGGGCTGTGTCGCGGCCGTGCTCGGCGCTCTGGCGTGGCGTCTCGCCTCGGGTTGGCCGGCGCACGCCGGGACGCGGCTGGTCGTGGGCACCACGAGCGTCGTGGCGGTCATGGCGCTGGCGGCCTGGACGGCCACCGGCCCGTTGCGCCCGGGATGGGCCGCCCGGGCCGGAACCCCGGCTGCCCTGCTCGGAAGCTCCAAGACCAACGGGGCCGCGCCGCCCGCCGCCGTGCCGTCGGCCCCGTCGTCCGCGGCATCGCCCCCGACCACGCTTCCGGCTCCGCCCTATCGCGCCGCCTTGTCGGGGACCGTCTCGGAGCGGAGCCTGTCGGGCGGCTCGGCCAGGCTCGAGATCAAGGCCGAGACCTCGGGTTCCCTCGTCGCCGAGGTCGACATCGTGATCATCGGCACCCCGGCCGCGTCGGGCGGTCTGGCGTTGCAACAGAGCCAGGCGAGCTTCGGGCCCCCCGGCGCCCCCACCCAGTACCAGGGTCACATCGTGGGCCTCGACGGCTCGCGCATGGTGCTCTCGCTGGCCGATCAGGCCGGGAGTCCGCTGGACCTGCGGGTGGACGTCACCCAATCGGGCACCCAGGTCGGGGGCGAGCTCACGTCGATCACCGGAACCCGAGGCGAAGGGAGTCTCGGTGCGCACGACTGAGTCGGCGACGTCCACGGCCCGGCGTGCCCCCGCATCTCGCATCCTGGCCGCCTGGCACCAGACCGGGCGCGCCGACCTCGAGAGCCATCTGGCCACCCACGGGCCGGCGCCGGTCCCGCGCCGGGGTGACGGTGCCTGGGGGGACCGGCTAGTGCAGGGAGTGGATGCGGCCGGGTTGACCGGTCGCGGAGGGGCGGGCTTTCCCACGGCACGGAAATTGCAGTCGTTTCGGTCCGGGCACAGACACGGGCTCCTGGCGGTGAACGCCATGGAGGGCGAACCGGCCAGCCAGAAGGACCGGGCCCTGTTGTCGGGCGCCCCCCACCTCGTTCTCGACGGGGCCGAGCTCGTGGCCACGGCCATCGGTGCACGCGAGATCGCCGTGTGCGTGGCCGACGATCGCGCCGACAACGCCGAAGCGGTGCGCGGCGCGTTGGCCGAGCGCGCCCCGGCGGGCCTGGGTCGAATTCCGATGCACCTCATCCGCCCCCCGGGTCGCTACGTCACCGGCGAGGAGTCGGCCCTCGTGGCGTGGCTGGCGGGAGGGCCCGCGCACCCGCAGTTCCGAACCGACAAGGCCATGCCGCTCACCATCAAGCGACGGCCGGTCCTGGTGCAGAGTGCGGAGACCCTGGCGCACGTGGCACTCATCGCCCGGTACGGCCCGGAGTGGTTTCGGAGCGTGGGCCTCCCCGACGCGCCGGGCACCTGCCTCGTCACGGTGTCGGGTCCGGGGACAAGCCCCGCCGTATGCGAGGTCGAGCTCGGGACCCCCGTGGACCTGATCCTGGAACGGGCCGGGATCAGCGTCCCCCTCGGTGCGGTGGTCGTCGGAGGCTACGGCGGGACGTGGCTCCGACCCGGATTGCTCGACACGCCGTACGCCCCCAAGCCCCTGGCCGCGGTCGGGAGCGCCGTCGGTGCCGGCGTCATCGCCGCCATTGGCGCGTCATCGTGTGGCATCGCTGAGACGGCGCGGGTGGCGACCTACATGGCCAACGAGAGTGCAGGTCAGTGCGGGCCGTGTGTGTTCGGGCTCCATGCCGTCGCTCAGGATCTCGTCCAGCTGGCACGCGGGGAGTGCGATTCCCAGACCCTCAACCGGTTGACCCATCGCCTCGGCGCGGTGGACGGTCGCGGGGCATGCGCCCATCCCGACGGGGTCGTTCGATTCGTCCGCAGCGCCCTAGAGGTGTTCGCCCGCGACGCCGCCGACCACGCCCGTCGGCGCCCGTGTACAGAATGGAACCGTCGTCCGATCCTGCCCGTGTCACCGTCGGCGTCCGTCGCTGTCGGGCACTGGCACTGACCGGAGCGAGTGCCCGTGCCCATCGTCTCGTCCCATGTCCGTCTGCGGGTGAATCCGGTCGCCTGTGACGCCTTCGGCTACTGCGCCGAGCTCTTGCCCGAGATCGTCACCCGCGACGAATGGGGCTACCCCGTCATGGCCGAGGGACCCGTCCCTCCTCGTCTCTCCGAGGTGGCCCGGCGGGTTGTCCGGGAGTGTCCTCGGCGTGCCCTGTTCCTGGAGAAGGTCCCCGCACCGCGGCCGTGACCGGCTCCTCGCCTCAATCCGAAAGGAAGTCCATGTCGTTGTCGACGATCATCGACCGTTCCGTGGCGCAGGCGAAGATCGATCTGACACCCACCCACCGCCAACCCTCGTTCCCCCGTGTCATCGTGGCCACCGTGCTCTCGATTGCCGGGTCTCTCCTCGCCGACGCCGCCTTGGTGGCCATGGGCACCTCGGCCTTCCCGGCCACCAAGGGGTACGTCCATTTTCAGTTCCACGACTACGCCAGGCTGACCGTCGTCGGCGTCATCGTGGCCTGTGCGGCCTGGCCGATGGTGACGCGGGTGAGCTCGGCTCCGAGATGGATCTTCCTCCGACTCGCCGTCCTCGTGACCCTGGTCCTGTTTCTCCCGGACCTGTGGATCCTGGCCCAGGGCCAACCACCCAAGGGGGTGGCGGTCCTCGGTGTCATGCACCTGGCCATCGCGCTGGTCACCTACAACCTGCTCGTCCACCTCGCCCCCGTTGGATCTGACCGCTCGCAACACACCCCACAGGACTCGCGCCACTGCCACGCCGCCAGCCGATGACATCTCGGCGCGTGGGCACAGCCCTGGTGCTGCTGACCCTCGGTGCCACGGCGTGCAGCTCGGTCAGAAGCGCCACCTCGACCTCCACCCCCACCACGACGGTGCACCCGCCGTCCACCACCACGACGCTTTCCACCACAACGCTTCCCACCACGGCGACGACCCGCCCGTCCCCGCCGCACGTGATGGTCGTCATGATGGAGAACAAGGGGCTCACCCAGGTCATCGGCCAGAGCGACCAGCCCTTCACCAACAGCCTGGCCACACGCAACGGACTGGCGACACAGAGCTACGCCTTCGGCCATCCCAGCCTCCCCAATTACCTCGACATCGTGAGCGGGAGCAACCAGGGCGTCACCGACGACAACCCACCGTCATCGCACCGGTTTCCCGCCACGGCCACGTTGGCCGACCAGCTCGCGGCGGCGGGGTACTCGGCCAAGGCCTACGCCGAGAACCTTCCCCCGGACCCCACCACGAGCGCCGGGAACTATGCCGTGCGCCACGTGCCCTGGGAGTACTTCCCCAGCGCCAAGATCTCGGTCGTCGACGCCTCGTTGCTGCTCTCAGACCTCGACGGCGCCCATGCCCCGGACTTCGTGTGGTACACGCCGAACGTGATCGACGACGAGCACAACGGGACCGTCGAGCAGGGCGACGCCTTCCTGTCCAGGCTGATCCCCTCGGTGCAGTCCACCCCGTGGTACCGCTCCGGGGGCCAGATCATCGTGGAGTGGGACGAGTCCGACGCCGACAATGCCGGGATCAGCGGCGGTGACGGGGGCCACATCCCCACCATCGTGGTCTCCAAGGCGCTGCAGGCCCATCCCCGACAGGACCCGATCCCCGTCGACACCGCCGGCATCCTGCGCTCGATCGAGGATGCCTATGGACTTGCCCACCTCGGCGCCGCCGCCAACGCCGCCAACGGGAGCATCGACACCCTGCTGAGCACCGCCGCCCACCCGTAGACGGCCCACCGTCTGTCCCCGGAACGACCTGTCAGGGATCTCCCCGGTTCTTACAGACGGCCCACCGTCCTGCGTTGTGCGGGAGTTGAGCGTGGCTTGGCCGCCCGGTGAGGATCGAGCGCCACCATGATTCCCCAAGGGGGCACGCCGCCGGGATGTCATTGCGCTCGGCGGCGCGCGGGCGGGTGAGCCGATGGGGGGTCCGCGATGAGCGTCACGGTTCCGTTTGGCGTGCAGGACGGCGCGAGTGCGGCGCCGGGACAGGATCGGGTTCGGGCGCACGAGACCGAGCCGGCCGTGGTCTACCTGGCGGCGGCGCGCAACACCTACGGCACGCTGTCGTACCGGCGGGCCATGCGGCGCGTCGCCGAGGTGTGGCCTCGGGCCGTGGTCATGGACGCCGACGCCTGTGGCTTCTCGTCCCGAGCCGATTGGTACCTGCGCTGGCCGTTCATCCGCGAAGGCATCGACTGCCTCGTGGTGCTGGCTGAGGCGGACGGCGCCATCAGCCGCGAGACGTGGCTCGAGCTGCGCGATGCCATGGACTCCGGCTTGTCGTGCTGGTTCGTGACCGGCGATGGCGACCTGGCCTTCCTGGCCTCGTTCCACTTCCGTCTCTATCCCACCGGTGTCCGCACCGAACGGCGCTGGGCCCATGCCGAGGTGCTGCCCGTCGACTGACCTCGACGCCAACGTCGCCGGGTGCGGCTCCACCAAGGCAGCGCGCCACCGCGGCACCGTGGCCACACCCACTGACTATGGTGCAGCCCATGGCCGATCGGGGTCGTTTCACAGAGCTGACCATGCCGCACATGCAGGCGTTGTACACGGCCGCGCTGCGCATGACGCGCAATCCGGCCGACGCCGAGGATCTCGTCCAGGAGACGTTCTTGAAGGCGTACCGCGCCTTCGACCGCTACGAGGACGGCACCAACATCCGCGCCTGGCTCTACAAGATCCTCACCAACACCTTCATCAACAGCTACCGCGCCGCCAAGCGCCGTCCCGAGAAGGCGGACGTCGAGGACGTCGAGGACCTGTACATGTACCACCGGATCGGGGATCTCCGGGCTAGTGGTGCGGGACAATCGGCCGAGGACGAGGTGTTCGACCATTTCACCGACGACGAGGTCAAGAACGCCATCGAGTCGCTGCCCGAGGCGTTCCGGATCGCCGTGCTCCTCGCCGACGTGGAGGGTTTTTCGTACAAGGAGATTGCAGAAATCACCGAGGTGCCCATCGGCACGGTGATGAGCAGGATCCACCGGGGAAGAAAGGCACTCCAAAAGGCGTTGTTGGACTTTGCGGTCGGGCGCGGCCTGGTCGGGTCCACCGAGGCGGGGCGTTAGCCTCGGGGCTGATGGGAGCACACGGGATGGGGCCTGAAGAGTCTGCGGTCGACTGCAGCGAGACCATCGAACGGCTCTACCACTATCTCGACGGTGAGCTCACCGACGAGCGCCGCAGCGAGATCCGCCATCATCTCGACGATTGCGCTCCGTGTGTGGGTGCCTTCGACTTCGAGTCGGATCTCCGGAAGCTGATCGCCAACCGCTGCAAGGACCATGTCCCGGATTCCCTGCGCCAGCGGGTGCACGACGCCATCAGCGAAGAGGAGCGGCGACAGGAGTCGGGCCACTCCGGCTGAACGGTCACTCGAGCTGAATTGGGGCGCCAGCCCTCCGCCTGCGGCGCCCGGCCCCCGTCGATACCCCCGGCACCGGGAGAACCCCCGATGGGGGCCCGATATGGCCAATTCACAACGGTTGCACAACGACCCGTCCGCCCCCTCACGACGCCGGTTCCAGGCGTCGATAGGTAGCCACACACCATTCAGAGGCGGGAGGTTCGAGGGGCATGGAAGACCGCACCGAGTTTGGGGAGAAGTCTGTCGGGGCCACGGCGTTCACCGGCTACGGCCGGCCGTCGCGCACCTTCGCGTCGGGCCGGGTCTGTACCGAGCCGGGCTGCGACACCAAGTTGTCGATCTACAACGACGACGAGTACTGCTGCCTGCACCTCAGTCCCAGCACACCCAGGCTCCGGGGCAAGAAGATCGCCTGAGAAAGGCGGAGGTGGGCCGTGGCTCCCTACACTGGGAGTCGTGACCAGCCCCGTATCGTGGGACGTGGCCCAACGCGTCGCCACCTGGGTGGGCACGCGAGGCTCCCTGTGGGGGCCGCCCGGGGCCGGAACCCTCGACCCCGCCACCATGGCCGAGCTCGAGGCCGATTTCTCCGAGGCGACGACGCGCGCCGAGACCCTGGTGATCGAGGCCACCGGTCTCCACCCCGCCACCGGGAGTGCCGGGGCCCTGGTCCTCGACCGCGCCGGCTGGATCCGGGCCAACGTGACGTCGTTCCGCCGCCTGCTCGAGCCCGTCCTCGAGAAGCTCGACACCGGGTCCCTGCAGGGCCCCCTGGCCGGCGCCGCCCGCCGTGCCACCGGGGCCCAGATGGGCCTGGTCCTGGGGTGGATGGCCACCCGGGTCCTCGGCCAATACGACCTCTTGCTGGCCGAAGGTGAGGACACCGGCGGGGTCGTGTCCTACGTGGGCCCCAACATCGTGGCCCTGGAGAAGCGCCACGGCTTCCCCCCAAAGCAATTCCGCCTGTGGATCGCCCTCCACGAGGTCACCCACCGGTGCCAGTTCACCGGCGTCCCGTGGCTGCGGCCCCATTTCCTCTCCCTCGTCGACCAGGCCATGTCGGGCATGGCGCCGGACCCCAAGCGCTTCGCCGAGGCCCTGCGCCGGGCGGCGGCGGCGGTGCGCGCCGGGCACAACCCCCTCGAAGAGGCCGGCATGCTCGGGTTGGTGGCGCCGCCCGAGCAGCTCGAGGTGATCGGCCGCATCCAGGCCATGATGAGCCTGCTCGAAGGACACGGCGACATCACCATGGACCGGGCCGGCGCCGACGCCATCCCCGATGCCGAGATGTTCTCGCGCGTGCTGCGCGAACGCCGCCGGCGCGCCAGCCTGCCGTCCCGGCTGCTGCAGCAATTGGTGGGCCTCGAGGCCAAGATGCGCCAGTACGAGGCGGGGGAGCGGTTCATCCGCGCCGTGGAGGCGACGGGTGGCCCGGCGCTGCTCAACCGGGTGTGGGAGGGGCCGGAGATGCTCCCCACCATGGACGAGATCCGCCATCCCGAGACCTGGGTGACCCGCATCGGACCGGCCCGTCTCGCCACGGGCTGATGGCCCCGCCCGAGGGCGCCCTCGCCGGTTCGCTGCTCGGACGCTGCACGTTCCCTCCCCGGTCCACCCCCATCACCTGCGCCGTGTCGGGAGGACCGGACTCCCTGGCGCTGCTGGCCCTGGGCATGGCGGCGGGATGCCGGGTCACCGCCGTCCACGTCGATCACGGCCTGCGTCCCGGCTCGGCGGCGGAGGGCGAGGTGGTGGCCTGCGCCGCCGCCCGCCTGGGGGCGCGGTTCAGTGGGGTGGCGGTGGCGGTGGCGGCCGGACCCAATCTCGAGGCCCGGGCCCGCGCCGCCCGCCGCGCCGCCCTGCCCCCGGGATCGGCCACCGGGCACACCATGGACGACCAGGCCGAGACGGTCTTCGTCAACCTCCTCCGGGGATCGGGGCTCGACGGGTTGGCCGCCATGCGACCCGGCCCCGAGCATCCCCTGCTGGGGCTGCGCCGGTCCGAGACCCACGCCCTGTGCGCGTCGTTGGGCCTCGACCCCGTCCAGGACCCCTCCAACACCGATCGGCGCTTCGTGCGCAACCGCGTCCGTCACGAGCTGCTCCCCTTGGCGAACGCCATCGCCGGGCGCGACCTCGTGCCCGTCCTGGCCCGCCAGGCCCGGCTCCTGGCCGATGAAGCCGACCTGCTCGAGGAGCTGGCGTCGGGGATCGACCCCGCCGACGCCCGGGCCCTGGCGGTGGCCCCCGATCCTCTCGCCCGCCGGGCCACGCGCCGGTGGCTGCGCGACGGCGCCCCCCATCCCCCCGACCTGGCCGCAGTGGAACGCGTCCTGGCCGTGGCCCGGGGACAACTGGGTGCCACCGACGTGGCCCCGGGCACCAGGGTGCGACGGTCGCGCGGGTCGCTGTCGTCGGCGCCGATCTCCCCAGAGGCGTCCGGTAGTGTCGGCGCCCGATGACCGAAGGACGCGCCATGGGCACACCGGCGCAACGGTGACGAGCGACCGGTGGCGCGACGACCCGGACCTCGGACAGGTCGTGGTCGCCGAGGACGTCCTGCAAAAGCGGGTGGTGGAGCTCGGCGACGAGCTCACCGCTGACTACGAGGACCGCCCCCCGCTGCTGGTCGGGGTCTTGAAGGGTGCCTTCGTCTTCATGAGCGACCTGGCCCGCGCCATCGCGCTGCCGGTCGAGGTCGACGTCATGGCGGTGTCTTCGTACGGGTCGGCCACGACCACCAGCGGCGTGGTGCGCATCGTCAAGGACCTCGACTCCGACCTCACCGACCGCCACGTGCTGGTGGTGGAGGACATCGTCGACAGCGGCCTCACCTTGTCGTACCTGCGACGCAGCCTCCTGGCCCGGCGCCCGGCCAGCCTCGAGGTGTGCGCCCTGCTCGTCAAAGAAGGGCGCCAACGCGCCAAGTTGGACCTCAAGTACGTCGGCTTCCACATCCCCCCCGACTTCGTGGTGGGCTACGGCCTCGATGTGGCCGAGCGCTACCGCAACGTGCCCGACATCCGCGTCTACCAGGGCCCCGTCCCTGTCGACTGAGCGCAGGGCCCCGTGACCGTCGACCGCGACCGCGTGGAGCGCCTCGTCGCCGAGCTCCTCGAGGCCATCGGCGAGGACCCCCGACGCGACGGCCTCCTGGCCACGCCGCGCCGCGTGGCGGCCATGTACGAGGAATTGTTCGCCGGGCTCGAGGACGACCCTGAGCGCTACCTCACCGTCACCTTCGCCGCCGAGCACGACGAGATGGTCATGGTGCGCGACATCCCCTTCGCCTCGCTGTGCGAGCACCACATGGTGCCGTTCATGGGGAAGGTGCACGTGGGGTACATCCCCGGCGAGGACGGCCGGGTCACCGGCCTGTCGAAGCTGGCCCGACTGGTCGAGGCCTACGCCCGGCGCCTGCAGGTCCAAGAGCGCATGACCACGCAGATCGCCGACACCATGGAAAAGATCCTCGCCCCCCGGGGTGTGCTGGTGGTGGTCGAGGCCGAACACCTGTGCATGTCCATGCGGGGCGTGAAGAAGCCGGGCACGCTCACCATCACCTCGGCCGTCCGGGGGCTGTTCCGGGACGACCCCCGCACCCGGGCCGAGGCCATGCAGTACGTCCACGGCCGCTGAGATGCAGCCCCGCGTCATGGGTGTGCTCAACGTGACACCGGACTCGTTCTCCGACGGCGGTCGCTACCTCGACGCCGAGCGGGCGCTGGCGCACGGCCTGGAGATGGCTCGATGCGGTGCCGACGTGGTGGACGTGGGCGGGGAGTCGAGCCGACCCGGTGCCGAACCCGTGTCCGAGCGCGAGGAGCTGCGTCGGGTGGTGCCGGTCGTGCAAGGCCTCTCCGGGCATGTGCGGGTGTCGGTCGACACCGTCAAGCGCGCCGTGGCCGAGGCGGCCATCGACGCCGGTGCCACCCTGCTCAACGACATCTCGGCCTCGCTGTGGCGCGTGGCGGCCGACGCGCAGGTGGGATGGGTGGCCATGCACATGCAAGGCGCCCCGCGCACCATGCAGCACGACCCGCGCTACGACGACGTCGTCACCGAGGTCCACGGCTTCTTGCGCCGCCGCGCCCGGGAGGCCATCGAAGGCGGCGTGGACGAGGTGTGGGTGGACCCCGGCATCGGATTCGGCAAGACCGCGGCGCACAACCTGGCCCTGTTGCACCATCTCCCCGCGCTCGTGGGCGAGGGACTGCCCGTCCTGGTAGGAACGAGCCGCAAGAGCTTCCTGGGGCGACTGGCGTCGGGGCCCGACGGCGAGCCCGCCGGTGCGCAGGACCGCTTGGCGGGGTCGATCGCCACCGCCACCTGGGCCATGCTGGCGGGCGCGTCGATGATCCGGGTCCACGACGTGGCCGGTGCGGTCCAGGCCGCCACCTTGGTGGGAGCCACACGGATCGAGGACCAGTTCGGTGAGGGATCACGCATGATGACGACAGCAGGGGGCGACCGGTGAAAGGGAAGTGGGCGGCGGGGATCCCCCCGCGCAACTTCACGTGGATCGTGAAGGATCAACTGGCGGTGAGCGAGCGCCCCGGCGGGTTCGCCCCTCACCACCGCCGGGTGCGGCGCCAGGAGGAGATCATCTGGCTCCGGGTGCAGGGCTTCAACCGGGTGGTGTCGCTGTTGCCGTCGCCGCACAACCTGGCCGCCTACGACGAGGGGGAGATGGTGTGGTCGCACTTCCCCCTCCCCTCCACCGGCGACGTGCGCGAGACCCTGGTGGACCTGTACCGGAACCTCGACACCTGGCTGCGGGCCGGCGAGCGTCTCCTCGTGCACCAAGAGGAGCTCGGAGACCGGCTCATGGGCATCGTGGCGGGCTACCTGCTGTGGAGCGCCCGCCTGCCCGGCGGCCCCCAGTCCATCGCCGTGGTCGAGCGGCTCATCGGGCACCCCATGGGGCCCCCCGGCCTGGACATGGTCGCCCGGGCGTCGGAGCTCGGCGTCCCCGGCGCCACCTGAGCGACCGGTCGGGCGCCATGGAGCACCGCCCCGGACCGGACCGGATCGAGGTGCGGGGCCTGCGCGTGGACGGGGTCCACGGTGTGCTCGACGAGGAGCAGCGCCACACCCAGCCCTTCGAAGTCGACCTCGACCTGTACCTCGACACCACTGCGGGCGCCACCAGTGACGACCTTGCCGCCACCGCCGACTACGCCGCCGCCGTCGATGCCGCCGTGACGGTCATCACGGGCCCGTCGCAGCGCCTGCTCGAGTCCCTGGCCGGCGCCATCGCCGAGCTGGTCCTCGCCGACGCCCACGTCGAGGCCGTGACCGTGGTGGTCCGCAAGCTCCGCCCCCCCCTGGCGCCCCCGGTGGCCTCCACGGGGGTGCGGATCCACCGACGCCGGTAGCAGTGCGCGCCTTTCTGGGACTGGGCTCCAACCTCGGTGACCGCCAGGGCACGCTGGCCCAGGCCGTGGCGGGGCTTCCCGACGTGGTGGCCGTGTCCCGGCTGTACGAGACCGAGCCCGTGGGAGGGCCCCCGGGCCAGGGGCGGTACCTGAACCTCGTGGTGGAGCTCGACACCGAGCTGGGCCCTCGCCAGCTCCTGGAGGTGGCTCGCCGGATCGAGGCGGTCGCCGGGCGCCGGCGCGAGGTGCGGTGGGGCGCGCGCACCCTGGACGTCGACGTGCTGCTGGTGGGGGACCTGGTGGTCGCCGACGAGGACCTGGTGGTCCCCCATCCCCGCATGTGGGAGCGACGGTTCGTGGTCGAGCCACTGGCCGAGCTGGCCCCCGATCTGGTCACCCCCGAGGCCCGAGAAGGGGCTGGTGGAGCGGTCGAGGTGGTGGGTAGACTGGCCCCGTACTGATCCGATCGCCTGGAGCGACCGGCACCCTCGGTGAGGGGCTGGAGCGCAGAGAGGTGTCTGGTGACAACTGTCCGATTGATCGGTCCGGGAAGGGCTGGTCGTTCTCTGGCCGCGGCGCTGGCCGACGCCGGCTGTGACGTCGGTGACGTGCTCACCCGCCTCGATGACGTGACCTCTGCCGCCCAGGGCGTGGACGTCCTCGTCATCGCCACGCCCGACTCGGTGATCGCCCAGGTGGCCGCCCGGGTCCTGGTGTCCCCGCACACCGTCGTCGTCCACCTGTCGGGGGCGCTGGGGCTCGACGTGCTGGCGCCCCATCCCCGCCGGGCGTCGTTGCACCCGCTCGTGCCCCTTCCCTCCGCCGAGGTCGGCCGAGTCCGGCTCCGCAGTGGGATCACCTTCGCCGTGGCCGGCGACCCGGCGGCGGCGGAGCTGGCGGGGTTGCTCGACGGCTCGGTCGTGGTCGTCGACGACGAGCACCGCGCCGCCTACCACGCCGCGGCGTGCATCGCCTCGAATCACCTGGTGGCCCTCATGGGCCAGGTCGAGCGGGTGGCGGCGTCGGCGGGGCTCGACCTCGACACCTTCGTGGGCCTGGCGCGCGCCGCGCTGACCGATGTGGCCGAGCTCGGCCCCCTTTCGGCGCTCACCGGTCCGGCGGCGCGCGGGGACGAGGCCACCCTCGACCGGCACCGCCACAGGCTCGACCCCGCCGAGCTCCCCGGCTACGAAGCCGGCGTGGCCCTGGCCCGGCGCCTGGGCGCCGACCGTCGCGCCCCGGACCCCGTCCCGAGCACGCCCCGGCCCGGCACCGCCGTCTCGATCACGCCCTCCCCGACGCCCTCCACGACGCGCCGGCCCCGGCGGGCCCGGGCCATGCGGATCGTCACCACGGCCCGGGAGTTCGCCGACGCCCTGGACACCGAGCGCGCCCTGGGACGAAGTGTGGGCCTCGTCCCCACCATGGGGGCGCTGCACGCCGGACACCGCGCCCTCATCGAGCGGGCCGCCTCGGAGTGCGACGTCGTGGCGGTGACGGTGTTCGTCAACCCGCTCCAATTCGACGATGCGGCCGACCTCGCCGCTTATCCGCGCGATCTCGACACCGACGCGGCCATGGCCCGTGCCGCGGGGGCGACAGTGGTGTTCGCCCCGCCCGTGCCCGAGATGTACGGCGCCCACCCCGAGGCGGTGGCGTCGACGGTGCACGTCGACGGGGTGAGCGAGGGGCTCGAAGGAGCGTGGCGACCGGGGCACTTCGACGGGGTGTCCACGGTGGTGGCCAAGCTCTTCGCCCTGTCGGGGCGGTGCCGCGCTTATTTCGGTGAGAAGGACTACCAGCAGTTGGCCGTCATCCGCTGCATGGTGGCCGACCTTTCCTTCCCCGTGACGGTGGTGGGGTGCCCGACGGTGCGCGAGGACGACGGGTTGGCGCTGTCGAGCCGCAACACCCGGCTGTCGGCCGCCCATCGCCACGCCGCGCTGGCCCTGCACCGCGCACTGGTTGTGGGCCGGGCCCGCGTGGAGCGGGGGGAGCGCGACCCCGTGCGCGTCAGCGCGGCGATGACGGCCGTGCTCGTGGCCGAGCCCCTCGTCACCCCCGACTACGCCGTGGTCGTCGACCCCCACACCCTGCGATGCCCGACCGAGCTGTCGGGTGAGGTGCGGCTCCTGGTGGCGGCCCGGGTAGGGCCGGTCCGGCTCATCGACAACGACGGGGCGACGTGCGCGCCGCCCCACGTGGGGGCCACCCCCGAGCTCGTGTTGGTCAACACCGGCGAGGAGCGCTGAGATGCGCCGGCGCATGATGAAGTCCAAGATCCACCGGGCCACGGTGACCGACGCCAACCTGGACTACGTCGGCTCCATCAGCCTCGACCCCGAGCTGATGACGTTGGCGGACATCCTCGAATACGAGCAGGTGACCGTGCTCGACATCGACAACGGGGCCCGCTTCGAGACCTACGCCATCGTGGGAGGGCCCGGTGAGGTGTGCCTCAACGGCGCCGCCGCCAGGCTCGTGCACCGGGGGGACAAGGTGATCGTGATCACCTACGCGGACTACGAGGCGGCCGAGCTCGTCGGCTTCGAGCCCACGGTGGTGCATGTGGACGCCACCAACGCCGTGGTGGACCTCACCCTGGAGCGGCTCGACGACGCGCTGCGCCCGGCCGTCACAGGCTGAGGCCGGCGCCCGGCCCGCGCTCGGGGGCGCCACCTGTGGAGCTCGACGTCCTCGTCCTCGGCTCGGGCGTGGCCGGACTGTCCGCCGTGGTCCGTCTGGCCACCCCCACCGGACTCCAGGTGGGCGTGCTCACCAAGGCCGACCTGGCCCAGTCCACGACGCGCTGGGCCCAGGGGGGCATCGCCGCGGCCGTGGGTGGTGACGAGGACTCCACCGACCTCCATCTGGCCGACACCCTGGCGGCGGGGGCGGGACTGTGCGACGTCGACGCCGTGCGCGTGCTCGTCGACGAGGGGCCGGGCCGCGTCGACGAGTTGATCGGGTTGGGGGCGGTGTTCGACCGCGAGGCGGGGGGTGATCTCGCCCTGGCCCGAGAGGGCGGGCATTCCACCGCCCGCGTCCTGCACGCCGGTGGTGCCGCCACCGGGGCCGAGGTCGAGCGGGCCCTGGTCTCCGCCGTGCGCCGCAGCGCGGCGGCCGTCCTCGAGCAGTGGTTCGCCGTCGACCTCATCGTCGAGGGCGGTCGCTGCGTCGGTGTCTCGGCCCTCGACCCCCACGGCGTCCTCCAGGAGGTCCGGGCCACCCAGGTCGTGCTGGCCACGGGGGGCGCGGGCCAGCTCTACGCAGTGACCACCAACCCCCCCGAGGCCACCGGTGACGGGATCGCCATGGCCCTGCGCGCCGGGGTCCCGGTGGCGGACCTCGAGTTCTTCCAGTTCCACCCGACGGCCCTGCATCATCCCGCCATGCCCCGTCCGCTGCTGTCGGAAGCCCTGCGGGGGCACGGGGCGTTGCTGCGAGACGCCGAGGGCGAGCGATTCGTCGACGAGCTGGCCCCGCGCGACATCGTCAGCCGGGCCATGGCCGACCGGATGGCGGCGCAGGGCGTGGGATATCTGTGGCTCGACGCCACCGGGCTCGAGTCCTTCGGCCAGCGGTTCCCCACCGTGGCGGCGTCACTGGCCGCCGCGGGGCTCGACCCCGCCGTCGACTGGCTGCCCATCGCGCCGGCCGCCCACTACCTGTCGGGAGGGGTGATCACCGACCTCGACGGCTCCAGCGCGCTGGCGGGATTGTGGGCGGTGGGCGAAGTGGCGTGCACGGGCGTGCACGGAGCAAACCGGCTGGCGTCGAACTCACTGCTCGAAGGGATGGTGTTCGGGGCGCGCCTGGCCGAGGCCATCGCCGCGGGTCATGACGGGCCGCGCGCCACGGGCGTGATGCGCGCCCTGGCGGGCTCGTCCGGCCCGGCCCCGTCGGCGGAGATCACCTGTGTCGAAGTCGACACCGACACCGACATCGAAGTCGACACCGGCGCCGACACCGGCCGGCGCGCCGGGTCCCCGGGCCTGGCCGGCACCACCACCGCCACTGGGATGGGCGACGCTGCATCGTCTGGCCCGGAGGCGGGCACCGACGTCGCCAAGCTGCGCGAACGCCTGCAGCGGGCCATGATCGAAGGTGCGGGAGTGCTGCGCTCGCCGCAGTCCCTGGCCGGTGCGGCGGCCGAGGTCGCCGTCGTGGCGCGACAGCTCGGCACCACGGCCGCGGCGGGCGGAGCCGGGCGCGCCGCGGGCGAGCTCGCCAACCTCGTGACAGTGTCGGGCGCCCTGCTACGCGCCGCGTACGTGCGCGAGGAGACGCGCGGGGCGCATGCCCGGCGTGACTTCCCCGAGGCGCGCCCGCAGTGGCGGTGCCGGCTGGTGCACCGCGCCGTGGCAGATGCAGGGTCGCTTCCGCCCCACGCCAGGACCCGGTCGTGACCGAGGCCCACACCCGGACCGAGCCCTGCGCATGGCCGTCCTCGGGCCCCCCCGACCCCCCCGAGGCGGCGGTGCGCGACGCGGTGCGGCGCGCCCTGGCCGAGGACCTCGGGCCGCGCGGGGACCTCACCGCCATGCTCGTGCCCGACACCGCCGAAGGCCGCGCCCGGGTGGTGGCACGTGCCGACGGGATCCTGGCCGGCCGGCTGTGCGCGCTCGAGACCTTCGGGCTCGTCGACCCCGGACTGGTCGTGGACTGGCGGATCCCCGACGGTGAGTGGTTGGCACCGGGCTCGGTGGTGGCCGAGGTCGCCGGCCCCATGCGCTCGATCCTGACGGCCGAGCGCACCGCGCTCAATTTCCTCTGTCACCTGTCGGGCATCGCCACCCTGGCCCGGCACTTCGTCGACGCCGTGGTGGCCGCCAACCCGGACACCCGGGTGCTCGACACGCGCAAGACCACGCCCGGTCTGCGGGTGCTCGAAAAGGCGGCCGTGCGCGCCGGCGGCGCCTGGAACCATCGGGCCAGCCTCTCCGACGCCGTGCTCGTGAAGGACAACCACCTGGGCCGTCTCGACATCGCCGAGGCGGTGGCGGCGGCGAGACGGTCGTGGCCGGGACTGATGGTGGAGGTGGAGTGCGATCGTCCCGAGCAGGTGGTCGAGGCCGTCGCCGCCGGCGTGTCGGCGGTGCTCCTCGACAACATGACACCGTCACTGGTGTCGGAATGCGTGGCCCTGGTGCGGGCGCGCACCGCGCCCGGGACGGTGCTGGTGGAGGCGTCGGGGGGTATCACCCTGGCCAATGCCCCCGCTTATGCCGCCGCCGGCGCGGACCTCATCTCGGTGGGGGCGATCACACACTCGGCGCCCATACTCGACCTCGGACTCGACCTCGTGGAGGACTGACAGTGCTGCTGGCCATCGACGTAGGGAACACCGAAACGGTGATCGGCCTGTTCTCGTTGGGGCCCGGTGACGACCCGCCCCCGGGCAGCCGCCCCGCCCCTCCGCTCCCGCCCGAACCGGCCGGGCTCACCCATCATTGGCGGCTGTCCACGGTGGCCGAGCGCACGCCCGACGAGCACGCCCTGTTGTTCTCGGAGCTGCTCAACCTCGACGGCATGGACGTCGACGAGGTGGTGACGGGCATGGCCGTCACGTCGTCGGTGCCGCGTGTCACCACCGCCCTGCGCCAGATGGCGGACCGGTGGTTCGACATGCCGTGCATCGTGCTCGAGCCCGGGGTGCGCTCGGGCATGCCGATCCTCTACGACAACCCCAAAGAGGTGGGCGCCGACCGTATCGCCAACGCCATCGGCGCCTATGACCTGTACGGGGGCCCCTGCATCGTCGTGGACCTGGGCACCGCCACCACCTTCGACGCCATCTCGGGCAACGGGGAGTACCTGGGCGGAGCCATCGCCCCGGGCATCGCCATCTCCATGGACGCACTGTTCCGCCACGCCGCCGCCCTGGGGCGGGTCGAGCTCGTCGAGCCCCGCAGCGTGATCGGGAAGTCCACCGTCGAGTCGATCCAGTCCGGCGCGCTGTACGGGTACGCGGCGCAGGTCGACGGCATGTGCAGGCTCATCGGCGACGAGCTCGGCCACGCCACGGTGGTGGCCACGGGCGGGCTGTCGGAGATCATCGCTCCCTTGTCACGCACCATCGAGCACCGCGAGCCGTGGCTCACGTTGCACGGGTTGCGCCTCGTGTACGAGCGCAACTCCAAGTCGGTGTGAGCACCGTCGTCGAGAGCCCCGGGGTCGTCGGGGGGATCGGGTCGAACCTGTAGCGTCGAGTCCTATGGCCGAGGTCCCCTATTCGTTCGACCGGAGCTCCGCAGCGGGGGCGCTGCACGACCTCTACGCCACGCTCGGCCCGGGCGAAGAGAGCGAGGACATCGTCTCGGTGGCGGGGCGCGTCATGTTGATGCGCCCCCAGGGGCGCCTCGCCTTCGCTACGTTGCGCGACTCCTCGGGCCAGGTGCAGCTGTTCGCGCTGGCCAAGATCACCGAGGACTTCGAGGCCCTCGCCAAGTTGTCGCTGGGGGACTGGGTCGGGGCCACGGGCAAGATCGTGCGCACCCGCAAGGGCGAGTTGTCGGTGCAGGTCCACACCTGGGTGCTGCTGGCCGAGGCCCGACGCGGCTTCGGCGACAAGTGGAAGGGTGTCTCTGACGTCGAGACCCGCTTTCGCCAGCGCGAGGTGGACCTGTGGGCCAACGAGCGCACGCGCCAGATCCTGACCATGCGCAGCCTGCTCATCAGCTCGGTGCGGCGGCGTCTCGAAGCCGCCGGGTTCATCGAAGTCGAGACGCCTGTGCTCCACGCCATCCCCGGCGGCGCGCTGGCCAAGCCCTTCGTCACCCACCACAACGCGCTGGACGCCGACCTGTACCTGCGCATCGCGCCCGAGCTCTACCTCAAGCGCCTCGTGGTGGGCGGATTCGAAAAGGTGTTCGAGATCGCCCGGGTGTTCCGCAACGAGGGGCTGTCACCGCGCCACAACCCGGAGTTCACCATGCTCGAGCTCTACCAGGCCTACGCCGATTATCAGGACCTGGCGGTCTTGGTCGAGGACCTCGTGTCGGCGCTGGCGTCGGAGCTGTGTGGTGCCACCACGATCTCGTACCAAGGGCGCGAGCTCGACCTCACCCCGCCCTGGCGGCGCGCCACCATGGCCGAGCTGGTGAGCGAGGCCACGGGGGAGGCGGTCGACGTGCACACCCCGGTCGAGGAGTTGCGCCGGCGCCTCGTCGCCGCCGGGGTCGAGCCCCATGCGGCATGGGGGGCGGGCAAGCTCCTGCTCGAGCTGTACGAGAAGACGACCGAGCCCGAGCTGTGGGGACCGGTGTACGTGATGGACTTCCCGGCCGAGGTGTCCCCCCTGTCGCGCCGCCACCGCGCCGACCCCGATCTGGTGGAGCGCTTCGAGGCCATCGTGGCCGGTCGCGAGCTCGTCAACGCCTTCTCGGAGTTGATCGACCCCGACGACCAGCGGGCCCGCTTCGAGGCGCAGGCCTCGGCCCGGGCCGGGGGCGACGACGAGGCCATGGCCGTCGACGAGGACTATCTCCGGGCGCTCGAACACGGCCTGCCCCCGACCGCCGGCCTCGGCATCGGGATCGACCGCCTCGTGATGCTGCTGGCCGACGTGGCCAACATCCGCGAGGTCATCGCCTTCCCCACCTTGCGCCCCGAGCGCTGAGGCGGCGGCGACGGGTCTAGCGCGAGACGGGAATCCCCGACAGCAGTGACCGGGCCAGATCCCCGAGCGAGCGTCCCAGGGCGCGCTCGGTCACGGCGTCAGCCGCGGCGACGGCCTCGTCGACGAATCGCTGGGAGGCGGCCACGGTGTCGGCGATGGCCCCGGACTCCGCCACGATGGAACGCGCCTTGTCCCGCTCGGGCTGGTCGAGCGGTGCACCGAGCAGGGGACGGAGCTCGGGGCCCGTGCTCGGGTCGCGCAACGCCAGGAGCACCGGCAAGGTGTAGATCCCCTCGGCCAGGTCCTGGCCGGCGGGCTTGCCGAGCTCCTCGTCGGTGGCCACCACGTCGAGGATGTCGTCGCGCAATTGGAAAAGCATGCCGAAGCAACGCCCGAAATTCGTGAGGATGTCGACTTCGGTACGCGCCATCCCCGCCGTGAGCGCGCCGATGCGACACGACGTGGACATGAGCGCCGCGGTCTTGCCCTTGATGGTCTGCAGGTAGTCGGCCTCGGTGCGCTCGGTGCTGAAGGCGGCGCGCACCTCGGTGACCTGGCCCTGGCACAACAGGCCCAACGTGTTGGCCAGCAGGGCGGCGATCTCGGTGCCCAGCGAGGCGGCGATCTCGGCCGAGCGGGCCAGGAGGAAGTCTCCGGCCACGATGGCCACCAGGTTCCCGAAGCGGGCGTTGACGCTCTCCACGTTGCGCCGCACCAGCGCCTCGTCCATGACGTCGTCGTGGTAGAGCGAGGCCAGGTGCACGAGCTCCACCGCCACCGCCCCCTGGAGGTCGTCGGGGGTGGCCGGGCGCCGGCCGCCCGAGGCCGAGGCCAGGGCCAGGCAGGGGCGCAGGCGCTTCCCGCCCGCCTCGATCAGGTGGGTGGTGACCTCGTCCAGGAAGCGGTCGCCCGAGCTGACGGCATCCCGGAGCTCGGGCTCGAGCCGTGCGAGGTCGTCTTGGAGGAAGGGGAGTGACAGCAGTGAGGCGGTGTCCACCAGGGGGAACGATAGGCGAAGGACCCCAAGGCGGGACAACGTGGACCCGCCGCGATGGCTGTGGCCAGGGCCTTGGCCCCGTGATGGGACCCGATCGCCCCAACGCATGCCCAGGTTTGGGGGACCTCGGTGACTACCGTCGGTGGTACGGGTCAGGATTCGGGCCCGACGTGCCGAAGGAATGGTGGATGCATTTGGGACCTTACGCTCGGGAGAAACGAGGACGGCGGGTGTTTGTTGCTTCAGCACGCCCGGTAGACTTTCCTCAGAAGTCGAGCCGTCGAGGGAGGCGGACTGGTGTTCGAACGCTTCACTGATCGGGCGCGGAGGGTGTTGGTGCTGGCGCAGGAGGAAGCGCGCCTGCTCAACCACAGCTTCATCGGCACCGAGCACATCCTTCTGGGCCTGATCCACGAAGGCGAAGGCGTCGCGGCCAAAGCGCTCGAGCAGCTCGGGGTCTCCCTGGAGGCGGTGCGCGAGAAGGTCGAGGAGACGATCGGCCTGTCGGGCACGGCACCCACGGGGTCGCCGCCGTTCACCCCCCGGGCCAAGAAGGTCCTCGAGCTGTCGTTGCGCGAAGCCCTGCAGCTCGGCCACAACTACATCGGCACCGAGCATATGCTCCTCGGCCTCGTGCGCGAGGGCGAGGGCGTGGCCGCCCAGGTGCTCGTGAGCCTGGGCGCCGACCTGGCCCGGGTGCGCCAGCAGGTCATCCAGCTCCTGTCGGGGTACCAGGGCAAGGAGTCCGTCGGTGCCGGGCCCGGGTCCTCGGCGTCGGAGACGCCCACGGGCTCCCCCGTGCTCGACCAGTTCGGGCGCAACCTCACCCAGCTGGCCCGCGACACCAAGCTCGACCCGGTCATCGGACGCGAGAAGGAGATCCAGCGCGTCATGCAGGTGCTGAGCCGCCGCACCAAGAACAACCCGGTGCTGATCGGCGAGCCCGGGGTCGGCAAGACCGCCATCGTGGAGGGACTGGCCCAGCGCATCGTGGCCAACGACGTCCCCGAGACGCTCAAGGGCAAGCAGCTCTACACACTCGACCTCGGGGCCCTGGTGGCCGGGAGCCGGTACCGCGGTGACTTTGAGGAGCGCCTGAAGAAGGTCCTGAAGGAGATCCGCACCCGCGGCGACATCGTGCTGTTCATCGACGAGCTGCACACGCTCGTGGGTGCCGGCGCGGCCGAGGGCGCCATCGACGCTGCCTCGATCCTCAAGCCCATGCTGGCGCGTGGCGAGCTGCAGACCATCGGGGCCACCACCCTCGACGAGTACCGCAAGCACCTGGAGAAGGACGCCGCGCTCGAGCGCCGCTTCCAGCCCATCAAGGTGGAGCAGCCCACGGTGGCCCACACCATCGAGATCCTGAAGGGACTGCGCGACCGCTACGAGTCGCACCACTCGGTGACCATCACCGACCAGGCCTTGGTGGCCGCCGCCAACCTGGCCGACCGCTACCTGGCCGACCGCTACCTGCCCGACAAGGCCATCGACCTCATCGACGAGGCCGGCAGCCGCCTGCGCATCCGGCGCATGACGACCCCTCCCGACTACAAGAAGCTCGAGGAGGAGATCGACCGGATCCGCCACGACAAGGAATCGGCCATCGAGCGCCAGGCCTTCGACCAGGCCAAGAAGCTCGCGGAGCAGGAGAAGGAGCGTCTCGACCGCAAGACGGCCATGGAGGCCGAGTGGCGCGCCGAGGGCCTCGAGCTCTTCGACGTCGTCGACGAGGAGGTCATCGCCGAGGTCCTGGCCAACTGGACCGGCATCCCCGTCTACCGCCTCACCGAGGAGGAGACCTCCAAGCTGCTGCGCATGGAGGACGAGCTCCACAAGCGTGTCGTGGGCCAGGAAGAGGCCATCAAGGCGCTGTCGCGTGCCATCCGTCGGACCCGGGCGGGGCTCAAGGACCCCAAGCGGCCCAGCGGCTCTTTCATCTTCCTGGGACCGACCGGTGTCGGGAAGACCGAGCTCGCCAAGGCATTGGCCGAGTTCCTCTTCGACGACGAGGACGCCCTCATCCAGCTGGACATGAGCGAGTACATGGAGAAGCACACCGTGTCGCGGCTGGTGGGCTCGCCCCCCGGCTACGTCGGGTACGAAGAGGGTGGACAGCTCACCGAGGCCGTGCGGCGCAAGCCG
>DATCBU010000082.1:0-49509 GCA_036511675.1 Acidimicrobiales bacterium | reverse complement strand
TTGGCACAGTGGCGTTCCATCCGAATGGGCAGGGTCATCACCCCGCGCTGGACCAAGAAGCAGTCCAACGAGCCCGGAACGGCACCGGCCGCGTTCTGCAGGAAGGCCAGGCGTCGGGCGGTGTCGGGGTCGTTGGTGGCCGCGAACCCGCCGATGACATCGGAATGGCCACCCAGGTACTTGGTGGTCGAGTGCACCACGATGTCGGCGCCCAGGCTGAGGGGCTGCTGGATCCACGGGGTGGCAAAGGTGTTGTCGACGACCACGAGGGCACCTTGGCGGTGCGCCAACTCGGCCACCACGGCGATGTCGATGATGTCGAGGAGCGGGTTCGTCGGCGTCTCGACCCACACCATGCGTGTCTCGGGCCTCAACACCTTGTCGAGGGCGGACAGATCTGCGGTGTCGACGGCGAGGCCGGCCCGACGATGGACCTCGGTCGCCAGTCGATAGGTCCCCCCGTAGCTGTCGGTGGGCATGACGAGATGGTCACCGGGGTCGAGGAGGCGCATGACGGCGTCCTCGGCCGCCATCCCGCTGGCGAAGGCGAACCCGAACTCGGCCCCCTCGAGCAGGGCCAGATGGGCTTCGAGGCTGGCGCGGCTGGGATTGCCCGAACGGGCGTACTCGAACCCGCGGTGGACCCCCACGTCGTCTTGCTCGAAGGTCGACGAGAGATAGACCGGGGTGGTGACCGCACCCGTGGCCGGGTCCGGTCCACCGCCACCGTGCACGGCGCGGGTGTCGAACCCCAGCCCGGCCAGTTCCTTGCGATCGCGCACGGCTTCAGCGTGGTCCCGCGGCCAAGGTGGCCAGCACGTCCGAGCGTGTGATGACCCCGACGGGGTGGCCGCGGTCGAGGACGACCAGTGCGGGCGCGCTCTCGAGGCGTCGGACGGCGACGTGGACCTGTTCGCCGGCACCGATGGTGGGCAAGGGCGCCCCCATGACCTCTCCCACGGGACGCTCCAACATCGAGGCGTCGGTGAAGACGCTGTCCATGAGGTCGCGTTCGCTGACCCCGCCCACCACCTCGGCCAGCACCACCGGCGGCTCGTGTTTGACCACCGGCATCTGGCTCACGCCGTACTCGCGCAGAATGGCGATCGCCTGGCGCACGGTCTCGTCGGGGTGGGTATGGACCAGCGACGGCAGCGAGGGGTCACGCGCGGCGAGGAGGTCGCCCACGGTCGTCCCCGCCGCCTGGAGGAATCCGTAGTCGGCCATCCAGGCGTCGTTGTAGATCTTCGAGAGATATCCCCGCCCGGAGTCGGGAATGTGCACCACGATGACGGCATCGGGGGGTAGATCCCGCCCGACCACCAGGGCGGCGGCGATGGCGGTCCCCCCCGAGCCCCCGAGGAGTAGCCCCTCTTCGCGCGTCACGCGCCGGGCCGTGGCGAAGCTCTGGGCGTCGGAGATGGCCACGACCCGGTCCACGACCGAGGGATCGTAGGTCGACGGCCAGAAGTCCTCCCCGATGCCCTCCACCAGATAGGGGCGTCCCGACCCACCGGAGTACACCGAGCCGTCGGGATCGGCCCCGATGACCTCGATGGAGGGATTGCGCTCTTTGAGGTACCGGCCGATCCCGGTGACCGTCCCCCCGGTGCCGATGCCGGCCACGAAGTGCGTCACCCGCCCCCGGGTCTGGTCCCAGATCTCCACCGCCGTCGTGTCGTATTGCGCCTGGGGATTGTTGGGGTTGTGGTACTGGTCCGGTTTCCAGGCGTTGGGCACCTCACGGGCCAGGCGGTCCGAGACCGAGTAGTAGGACTCGGGGTGCTCGGGTGCAACCGACGTGGGACAGACCACGACCTCGGCGCCGTAGGCGCGCAGGAGGGCGATCTTCTCGGGGCCGACCTTGTCGGGGCACACGAAGATGCAGCTGTAGCCCCGCCGTGCCGCCACGATGGCGAGGCCCACGCCGGTGTTCCCGCTCGTCGGCTCCACGATGGTGCCGCCCGGGGCCAGCTGCCCGTCTCGCTCGGCAGCCCGGATCATCGACAAGGCGATCCGGTCCTTGGACGAGCCTCCCGGGTTAAACAGCTCGAGCTTGGCCACGAGCGTGCACTCGAGGTCCCGGGCCGTGCGGTCCAACCGGACCATGGGCGTGTGGCCGATCAGGTCGACGAGAGACTCCGCCACGTCCATGGTCGGGCCGGCATCGGTGATGCGCCGTATCTCGACGCCGGTCAGGGCCTCGGCGCTGTCGGGGGGGATCGGCTCGTCGGTGAACAGTTCGGTCGGTAACCCGGCCCGACGCAGCCCCACCGCCACCACGGCGGCCTCGGCCACCGGTCCCCACACGCCCACGCGGCGGGGGATGCGGGCCCGCAGTGCCCCGATGAGCGTGGACAGCGGTTCGTCCCCCTGAAATCGGTGCACGTGGAGTGCTCGGTCGGTCAGCCGGGCTGGTGCGGGTTCGTTCCCGACGACGACGAGGACGTCCATAGGACCCCTTCTACTCTAAAGGGGGTGGTACCGCGCTACAGACTGGTAGCTTCGACTTCGCCCTGTTGGAGAGGTGCGAGAGCGGCCGAATCGGACTCACTGCTAATGAGTTGACCTGGGAAACTGGGTCCGAGGGTTCAAATCCCTCCCTCTCCGCTCATCGTGACGCCACGCGCCTGCGAGGACGTGGAGCGCCGAGTGGCGTCGTGGTTCGCCGGTAGATTGTCCTGGTGGCCGAGCGATACTGGTTGGAGACCCTGGGATGTCCCAAGAACCAGGTCGACTCGGACAAGCTGGCCGGCACACTGCGGCGCGATGGCTATGAGCCGGCCGCCTCACCCGATGACGCCGATCTCGTGGTGGTCAACACGTGTGCGTTCATCGAGGCGGCCCGCCAGGAATCGATCGACACCATTCTCGAGTTGTCCGCCACCCGCCACGACGGGGCGCGCCTGGTGGTGACGGGGTGTCTGGCCGAGCGCCACGGCGACCAGCTCACTGCCGCGCTGCCCGAGGTCGATCTGGTGGTGGGTTTCGGCGTGCCCGTCACCCTCGGACGGCGGTCATCGGTCGAGGCCGTCCCCTCGTTCGACCTCTTGAACCTGCCCCGCCCCGCCGCCCGTGCGCCGTGGGCTTATGTGAAGGTGGCCGAGGGATGTGACCGCCGGTGCGGCTTCTGCGCCATCCCTTCCTTCCGGGGCCTGCAGCGGTCGCGCCCAGAAGACGTGGTGCTGGCCGAGGTGGACGAGCTCGGCGACGGTGTGCGCGAGGTGGTCCTCGTCGCCCAGGACCTGGCGTCGTGGGGGCTCGACCGCAGCGCGCCCGAGCGGGTGGCGCGCCCGGCGGGGACAGCGCGTCCCCTCGTGGGCCTCGTGCGCCGACTGTCGCAGCGCGTCGAGCGCGTCCGGCTGCTCTATCTCTACCCGTCGGCCCTCGACGACTCGCTCATCGATGCCGTGGTGTCCACCGGCGTGCCCTATTTCGACCTGTCCCTCCAACACGTGTCACGCCCCTTGGTCCAGCGCATGCGGCGGTGGGGTGATGGCGAGAAGTTCCTGGAGCGCATCGACACCATCCGCGCCGCCGCCCCCGACGCCGCGCTGCGGTCCTCGTTCATCCTGGGCTACCCGGGGGAGACCGAGGACGACCACGACCTTCTGCTGTCGTTCCTGGCCGAGGCGCGCCTCGACTGGGCGGGCTTCTTCACCTTCTCCGAGGAGCCCGGCACCTTCGCCGAGGGGCTCGGAGACCCGGTGCGGGCCGAACTGGCCCTGGAGCGGCTGCGCGAGTGCTCGGAGCTGCAAGACGCCATCACCGCCGAGCATCGGGCCGAGCTCGTCGGCCAGCGTCTCGAAGTGCTCGTCGACGAGCCCGGTGTGTCCCGGTCGCATCGCGAGGCCCCGGACATCGACGGCGTCATCCACGTCGAGGAGACCCTCGGGACGGGGGAATTCCACAAGGTGGTGGTGACGGGCGCGGCCGGGCCGGACCTGTGGGCGCAGGCGTGACCGAGCCGCTGCGCGAACGCGTGCGCGTCTCGACATTCGGGCCATCGGCGCTCAACACCCCGGCCAACGCCATCACCGTGGCCCGCCTGTTGGCCACGCCCGTGCTGGTGGGAATGATCGTCGTGCACGGTCCGGGATGGGCGCCTTTCGGCGTGGCCCTGGCCATCGGGCTCACCGACGGGGTCGACGGGTGGCTGGCGCGGCGCCAGGGCACCACGCGCTCGGGCGCGTTCCTGGACCCACTGGCCGACAAGGCCGGCGTGGTGGGCGCGCTGTGCGCGTTGGCCGTCAAAGGGGAGCTGTCGTGGTTGCCCGTCGCCATCATCGCGGCGCGCGAAGTGTGGATGAGCCTCTACCGCATCGCCGTGGGCCGGCACGGCATCTCGATCCCGGCCCGCTCGAGCGCCAAGCTCAAGACCCTCGTCCAGGGTGTCGCCATCCTGCTGTGCCTGGCCCCGTCGGTGGCACCGCACCGCGGCGTCCTCGACGTGGCGGTGTGGGTGGCGGTCGCCTTCACCGTGGTCACCGGCGCCCAGTATCTCCTCGACGGGCGGCGCGCCGCCCAGGCGGCGAGCGGGTGAGGATCGAGGTCCTCGCCGTCGGCACCGAATTGCTTCTGGGCCAGATCGTCGACACCAACTCGGCATGGATGGGTGAGCAGCTGGCGCTGGCGGGCGTCGACTCGCACTTCCACCAGGTGGTGGGGGACAACCAGGCTCGCATCGTGCTGGCCCTTCGCACGGCCCTGGCGCGCGGTGACGGGGTGGTGGTGTGTGGTGGTCTCGGGCCCACCCACGACGACATCACCCGTGACGCCATCGCCGAGGTCATGGGCGTGCCCTTGGTGCGCGACGCGGCGATCGTCGATCGCATCGCGGCGATGTTCAGCTCTCGCGGGCGCAACATGCCCGAGAGCAACGGTCGCCAGGCCGACGTGCCCGTCGGGGCCACCCCCATCCCCCAGCAGCTGGGCACCGCCCCCGGGCTCATCTGCCCCGTGGGCCACAAGGTCGTCTACGCCCTGCCGGGTGTGCCCTACGAGCTGGTCGAGATGTTCACCCGGGCCGTGCTCCCCGACCTCCGGGGCCGGGCCGATGTGGCCGGGGAGGCGGCAGTGATCCTGAGCCGTGTGGTGCGCACCTGGGGCATGAGCGAATCCGGGCTGGCCGAGGTCCTGGCGCCGCGCATCGAGGCCTCTGACGCCTCGCCGGGCAGCCCTACCATCGCCTTCCTGGCCAGTGGGATCGAGGGGATCAAGGTACGCATCACCGCCAAGGCTCCCGATGTCGGCACCGCCGCCTCCCTGCTCGACGCCGAGGAGGCCGAGGTGCGGGCCCTGGTGGGTGAGGTGGTGTTCGGCGTCGACGACACCACCATGGAGTCGGCGGTGGCCGCGCTGCTGGCCGAGCGCGTCCTCACGTTGGGGCTCGCCGAATCGCTGACCGGGGGTCTGGTGGCGTCTCGGCTGGTGGGGGTGGCCGGTGCCAGTGCCTGGTTCCGGGGATCGGTGGTCAGCTACGCCTCGGACGTCAAACACACCGTGCTCGGCGTCCCGCCCGGCCCCGTCGTGACCGAAGCGGCGGCGCGCGCCATGGCCACAGGGGCCCGGGGCGTCCTGGGGGCTGACGTCGGGCTCGCCCTCACCGGAGTGGCCGGCCCTGACGAGCAAGAAGGGGTGGCGCCCGGCACCGTCGTCGTCGGGCTGGCACTGCCCGCACGCGAGGTCGAGTCCCTCGTCTTCCACCTTCCCGGCGATCGCGAGCGGGTGCGGCAGTACGCGGCGATCTCCGCCCTCGACCTGTTGCGCCGACGGCTCGTGGCCGAGGTCCCCGCGCCGTAGTCAGGAACCGAGCAGGGCGCGGTAGCGGGTGTATCCGGTCCTGTCGAAGGCGACGAGCCGCACGAGCTCCACCGCCGTCTCGCACGCGGTCACGCTGTCCACCGCCACTTGCGCCGCGAGGTCGGGCGGGTAGCCGTACACCCCGGTGGCGATGGCGGGAAACGCCACCGAACGGGCCCCTAGCCCGTCGGCCACCTCGAGCGAGCGCCGGTAGCACGAGGCGAGCACCTCGTCCTCGTGGCGGGCGCCGCCTTCCCACACGGGGCCGACGGTATGGATGATCCATCGGGCCGCCAGTGCGAAACCGGCGGTGGCCTTGGCGTCGCCGGGCTCGCATCCCCCCAGCACGGCGCACGCGGCGTGCAGGTCGTTCGGCCCCGAGGCGCGATGGATGGCGCCGTCCACACCGCCGCCCCCCGCCAACCGGCGGTTCGCGGCGTTCACGATGGCGTCGGTGTCCTGCACGGTGATATCCCCGTGCACCGGCTCGATACGGGGGAAGGCCACGCCCGTGATCCTGGTGCAGCGGGCGCACCGGGTGGGGGCACCCGACGCGGGCACACTGGACGGTGTGCGCCTGTTCGTGGCGGTGTGGCCCCCCGAGAGTGTCATCGAGCTTCTGCTCGGCGTGGACCGTCCCGAGGTGGCGGGGCTGCGGTGGACGACCGAGTCGCAGTGGCACGTGACCCTGCGTTTCCTGGGTGAGGTCGACGAGCCGGGCCCCGTCGTCGACGCCCTGGGTGCCGTGCCCGACCATCTGCGCGCCGGGGCCGAGGTCCGGGCCGCCCTCGGGCCGACCACGGCGTGGTTCCCCGGACGACGGGTCCTCCAGGTCCCGGTGGCCGGCCTCGACGCGCTGGCCCGGGAGGTGACCGAGGTCACCGCGCCGTGGGGGGAGCCCCCCGACGACCAGCGGTTCTCCGGGCACCTGACCCTGGCCCGGGGGCGCGGCCGAGCCCCGGGACCCGCTGGCCTGGCCGGCGCCTCGCTGGCGGCGACGTGGCGCGTGCGGGCCTTCGAATTGGTGTCGTCGGTCCTCGGCCCCGGCGGCTCGAGCTACCACACGCTGTCGACGATGGCGCTTCCCTGAAAATAATCCCCCACCGAACAGGTGTTCGTAACTACACTACTGACATTCGGTGGACGCAGGCCGAGGATGTCACACCCCGTTCGTAGGGTCGGTCGGGTCAGTCGGGTCGGAGCGACGTAGCCGGTTCAATCAAGCGAAGAGAGGCATCGGACAATGGAACGTGACAAGGCGCTCGACATGGCCCTGAGCCAGATCGAAAAACAATTCGGCAAAGGCTCGGTCATGCGCATGGGGGAGAACCTCAACCTGGGGATCGAGTCGATCTCCACCGGGGCGTTGGCGCTCGACCTGGCGCTCGGGATCGGCGGCCTCCCCCGGGGACGCATCGTCGAGATCTACGGCCCCGAGTCGTCGGGGAAGTCGACTCTGGCCATGCACGTGGTGGCCGAGGCACAGCGCAACGGCGGCATCTGCGCCTACATCGACGCCGAGCACGCCATGGACCCGGTGTACGCCGGCGCCATCGGCGTGAACGTGGATGACCTGCTCATCTCCCAGCCCGACACCGGGGAGCAGGCCCTCGAGATCGCCGACATGCTCATCCGCTCCGGTGCGCTCGACGTGCTCGTCATCGACTCTGTGGCTGCGCTCACGCCGCGCGCCGAGATCGAGGGGGAGATGGGGGACAGCCACGTCGGGCTGCAGGCCCGGCTCATGTCCCAGGCACTGCGCAAGATCACCGGCACGCTTTCGAAGTCCAACACCATCGCCGTCTTCATCAACCAGCTGCGCGAGAAGATCGGCGTGATGTACGGATCGCCCGAGGTCACCCCCGGTGGCCGGGCGCTCAAGTTCTATTCCTCGGTGCGTCTCGACATCCGTCGGATCGAGCAGATCAAGGACGGCGCTGAGGTCGTCGGGAGCCGCACGCGGGTGAAGGTAGTCAAGAACAAGGTCAGCTCGCCGTTCAAGCAGGCCGAGTTCGACATCATGTACGGCCGGGGCATCAGTCGTGAGGGCTCGCTCCTCGACGTGGGCGTGGAGCTCGGCCTCATCAAGAAGTCCGGGGCATGGTTCACCTACGAGGGTGAGCAGCTCGGACAAGGACGCGAGAACGCCAAGCAGTTCCTGGTGGAGACGCCCGAGCTCATGATCGAGATCAACGAGCGCATCCGCTCGCAGCTGGCCGGCACCGTGCTGCCTGTCGGGACCACCGTGGGCGCCATCGAGGAGGAAGGCGTTCCCGCTGCCGTGACGGACTGAGCCGTCAATGGTCGGCAGTAGTCGCGGGCCGGGTTGCCGTCGGGCGGCCCGGCCCGTTGTCCGTCCCGGCTCAGGGGCTGGTGGGGGACGAGGACGCCGTGGGAGTGGTGGTGACCGGCACTGTCGACGGCACGATCTCGACCCAGGTCTGGCCGGGCTCCAGCGCGATGGTGGATCCATCGGACGCGGTGAGGGTGGTGGGGTCGTCCAGTGCGGCGCGCTTCCACGTGCCGGTGACAGCGACGCCGTTGCGCAGCACCATGAGGGGCCCGCTCCCGGTCATCTGCGACTGGACCTCGAGCCCCCCCTCGCTGTTCTCGAGCCAGGGTCCATAGGTGACGTGCACGGTCTGGACCACGACGTTGGGGGTGGCGATCTGCCCACCGCCGGCGACGGTGGCGGGCCGGCCGCTGTAGGACAACAGCCAGTGCCCGCTCGCCGCGTCCCACGTCCACAGCGTGTTGTTCGTCGCCGTGAAGGGGATGTGGACCGAGGTCACCGCGGTTCCTGTGGGCGCTGTCGTGGAGTAGCTGAACAGCGGCGCCGGCGGGGTGGTGTCGTCAGGCTGGAGTCCCCACCCCGAGGCGGCCGAGATGTAGGTGTCGTAGGGAGCCACGCGGCCCGGCACGTGTTTGATGATCGAGCCGTGGATGCGGAGGTCGAAGTCGCTGAGGTTGCCGTTCTGCAACATGGCCAGCACCGGGTTGATCCCTCCCACATGCACGAGGATTGGTTTGCTGAGTTGGTCGAGGATCTGCAGGTCGACGGCGCGGGCCGACCGGATGGGGCCGATGAGGGTCGGGCTCTGGCACTGGAACACCGCCGCGAAGCGCGTGATGCCGCCTTCCACGGGCTCGTCGAAGACGATGTCCGCCTGGTCGATGCCCGACTGGGGCCGAGCGTCGGGGTAGTCGTCCACTTTCACTGCCAGCGCCGGACGCTGCGGGACGGCGCCCCCCGAAGGGGGGAGCCCGGTGAGAGGGCACAGCGGGCCGGCCGCGGCGGTGGTCGTGGTCGGGCCCGGGATGTTCGCCCCCGCCCGCGGGACCTTCTTCGTCGAACCCCCCGACGTCACGGCCAGGGCGACGCCCGACCCCACGACCAGGACGGCGGCCGCCACCAGCGCGATGATCCACGCCCGCTGCGCAGAGCGCTTGGTGCCGTCGTCGCCCGGCCCGTCGCCCTCCGTGGCGCCGGCCGCGCCGCCGACCGCGCCGCCGCCAACCGCGCCGCCGCCCGACCCCGTGGCGGGCGTGCCGGTGGGTGGCGTGATGCTCGCCATGGACCGGGTGGTGTCGGCGGGGATCGACTGGGTGAGGTCGGACCGGGTGGTGTCCGCCGCAGTGGCCTGCGTGGCGGTGTCCCACGACTCGGGCACCCCCGAGTCTCCGCTCGCGCCGGCGTCGGGGACGTCGTCGGTCGGTTCGGGGGTGATGTCGTCGGGCATGGGCTCCTCCTGCGACCCCGAAGCGGGAATCGCGATCTCGACCGTCGCCGGTGGTCCGTGTCGCACAGGCCTCGATCACGACGGCCGAAAGTGGACCGGGGCGAGGCTACTGCGTGGGCTGGTCCGGTCCCAGCCTGGCGGACTATGACGGGCGGCCATGGGCACCGCTGGAGTGCATCGTGCCGCCACCGCCTTCGCGGGCGCGGCGTCGGTCTATGAGCAGACCCGACCCGACTACCCCCCCGAGGCGCTCTCCTGGCTGGCTGAACGTCTGGACCTTCGCCCCCGAGGGCGCGTGCTCGACCTTGCCGCGGGCACGGGCAAGCTCACGCGTGGCCTCATGGGACTCGGGGCCACGGTGATCGCCGTGGAGCCGGTCGAGGGGATGCGCCGCAAGCTGGCCCACGTCGTGCCCGGAGCCCAGATCGTCGCCGGTGTGGCCCAAGCCATCCCGCTCGGGACCGAGACCGTCGATGCCGTCACCGTGGCCCAGGCCATGCACTGGTTCGCCACCGAGCGCGCCCTGCAGGAGATGCACCGCGTCCTGCGCCCCGGCTCGCGTCTGGCCGTGGTGTGGAACCGGCGCGAGCTGTCGGACCCCTTGCAAGCGACGCTGCAACGGTTGATGGCGCCGTTGCGCGGGGACACCCCGTCAGGCGCCACCGGCGAGTGGCGACGCGTGCTGCACGATGCCGGCAGGGCCACGCCTCGTTTCGTCCCCGAGGCACAGCTCCGGGCGCCGTGGAGCCATCCCATCGACGTCGACGGCGTGGCGGGCCGGGTGGCGTCGGTGAGCTTCGTGGCCGGCATGGACCCTGCAGAGCGCGAACGGCTCCTCGAGGAGGTCCGCACCGAAGCTCGGCGGTACCCGCCGCCGCTGTCGTTGCGGTACACGACGGAGATCTTCTGTTACCGGCGCGCCGGCTGACGGTGCCGATGGGCGGTGTGTGGTGGCACCGGGTACGTTCGGCGCGTGCCGTCGCCCCGCCAGCTGCCGCCGTGGGCCCGCCGACTCGCCTCGAGCGCCATCGACATCGGATGGCGCTGGGTCTGTGACCTCGGTGGCGTGGGTACGGGGCATCCTCTGGCTCGGCGCTTCGGCGCTTTCGGCGAAGGCAGCCTGATCGCCTTTCCTCCCGGTGCGATCTTCAACGAGCGTTGGATCCGCATCGGGAGCCGCACCATGATCGGGCCCTACGTGTCGTTGTCGGCGGGGATGGCGCCGGGCCAGCAGATGGTCAGCGACCCCGTGGTGTCGATCGGTGACCGCACCCTCATCGGACGGGGGAGTCACATCGTGGGCCATTTCTGTGTCGAGATCGGCGACGACATCCAGACCGGGCCGTACGTGTACATCACGGACCAGAACCACGTCTACAGCGATCCCGACGTCCCCATCGGCGCCCAATGGCCCGTCGAGTCGAGTGTGCACATCGGGTCGGGAAGCTGGTTGGGAACCGGAGTGGTGGTCCTTCCCGGCAGCCGCATCGGCCGCAACGTGGCCGTGGGTGCGGGCTCGGTCGTGACCGGTGTGCTCCCCGACCATTGCGTGGCGGTGGGGTCGCCGGCCAAGGTGGTGAAGCGTTACTCGCCCGACGACGGTTGGTGTGCGACCGATGCCGCTGATCGCGTCGCCGCTCAGAAGCTGGCGGGGAGCAACGGGCTCACGGCGCCGAAGAAGAAGAAGAGCACCACCAGCGAGACCGCACCGCCCACCCCGTAGACGATCCAACGCTGCGGGCGCGAGCGCCGGCGACGGGCCACCACGAACACGGCGGTGATCACCAACGCGCTCAGCAGGCCCTGTTCCAACGCCGGCGTCCAGTCGCCCTGGCCCCCGGCGAGGTCGTTGGTGGTGGCCGCCGACTCCGAACGCGGTGCCGCCTTGGGGGGGTGCGCGGCGGGCGCGGCGCGGCCCACCAACATGGCGTGGACGACGAGGCGTTGTGAGGCGCTGAAGCGCGGATTGCACGTCGTCAGGGTGAGCTCGGGGGTGGCGGTGTTGTCGACCACCGAGGTGTCGCCGGGGCTCACGATCACTGTGGCCGTCACCTTGTAGTTGAAGGTCCCCTGGACCGTGGTGACCACGATGGGGTCGCCGCGTGCCAGCCTGTCAAGGTTGTAGAACGGCGCACCGTAGGTCGTGCGGTGCCCGGCGATCGCCGCGTTGCCCTGTTCGCCGGGAAGCGGCGTGCCCGGGTAGTGGCCCGGGCCCTGGCGCAGATCGGTCGTGGACGTGCCTTGCACGATGACCTTGTTGAGTCCGATCTTGGCGATCCGCAGGAACCCGACCGGACTGCCGTCATTGGGAGCGGAGATCGTGGGGCCCACCGTGGGCTGGTCACCCGCCGAAGGCGCCGAGGTGGTCGTCGACGAGGTTGTCGGTGTCGTCGTGGTGGTGGTCGGCGGGTGGTCCGCCTCGCGCTGGAGCTGCGCGTCGAGTCGTTGGCGGAGCTGGGCCTGGCTGTGGGACTCGGCGATGCCCGTGCCCCACAGCTGGTACGCCACGAAGAGGAGGATGAGCAGGCCCGCACCCAGCAGGATCCGGCCCAGTACGCCGGTGATGAGACCCCGTCGCACCTCCTCGACACTACCCATGCATGCCCCCGTCGGATCGGCATGGCTTGGATACACTCAGCTGGTGCAGGTCCTTTTCGTGTGCACGGCCAACATGTGCCGGTCGCCGATGGCAGCCGCGCTCTTCGGTCGGCTTGCCCTGGTGTCAGGGGACGACGCCCCCGAGGATGTGTCGGTCACCTCCGCCGGGCTTCTCCAGGGGGGATACGCGTCTCCTGGGGAGGTCGTCACCGTCATGGCGGAACAGGGCCTCGATCTCTCCGCCCACCGCAGCGTGCAGATCTCCCCCGAACTCGTCACTGCTTCGGACGTCGTGTTGGGCATGGCGCGCCGTCACGCCCGTGAGGTCGTGCTCCTGGACCCCGGCGCCTGGAGTCGTACGTTCACCGTGAAGGAGTTCGTGCGCCGCGGAGAAACCGTGGGCCGGCGCGGTGCCGACGAGGCGCTCGACCCGTGGCTCGAACGGCTCCACCACGGGCGCCGACGACCCGACCTCGTGGGCAGTTCCGATGACGACGATGTGTCGGACCCCATCGGCGGTCCCCTCGACGGGTACCGCCGCACGGCGCGCCAGCTCGGAGACCTGGTCGACGACGTGGCCTCGTTGTTGTGGGTGCCGCGCCAGATCCGAACCCCGCCCGGGTGAGCGACCAGGACTCACCGGCCGGTTCGGGCCCGGTCGATCCTGACGTATCGGGTTCCGGCGCGTCGTTACCCGGCGGGTCCCCAACGCCGAGGGGGTCCCGCACCCGACGCCGGCCCCGAAGGCGACGCATCGTGTGGGCCGTCGTGGTGGTGGTGGTGCTGTGGCTGGCGGCGGCGGGCGCGATCGTCGCCCTGGGCCTGGTGCACGCCAGTCACGGGATGGCGGACGTGAACCAGGCCCGAGCGCATCTCACCGCGTCCGATGTCGTGAACCGGGCCGCCACCGTGCCCCTGCGCGACGCGGTGAAGGAATTCGACTCGGCCCACGGCCTGTTGCACTCGCCCATCCTGGCGCCGCTCGACATCGTCCCGGTGATCGGGCGGCAGCTGCGTTCGGTGCAGGACCTGGCCTCCGCCGCGGGGCAGGTCGCCAGGATCGGCGCCGGCGCCATCGACCAGGCGCACGCGGTGCTCGAGTCCGCCCACGCCAGCGGATCGAAGCGGGTCTTGGAATTGGCCAAGCTGGCCCGCCTCGCCGGGACCACCGACCGCGCCCTGGGGCGGATCGAGACGGGCCCCGCCAATGCCCTGGTGGCCCCGCTGGCCTCGAAGCACGACACCTTCGTGCGCGACCTGGCCGACATACGGACGCGCCTGCAGCACGCCGCGGGGGTGGCGGGCACGATGGCCGACATCCTGAAGGGGCCCCAGACGTATCTGCTGCTCATGGCCAACAACGCCGAGATGCGGGCGGGATCGGGCAACTTCCTCGAGGTGGGGGCGATGGCCACCCACGACGGGCACCTCACGCTGTCCAACCTCAACCAGACCGTGAACATCCCGGTCGCGGCGGGCAAGGTGACCGCCACCGGCGACCTGGAGGCCCGATGGGGCTGGCTGAAGCCGGGGGAGGACTGGCGGAACCTGGGGTTCACCCCCCAGTTCGACGTCAACGGTCCTCTGGCGGCGCAGATGTGGCAGGCCGAGACGGGGCAACACGTCGACGGGGTGATCGCCGTCGACATCGAGACGTTGCACCAGATCCTGCTCGTGACCGGCCCCGTCACCCTGCACAACGGCACGGTGGTGAGCGCGGACAACGTGGTGCAGCTCCTGACCCATGACCAGTACAAGGGACTGGTCGACCAGCCCACCGCGGCGCAGGCCCGGGCCGAGGGGGGCCGCGAGGACCAGCTGGGCGCACTGGCCCAGGCCGCGCTCGCCGCCCTGGAGAGCGAGTCCCTGAACCTCAAGTCCTTGGCCAATGCCATGACCACGGCGACCCAGGGGCGGCATCTGCTCATGTGGTCCGAGCAGCCCGGGGCCGAGGCCGACTGGGTCCAGGCCGGGGTGGGGGGCCGGCTGGCGCCGGATTCGATGATGGCGGCGATCATCAACCGGGGGGCCAACAAGCTGGACCAGTACGTCTCGGTCCAGAGCGACCTCGACCTCAAGACGGAGGGAACCCACACCCTGGGGACCCTGACGGTGCACGTGCGCAACACGACGCCTCCGGGGCAGTCCCAGTTCATCGCCGGGCCGTATCCCGGCCTCGGAACGGTGTACGGGGAGTACCTGGGGGTCCTGGCCGTGAACCTCCCCGGCTACGCCTCGGAGCCCCACATTGACGGCCACCCCCCGTTGGACGCCCTGGGCGCCGAGGGCCCCACCTGGGTCATCGCCACCCCCGTGGACGTCAAGGCCGGTCAGACCCAGGACGTGGTCATCCACTTCTCTCTGCCGCAGGCGACGGGACACCTCAGCGTGGTCCCGACGGCGCGTCTGAGCCCGGTGACCTGGCACTATCGGGGGACCACGGAGACCGATTCGGCGCCCTTCACCCTGTCCTGGTAGCGGCCCGACCTGCTCGACCGGACGTCGGATGGACCGGCGGGGCGTGGACATCTCCGTGCCGCGGCCCCGCGACCAGGGAATTAGGGCACAATTGCCTGTGGGCAGTTGACCGAATGTTGACTCTCCATAGGGTCTCTGTCGATGCGCATCCGTGACAATCCGTTGTAAGTCGCTCACGGAGTGGTGTGGGCGGACAGCCCCAGGGGGAGTGCCGAAGTTTGGCATGACACCGGTGGGGCAGGGTGTTGGTGCAGGTCGGCGGTGGCGGGACGTTCCGCCGGTGCCGGAGAAGGGGCTAGTAGATTCCGGTCACGGAGTGTGGCAGGAGTCTTTGACCGGGCAATCATGGATGCGGCGGCAGAGCTGCTGCGGGGCGAAGGGTTGAAAGCGAAATGAAAAGCAAACTTCTCGGTCTGGGACTGGGCCTGACCCTGTCCGCACTGGGCGTGGCGGCAGTGCCCGCCGCGGCGGCTTTTGCCGACACCACGTGCTACACGGGGTGCACGACGGCGATCTCGAGCCCGCCCGTGACCCAGGCGACGCCGGTGGTGGAGCCCGCGCCGATCGCCAAGGTCGCGGCTGGTGCGTCTCTGCCCTTCACGGGTGCTGACATCGAGGAAATGGCAGCTGTCGGCGCCGGTGCCTTGCTGGTCGGCGGTCTCATGGTGCGCCGCAGCCGCCGGGTGCGCCAGGTCGCAGCGTAAGTCAGCAATCCCGTTCCCCTGTCGATCGACCAGAAGCTCCTAGAGCGATGTCCGTCGGACTGAACTACCAGTCCTGGGTCAATGCGAGGCCGGCCGAGCGCGACGCTCGGGCCGTGTCTCTGCGCACCCGGGCCACGGCGAGCGCGGCCATGAGAACTGTGGCGCTCTCCGATGCCGTGCTCCTCGTCGTCGTGGTGGCCGCCCTGGGGCTGTCGCTCGCCACGTGGTGGACGTGGGTGGCGATGGCGGCGGTCGTGGGTGCTCTGGCGCTCACCGGTCACTATCGCCCTCGCATCACGCTGAGCGTGGCCCGCGAGGCCGGATCCATCGCGGCCTGCGTGTTGGCGCCGTTCGTGGTGCTGGCCCTGGCCAAGGTCTCGGGCCCCACCACCGCCCGCCTGCTCGTCACGGGGGGCATCGTGGCCGGTGCCGTGGTCATCGCCCGGTGTGCCACGTACTGGGTCGTGCGCATGATGCGCACCCGAGGGTGGTTCGCAGAGCGGACCCTGTTCGTCGGGGCCGGCGATGTCAGCGCCAAGATGGCGGCGACGCTCGAGGAGCACCCCGAGTACGGCTTGCGCCCTGTCGGCTTCCTCGACGAGGTCGACAGCGCCGGACTGCCTCTCCCGCTCTTCGGTGGGGTGGGCATGCTTCGCATGGTGTTGTCGGAGGAGCGCATCGACCGGGTCGTCGTGGCCTTCGGTGTGACGCGCGAATCGGACATGGTCGATGTCTTCCGGGCCTGTGAGGACGCCTCGGTCGAGATCCACGTCCTGCCCCGGTTCTTCGAGTTGGCCACGGCCATGAACAGCCGCAACGTGGACGACGTCTGGGGCTACCCGCTGCTGCGCCTGCGGCGCTCGTTGCTGCGACGCAACGCCCGCATCGTCAAACGCGTCTTCGATGCCACGGTGGCCACCTTCGCACTCCTGGTGGTGTCTCCGCTGTACGCGGCGATCGCGGCCGTGGTGAAGCTCACGAGCCCCGGGCCTGTGCACTTCCGCCAGCAGCGCGTGGGCGAGCGGGGTGTCATCGTCGACGTCCTCAAGTTCCGGTCCATGCGGGTCAACTCGCGCTCGGACGTGGAGTGGAACCCCACCAACGACGCCGTCACCAAGATCGGGCACATCCTCAGGGTGACGGGGCTGGACGAGCTTCCCCAGCTGTGGAACATCTTGAAGGGGGACATGTCCCTGGTGGGACCCCGCCCCGAGCGTCCGTTCTTCGTCGAGCAGTTCAAGGTGGACGTGCCCCGCTACGACGACCGTCACCGGGTGCCAGTCGGGCTCACGGGCCTCGCCCAGGTGCACGGCCTGCGGGGGGACACGTCGATCGACGAGCGGGCTCGACTCGACAACCAGTACATCGAGAACTGGTCCTTGTGGCGTGACATCGTCATCCTGTTCCAGACCTTCACCGCGGTGATCCGCAATACGTTCGAGCCTCGTGGGGAGACCGGCCGCTCCGAAGCCGCTCCCGTCTTGCGCATCCATCGGGTCGAGGAGTCGACTCACAGCGACACCGTCACCATCGAGACCGTGACACCCGGTGCGAAAGAGGCCTCATCGATCGGGTGATCACGCGCGTTTGTCCGCTCACGCGCGGGGAGTGACGCCGGGTCGCCGACAGGTGGCCCGGCGACGATCTTTTCGGCGATGAAATCCGGTGGGGGGAACCCGGTCGGGCCGGTCCCATGGATCGGACGATCTGAAGCAGAGCGAAGGATCTGACGATCAGGTGTCCATGCCGCTTGTGCGCTCATGACCGCTCACTCACTTCCAGACGACACCGACGCTGCACTCCCGGCACCCCGATCGACATCGGTCGCGCCCCATCCGGCGCGGCGCGTCCTGCTGGTCGACGCCTCGGACCGCGGTGGCATCGCCCGCTACACCGGGTGCCTGCGCGCCGCGCTGCAGGCTGAGCACGTCGAGGTGGCGTTGGCGGCGCCGGCCGGGGTCGGCGATCCCGGCCTCGAGCTGCGGGGCCCGCGTTGGGGGCCCGACGTCGCCCGGTTGGGCAAGGCCCGTCTCTATGCGCTGCGCCTCGCCGAGGTCGGTCCCACGGCACTGGGCTTGCGCAAGGCCGTCTCCCGGGCGCGTCCCACCGTCGTCCACGTGCAGACCGAGATGGTGCCGGGCCTCGATGCCCTGGTGCTGCGCCGGATCTCGAGGCGGGTGCCGGTCGTGCTCACCATCCACGACCCCGTGCCCCTCGAAGGCGGGGCGCGCGCCGCCGCCGACCAGGCTCGACGGTGGCGGGCGGCCGATGCGTTGATCATTCACGGGGAGGAGCCCCGCGCTGTGGTCGAAGCCAGCGCGCCGGGCGTACCCGTCCACGTGGTACCCGTCGACCTGCCCCTGGGGGGCCCGGCCATCGCCCGCCGGGAGGCGAGAACACGCCTCGGGCTCGACGACGCCCCCACCGCGCTCCTGCTCGGCCAGGTCCGGCCCTACAAGGGCATCGGGTTGCTGGCCCAGGCTTGGCCCCGGGTCGCCGCGGCCCTGCCCGGGTCTAGGCTTCTCGTCGTGGGGGAGGCCTATGAGTCGGCCGACCTGGCCCTCTTGGAGGCATGCTCGGGGGTGGAGGTGCGGCGGGGTTTCGTGCCCGAGGGCGAGCTCGACCTGTGGGCGGCCGCCGCCGACGTCCTGGTCCTCCCCTATGCCGTCGGATCACATTCCGGGGTGTTGCATCGCGGCCTGGCGGCGGGGACGCCGGTGTTGGCCTCGCCACCGCTGGCCGAGGAGGTGTCCCGGACCGGGGCCGGAGCGGTGGTCCCCCTCGACCCCGGCGCGTGGGCAGAAGCCCTGGTGCCGGCGCTGAGCACCCACCCGCTGCCCCCACCCGAGGCGCCGACGGGCCGGACCACGGCCCGGGGCACGTTGGCGGTCTACGACGAGGTCCTGGCCGCCCGCGCGCGGAGGGTGGCATGAGGTCGACCACCACCAGCGGGAAACGAGGCGCGCCGGGCCGTTTTTGCCAGGCCAGAGTGCCCGCGGTCACTACAGAGCGGCCACGAACAAGACGAAACTACTAGGCATGGTCCGACGATCCAGGCTGGGAGTCGGCGCCCTCGTGGCCGCCGCATCGACCGGACACGTGCTCTATCCGGCATGGTTGGCCGTGGCGTCGCGCCGCCACTCGCAGCCCCCGGTGACCGATCCCGAGCACTGGCCGGCAGTGACCGTGCTCGTGGCCGCGTATGCCGAGGCCGAGTGCATCGGGCCCAAGGTGCGCGACGTCCTGGCTAACGGGTACCCGGGCCCGATCGACGTCATGGTGGTCGCCGATGCCGATGTCGAGACCGCGGCACGCGCCGAGCACGCCGGGGCGACCGTGGTCACCGCCGATGACCGGCTCGGCAAGGCCCAGGCCATCAACCTCGGGTTCTCCAAGGTCACCGCGCCCATCGTGGTCGTGACCGACGCCAACAACGTGCTCTCTCCCGGCGCCATCGCGGCATTGGTGCGGCACTTCGACGACCCCCGGGTGGGCGCCGTGGCGGGCGAGAAGATCGAGGCCGACGGGGCGGCCGAAGACCTCTACTGGCGTTTCGAGTCCTGGCTCAAACTGCGTGAATGGAGGCTGGGCACGACCATCGGGCTGGTGGGCGAGCTCGCCGCCATCCGGACTGACGCCTGGATGCCGATCCCCCCCGACATCGCTATCGACGACCTGTGGATCGCGCTCGACCTCTCCGAGCGCGGGTATGCCATCGCCTACGAGCCGAGCGCCAAGGCATTCGAGCCGCCGGTGCACACGTTTCGCCAACAGTGGGAACGCCGTACCCGAAATGTCGCCGGCGCGCTCCACGTGTTCGAGCGTCGCCGTTCTCAGCTCGGCCCCGAGGGTGGGTTGGTAGCCGCCGAGATCTGGGGCCATCGTCTGGCGCGCTACACGGTGTCGCCCCTCGCGCACCTGGCTCTCCTCTCCATCGCGGCCCGTCGCGCCCGTTCCAGCCGGCTGGCGAAGCTCTTCTTGCTGTGCCATGTCATCGGCGTGTCCACCTTGGCCCGCCGGGCGGCAGCGGAGAAGACGTCGACGACCTCACCCGACGACTCCACCCCGACGTCCGCGTCGCCGGCCCCACCTCAGGTCGCTGCGGATCCAGAAACCTTCGGCGCGGCCATGACGCGGCGCATCGGCGACGGACTCGGCCAGGGCGTATTCCTGCAGGCCGTCGCTCTGGGCGGGATGGCCCGGTACCTGCGCGGCGACCGGCCGACTCGTTGGACGACAGTGCGGCGCTGAGCCTCCGGTGAGCGACCTCACGCCACTGCGCGTCCTCGAGGTGAGCTACTCCCGTCAGGTGTGGGGGGCAGAGCTCGCCACCATGGCCCTGGCCGGCCCCCTGGCCCAGCGCGGCATCGACCTCACTCTGGCCTCGCCTCCCGGGGGCGACCTCGAGGAACACTGGCGTCGCCTCGGCCTGCCCTTCGTGCCGCTGGCCTTCCCCGAACACCTCGGGTTGCGCGCCGCCGATGCCCAGAGCCGTCCCTCGGTCGGACAGTACGGACGCGAGCTCCTCGCCACGGCGCGATCGGTGGCCATGATCACCGGCGCCGCCCGGGGCTTCGACCTCCTGCACTCCAACAGCTTGTGGGCCCACCTCGACTGTGCGGTGGCGGGCCGCGTGGCGCGCCGCGGTTCGGTCATCGAGCTCTACGACATGGTCCGTCCCGGGATGGGCCGCACGGTGCTCACCGCCGCCGCGGCCCTGTCCACCACGGCGGTGGCCATCAGCCAGGCCGTCGCCGACTGCATCGGGCCCCGGGGCGAGCGCCACGTCCGCATCGTGCCTCTGTCGGTCGACCTCGACCGGTTCGGCCCCGGTCCGGTCTCGCCCCAGGTGCGCGGGTCCCTCACCTCCGACGCACAGGCGCCCCTGGTGGGGATTGTGGGCCGCATCGACCCCGAAAAAGGCGTCGACGTGCTCGTCCGGGCCATGGGTCTGCTCCAGGGGGCGGCGGCAGGTGCGCATCTGGTCGTGGTGGGAAGTGCGGGGCTCGCCCCTGACGGCTACCCCGAGCGGGTACGGGCCGAGGCAGAACGCTCCCTCGGGGACCGGGTCCGTTTCGTGGGCCGCACCAATGACGTTCCCGGCACCCTGCGCGCCCTCGATGTCCTCGTGAACGCCTCGGTGGCCGAGCCCTTCGGTCTCAGCGTCCTCGAGGCCCAGGCCTCGGCAGTGGCGGTCATCGGGACCCGCGCCGGTGGTATCCCCGACTTCGTCTTCGACGGCGACAACGGGTTGTTGGTCCCCAGTGGTGATGCCGACGCCCTGGCCAAGGCCCTCGACCGACTGATCACCGACGACGAGCTGCGCGCTCGGCTGGCCCAACGGGGACGCAGCACCGCGCAGGGCCGCGGCATCGAGGCACGCGCCGACATCGTGGCCGAGCTGTACCGCCAGGCTGCCCACAGGGCGCCGGTCGGATCGGACGGCGCACGATGAGAGTGATCATGGTCACGAAGTTCGTGCCCCTACCCGACAACGACGGCGGCAAGCAGCGCGCCCTGGCCGTCGCCACCCGCCTGGCCCAACGGGCCGACGTCGTGCTGTGTGCCTACGACGACGGTGACGGTGACGTGGCCGGTCTCAAGCGGCTGGGCATCGACGTGCGCAGCGTCCCGTGGCGGCCCACTGCGGCGCGTGCTGCACGTGGGGTACTGCGGACCCGAAGTGTCTCGGCGGGCCGCTTCTACAGCACCGAGCTCGTCGACGAGGTGCGCCGAGCCGCCCGCGAGGGCCCCGTCGACCTCCTGCAGGTCGAGTACCTCCAGATGGTGCCCGTGGCCCGTCACGTGACCGCGGCGTGGCGCGTCCTCGATCTCCACAACGTGGAGTCGGCCCTGGTGCGCAGCTATGCCCGGGTGGGGCGGGGCCCGGCCGGGCTTCTCGCCCACGCCGAGGCCGCCGCCCTGCGGTCCATGGAGCGCGCCCTGCTGCCAACGTTCGACTCGGTGGTGGTGGTGAGCGAACGTGAACGCCAGCGTCTGCCCGCCGGGGTCAAGAACGTCCTCGTCTGTCCCAACGGTAGGGATCCCGACCCGTTGGGGCCGCCGCCCCCGGCATCGACTCCCACCGCCGCTTTCGTCGCCACGCTGGGCTGGGCGCCCAATGTCGACGCTGCGCTGTGGTTCGGCGAGGAGGTGTGGCCCGAGGTGCGGCGCCGCCAACCCCATGCCCGGCTCCTGCTCGTGGGCCGGGACCCCTCCCCGGCGGTCCGCGCCCTCGCGTCCTCATCTGTCGAGGTTTCCGGTACCGTTTCTGACGTCCGCCCCTACCTTGCCCAGGCGCGAGTGGCGGTAGCTCCACTGCGATCCGGAGGAGGTACCCGCCTGAAGATCCTCGAGGCTCTGGATGCGGGTCGTCCTGTCGTGGCCACTTCTGTCGCCGTGGACGGACTCGAAGACCTGATCGGGGAGGGCGTCGTGGTGGCTGACGACCCCCGGTCGATGATCGAGGCCGTCAGTGGCCTGCTCGATGACCCCGGCCGGGCCGCCGCGCTCGGTCGCGCCGGCCACGACGCCGTGGCGGCGCGCCACACCTGGGACGTGGCCCTGGCCCCGCTCCTGCGGAGCGAGACGCCGTGAGCAAGCTCATCCTTCTGGCCGGGGCGGGCGCGGCATCACTGATGCTTCTGTACGTCTTTCTCCGCTGGGAGCGATCCGGCCGCGAGCACTGGGTCATCTTCTTGCTCCTCGGCGTCCTCGTCGTCGACTCGAGCCTGTGGGACAACCAGACCACCGAGCCTCAGGGCCTCTTCCACCCCGGGACGGGCACGCTCAATTTCCGCCTGCCCGAAGTGATCATCACCGTGGCGCTCGTGGCGCGTCTGTTGATCAAGAAGAAGCCAGAGCGGGTCGGGCTGCCCGCCCTGTTGTGGTTGACCGTGGCGGCATGGTGGACCCTCGAGGCCATGGAGGGGATCCTCCGCCACAACAGCACGGTGAAGCTCCCCTACGAAGCCAAGGCGATCATCTACGTCATGGGCGCCTACGCACTGGCCTCGGGCGTGCCGATCCGGCGCTTCCTCGAAGGGCGCGGGTTCGAACGACTGGTGCGTTGGTCGGCCCTGTCGGCCACCGTCCTCCTCGTCCTGCGGTTGGGCCACAAGCAATTCGCTCTGCACCTTCCCGGGATCCGGATCCTCGACTTCGGGTCGGTCGGCACCGACGCCGCCACGATCTTCGTGTCGGTGGGCGTGATCGGGTTCCTCCTCGAGCTGGGCAAGGAACAACGGAGCCGGGTGAACATCCTCTGCACGGTGCCGCTGGCGTTGACGGCGTTCTTCGCCTACCAGCGCGCCGTCCTGCTCACCCTGGGCGCGGTGGTGGTCGTGGTGGTGGTGGTGGCGAGCGGGTCCACCGCCCGCCGGCGTCTGCGGATCCGGTCCGGAGAGGTGGCGGTGGCCGCCCTGGCCGTCGTGGGGGTGGTGCTGGGCGTCGCCATCATCCCCGCCATCACCGCCCAAAAATCGTTGACGGGCCCGCTGGCGGCCACCATCTCCCACACCGTGGGAGCAACGCTGAACTCCCAAGCCAAGCAGGAGTCGGCACAAGATCGCATCAACAAATGGACCGTGGCGCTGGCCGACGCCAAACAACACGAGCTCCTGGGGCAAGGACTGGGGTTCGAGTACAGTTATTTCCAAGCCGGGCCGAATCAATACATCACGACCGATCTCACCGAGAACATCGGTCTCGACCTGTGGCTGAGGACAGGCATCATCGGATTGGTGCTCTTCCTCCTGGCGCTCGTGAGCTCACTCGTCAACGGTTTCGCTGCCTGGCGGCTGCATCCCGACCCGATGGTGGGTGTGCTCGCCCTCGCCCTGTTCGCGGTGGTCATCGGATTGGTGACCAAGGGCCAGGTGGAGTCGATCTTCGAGAACTATCGGCTGGCCACGGTGCTCGGGCTCTCGCTCGGCATGCTCCGCAGCGCCGTGACCTCGGGAGGGGGCGGCCCGGCCGCCATGCGTGACTACCAGGCAATGAGCCACTACGAGGTGATGTGACACCATGGAAATCCGACAGCTCATCAGAGACGTCCGGCACAATCTCGTCGTCGCCCTGGCGGCGTTCGTCTTGTGCGTGGTCATCGGCGGTGCCGCCGCCTTCCTACCCGCCAAGCAGTACGTGGCGAGCACACTTCTGACCATCGCGCCCGCGCCCGGCTTCATCAACAACTCCAACGCGGGGGCGGCGATCTCGATCATCGGTCCCCAGCTCCCGGCCGAGGCCACCAGCTCCACGGTCGTGTCCCGCGCCATCGCCAATGTCCCCCAGCCCTACCGCTCCGACGGTGCCTCGGTCGACGCCACCATCGACCCGGGCACCTTCATCATCACCATCAAGGCCACGTCGAAGAACAAGGTGGCCGCCTCGAAGTTCGCCAACAGCGTGGCCACCCAGCTGATCGCCTACCAACCCCGGCCGGCCGAGTCGGGCTACACGGTCAGGCAGTTGGGCCTGGCCACACCGCCCGCATCGCCGTCGAACCCGCGCACCCCCATCCTGCTGGGAGCGGGGGCCTTCGGCGTCATCGTGGCGATCTTCGCCGCTATGTGGGCGGCCGGCGTGCGGCGCCGGCTCAGCCGGGTCACCGAGGTGAAAGAGCGCATCGGCGCCACCGTGCTGGGCGAGATCCCCCGGGTGGCCACGTCCGGGCTGCGTCCCACCGACCTGTTCGTCAAGCACAGCGAGCCCATGGCCATGGAGGCGTTCCAGGAGCTGCGTTCCAACCTGCTCATCAGCCTCCCGGCAGGCGCCTCGGCCATGATCGCGGTGACCTCGTGCGACCCCGGTGAAGGCAAAACCTCGGTGTCGACCAACATCGCCTGGGCGCTGGCGGCGCAGGACCGCCATGTGACCGCCATCGACTGCGACCTGCGCAAGCCGGCGCTGCACACCCAGATGGGGGTGCCGTTCGGCCCCGGGGTCACCAGCCGTCGCACCGAGGACGCCCTGGCGCACGCCTCGCGGACTCCGAACCCGTACCTCGACGTGATCCCCGCCGGCATCATCGACCGGCACCCCTCGGACATCGTCTCGGCCCACCTGCCGTTGCTGATCGAGCAGCTGCGCGAGCGACACGACACGGCGGTCATCGACTGCCCGCCTCTGATCGGCGTGGCCGAGACCGTGCTCATCGCCACCATGGTCGACCTCGTCATCGTGGTGGTGGACGCCCGCCGCTTCAATCCCGAGCGACTCCAGCAGTGCCTGCTGCGCCTCGACACCGCCAACACCAACGTGGCGATCGTGCTCAACCGGGTGCGCTTCAACCGCCGGCGTCGGGACGGCACCTACGGGTACGGGCATTTTCGGCGCGCCGATGCCCCTCCGACCCCAGCTGTGGCTCCCGTCGCCCCCAGCGGCCTCCCGCCCAAGCGCTCGTCGCGGGCACCGGTCGCCAACGGCCGACGCACCGGGGTGGAACGCTCCGATGCCCTGCGGGTGTCCGAACCGACCGTGCTGCGGTCGACAGCCGGTGAGGCCCCGTCGGCGCCGACGGCGGCGCCCAAGCCGATCGAGAACCCGGGCCAGACCGGCTACTGGCAACGGTAGGTCGGACCCGGCGGCCCCGGGTACCCCAGTCCTGATCGCACCCCACCGCCACTGCGGCTCCCGGTCCCGGGCAGCGCCGGCGACGGCCGCATACGATGACGGCCGCGTCAGCCCCAGGGGACGGGGCTGCAGGGGAGCAGGCGATGAATCGTGACGATGCTGGTCGTCCGTGGTCGGGTCGGGTGGGTCGGGGGCGCCGCGGGTTGATGGTCGTCGCCACTTCCCTCGTGCTGGCGGCGTGCTCAACGGGGACCACCGCCGGGCACAAGGCCACCACCACGACCAAGGCGGCGTCGACGCCGACGGGTGACACCGTCCCCCTCGTCGCCGGCGGCAACCCCGGGAAGGCGGCGTACCTGGTGTACTGGGACCAGAACGAGGAAGTGGACTTCGTGTCCATGCCCTCGGGGACCCAGGGCCAGCTCCTGCCGGCCTGGGACCTCAACGGCCAGATGTGCCTGCTCCCCGACGGCCGCTTCGTGGGCGGGGTCGACCCCACCCTGCCGTCCCAGCACAACCTCGGCAGTGCCAAGCCCTACAAGCAACCCGCCGACGGTGAGGAGCTCGACGAGCCCAACGGCTCGTTCAGCGGCCAGGTCCTGTACGTGCCCGGCCCCTACAAGCTGCCGGGCCAGAGCATCGGCAGTGACTCGCCGCCGACCGCCAACGGCGTGTTCAACAACAACCAGACCTACACCGGGTGCGCCGTCGACAAGGCCGGCAACGTGTTCGGCAACGACATCGCCACCGCCCAAGGTGACTACCCGCCCCCCAGCAGCGGACGGCTGGTGGAGTGGTTCGCGCCCAACTACACGACCTATTGCATCGTCTACGGCCCCACCGCGGGCGGCTACGGGCCCCACCACACCGACGGCACGGGCGGGCTGGAACAGCCGGGGATGATGGCCCTGGCCGACAACGGCGACGTGCTCGTCCCCAATGTGGGCACCTCCAGCGTGCTGCGGTTCGCGGCGTCGTCGATGCCGTCGGGCGCCTCGGACTGCCCGGGCGGGATCTACCCCCGCGCCAAGGTGCACGTCACGCCCTTCGTGAAGAACCTGGCCTTCCCGGCCGGGATCGCCAAGGACCCCACCTGTGACTGCTTCGCCGTCAGCGCCTACATCGGGAACCCCGCCATCCGCTGGGTCACCAAGAACGGCACCCCCGAGCCGGGACGGGGCACGGTGCCGGGGACGACGATCGGGGACCTGGGCAAGAGCGCCGGGCAGTACAACCCCTTCGGCATGGCCGTGGCCCCGGACGGGACGCTGTACTTCATCGACATCCACGTCGTGTGCAAGGCCCTGCTGACCGGGTGTGGGCCCGGGAACTACGGGGGCCGGGTCATGAAGGTGAAGGTGACCAACGGCCAGCCCTCCACCCCGGTGGCCATCGCCACCGGGTTCGACTTCCCCACCAGCGTGACCCTGTGCGTGCCGGCCTCGATGACGTGCCCGTATCCGACGGGCGCCATCGTCGCTCCGTTGTCGGGCCCGGCCGAGAATCCCGCCCCCGACAAGGGACCACCCAGCAACGCTCCTGCCACCGCCGGCTTCGGGTAACGGCGCTTGCCCGAGACGCCGTCACCCCTGCCCGGGTCGAGGAGACCCGGGTCGACGACACCGGCCCGGGGCCGACGGCGCCGGGCCGGACGGTGGGCGGCGGTGGCTGTCGTGAGTGCCGTGGTGGCCGGGTGTAGCGCGGCGGCCCCGGCGCGCGGGGCGGCGTCGAGCACCTCTCTCTCCACCACCCCCGTGATTGTCCACTCCGCGCCCGCCGCCGCCACGGCGGGACTGTGGGACTGGCCCACCTACGGCCACGACGCCCAGCACACCTTCCACGGCCGTACCACGCTGACCAAGGCGACGGTCAAGACGTTGCGCAAGGCGTGGGTCTTCACCACCGGCGACGCCGTGACGGCCACCCCGACGGTGGTGGACGGCGTGGTGTACGTCGGCTCCTGGGACGACTACTTCTACGCCATCGACCTCGAGACCGGGGCGCTGCGGTGGAAGGTGCGGCTCAAGTCCCAGAACGCCGTGACGCCGTACCCGGGCGAGGTGCACCGCAACCTCACCTCCGACGGAGGCCTGGTCACGTCCTCGGCGTGGTTCGAGCCCGCCACCGCCTCGCGCCCCGCCCTCATCATCTTCGGGGGTGGCTACACCCTGTACGCACTGAACGCGGCCACCGGCGCCGTGTACTGGGAGCACGACTACCCGGGGCGACCGCATGAGCCCCCGAGCCCCGACACCGACGGCACGCGCATCTTCTCGTCTCCGGTGGTCGAAGACGGGACCGTGCTCTTCGGGGTGGACGTCGACGGCGCCGTCGGGTACGGGGGGTATGTCGTGGGGGCGAGCCTGGCCACGGGCGACCCCGTGTGGGAGTACCAGACCGACGTCGATGCCCAGGGCCACGTGCTCGACGACGGGTGCGGCAGCGTGTGGTCGTCGGGAACGGTGCTCCCCGCCCTCGGGTTGGTCGTGTTCGGCACCGCCGACTGCGATTTCGCCAACACCCATCCCATGTCGGAGTCCATGATCGCCCTGCGCGTCGGCGACGGCAGCCTGGCCTGGCAGTACCGACCGGCCCGTCCCGACCCTCAGTGTGACTGGGATTTCGGGGCCACCCCCAATGCCGGGGTGGACGCGTCGGGTAAGGCACTCTTTCTGGGCGCAGGCTCCAAGGACGGCACCTACTACTCGGTCGACCCCGCCACGGGAACGCTGCGGTGGAAGACCAACGTCGTCTTCGGCGGCTTCTCGGGTGGGTTCATCGCCAGCACCGCCTATGACGGCACCCGGGTCTACGGCGCCACGGCCATCGGCGACTTCGGGCGCTTCGAGCGCAACAGCTCGAAGCAGAGGCTGTGCGACCCCTCCAACCCGCGCGACACCTTGTCGCAAGAGCCCACCGACGTCTCCTTCGACGCCACCTCGGGCAAGGTGCGGTGGCGCGAGGAGTTCTCGTCGTCGTTCGCGCCCACGACCGTGGCGGGCGGTATGACCTTCAGCGGCCTGGCGTTGTCGAAAGCCGCCATCGACATCCGCGACGCGGGGACGGGGAACCTCATCGCCCAGGTCAAGCTGCCCCAGGCGAACTGGTCGGGTATCGCCACGGTGGGCGACGCCGTCGTGCTGGGGCTGGGGAACACCTACAACCCGGCCCACAACGGCATCGAGGCGCTCACGCCCGACGGCGCAGTTCCGGTGGTGCCGACGCGTCCGTAACGGGTCAGCTGGCGGCGCGTGCTGCGGAGGGCCGGGGACGCCAGAAGGCGGGGATGTCGCGGGGCCGGCGCGGCTCGGCCAGCAGGTACCCCTGGTAGAGGTCGCAGCCCAGCTGGCGCGCCACGTGCCGCTGCTGGCGGTTCTCGACGCCCTCGGCGATGACCCTGAGGCCCAGCCCGTGCCCGAGCTCGGTGATCGCCGCCACGATGCGCTCGTCCTCGGTGTCGGTCCCGAGCCCGCTCACGAAAGAGCGGTCCACCTTGATGTAGCTCACGGGCAGCCGCTTCAGGTAGCTCAACGACGAGTAGCCGGTGCCGAAGTCGTCGATGGCGAGACGGACCCCGAACTCGCGCAGCTCCTCGAGCATGCCGTGCAGGTGTCCGTCGTCAGACACCAGGCCCGACTCGGTGATCTCGAGCATGAGCGCCCCGGCGGGGAGCCCGCTCTTCTCCAGCGCGCTGCGCAAGGCCGGCATCAGTTCCTGGCCGTCGAGTTGGCGCGGGGAAACGTTGACGGCGAGGAACGAGTCCGATGCTTCGGGGTACATGGCCCGCCAGCGCGCCATCTGGGCGCAGCCGGCCTCGAGGACCCATCCGCCCAGGGCCACAATGAGCTCGGACTCCTCGGCCAGGGCCACGAAGCGCGCCGGCAGGAGCAGCCCGCGACGGGGGTGCTCCCAGCGCACCAGGGCCTCGAGGCCGAGCACGCGACCGTTGGCAAGCGAGGCCAGCGGCTGGTACTCGAGGCGAAGCTCGCCGTTCTCCACCGCCGTGCGCAGGTCGTGTTCGAGCTCGAGGCGGTTGCCCACCTCTTCGCGCAGGCCGGCGTCGAAGATCGCCACACGGCCGCGACCCCTCGTCTTGGCCTGGAGCATGGCCATGTCCGCGTCCTGCAGGACGTCGGACGCCTCGCGACCGACGTCGGCCAGCCGCACCAGCCCGATGCTGGGGGTCACCGACAACATGCGGCCCGTGCTCAGTTGCACAGGGCGCGAGAGGATGGTTCGCAGCTCCTCGGCCCGCTGCAACGCGGCGTCGGTGTCGGTCACGTTGGGCTCGAGGGCGGCGAACTCGTCGCCGTGGAGCCGGCTCAGGCTGATGACGTCGGGCATGGTGGCGCGCAGGCGCTCGGCCACGGCCAGGAGCACCTCGTCACCCACGGCGTGGCCCAGGGAGTCGTTGACGAGCTTGAACCGGTCGAGGTCGAAGAAGAACATGACCAGGGACTCGAGCGTGGCCTCGTCGCTGCTCTCGATGGCGCTCTGCACGGCGGTGAGGAACCCACTGCGGTTGGCCAGCCCCGTCAACGGGTCGTTGCGGGCTTCCCAGGCCAGGCGGTCGAGCAGCTGCTTGCGGTCGGTGATGTCGGACACCGAGCACACCACGGTGGCGTTGTCGGCGCCTTCGGAGTCGCCAAGGGGACGGGAGCTGACCGAGAGCCACTGGTCCTTGCCGTGCTCGTTGCGCACGCCGATGACGACGTTGGTGGTCGCCTCGCGTCGCGACAGGGCGACCGCCAGCGGGAGGGCGTCGGGTGCGAAAGGCGACCCGTCCTCGCGCACCGCACGTCGCCCCCCGGTGAAGATCTCGTCCCCGCGCCCGGCGTGCAGCCGGGTCCCCAGGATCCGGGTGGCCGAGTCGTTGGTGGCGGCCACCGACCCTTCGCGGTCGATCACGACGACACCCTCTTCGAGTGCGGCGACCGCCGCCGCGTAGCGGCGCTCGATGGCGGCGCGGGCCGCGGCCGCCTCTTCGGCCAGTTTGCGTTCCGAGACGTCGCGCAAGATGACCTGGAAGGCCGGCTTGCCGCCCCAGCTCGTGCGGGCACTGGCCACCTCGACGGGCAACTCGCTGCCGTCGTCGCGCACCATCATCGCCTCGAAGCCCTTGACCACGTCGCCGGGGTCCTTGAGCTGGGCCAGACGGGCGATCGTGCTCGTGAGGTCGTCGGGGCTGATGAACGAGGTGATGGGCCTGCCGATGGCGGCCTCGAGGGACTTCACCCCGCCCATGCGCAGACCGGCGGGGTTGGTGTAGACGACGAGCCCGTCCTGGTGGACGATGATGGCGTCGGGGGAGTGCTCAACCAGGAGGGTGAGCCGCTCACCGACGTCGGCGGTGATCCACGGCACCTCGCCGGGGTCCGAGACGTCCGCCACGATGCCCAGAAAGCGCGCCGGCACCGAATCGGGAACGGCCAGGGCCCGCACCAGCATCCGGTGGACCTCGCCGTCGGGTGCTTCGAATTCCTGGACCAGCTCGTAGTTCTCCCACGTCACCCCGGCCCGGACGGTCTGGACCAGAGGGGCGAGGACGGCTTCGCCGAGCTCGCTGGCGTAGAGACGCTTGCCCTCGTCGCCGGGCGGCACCACGTAGGTCCCGTGCGGGTCCTGGCCCGCCAGCAGCCGTTCGAAGGGGGCGTGCCAGATGATGCCGGCATCGGGCGCGATGAGCTCCCACACCACGACGTTGGTGAGATCGGAGATGGCGGTGAGCTGGCGCGACGCGTCCGCCATCGGTTCGAACGCTCCCGCCGGAGCGAGCGGGGGCGCGGTACGCAGCAGCCCCAGACGTGCGTCGGCCATACCCTGGCTATCGGCGCCTGGAGAGGCGATCTTGACCTTGCTCACTCGGTGCGACGGCCGGGACGCGAATGCCACCGAGGGTGTCGGCGTCGAAGATCCCGGCCCAATTGAACAACAACAATGTGATTTCCCTGCCCCCTGGACACCGGAAAAATGTGGCCGGTCATATCGGCAGGTGGGGTGCCTCACTGAACAGAAAAGTCACTTTCGCCTCTTTACGAACATCTGTCCCACCCCTACTGTGATGGCCCTTCCCCGATCGAGCAGAGGAGTTGAGACGGTGTCCGTGGCAACCCGGCAGGACCGAAGGGCATATGCAGCGCTCGTCCAAGACCCCGTCTCGCTGTGCGGCATCGGCGCCGTGACCGGCTACGGCTGGGGCCACAAGCTCCTCATCGAGGGTCTGCTCTCGGGCGAGTCCGCCGTCCGGCCCATCTCGGGGTTCGCCCCCTATTTCGAGAACGACGTGGTGTGGTGCGCGCCCATCGAGGACAAGGGCAACCCGTCGGACGGCTCGAGCACGTTCTCCCAAGCGGTGCGGCACTCCGCCCGCGAGGCGGTGCACAACGCCTATGACCGTGGTTGGCGCCCCGGCCCCGTGGTCGGGGTCATCCACGGCCTGGTCCTGGGCGACGTGGCGGCATGGCGCGGGTTCCACCACCGCAAGGGCTTCCACACCTCCAAGCGCCAGATCCTGCAGCTGATGCCCTCCACCGTGCTGACGGCCATCAACCGGGAGTTCGACTTCCACGGCCCCACCATGTCGGTGACGGCGATGTGCGCGTCGGGCATCGCCGCCATCCTCACGGCCAAGATGTGGATCGACGCCGGCATCGTGGACGACGTGCTCGTGCTCACCTCGGACATGTCGATCACCCCCGACGGGGCCGCCGCCTTCGCCCAGGTCGGGGTCATGATCATGGACGGCCCGTCATTGGAGGTGTGCCGGCCGTTCCAAGAGGGCAGTCGCGGCTTCACGGCGGGGGAGGCCTCGGTCGGCTTCGTCTTGTCGCGCCGACCCGTCGGCGCCTACGCCAACGTCCTGGGTGGGGCCTTGACCCATGACGGCTACCACGCCATCTCCATCGCGCCGGGCCACCACGAAGTGCGCCGGGCTTTCACCGACGCCCTGCACAACGCCGGAGTGGCCCCCCAGGAGATCACCTACATGAACGCCCACGGGCCGGGCACCAAGCAGTGCGACACGACCGAGGCGGCGGTGTTCGACGAGTTGTTCCCCGATGCGCAGGGGATCTTCTCGATCAAGCCGTTGGCAGGGCACTGCCAGGCCGCGGCGGGCTCGGTCGAGCTCATCGCATCGCTCTACGGCTTCGAGCGCGGGGTCATCCCCGCCCCGCCCCGCGTGGCCAAGGGCCACCCCCGGCTTCTCGACGGCCCCACGGCGTGCGTCGAAGGCCCCATCGTGAAGTCCTCGCTCGGCATGGGCGGCCACAACGGCGTCATGGTCCTCGAGGCCGCCTCGGCCTGACCGGGTCCGGCCCGGTCCCCGTCGGGGCGGGCCGTCGTAGGATCCGAGCCCGTGAGCACCTCCCCGCCGCGCATCGCCGTCGTCCCGGATTGGCCGCTCGCCGCCGAGGCCGTGGTCCGTGCCGGTGGCCGGGTGGTGCCGGCCGAGGAGGCCGAGGGCCTGGTGTGGGTGGACTGGTCGGGGCCGGGGCGGCTCGGCTCGGTCCTGGAGCAGAGCCCGCACATCCGCTGGGTGCATCTCCCCGGGGCCGGGATCGAGAGCTTCCTCGACGCCGGGCTCGTCACCGACGGCCGCACCTGGACGTGTAGCAAGGGTGCGCACTCCTCACTCATCGCCGAGCACGCCCTGGCCCTGGTGCTGGCGGGGCTGCACTCCCTGGCGTCGTCGGCCCGGGCGTCGTCGTGGGCGGGGACGAGGATCACCGCACTGGCCGGGCAACCCGTCACCATCGTGGGGGGTGGGGGCATCGCGTCGGCGCTGGTCGGATACCTGGCGCCGTTCGGGGCGCAGGTGACGGTGGTGCGCCGGAGCGCCGAACCACTGCCCCGAGCACGGCGCACACTCACCACCGATCGCTTGCTCGAAGCCCTGCCCGACGCCCGAGTGGTCGTCCTGGCACTGGCGCTCACCCCCGAGACCCGGCACATCATCGGTGCGGCCGAGCTCGACGCCATGCACCAACGGGCCTGGCTCGTCAACGTCTCGCGCGGGGGCCATGTCGACACCGAGGCGTTGGTGGACGCCCTCGAGCGCCGGGTCATCGCCGGAGCCGCCCTCGACGTCACCGACCCCGAGCCGCTCCCCGAGGGCCACCGCTTGTGGAGCTTGGACAACTGTCTCATCACGCCGCACAACGCCGGGAGCTCGGGCGCCGTCATGGCCCACCTCGCCGATCGGGTGCACGACAACGTGGCCCGGCTGGGCGCGGGCGAGCCCTTGCTCGGGGTGATCGACGTCGAAGCCGGGTACTGACGGGCCCGACACTCCGGCCCGACACTCCGGCCCGACACTCCGGCCCGACCGGGCGCGGGGTGGTCGGGACCGGTAGCGTCACCGCTCATGAACACCGGTGATGTGGTCGCAGACTTCGAACTTCCCGACGAGACGGGCACCAAGCGGCGCCTGAGCGAATTCCTGGCCAAGGGCCCGGTGGTGCTGTTCTTCTACCCGGCCGCCATGACCATGGGCTGCACCCGGGAGAGCTGTCACTTCCGTGACCTCAAGGCCGAGTTCGAGGGTGTGGGCGCCCAGCGGCTGGGGATCAGTGCCGACACCGTCGAGAAGCAGAAGCAGTTCTCCGACACCCACTCCTTCGACTACCCGTTGCTGTCGGACACTGACCGCACCGTGGCCACGCAGTTCGGGGTCAAGCGAGGTCTCAACATCCTCCCCAACAAGCGAGCCACCTTCGTGATCGGCACCGACAGCAAGGTGATGGCCGTGATCAACAGCGAAGTGAACATGGCCAAGCACGCCGACACCGCCCTGGAGGTCCTGCGGCAGCGGACCCCCTAGTCGGGTCCACCCCGGTCAGGCCCGGGACCTCACCCGATGTGCTCGGCGGGGATGGTGCCGAGCTTGCCGTGCTGGAAGTCGTCGAGCGCCTGGACGATCTCGGCGCGCGTGTTCATGACGAAGGGGCCGTAGGTCACGACCGGCTCCCCGATGGGGCGGCCTCCGAGCACGAGCACGTCGAGGTCGGGCGAGCGGGATTCCTGGCGGTCACGGGCCGAGATCACGATGGTGTCACCGGCACCGAACACCGCCAGCTGCCCCATGTGGACGGGGCGCCCTTCGCTACCCACCGATCCTTCGCCGGCCAGCACGTAGACGAGGGCGTTGTGGTCGGGGTTCCACGGCAGCGTCACCCGCGCTCCGGGGCTGACGGTCAGATGCGCCATGGCCATGGGGCTGTGGGTCGCGCCCGGCCCGGCGTGCCCGTCGACCTCGCCCGCGATCACCCGTACCAGGGCGCCGCCGTCGGGCGATGACAGCAGGGCCACCTGGCCCGCTCCGATGTCCTGGTAGGCCGGGGCCACCCACTTGTCCTTCGAGGGCAGATTCACCCACAGCTGGATGCCGTGGAAGAGGCCGCCCGACGTGACGAGTGCCTCGGGGGGACGTTCGATGTGGAGGATCCCGGCGCCCGCGGTCATCCACTGGGTGTCGCCGTTGGTGATGAGGCCCCCGCCGCCGGTGGAGTCCTGGTGCTGGAACGTGCCGTCGATCATGTACGTGACGGTCTCGAACCCTCGGTGCGGGTGCCACGACGTCCCCCGGGGCTCGCCCGGGCCGTAGTCGACCTCACCCATCTGGTCCATGTGCACGAACGGGTCGAGCTGGGCCAGGTCCACACCGGCGAAGGCCCGGCGCACGGGGAACCCTTCTCCTTCGTATCCCGACGGGGCCTCGGTCACCGACACCACGGACCGTTCCAGGGTGGCAGAGCCGGGGATGGCCAGCCGGGGCAGAGAAGAGATGTCGTCGACGGTCACTGCCGGCATGGCGTTGCTCCTTGGGTCGGGTTGGCGTTCACGGTCCTACAACACTACTTGCGGGCGCAACATTCCGGGCAGGTCACAGGGTGCCGCCGAGAGTCACCTCGTCGCCGGCCACGAACCGGGCCCGGGGGGTGGCGTCGAGCACCCACACCGCCCCGACCCCCTGGACCTGCCACCGCCCGCCCGTGCCGACGAGGGCCGTCTCCTCCTCGATGCCGACCAGGGTCGTCCCCTTCGGTTGCCACGAGGCGAACCATTCGAGGGCCCCGGGCCGCAACCGTTCCATCTGGTCGTAGTGCGGGATCACCGCCAGCGGCGCGATGAGACCCAGCCCGTTGGCGACCCGGGGATGGTCGGGCTCGCGCGCTGCCGCCGCCCCCCCGGGGAGGAGGTTGTCCGGAGCACCCGAGGTGAGTGCCATGGCCCCGGCCGAGCATCCGGCCAGAGCCGCCCCGTCGTGCCAGGCCTTCGTGATGGCGGCCCACAGCGCGCTGTCGCGCAGGGTGTCCGACAGATGATGGGGATCGCCCCCCGACAGGTAGATGAGCCCCGCCCCTTCGATCAGCGCCGCTACGGCCGGGTCGTCGGCGTCGCGCCTCGTGCGCACGTCGAGCAGCACCGGCTCCACGCCCATCGCCTCGTAGTGCGCCCGCCCGAGCTCGAGCCAGTACGACACGCGCCCGTCGCCCTCTCGTGCCGCCGCGGTGGGAACGACCACGGCGCGGCGGGGGCGTCCTTCGAGGAGCCCGGCGTCCACGGGCTCCATCGCCGCGAGGAACTCCCCGCTGCCCACCAGGGCTACCGGGCCCGGTCCGCCTGTCATGTCGCCCCTCTCGCGTGGCCGGCGTGTCCCGGCGCCGGCCTCACGGTACCCGCAGGCGCGGGTGGGCAGCTCAGGGTGCGAACGACTCCCGGTCCGACGCCGTGGCCGCCACCGTCGGTGCCGTCGTGCCGAGGGACATCGACGCCAGTGCGCCACTGAAGCGCACCGTCAACCCCGCGCCCCGCATGACGCGCACGAACCAGAGCGTGGAGAGCACGATCCCTCCCACGGTGAGCACGGCGGAGACGAGCGAGCGCTCGACGACGAAGGTCCGCACCGATGACTCGAGCAGGAGCCACATCACGAAGCCGGCCTGGGTGGCGAGGACGACGAACCACAACAGCGACAACCGCAAGAAGAAGCGCCGCACGAACGGTCGGGCGAACATCTCGGGGTCCAAAGGACAGAAGTCGCGCGCCAATTTCTCGATGATGGGACGCCGGGCAACGGCGGTGACGAGGAACAGCACGGCCACCAGGAAGGTGCTGGCCGTCGGTTGGACGAAGTAGAGGAAGGCGCTGCCGGTGGCATAGGCCACCACGGTGCGGGCACTCACGAGCACGACGCTCAACACGAGCACGGCCGGAACCTTGTGGCCCCCCACCAGCCGGCGCCCCAGCGCGAGGAACGACCACGACAGCGCCGCGATGAGCGCCCCGTGGAAGCCGTCGAGCAGCAGCACCAGGTAGAAGAGCGCGCCGGGCACGATCGTGGACTCGAGCAGGGCGGGAAGCGCGTGGCGGACGATGGCGCGCAGAGACGGCAACCGGAGGACCTCGCTCCCCCCGTCGTCTTCTTCGCGTGGGCCGGCTCCGAGAGCCGGGCGCGCGTCGGATGCAATGTCCACCGTGATCTCAACACAGTACCAACGGGCCCTTTTCGCGCGTAGGGGGATTGCCCAAATACTTTTGGTCATTTCGAGTGATTTCTTGAAACCACGCCTGGGTGTAGCGGGTTTTCGCGCATCGCGTGATGTAGGGCTCCGGCTGACATCACGGAGGGTGCCCATTTTGTGGTCATTTTCGTGCCTGGAAACGTGTGGACACCCAATGCGGCGGTGTCCCCGTCACATTCCGTGGCAAGGCGTTGTGGTAGCCGAGTGCTTTAGGTGGTCAAACCGAGCGCCGATAGTGGTTATTGGGCCACGAAAAGCGTGGCTCGTTGTATTTAGCCACTGGGAGTCAGATGCGGGGAACGGGATTCGGACGCTTTGTAGCGTTGCCCAAGGAGATTGTGGTCGCCATGCTCGGCCTGGCGATAATCGTGACGTTCGCCATCGACCTCACCGCGTCACCACGCTCCGCGGCCACCGAGCCCACCATCCAGTTCAGCGCCGCCCGCTCCCATGCCCCCACCACCACGGCGGCGCCGGTCACCACCGTCCCCGCTCCGACCACCACGGCGGCGCCGGTCACCACCGTCCCCGCTCCGGCCACCACGGCGGCGCCGGCGCCCGTGAGCCACGTCGTCGTAAAGAAGGCCCCTGCGCCAGTGAAGGCCCCTGCGCCGGTGAAGGCCAAGCCCGTCGCCCCGGTGGCACCGCATCCGGCCAGGTTCGCCTCGGCGCTGGGCCTGTTCGTGGGCTCGCAGTCCCCCGCCGATGTCCTCGCCCTCGGCCAGCAGCTCGGCGTCACGCCCAGCATCGACACCGTCTACGCCGATCAGTCGTCGGGATACTGCACCTACTCGCCCCCGACCACGTCTTTGACGCTCATGGTGGGGATCGGGAACTGCACGGCGGCGCAGGTGGCGGCCATCGGTCAGAACCTCATCCACGCCGGCCAGTCCCACGCCATCATCCGCATCATGTGGGAGCAGAACCAAGACATGAGCGGTTGGTTCCAGGGATGGAATCAGCTCACGCTCTCCGCGGCGCAGTACGTCGCCGTCTTCCAGAGCACCGTGGCGACGATGCGGGCCGAGAGCCCGACGTTCAGCTTCATGTGGAACCCCAACGGCGGGACAAGCAATGAAGCAGCCGGACGGACGTGGACCGACACGTGGCCGGGCAAGGCCGACGTGAACATCGTGGGCGTGGACCAGTACGACTACCAGGGGTACGCGTCGAATGTGCAAGCGGCGGCATCCTTCGCCCACGCGCAGGGACTGCCCGTCGCCATCCCCGAGTGGGGTTTGAACGGATCCGACGACCCGTCGTTCATCAACGGCATGGCCGGTCTCATCAACAACGCCGCCAATGACATCACCGTGCAGGCGTACTTCAGCTACGCCGGATCGACGGACTCCGACATCACCCAGTTCCCCGCGTCGGCGGCGGCATACAAAGCGGACCTCGGATGACGCGTTCATGGATCGTTGATTCGGCCTTGTCGAAGTTCGATGCAGTGCGCGCCGATACCACACATGCAGGGTTGCACGGTGTGACTAGTTAACAGCGTGAGCGAGTAACCGAAGCAAATACCAGAAACACACAGCGCGAGAAGCGCACACAACCAGGGAAGAAGTGCCCACGCTCCACACGAGGCGTTGGCAGAGCGGCCGGGTTGCCGAATCGGCGGGAGACCAAGTCATCAAAGTCTTGGCTCGTCGCGCCCATCGGCTCCGGCTGGGGGGGAACCATGGACAACGCAAAGACGGCACACCGCATCCGATGGACAGCGCGCCGAGGCCACATGGCCGGGCGGACGGTCGGCCTGCCCCGTGCCATGGGAGGCGGGCTCCTCTGTTTGGTGCTCGTGCTGGCCTCGGTGGGCGGGCTCTTCTGGGCCAAGACGGCCCTGGCGAGCTCGGGGGCGTCTTCGATCCCCCTGGGTGACTACGCCGGGTGGGTGAACGCGTCGGGCATCGCCTCGTTCGGCTCCAAGACCAACGCGCATCCCACCATGGCGTCGGACTACCTCGACCGCACCGACGGGTGGGCGGCGATGGACAACGGTGGGGGGGAAGGCGGATGGAAGAGCTCGGGGTTGCGCCTCGTGCTCGGCGTTCCCATCCTTCCCGGCGTGGGGACCCTGGCCCAAGGCGCGACCGGCGCCTACAACCAGTACTTCACCACGCTGGCCAAGAACCTCGTGTCCCAGGGTGAGAGCAACGCCATCTTGCGACTGGGGTGGGAGTTCAACGGCACCTGGTATCCCTGGAGTGTCGCCAACAACACCGACGCCCAGAACTTCTCCGCCTTCTGGATCCAGATCGTCGACACCATGCGGGCCGTGCCCGGCCAGCAGTTCCAGTTCCTGTGGAACCCCAACCTGGGCGGGACCACCAGCTGGAGCCTGACCAACGCCTATCCGGGCAACGCCTATGTCGACTATGTGGGCTCCGACGTCTACGACGAGTACTGGGGCACGCCCCAGACCCCGCAGAACGCGTGGAGCAACATCTTGAGCCAGAGCTGGGGCCTGAACTGGTTGACGAGCTTCGCCGCCTCGCAGGGCAAGCCCATCGCCATTCCCGAATGGTCGGTGTGCTTCCGCAGTGACGGACACGGCCTCGGGGACGACCCCTACTTCATCAACCAGTTCGCCAACTGGGTCTCCACCAACAATGTGGCGTTCACCGACATCTTCTCGTTCAACGACACGGCGGGGGGTCAAGACAACGACATCACCAACGGCAGTTTCCCCAATGCCCTGGCGGCGTTCAAGGCGGACTTCGGGGGTGGGCCGGGTGTGAGCTTGGCGTCACCGCCGCCGCCGGCACCGACCACCACCACCACCACGACGAAGCCCGTCAAGCCGGCACCGACCACCACCACCACGACGAAGCCCGTCACACCGGCGCCGACGACCACCACCACGTCGGGGGCACAGCCGCCCACCGTGGTCACGACGGGGGCGCCGGGCGCGCCCTCCGGTGTCAAGGCGTCGGAGAGCGGCGGCACCGTGACCATCTCGTGGACCAACGCCTCGGGCACCTTGGGTGACGACGTGTTTCGGGACGGCTCCGAGATCGCCTGGCCGGGATGGCCCAGCTTCGTGGTGACGTCGTACCAGGACACCAATGTCACGGCCGGAACCCACACCTATGACGTGGCGGCCTACAACTCCTCGGGCGTGGGGAGCTCCAGCGCCACGGTGACGGTCACGGTGGCAGGGGGCAGCACCCCGACCTCGAGTCCCACGACCCCCAAATCCACCTCGGGTGGCTGGAGGCATCATCGGTAGAGCTCGAGGCATCATCGCTACAGAGTCATCGGGACACGCAGTCCATCTCCGCTCGTCAGCCGCCCGCCGGGTCACCCCGGCGGCGGCTGATCGGCGTTCCCGGGCCGGGGCGTCGCCGCCCGCCGACCAGGACGGCCCGCCCCAGCGGGGACCCCGGGGGTAGGCTCCTTCTTCTGTGAGCCGCCCGAAGTCACGGAGCGTGGGGCGCCTGGCCAGGTTGACCGCTCGGCGTGAGGAGGAAGTCGGCGCCCCGAGTTGGGACTCCACTCCATCCGACCCCAGCGCCATCGTCCCTGCCGACCACGGGCCCGAAGCCGATCGACTGCTGCGTCAGGCGTTGGGCCGCCACACCTTCCTGGGCGAGGCCGCCCTCGTCGTCGCCTGGGCGCTGTTCTCGTTCGTCTCGTTCCACTTCCTCACCGTCAACCGGACCCTGGCCTGGCTGTTCGTCTTCGCCAGCGCCGTCATGGTCATCGTCATCCTGGTGTTCCGGCGCGTGGCCGAGCGCCGCATCCGCCTGGGGCTCCATGACGCCAGGGTGGCGCTGCGCTCCATCCAGTCGGTCACCGACCCCGGACTGTCCTTTCTCCCTCTCGACGAGTTGCTCGACGAGCTCCTGGCCCGGACGGGCAACGTGGTGGGCGGGGACGTGGCAACGATCTTCCTGGTGACCGCCGACGGCGCCAGCCTGACCGTCCGGGCCTCCTACGGCCTCGACGCCCGGGTGACCGAGGGCCTCGAGGTCCGGGTGGGCGAGGGGGTGGTCGGTGAGGTCGCCTCGCGGGCCCAGGCCGTCATCGTCAACGACGTGGCCGAGGCGACCGAGACCGCTCCCCTCCTGCGCCAACGGGTGTCGTCGCTCGTCGCTGCCCCGCTCCTGGTGGGGGGCCAGGTGATCGGGGTGGTCCAGGTCGGCACCCGGGTCAGGCATCGGTTCCAGGAGCGGGATCTCCAGCTCCTGCAGCTGGTGGCCGACCGGTCCGCGGCGTCGATCGAGCGGGCCCGGCTCGACGAGGCCGAGCGCAGGAGCCGCCTGGGAGCGGAGCACGCCCGCCAGCATGTCGCCATCCTGGCCCGGGCCGGCGACGTGCTCGCCACCGCCCTGGAGTCATACGACGAGGCCATGGTCCGGCTCGTCGACGTGGTGGTGCCGTCGTTCGCCGACTGGTTCGCCGTCGACGTCGTCGACGAGCAGGGCACGTTGCGGCGCGTCGCCGACGGTGCCGACGGTCGGTGGGGAGCAGTCCATACCCGCCACCCCCACCCCGACGGCGAGGCGCTCGTCCGCAGGGTCCTCGCCGGAGGCCGTCCCGAGGTCGTCATCCGCATCAGGCGCGACGGCCCTCCTCATGGCGGCGAGCCTGGCCTTCCCGGCGCCTTCAGCGAGATCGACGACGAGGATTCGGGCATCGAGTCGATGCTGGTGGTGCCCGTCCACCTGCGCGGCCTGTCGTTCGGCGCATTGAGCTTCGTCACCGGGGTGGGTCGGCGTGGATACCGCCACTCGGACCTCGAGACCGCGGGCGGCCTGGCCGAGCGCGTCGCCATCGCCGTGGAGCGGGTGTTGCTGTGGGGTGAGAGCAGACAGGCCGAGCAGGCCGCCACCCGCCACGCCGCCCAGTTGCGGCGACTCATGGAGGCGGCCCTGGTGGTGAACGCCCCCCTGGCCGAGCCCCAGGTGCTGCGGGTGCTGTCCGAGCACGGCCGACGCGTCCTCGACGCCGAACAGGCCGTGGTTCTCGTCCTGCCCCCCGGTGAGCTTCCCGCCGGCGTGACGTCCTCGACGCCGGGCGAGGCGGGGGGAGAGATCGAGGTGAGCGCCCCCACGGGCGTGTCCGACGCCTTGTCCCCGGTGGTCCACGCCGCCTCTCGACTCGTGGCCAGGGCGAACCGACCCTTGCGCAGTGCCGGTGGCGTCGAGGAGGGCGCCGACCCTGTCATCGCCGCCGAGCTGGGTTCTGGAGGAGCCCGGGCCGTGCCATGGATGGCGGTGCCGCTCGTGGACTCCACCGGGACCCGCAATCGGGCCATCGTCGTGTTGGGGCGGGAGCGCTCGTTCAACGCCGAGGACGAATCGGTGTTGGTCCTGCTGGCCCAGATGGCGACGGTGGCCCTCGACAACGCCCGCCTGTACCAAGCCGTGCAGGGAAACGAGCAGAGGCTTCAGGCCGTCGTGGAGTCGTCGCCGCTGGCCATCGCCGAGCTCGACCTGACCGGGGCGGCCCGGTGGTGGAACGGTGCGGCGGGGTCGTTGTTGGGCTGGGACAGTCCTGCCCACGACGCCGTGCCACATGGGGCCTTGCGGATCTCTGCCGCCGACGAGGTGGCCGCATCGGCGTTATCGCGTCTGTGGGACCGGACCCGACACGGCGAGGCGACCGTCGGTGTCCAGCTGGGGGCGCTTCGCAACGACGAATTGCTGCAACTGTCGGTGTCGACGGCTCCGCTGCTGGACCACAATGGCTCGGTCACGGGAATCCTGGCCGTGGCCGAGGACGTGACCGAGCGTCAACGGATGCTGGAGCAGTTCCAACAGGCCGAACGGCTCAGCGCCATGGCCAGGCTGGCCGGCGGCGTGGCGCACGACTTCAACAACCTCCTAACCGTCATCCTCGGGTGCAGCGAGATCCTGTTGCGCCAGATCGACCCCTCCGACCCCCTCGTCACCGAGGTGGAGGCGATCCAGCGCGCTGGCCACCGTGCCGCCGCCCTCACGAGCCAGCTGCTCGCCATCGGCCACCGCCAGGTCGGCCAGCCCGGGGTGGTCGACCCCGACAGCATCGTGCGATCCATGGAGCCCATGCTCGTCCGGGTCATCGGGGAGGACGTGCACCTGGAGCTGGTGCCCCCCGAGCCCGGTGGGCGAATCCTGGTGGACCCGGCCGAGATCGAGCGGGCCGTGCTGAACCTGGCGATCAACGCCCGGGACGCCATGCCCAAAGGTGGCCGCCTCGTGATCCGGACACGCGTGGTCGGGGCGGACCTCCCCGCGCCGCAGCGGATCGTGGCCCTGGCCGTGTCGGATACCGGGACCGGCATGGACGAAGAGACCGCCGAGCACTGCTTCGAGCCCTTCTACACGACCAAGGGCCTGGCCAAGGGGACCGGGTTGGGCTTGGCGGCCGTGCACGCCATGGTGACCCAGGCCGGCGGCCAGGTGAGCCTGGACACCGCCCCGGGGCGGGGCACGACCATCACGTTGTGGTTCCCCGCCGTGGAGGAGGAGGAGGAACTGGCCTTTGGCGCCGACACGATCGAACAGGACTCGAGCGGTGGAGACGAACTCGTGCTCGTGGTCGAAGACGAGGACGAACTGCGTCGCCTGGCCGTGCGGGAACTCGAGGAGCGGGGCTATCTCGTGCTGGCCGCCGCCAACGGCGTCGAGGCGTTGTCGGTGGCCCGCTCGCTCGAACGGCCCGTCGACCTTCTGGTCACCGACGTCGTGATGCCCGAGATGAACGGCGTCGAGCTGGCCGAGTCACTCGTCGACCTGTGGCCCACATTGGCCGTGCTGTTCATGTCGGGCCATCTCGACGAGGGGGCGATGGAACGCCATCCCCTCGATCCCGACGCCGATCTGCTCCCCAAGCCGTTCACACCCGATCAACTGGGGCGCCGGGCGCGCCTCGCCCTGGACCGTGGTGCGGCGAATCGTCGGACCCACCCGACCGATCACCTGCGGGCCGGGGCCAGCGGAGCCTGACCCAGACCGCCTGGATCAGACCGCCTGGCTCACAGAGCTCGGCTCAGGGCTCGAAGCGGTAGCCGACGCCGCGCACGGTGCGAACCCACCGGGGGCTGTCCGGGTCGGCCTCGATCTTGCGGCGGATGCGGCGAATGTGCTCGGTGACGGTACCGGCGTCCTGCCATTCCGACGACGAGTCCCACACCTGGGCCAGCAGCTGTTCGCGGGTGAAGACCTGGCGCGGGGAACCGGCCAGGAAGGCCAGCAGGGCGAACTCCTTGGCCGTGGTCTCGACGAGCCGATCCGTGACCTTGATCTCGCGAGCCAGGGTGTCGATCACGAGGTCACCGAACTCGAGGGTGCCCGACGACGAGGCCGAGAGGCGCGAGGAGCCGCTGCGACGCAGCACCGTGCCCACCCGGGCGGCCAGCTCGGCGGGGGAGAAGGGCTTCACCACGTAGTCATCTGCGCCGAGCTTGAGGCCGAGCACCCTGTCGCTCTCGTGTCCTTTGGCCGTGACCAGGATCACGGGCACGTCGCTGGTGCGGCGGATGGCGGCCAGGACGTCGAAGCCGTCCTCGGTTGTGAGCATGACGTCGAGGATGACGAGGTCGGGCTGGCCATTGGCCAGGCTGCCGATCGCCTCGGCGCCGGTCATGGCCTCGGTGACCTTGTAGCCCTCGACCTCGAGGAGGCGGCTGAGCATGCCCCTGACCTCGGGGTCGTCGTCGACGACGAGGAGCTTGCCCACCGATCGTCCCGGCACCGCTGCGGTGCGGACGGATTCCGCCATGCCCACGTTCGTCACCACCTTCTGGTCATCGTCCGCCACTGCCACCACCGGCCTTGCCACTTAGCGTAGCGGTGCCTTCTCGACTATGTGAAGGGCTCCCGGGTACTTTCGGAACCCTACCGCCCCTCTGTCCCGCCCGGCCCTGCGGCCAAGTTGGGAGGGGGTTGATCGGCTGTAGGCCAGCTAGTGGTCTTGGCGGTCCACACTCAGGACGTGGCTGCAGCGTTGAGATCCAAGGTGGGGACCCGGTTGGGGACCGTGCTGGGAGGGCCCTCGGTCGAGGTGCCCTGTACGGAGCCTCCAACCGTCCTCGTCGTCGGCACCGACGAATGGGCGATCGAGCAGTCCGCCACCGAGCTCGAAGCGGGCGGATGCCGGATCCTGCGCTGCCACGAGCCCGGTGAGCCGGCCTTCCCGTGCAACGCGCTGGTGCAAGGCCGGGTCTGTCCTCTTGATGTCGGCTTCGACGTGGTGGTGACGGTGCGGGCCCGACCGCTGAGCGAGCCGTGTCAGGCGGAGCTCGGAGTCATCTGTGCGCTGCACCAAGGTGTCCCGCTCGTCGTGGCGGGGGTGGCGTCGGAGCGGCCCTTCGGGCCGTGGGCATCGCTCGCGGTCGAACAGGGTGGTGACGTCGTTACCGCGTGTGAGAAGGTAATGGGCGCGACGCCGGTTGCAATCGCACCGGGTGCTCGAGCGCATCGTCCCGAGGAGGACGTCTGCCATGCCCAGTAACGCCGCCGCGTAATCGACACCCGCGCATGCCCGTTAGCCGCAGTACCGCGGACATCGACGCCTGGCTCGAAGAGCTGTGGAATCTGCGCGGGACCGACCTGCTTCTGACGGCCGGTGCACCACCACTCATCCGGGTCGACGGGGAGATGCGTCCCGTCACCGGCGGTGAGATGTTGAGCCCCATCTCGGTCGAGCGGTTGATCAAGGGTGTCGTCGGTCCCGACCTCGTCGCCAGCTACGAAGCCGAACGAGAGATCGACTTCGCCTTCAGCTGGAAGCAGCGGGCCCGACTTCGTTGCAACGCCTTCCATCAGCGCGACACATGCTCGCTCGCCTTGCGCATCATCCCATTCGAGATCCCCGGGTTCGCGCAGCTCGGCCTTCCACCGGCGGTGGAGTCGCTCGTCGAGTTGCCCATGGGGCTCGTGATCGTGACCGGCCCGACCGGCTCCGGGAAGTCGACCACCCTGGCGGCCATGATCGACTTCATCAACCGGTACCGCCGGTGCCATATCGTCACCATCGAGGACCCCATCGAGTACGTGCATGCCAATCACCGCTCCGCCGTGAGCCAGCGCGAGGTTGGTACCGACACCGAGTCGTTCTCCCGGGCCCTGCGCTCGGTGCTGCGTGAGGACCCCGACGTCCTGCTCGTGGGCGAGATGCGTGACCAGGAGAGCATCGCCACCACCCTCACCATCGCCGAGACGGGCCACCTCGTGTTCGCCACCCTCCACACCAACGACAGCGCTCAGGCCATCGACCGGATCGTGGACATCTTTCCGTCGGACCGGCGCGAGCAGATCCAGGTCCAGCTCGCATCGACGCTCGAAGGTGTCATCTACCAGCGACTCGTGCCTCGGGTCGGCGGCGGTCTGGTGGCGGCCTACGAGATCCTGATGGCCAACCACGCCGTGCGGAACCTGATCCGGGAGGGCAAGACCCGCCAGCTCCGCAATGTCGTGTCCACCCATCAGTCCGAGGGCATGCAGACCCTGGAGATGGGCCTCAACTCCCTGATGGCCGAGGACCTGATCGACTACGAAGCGGCACTGCGGGTGAGCCTCTATCCCAAGGAGCTGGAGCGGCCGACGGGGTACGCCGGCGTCCACCAGTATCTGGAGAGCGGTGGCCCTGAGCAGGGCATGGGAGACACACTCGCTCCTCCCCGGGTCTCCTCCATCTGAGTCCCTGGTCGGCCGTCTGAAGGCGCAAAAGTCCGGCCTACGATGAGAGTCCTTCAACAATCAGTGGGCGGATTGCCACAAAGAATGGCAAAATCCTTGGTGGGGAGACAGATGGGGCGAACGGGGCGGTCACGACGAGGGGACTACGGTCACCCTGCCCGAGGTCGCTCCCGCCCGCCTGGAGCAGGGGAAGACGGCTTCACCCTCATCGAGCTCCTGATCGTCCTGGTCATCCTCCCGTTGGTCACCGGGGCGATCGCCATGGTGTTGATCACGACACTCAAGAACCAGCAGGGCATCGAGGGCAAGGTGACCGACGCCAGTGCGGCCACCACCGCTTCGGCCTACTACGTCCGAGACATCGAGAGCGCCGCCAGCGTTACCACTGCAGCCACCCCGTCGAGCGCGCCACAACAGTGCAGCGCCGTGGGTCTGTCCGGGACTCCGATATTCCTCCTGGGCCTCCAACTCCAAGGCGTGTCGACGGTGGTGTCGTACTACACCTTGACTCGATCGTCTGGCGGCCCTACGGAGTTGGTGCGCTTCTACTGCCCCAACGGGTCGTCCACACCGCAGAGCCACGTGATCCTGTCCGACAACGTGAGCACCACGAACCCCCCGACGCCGGTGGTGAACTGCATCTTGCCCACGCCCACGGGCATCCCCACGGGAGTGACGTGCAGTCCCTCCAGCGATTGGACCTTCACCTACATGGTGTCGACGGTCACACTCAACGTCACCCAGGGATGCTCGACCATCGGCTCGGCCTGCGCGCCGTATCAGTACGCCCTCACCGGGACACCGGTGTCGGGGATCCCGGTGCCGCCCATCGTCCAGTCCAACGGCGTGCTCACCCTGCTCGGGTCGGGGCCTGACATCTCGTTCACCACCCTGAGCTCGGGCCAGAGCGTCTGCGCCGTGGGTTCCATCCTGTTGGGGTCGGGCTACAACTCGAACGGCAGCAATCCCGCCGTCAGCTCGGATCCGTTCACCAGCAGCAACACCGTGACGGCGGGGACCTCGACCTCGTGCGCGACGCCGGTGAACAACGGTGTCGAGGTTTACAACTGCCTGAACAACGGCTCGACGGGCCAGACCTGTCCGACGAGCGGCACCCACGACAGCGTCACTGGGACCGTGAGCGTGAACCCGAACCCGGTCTCCACGAGCATCAAGGTCACCGATCCATTAGCCACGTGGGCCTCACAGAACCCGGTGGCGGCGCTCACCACACCGACGGGTTCCTGCTCAGGAGGCTCGACGATGACCTGCACGCCGGGCTACTACGCGGGCGGGCTCAACATTCCGAACAGTAAGACCGTCAACTTCCAACCAGGCAATTACCAGTTCGGGACGAATGCGGGCTGCCAGAGCTCGCTGTGCGTCGGCAACAGTGACATCGTGAACTTCGGCACGGGCCACTACACCTTCACCGACGGCCTCAACGTCTCGGGCTCGAACAGCGCCCTGTGCGGGGGCGGCACCCCCAGCAGTGCTTGTCCGAACCCTCCCTCGGGTGGCGTCTTCTTCTACGTCTCGGGGGGTTCGATGGGCCTCGGGAACCTCAATTTCGCCAACAATATCCAGCTGGCCCCGATCTCGGCGACGTCGGACCCCTACCACGGGGTCCTGTTGTGGCAGAACGGAAACGACAACAACGCCGTGTTCATGGCCAGTGCCGCCAGTTCGGTGAATACCTTCGGCGGCAAGATCTACGTCCCGAACGCCACGATCAAACTGTACGGATTCGGAAACAACACCATCAGCACCGGCGACATCGTGGCCAACAGTTTGCTATTCGACCTCAGCTTCAACCTCGACCTCACGATCCAATAGATCGGCTTCCGGGGATGGCTCGTGTGAACGGTGATCGGGCTCGTGCCACAGCGGAGAACGGCGCGTCCGACCGACGGGTCTTATCGGGCCGAGGCGAACGGGTCCACCGTCGTGTCGAGCGCTCCGACACAGGCGACACCCTGATCGAGGTCCTGGTGGCAATCGTGATCATCGCCCTGACGGTCACGGCCCTGCTCGGTGCCCTCGTCACGGCCATCACCAGTTCGACGACGGAACAGAGCCTGTCGACCGTAGACGGCGTCCTGAACGCATTCGCCCAGAGCGCGCAGTACGAAGTCCAGCAGTCCAACGTGTTTACCAACTGCACCGCCACCCCGTACCGCCTGATCGGCGCGCCCTCCCCAGCCTCGGGGCCGGTGGGGTCGTCGTCGACGGTGTTCGTCACGGGCTTGGCCGCCAATCACAGCTTGACGGTCATGGTCGGTTCAACCCCGGCCACGTTGACCAATGGTTCGAAGACCGACGGCAATGGCAATGCCGCGGTGACCTTCACCGTGCCCAACGGCGTCAGCGGGTCGCAGGTCGTGTCGGTAAGCGACGGTTCTGCTACCCCGTCTCCAACCGCGTTTTCGGTGGGAGGAACCGTCAAGGGGACCACCCCGGTGGGTTACTCGATCGCGGTCAACAACCCGGTCCAGCAGTGGGACGCGCAGTCTTCAGGTTGGGTGAACGCCAACTCGCCCAGCTGTCCCAAGAGCGGATCGCAGCAAATCACCGTCGTTGCTCACGCCCCTGACGGTTCGGCCGGTTCACTGAGCTTCGTCGCGCTGGGCCCGGCCACGACCACCGTCTTGGTGGCCGCCACCGCGTCGTCGTCGACTCCCACCTACGGGGACACCCTGACCTTCACGGCCACGGTGGTCCCGCCCAACAGCACCACGGCGGCACCGACTGGGAGCATCCAGTGGACGTTCTCCCAGAGCCCGGGGTCACCGTCGTGTGCCAACTCCGCTCTGTCCACGATCGGCGGCACCAACACGTCCATGGCGACGTGCACGGTGAGTGGGGCCCCAGTGGGGACGTATTCGGTGACGGCCGGCTACCCCGCCCAAGGCACCTCGGGAAACTACGGGCCGGGAAGTGGCACGGGCACGATCACCGTCGGCAAGGCCGCCTCGTCGACCATGGTCACCGAGGTCTCCTCGCCCACACCGGCCCAGCCCGGTTCGAAGCTGACGTTCACCGCCACCGTGGGCGCCAGGCCGGCCGTGGCCGGGGACCTGAAGCCGACGGGGACGGTGGTGTGGTCGATCACCGCGCCCTCGGGCCCCAACCCGACCTGCAACCCCCCCTCCCAGATGACCAATCCCAACAACCTGACCGGCACCAACATCGCCACGTGCGCGGTCTTGAATGCCGTAGCCGGGACCTACACCGTCACGGCGACCTATGGGGGTGACGGCAACTACAACGGCGGCCCGGCCGGACAGACGACGGTCACCGTCAGCAAGGCGATCCCGACGTTCAGCTTCACCACGAATCCGCAGAACCCCCAGCCGGGGGCGAGCTTCACGGTGAAGGTCACCGTGAATGAGCCCAACGGCGGCCCCAACCCCACCGGCACGGTCACCTGGACCATCGCTCCACCGTCCGGGCCGCCGCC
>DATCBU010000081.1:0-82926 GCA_036511675.1 Acidimicrobiales bacterium | reverse complement strand
TGTCGGGCTTTCTCATCACGAGCCTGCTGCTCGAGGAGAACGCCACCAGGGGTCGTATCGCCCTGGGGGCGTTCTGGGGGCGCCGGGCCCGGCGCCTGCTTCCCGCCCTGTTCCTCGTGCTCGGGGCGGTGTCTCTCTACGCGGTGATCAACGGCCGCTTCAGTTCCCCCACGAGCGGGGGGGCGGCCATCGACCTGTCGGGGCTGCGCGGCGACGCCTTGGCCACCTTGGTGTACGTGGCCAACTGGCACGCCATCTTCTCGCACCAGTCCTACTTCACCCAGTTCTCCACCCCGTCGCCGCTGACCCACACCTGGTCCCTGGCCATCGAGGAGCAGTTCTACCTGCTGTGGCCGCTTGCGATCGTGGGCCTCGTGACCTGGGCCAAGGCGCACTGGCGGGGCATCGGGCTCGGGGTGTGTGTCGGCGGCGCCGCCGCCTCGGCACTCGCCATGGCGCTGCTCTATCACCCCGGGGTGGATCCCTCCCGGGTCTACTACGGCACCGACACCCGGGCCTTCGACCTCCTGGTGGGCGCGGCCCTGGCCTTTGCCACCGCGGCCAGGCCCCAGCCCGGGCCCCGGGCCCGGCGAGCGCTGCACGGCGTCTCGATCCCGGCGGTGGTGGTGCTCGGGGTGTTCTGGGCCACAGCCGGCACCGCCGCGGGGCTGCCCCGGCCGGCCATGTTCCACGGGGAGTTCCTCCTGTGTGCGCTTTTGGCCGGGGTCGTGCTCGCCGATGTGCGTCAGGTCGAGGCCGGGCCCCTGGCCCGGGTGCTGTCGATCGCCCCCCTGCGCTACATCGGGACCATCTCCTATGGCCTGTACCTGTGGCACTGGCCCGTGTTCGTCTACCTCAACTCGGCCCGCACCTCCTGGCACGGGGCGGGGCTCGATCTGGCCCGCATCGGCCTCACCGCGGCACTGGCCGTGGCCAGCTACCACCTGGTGGAGCGACCACTGCGGCGGGCCAGCTTCGCCGGGATCAAGGCCAGGTTGGCTATCCCCGCCGCGGTGCTGGCCACGGTGGGGGTGATCCTGGTGGGCACCACCGCGTCGGTGGCGGCTCCCGTGGAGGCCTGGACCGGCGGCGGGCTCGACCCCGGGGCCGGTCCCGCAGTGGCCGGTGCGGGTGGCTTCGGCACCGAGGTGCCCATCGCCCTGCCCCCCACGTTGCACCTCAGCCCCAAACACCCGCTGCGGGTGCTCACCTTCGGTGACTCGGTGATGAGCTTCGCACAGAAGGGGATCATCTCGGCGTTGGAGAGCACCGGCGAGGTACGCGTCGAGCCGGCGGCGCGACCGGGATGGAGCTTGAAGACATCATCGGGTCTCGCCTTCCTCGAGCACCACGTGCGACTGTCGCGCCCTGAGCTCGTCGTCGGCACTTGGTCGTGGGACAACGTCGCGGCCAAGCGCGACCCCAACGCCTATCAGAAGAAATTGGACGCCGCCATCCGTCAGTTGCTCGTCCCCCACGATCATGTCCTGGGGGTCATCTTCTTGCAGATGCCGGTGTTCAACCCCGACACGAGCACGCCCGAAGGGCGGGGGTTCGTGCCCAACGCGGCGGGGTTGGCGATATGGAACGCCGCCGTGCAACAGGCGTCGGGCTTGTTTCCCGGCAAGGTCATGTACCTGCCGGTGGCCAGCTCGCTCGAGATCGAGGGCCGGTACACGAACTGGCTCCCCCCCACCGGATCCCACTCGGCCCCGTTGCGGCACTGGGTGCGGGTGCGGACCTCAGACGGTGTGCACCTGTGCCCACCGGGGATCACCCGCTACGCCGCGCCCGTGTTGCAGGACCTGACCGAGCTGTTCCACCTCAAGCCCACGCCACGGCACTGGTGGCTGAGCCAACTCATCACGGTTCGGGGTCTGGCTCACGCCACGAGCAGCTTCGGCGTGACCTGTCCCACCGACCACCCTCCGACGTGACCCGTTGGAGCGTGCCATGGCCAAGGCCCCAAATTCCCCACGATCCCTCTCATCTGAATTGACTAGACACGCCTCGACCGACTCGAAGAGCTGCAAATATCCGTGGTACGGAAGGTCGGATCGTGGCACCATGCAGAGATGACAGACTCGCTGTTGAACCGTAGGCAGGTGTTGGCCGGAGGCGCTGCGGCGGCGATGGCGGTGGGTGCTTCGAAGTCCACGCTGCTGCGCAAGCAGCGACATGCCCTGGTGAAGGCAGCGGCTTCGACCAGGGCAGCCGGTTCGGATCTCGGTGCAGTCGAACACGTCGTGTTCCTGATGCAGGAGAACCGCTCCTTCGACCACTATTTCGGCACGCTCGGTGGTGTGAACGGCTTCGACGCTCTTCCACAATCCCTGTTCGCACAACCGTGGCCCGGTGGCGCCGATCCGAAACTGCTCCCATTCCACCTCGACACCTCGGACAGCAATGCCGAGTGCACCTACGACCTGTCCCACCAATGGCAAGCCCAGCATGCGTGTTGGAACGGCGGGGCCATGGACAGCTTCGTGTCGACCCATGTGTCGAACACCTATGAGGGCGGCGACTACGGCACGCAGACGATGGGCTACTACGACAGCGCCGACATTCCCTTCTACTACGACCTGGTCAAGAACTTCACGGTGTGCGACAACTACTTCTGTTCGGTGCTCGGGCCCACACACCCCAACCGGTTGATGCAGATGAGTGGCACCCTGGATCCGGCTGGCACCCACGGTGGACCCATCCTGGTCACGAACTCCGACAAAGGTCTCGAGTTCACGTGTACGTGGACGACGATGCCCGAGATCCTCCAGGAAATGAACGTGTCGTGGAAGGTCTACAACCCCCACGGGACCCAGTACCGCCCGCGCGAGCACGACTCCATGCTGCTCTGTAAGAACCCCCTGATGTACTTCAAGCAGTACCAGAGGAGCCAAAACAAACATCTCTTCGAGAATGCCTTCAACTACTACGGCCCCAATGTGCCCGACAGCAATCTCTTCTCTTCGATCGGCCCCAACAGCTTGGCCCACGACGTCAAGAGGAACCGGCTCCCAGCGGTGTCGTGGGTTGTTGCTCCCGACGGTTTCGACGAGCACCCCCCTGCGCCCCCGGCGCTGGGCGAGTGGTACACGGCCCAGGTCCTGGCCACGCTGATGTCGAACCCCGAGGTGTGGAAGAGCACCGTCTTGTTCATCATGTACGACGAGAACGACGGCTACTTCGACCACGTGGCCCCGCCCACGCCGCCCCCCAACACTCCCGGCGAGTTCATCACGAAGCACCCTTTGCCGGCCGACGCTGCCGGAGTGGCGGGGCCCGTCGGCTTCGGATTCCGGGTTCCCATGATCGTGGTCTCGCCGTTCAGTGCCAGCACCACCGGTGGCTGGGTCTGCTCTGACGTCCTCGACCACACCTCGCAGCTCCAATTCATCAGCGAGCGATGGGGTGTCCCTGTCCCCAACGTGTCGGCGTGGCGGCGGGCGACGGCGGGGAACCTGACCGGCGCATTGCCCATGTTGGCAACGCCCAGAACGGCCAAGCCGCTGCTCCCGGCGACGTCGGAATCCACATCGACGGGAGTGGTGGGCGAGGAATGCAGCGGCGTCCAGATCGCTGAAATCAACCTTGCGTTGGGGCCGTATCCGATCCCCGCCACCCAGACCCAACCGACGCAGGGGCCCAATACGCTCACGCCGACCCCGGCCTAGACGACTCGGCGTTCTGGGCCACGTGCCCGGACATCGAGTCGTCCGAGGTCCTAGGTCCAGCCTGCTTGAATGGCCGAAGACCAACGTCGGACTTCGGTGATGAGCGACTCGACCTCGGAACTCGGGAAATTGTGGGAGTGGTTCGCCGACGAGCAGTGTCGGGGCTATTCGCCGCTCTACGAGCGCATCTGCCGGGCCGTGGCGACCCAGGGCGAGCTCCTCGAGCTGGTCCAAGGCGCACCGCCGGCGGCGCACATGCCGACCGTCCTGCTCGGGGCCGTCCACTATCTGCTGCTCGCTGGGTTAGAGCACCCGCTGGCCGACGTCTACTCGGGGAGCTCGGATCGGGATCCGGCCCCGTTGTTCGTCGAGGTGTGCCGGGAGCACCGAGACCAGATCGGCGTGCTCCTGGCCACGCGCCATACCCAGACCAACGACTGCGGTCGGAGTGCGGTGATCGGCCCGGCCCTCACGTGGCTGGGACGCCAGTGCGACGAACCGTTGGCGTTGGTCGACGTGGGGGCCAGCGCCGGCCTCACGTTGTTGTGTGACCGATACCGCTTCGACTACGGCCGCCACGGGACAACGGGCCCCCACGATTCGCCCGTGCGCATCGATTGCCGTGTCGTCGGGGGCGATCCGCCCATCGCCGCCCACCTGCCTGCCCTGGTGGACCGGGTCGGTGTCGACCGCGACCCGGTGGACCTCGCCGACCCCGACGACGCCCGTTGGCTCCTGGCGTGCGTCTGGCCCGACACGGGCCGACTGGAACGGACCGCGGCCGCCATCGCCCTCGCCCTCGCGCAAGGCGACCTCCCGCCCGTGGTCGAGGGCTACGCCAACGACGTCCTGCCCGCGGTGCTGGGCCAGCTTCCCGGGGGTGCCACCGTTGCCGTCCTCACCACCTGGGCCTTCGCGTACTTCTCGATCGAAGACCGGCACCGCTTCACCGAGCTCCTGACGTCGGAGTCACATGGTCGTCGCATCACCTGGTTGAGCGCCGAAGGAACAGGCACAGTCGAGGCCTTCGCCGGCGCGGCCGTGGCCCATCACGACGACTCCATGTCGAGCGTTCTGGGGGCGGTGACGTTCGAGGACGGGGCGGCCCGCGCCCAGCTCCTCGGATTCGTGCACCAACACGGGAACTGGATCGACTGGCGGGCCCCGTAACGGGTCGGCGACCGGTCGGTGGTGCGAACCCAGCTCACGGCTGATTGAAAGGAATCTCCAAGCTGCCGTACAGGTTGGAGGCCGAAGATGTGCATGTCATCGTCATCCGGTGTCGATGGAAATGGTCGTCCGACCCGTAGACAGGAGCACAGTGGACAACGACGCTGGTCAAGAAGCGCAGCCTGGAGGACACGAGGAGCAGGTGCCCCCCGCCGCCGAGCGTGCCCCCGGTGAGCTCCCTGGTGCCGGAGCCCCCACCGGTGAGATGCCCCTGTTCGCCACCCCGACCGCCGAGGTCCCGGTGACCGGGCCTGTCGCCGGTGACCCCGGGACGCCCCTGTCGCCACCTCCTCCCCCACCCCCGGCACCGTCGTGGGGCTCGGCACCGGGTGGGCCCGGTGTTCCGGGTGGGTACTGGGTCCCCGGATCGATGCCTCCGGGGGCGCCCCCGCCCTACGCCTACCAAGGGCAGTATCCCTACGGTGCCCCTCCCCCCTCGTACGGCCCCTCGACCAAGCGCAAGCCCCTCGGGAGTTGGGGAATCGCCACCGTGGCGGCGGTGGCGGTCATCGCCATCTCGGGTGTGGTCGGCGCCGCCATCGAGCACGCCGTGGACCACTCCCCGGCGGGCAGCTCATCGGCGTCCGGCACCTTCCCCTCTCAGGGCTCCTCGGGCTCGGGATCGGGACTGGGCTCGGGGACGGGAACGGGATCGAATAACGCCCCCGCCGGGCTCAACACGTCGGCCATCGCATCGCAGGTCGACCCCGCCTTGGTCGACATCGACACCACGTTGGCCCAAGGTGGGGCGGCGGCAGGGACGGGCATGGTGCTCACCTCGTCGGGCCTCGTGCTCACGAACAACCACGTGATCGAGAACGCCACCACGATCAACGTGCAGGTCGTCGGCAGCAGCCGGACCTATTCGGCCACCGTCCTGGGGTACTCGGTGACCGATGACGTCGCCCTGCTGAAGCTCCAGAACGCCTCGGGCCTCAAGACGATTTCCACGGGGACCTCGTCGAACCTGAGCGTCGGCCAGCCCGTCGTGGCCATCGGCAACGCCGGGGGCACCGGTGGCACGCCGTCCGCGGTGGGAGGGACCATCACCGCTCTCAACCAGACGATCACCGCCGGGGACTCGGGCACATTGTCCGAGACACTGCACGGGCTCATCGAGACGGATGCCAACATCCAGCCCGGGGACTCGGGGGGAGCCCTCGTCAACACATCCGGCAAGGTCATCGGCATGAACACCGCGGCCGCCGCCACCAGCGGCGTCGACAACCAGGGCTATGCCATCGGGATCAACCAGGCCCTGTCGATCGCCAACCAGATCAAGAGCGGGAAGGCCAGCTCGACGGTGCAGATCGGCCCCCGGGCCCTGCTCGGTGTCGAGGTCACTGACCCCGCACAAGCCGGTGGGAACGGGTTCTTCGGTGGATCCGGGACTGGCTCGAACGTCGCCGGTGCCTACGTCGCCAATGTGGAGTCGGGGAGCGCGGCCAACAACGCCGGGATCGGGACCGGGGACACGATCGTGTCGATCGAGGGCACCCCCATCTCGTCGGCCGAAGGCCTCACCACCGCCCTGCTGCACTACAAGCCGGGCGCCTCGGTCACGGTTGGCTGGGTGGACGCCCAGGGCACCAGTCACAGCGCCTCGGTGCAGCTCACGACGGGGCCGCCTGCATAGGATCTCCCGCCGGTATGGCCTACCTGACACCACTGCGGCGCGGTGAAGCGGCGCAGGCGATGCAGGTGCTCGCCGCGGGTCGGGCGGCCAGGCGGTCAGAGCCGATGGGGTCGCCGCATCGCTCGCAGGTCGAGTACACCCCGGCCTCCAGCCTGGCCAGAGCCCGGTCGAGGTCGTTCAGCGAGGCCCGGGCCTCGCTGAGCAGTGCGGCCACCTGCGCCCGCTCGAAGGCGATCGTCGCACCTTCCGGATCATGTTCGTCGTCGGCGTTTGAGTCAGTCGACGCCGACACAATGGCGTCGAAGTCGATCGTCATGGACCGGATGCGCGCGACCGTCGTCGAGCGGTGGGCCTCGAGCAGTGCACGGATGGTCGCCGTCTCTGTCATCGCCGGGCCGAGCGCTTCTTGTCGGCCCGGGCGCGGCTCTTGGTGGTGGCACCGGCTCTCTTGGAACGTGGAGCCACCGGCATCACCGGCTCCGGCGGCTCGGGCGACGCGGCAGCGACGAGCAACCCGGTCACACCGGCGACCTCGATGAGCCACCATGGGAACCACTGCAAGTTGAGCTGGGCGCCGATGGTGACGCCGATGGCCAGGGCCACCGAGAGGCCGAACCGTCGCCGGCTCCCACACGCCGCCACCACCAACCCGATGGCCAGGGCGGGCCACACGTAATAGGACGTCATGACCGACTCGGTGTAGGTCCGAAGGGCGAGGGCGAGCGCCGCGGCCCACACAAGCATCTCCGGCTTCTGGCGCCACCGGCGGGACCACCACCCCACGGCGGCGGCCAGGGCCAGGGCGACGAACCGTGTCCGCCCGCCACCCACGGTGCGGTGCGGCCCTTTTCCACCGAGCTTGGGGGCCAGGAAGGTCCAGGGGGTCTGGTGGGTGCCCTTCAGGTCGGGGTGCATCGGTTGGGTCACGACGGCATGCACGGTGGCGTGGAACCCGGCCATGAGTGGCCCCGCAATGGCGGCCGCGGCCGGGACGACGCCTCGCACCATGAGCCCGAAAACCCTTTGCCGGCCCCCGAGAACGAGGAGAATCGGGAACACCACGATCACCAGGGGCTGCACGGCCACAGCCGCGCCGAAGAGCCACCCGGCCCAGCCGAAACGGTGGTCAAGGGCGAACCACAGGGCGTACACGGCCAACGCCACCGCCAGGGCGTCTTCGGGATGCCCCCAGAACACGATCACGGGCCACAGCGCCACCCCTTGGGCGAGGCTGAGGACGGCCCGTCGCGCCCGGTTGACCTGGAGGCGCTCGGCCAGGGCATCGCAGGCGAACAGGGCCAAGCACGACAACACCAGGATGTAGGGAAAGACGTAGGCGAACCATTGGGGCTGGACGCTGTACTCGTTGGCGTGGTTCGCGCCCGAGAAGATCGTGCCCGAATCCCAGAAATGCGCGCTCTGTGACACCAGGTATTCGGGGTGGGTGACCAGGTGGTGGTTCTTCGTGATCTCGACGAAGGTGGTGTGGAACCCACTGCTTAGTGCCCCGAGTGGCGCCAAGGCGATGAGGAAGCCCGGAAGCGATAAGAAGCCCGAGTTGGCGTGGTAGACGGCGCCGAGGTGGCCATGGGCAAACGCGCTCGACGCCTGGTAGATGCCCGACAGGTCGGGGGGGGTGATCCACAACGACGGGATGTGCCGCACGACCGATCCCCATCGAAAGACGTAGAGCAGGCCCAGAGCCACGTACACGACGGCCACCACGATGGGCGCGATCCGTCGGCGTAGACGGTCGACGATCCAGCCGTCGAGGCTCGGGGAGAGAACCGAGTCCTTGCGCACCGGCCGATCTTGCCATGGGTCAGCTGCGGGGGTGCGTGGGTGTGGCCGTGGGCCCTCAGCGCAGCGATACGGTCCCGGTCGAGGTGGGGAGGCCGAGCGCCGAAGCGAGCACGCCTTCGATGAAGCGCGAGTAGCCCACGGCGACGTGACCGCCGGGGAGATAGACGTCGTATCTCCCGACGACGGCACTGCAGGTCTTGGCACAGAACCAGGGTGTGACATCGACGTAACGGGCCCGGCCCACCGCGGCACGCGCCTCGGCATCGTTGTAGGGCGTGAGGGCGGAATGGGGCGAGGTGGCACAGGCCCGGATGTCGGCGCTGTGTCGGGCCAGACAATCGGGACCTTCGGACGACGGGATGTTGCCCAGCACCACCGATTTCGTCTTTGGTGCGGTCACGCCCGCCAGGAGTTGCGCCAATCCGTGCTGCCACTGGGCGGGGGTGTAGCGAACGCCCTTCGGGCTCGTGTAATACGACGCCTGCGACACGATCAGGAGATCGGGGTCGATCTGGTTGACGCGGGCGATGGCGAAGCGCTGCCACTGCTCGCAGGCCACCCAGGGACCGGTGCTTCCCAGGGCGTGGGTGGCGAGCGGGGATGCGGGGCACGCCGGTTTGAACAGGACGATCAGCCGCCAGTGGGCCTGCTTGGCGATGTCATCGAGGGCCACGAACCACATGCCGGCGTGCGAGTCCCCGTACAGGACCATGGTGTGGGCCCCCGTGCGGTCACCGAAGACACACGTTGGCACCCGGCTCTGTGACGCGGAGGGCCGACATCCGGAGCTGACAGGCGGGAACCCGATGTCGGATTCCGGTCTCGTCACCAGTTGGGAGAACGGGGGAACGAGGTTGGACGGAATGGTCCGCATGTCTGGCGACGCCGCCACCAGAGCCAGCAGGTCCTGAGCCGAGGCCGCCTTCGGAGTCGCCTGGTTCTTGGCCACGATCCGGGAACTGCCCGCCGCATCGGCTTGCACCGTGATGGCCCCCAGAGAGACCGCCACCAGGGCTACGCCGAGGCCGATGCTGGCCCATCGGACGCGCAGCAAGGGCTTGGCGTGGCGGATCGGATTCTCCACGACGACATAGGTGATCACCGAGGCGAGCAACGCCACCACGTCCCAGGCCAGGTTCTGCGGCACCGACAGGCTGGTCCTGCCGGCGTATTCGGCCGCGAGGATGAGGATCGGCCAGTGCCAGAGATAGAGCGAGTACGAGAGCTTGCCGATGAGGCGCAAGGGGGCGAGCCCCAGCACGGCCTCGGCGCCCAGGGCCCCGGCCGTGACACCCCCGGCGATGATCAGCGCGGCACCGACCACGGGGACGGTGACGATGGAGCCGGGATAGGCGGTCTTGGCGTCGAAGGCGAAGGCGGCGTAGAGCACAGCGCCCAGGCCGAGCCAGGACGCGATGGCGGCGACGGCACTGGGCACGGCCTTGAGCCACGGGGTGGCCACCGCCACCAGGGCACCGAGGGCCAGCTCCCACGCCCGGGTGAAGGGGGAGAAATAGGCGATGGTGGCGTTGCTCGCCGTGTCGATCACCGAGAACGCCAGGGACGCCGCGATGATGATGAGGAGTCCCGCCGTGAGCCGAGCCCGGAGGGAGAATCGGGTCCGTATCCCCGCCAGCACGAGGAACAGCGTGGGATACACGACGTAGAACTGCTCTTCGACCGAAAGCGACCAGTAGTTCTGGAGCGGCGAGGGCGGCTGCTGTGATCGCAGGTAATCGGTCCCCACGGCACTGAAATGCACGTTGGCCAGGAACACCGAAGCCCAGCGTCCGTCGCTAGCGGTCCGGCTTCCCGTCCCGAGACCCAACAAGAAGTACGACAGGACGACCGTGATGATGATCACCACGGTGGCAGCGGGGATGATGCGGCGACACCTGCGGCCGTAGAAGGCGAGGACCGAGGTTCGACCCGAGGTGACGCGCTCTCGGAGCAACACGCCGGTGATGACGAAACCCGAGATGACGAAGAAGACGTCCACCCCGATGTACCCGCCCGAGAGGGCCGAGATTCCCGAGTGATACAGGACGACCAGGAGGACCGCCACGGCCCGGAGGCCCTCGACGTCGGGCCGGAAGGGTCGGTCCTCGGGCGCCGTTCCGGATTCGTCGCCTGACGCCAGCAACCGTTGTGCCGGGGGCCCCTGTGGCTGAGAACGATTGTTGGGTGTGCCCGCCACCGACCGCCCCATGTCAGCCCGCACGGCAAGGCGCGGGGTCCAGGCCCGCCGAGGCTACTGCACCACCTCGAAAAATGGCCGTGAAGGCGAGCCGAGCGCCCGTCGCCGAGGGGCGTTTCCCGTTAGAATGCCCGAGGGATTGGGTGCAGGGGGGGTCCATGCCATGAGGTACCTCGCAGTTCCGGAGATGCCACCACAGAGTTTCTGGGCTTCGTTACGACACCGGGGCCACTTGGCGCCGCAATGGCACGCGGTCGCCGACAGCTTCCCGAAGCCCATAAAGACGCTGTGTGGTTTGTCCTATACCGCTGAAGCGCATCGAACCTGGGACCAGACGATGTCAGCGGGCCGCTGTCCTTCGTGCGAGACGCTGGTGAAGACCGCCAGCAGGGCCAAGGGCGCCACGTTCATCTCCGAGCGGATTGCCTCTCCGAGGAATGCCTGACGGGTCGAGCGCGCCGCCCATCCCGGGCCGAGGTCTCGTGAGGTGGCATCGGGGTCGGGCCACCAACAATCCATTTCCTGAGGACGCGCCTGCCTGCAACCCGCCGCACCGCTTGATTTTGGGGCGACGGTACCTCGTCAATTCTGATGATCAGCAGGGCGGACAAGCCGACCGGAGCACCGCTGGCCTGGGCAGCGTAGGTTGAACTTGTTCATCCCTGGTCACCATTTCTCAAATACCATTACGGCAACAAAAGGCGGGGTGCCGGATGAGACATCGACTTGCGGCAAGGATCACGAGGGCCAGGACGTCTGAAGCACATGGGACGAAACGCGGACCTTTGCGTCACTTGTCAGCTGTTTTAATAAGTGCGTCCTTTATTGCTCTTGGCTTGTACGCTGTCGCCTCCGAACCCGCAGGAGCGTCAAGTGCCTGGTCGGCCCCTTCGCTCCTCGATGCCAACCATCTTCCGTATGCTGCCTCGTGCGCGACAACGGCATTCTGTGTGGCAGTCGATAATGTCGGCGATGCCGTCATCTTCAACTACTCGTCCGCCTCGGCCCCCACACCAATCGATCCCGGCAACGTGCTGACGGACGTCTCCTGTCCCACCACCTCGTTCTGTGCCGCCGTCGATCAACAAGGAAACGTCCTCACGTACGACGGCTCCACATGGTCCTCCCCTCTCGCGCTCGACCCGACAAACCGAGCAGCTTCACTGGAGGACATTTCATGTCCAAGTGCGTCGTTCTGTCTTGCCACTGGGAGCACCTCCATCACCTTTGACGGGACAAGTTGGAGTCAAGTCTCTGGCTTCTCGGCCGGGGGAATCTCGTGCGCAAGTTCGACCTTCTGCATAGGAGGTGACAAGCAAGGACACATCTACAATTTCAACGGCTCCACATGGTCTCTTCCGCTCTCCATCGACGGCAGCGGCCGCACAATCGAAGCGACATCGTGCCCGACCGTAACCTTTTGCGTCGCTGTCGACGACGCCGGTCAAGAGATCTCCTTCAACGGAACATCCTGGTCATCGCCGGTGCTCATAAGCGGTCCTTACGGTCCTAATGGCTTCAACACGGTTTCATGCCCAAGTGCGACGTTCTGCGTCGCGGGTGCCCAAGATGGTGATGTCAATCAATTTGACGGGACGACGTGGTCCACTCCTGTTCGCCCTGACTTGAATAGCATTCAAAGTGTGTCGTGTCTCGGACCTTCATTCTGTGCTGCTGTTGACCAAACCGGGAGGGCGCTTTTCTACAGCGGCAATACATCATCGACCACAGTGGTCAACTCGTTGTCTGGGGATGGTCAGACCGGAACCACGATCTCGGTACCGCTGCTCACCGAAGTAACGGACACCGCCAGCCTCAGCGGGACAAACGTCTCCAGTGCCGGGGGCACGGTGCGCTATACGGTGTACTCGGATGCCAGCTGTACCGTCATGACAGGTTCGGGAGGGACCGTGAGTGTGACCGACGGCACAGTCTCGACATCGCTTCCTGTCACTCTCACCGTAGAAGGGACCTACTACTGGCAAGCTACATATTCCGGTGACAAGGCCAATGCCACCTCGGCAAGCACCTGTGCCGCTGGCGGTGAAGTTCATGTGACGCCCGACTCGACAAGCCTCTCCACCTTGCTTGCTGGAGGAGGACAGAGTGGGACAAGGATCACTGTCCCCGAGGGAACGGCGGTGTCAGATCAAGCTACGTTGGGCGGGACGTTCGCGTCTGCCGCCGGGGGGAGCGTCACTTACACTGTGTACTCGGATTCCAGCTGTACGACGGCAGTGAACGCCGGCACTGCGGAGTCCATTACCGTGCTCGGCAAGCTCCCAGTGTCTGCACCAGTCACATTGCCGAGCGCTGGTACGTATTACTGGGAGGCGTCGTATTCTGGCGATGGACACAACGCGCCATCGACAAGCACGTGCGGTGCGGGAAGCGAGGTCGAGACACTAGAGGCCACTCAGCCCTCGGGATTCCGAATCACCACCACCTCCCTACCACCTGCCACAAAGGGGACGGTCTACAGCATCCAATTTCAAGCGGCGGGAGGAAGCACGCCGTTTGGATGGAAGCGACTCAGCGGATCGCTGCCTAAGGGGCTGAGGCTGCGATCAAACGGATTGCTGCACGGCACGCCCAGGAGTGGTCGGATCTTCCCCGAATCCTTCACCTTCACGGTTCAGGCCAAGACACACAGGTCTCGAGGCAATCCCGTTCAGACCACAACACAAACTTTGGTCATCATTGTCTCGGCGTGACACACGGATCGACTTTCAAGCTCCGATCGGGATCCGGCGGTACCGCTCACCGGTGGACGCAGCGCGGGGTGGGGTGAACTCGGTCGGCCCAAGTGGCTCAGGGTCGACTGGAGTATGGTGCTGCTGGCGATTGGAGCCTTCCTAGACCTAGGCGGGGTGTCGGGGGTGCGTCGAGCATGAGGCGATTCTGGCCAGAGGCGGCGTTGACCATCATTGTGGGCTTGGTGCTCGTGTTTGCAGGCCCGTCGGCAATCCCCGCCTCAGCGAGTCCAAGTACATCTCATTTCCGAGGAGCCGCCCCGGGTTCGGTCAACTGCGCGTTCTCGGCGAGGATCTCGTTTTCTCGGCCGCTCACGAGTACCAGCTCGGAAAATGGTCCCGCCACGACGCGGATGCGATTTTCGACGTGCACCGCCAGCGTCGGAACGATCAGGATCACCGCGGCAAAAGCGAAGGGATCCTTCTCGAGCAGCCCTATCAGCTGCGGCGGTGGTTGGATTGGGAGCTCGGGAGCACCCGTGAAACTCACGATCTCCTGGATCGGGCGCTTCGATGGCGTCACGTCTCGGTTCAACCCGAGCGCAGTGAGCGGCGGCAACGCCACAGGGTCCTTTACGGGACTCGCACAGCTCGCGTTCTCCCTGCCGCCGCCTGGCCCGAGCCCCTTGTGTGATCATCGGAGAGGGCTCCACACCATGACGGTCGCCGGGACGATCACCCTCGGAAGCGCACCGCCAGCGTTCGGCCCCGCGAAGATGGTGGTGAACGGCGGATTCGGAGAGTACTGCGCCATTCTCACAACCGACGGGGTCGTGTGTTGGGGTGGCAACGCAAACGGCGAGTTGGGTATCGGGACCAGCTCTGGCCCCGACGACTGCCAGGAACCGTGCAGCATCACACCGGTATCGGTGGGGATCTCCGCCACCAGCCTGGCGGCCGACAGCGACGCATGGTGCGCGATCCTCACCTCGGGCGGAGTCGACTGCTGGGGTGGCAACGACACCGGGGACCTGGGCGTCGGCTCGACGAGCGGACCACAGATCTGTAGCACCGGTTACCCCTGCAGCACCACACCGCGCCCGATCGGCATCTCGGCCACGAGCCTCGTGGGCAGTTGGTCAGGAAACTTCTGTGCGATCCTCACCTCGGGGGGAGTCGACTGCTGGGGAGACAACGCCTTCGGTCAGGTGGGTATCGGCACCACCAGCGGGCCGGAGACCTGCGATGGTTCTCCTTGCAGCAGCACACCAATGTCTGTTGGGATCTCCGCCACCAGCCTGGCGAGCGACAAGCTCAGCTACTGTGCGATCCTCACCTCGGGGGGAGTCGACTGCTGGGGCTCGAACTCCGGGGGCGACCTCGGTATCGGCACGACCGGCGGACCGAACATGTGTCCCGGCCGTGGACTCCTGCCGGAGCCGTGCAGCACGAGGCCGGTCTCGACCGCCATCTCCGCCACCAGCCTGGCGGCTGGCCCTGGGAATTACTGTGCGATCCTCACCTCAGGCATGGTCGACTGCTGGGGCAGCAACTCCCGCGATGAATTGGGGGACGGTTCGAACACCGGCCCGGATGCCTGTGTTGACGGGCCGTGCAGCACGAGGCCAGTGTCGACGGGCGTGGCCGCGACCAGCGTCGTGAGCGATGGCAACAGCTCCTGTGCGATCCTCACCTCGGGCAAGGTGGACTGCTGGGGCTCGAATGGCACCGGGGACCTTGGGGATGGCACAACGGGCGGCCCCGATTCCTGTGATGCAGGGCAGCCGTGCAGCGCCACGCCGGTGTCGGTGGGGATCTCTGCCACCAGCTTGATCACTGATGGCCGCGGGTACTGTGCGATCCTCACCTCAAGCAGACTCGACTGCTGGGGCAGCAACGACTCGGGTGACCTTGGCATCGGCACCACCGTCGGACCGGAAACGTGTTACTACAATCTTCCGTGCAGTACGACTCCCGTATCAACCGGCCTGTCCGCGACCAGCGTTGACAGTGACGAAGCAGGTTTCTGTGCGATCCTCACTTCGGGTGCAGCCGACTGCTGGGGCAACAACTATCACGGTGAGCTCGGTGACAACACGACGATGAACAGTGACGTTCCGGTGCCCGTGATCGGAATCGGCCCATAACCAACACCTGCGCCGTCGTGTAAGGGGCCACCACCTGGACGGGGTTCGAAACGCTCGCAGTCGGGCACGTTATCTATGCGCATGTCACGCCCGGGTGGCAGAGGGCAGAAGCCGCGTCGTCGGCTTCACTGCTGCGTTGGCGTCCAGCAACAGGACCCCTGCCATCTGCGCCTTCGTGGTCGGGCTGGCGAGATTTGAACTCGCGACCTCTTGACCCCCAGTCAAGCGCGCTAACCAAGCTGCGCCACAGCCCGTTGATGCAACTAGGCAGTCTAGACCGCCGGCTCAGGCGTGATGAACGAGCCAGCCGATGCCTTGGTACGCACGCCAGCCCAGGTACACGGCGGTGACCGCGATCATGAGCTTGAAGTGCCACGGGATCTTGCGGCGCTCGAGCTGCTCCCCACACTGGGGGCACTCGCCGTCGTCGGTGACCTGGTCGTCTTCGACCATGTGCTCGCACGTGTCACACCACGGCATGGTCAGGCTCCGCAGGCCGCCACATGGAGCGAGGGGCCCAACACGCCGGTACCGGCCTTGCTCATGACCCGATCCGCACCCGGAACTTCACGGGCGTGGGCCCGATCCCGAACTGCTCTCGCAGCTTGCGCTCGACATATCGCAGGTAGGGGGCAGGCAGGCGCCTGGTGGCGAACAAGGTGAAGGTCGGAGGGTCGATCGCCCCTTGCACCGCATAGCGGATCCGCGCTCCGGGGGCGGCGTGGTCGGCCTGGATGGACCGCATGGCTCGGTTGAGCTCCCCCGTCGGGATGCGGTGGTGGTAGGCCTCCACGGCACGACCCAAGGCGGGAAGGATCTTGTGGACCCCCATGCCGCTCTTGGCACTCACCTTGACCGTCGGTGATTCGCCCAGGAAGGCGAGACGGTCGTCCACGGCGTCGACGATGGCACGCCGACCGTCGGTGTCGAGCAGCTCCCACTTGTTCAAGATGACGAGGACGGGGCTGCCCGAGGCGCCGATCCGCTCGGCCAGGCGCTGATCCTGGTGCGTCACGCCGTCGGTGGCGTCGATGACGAGGAGAACCACATCGGCGTGGTCGAGAGCTTGCAGGGCGCGCACCATGGCGTAGAACTCGGTGCCCTCCTCGGTGCGGGACCGGCGCCGCATCCCGGCCGTGTCGATGAAGCGGATGGGGCCTTCGGCCGTTTCGATCTGGGTGTCGATGGCGTCGCGTGTCGTCCCGGGCAGGTCGTGGACGACCGAGCGCTCCTCGCCGATCATGCGGTTGAACAGCGTCGACTTGCCCACGTTGGGGCGGCCCACGATCGCCACCCGTACGGCAACCGCGTCGGATGCGTCACCGTCGGGCTCGGCGGTGCCAGGCCCGCCATCTTCGGCAGGGGCGGACGGGTCGGGGAGCAACCGGACCACCTCGTCGAGGAGATCCCCCGTCCCGCGGCCGTGGAGGGCGCTCACCATCCACGGGTCGCCCAAGCCGAGCGAGACGAGCTCCCAGGCATCGGCTTCGCGCCGGTCGTTGTCCACCTTGTTGGCCACCAACAGGACCTTGTGTCCCGAGCGGGACAGGACCCGGGCTACCTCGTCGTCTTCGGTGGTGACCCCGACGGCGGCGTCCACCACCAGGAGCACGAGGTCGGCGGCGGCGACGGCGCGTTCGGCTTGGCGGGTCACCTTGGCGTCGAGCGTGTCACCGCGGCCCAGCCATCCCCCGGTGTCGACCACCACGAAGGCGCGGCCGTTCCACTCGCAGTCGAGCTCGAGCCGGTCACGGGTGACGCCGGGCTTCTCCTGGACGACCGCGGCGCGCCGGCCCACGAAGCGGTTCACCAGTGTCGACTTGCCCACGTTGGGACGACCGGCGATCACCACCAGCGGCCGCGGCTCGGTCTTCGCCCCGCCCGACGTGGTCCGTCCGGGCGTGCGCGTCGGCGCGGGCGGGTTCACCGCGGCGCTCCCAGCGCCACCGCGACCGGCGGGGAGGGGCGCGGTGCGGCGGTGTTCGCTCCCCCGCCCTGCAGGGCCAGGCGCAGGGAGTACCCGTCACTCGGGACGACCTCGACCGACCGGGGGAGCTCGGCCACGGTCATGCCGTCGAGGAAGCGTCCCTCGGACAGGCACACGTCGGGGAGGAGGTAGCGCTCCCCGACGGGCTCGCGGCGCAGCACCCGGGAGATGTCGGCGCCGGTCATGAGCCCGGTGACGGCGATGTTGCCTCCGAAGAAGGCATTGTGGACCGGGACCAGGCGCACATGGGGTCCCTGGTCGCGCAACAGGGGCCCGAGCACGGCGGCGCCGTACTCCCCGGTGAGGATGGCGACCGGGGCGGGCTCGCACCGGGTGCCGTCGTCGTGCCACGGCGATGACGCCCCGTCGGTGCGCAGGGCGCGGTAGCCCGCGGCGGGGGCGCCGTCGACCCAGGAGAAGAAGCCGGGCTGGACGCCATGGGCGGCCGAGACGTCGCCGTGGAAGGCGGCCTCGAAGGCGCGGGCCATGCCGATGCCGTTCTCGTGTTGGGGGAAGCCGTCGTACGCCGGCGCCTCGGGAAAGGGTCGCTCGGCCAGGAGGTAGTACTCGTCCGCCGCGTACACCAGTCGTCGGCCCAGCGCGCCCAGGCACAGCTCCTGCCACAGCTCCACGGTGTCGATCACCGCCGCGCCCTCGGCCACGGTGTGCGGTCGCATCGAGGGCTCAGTGGTGTAGTCGCTCACCCCCAACGGCACGCAGGCCACGGTGGCGAGATCGCTGTATTCGTCCACGAGACCCGCCAGAGTGGTCTCGAGCGCGTCGCCGTCGTTCACGCCCGGGCACACCACGACCTGACCGTGCACCTCGATCCCCCCGTCCAACAGGGCTCGCAACCATCGCAGGCTGGTGGCTCCCCGGGGATTGCGCAGCATCCGCGCTCTGAGCTCGGGGTCGGTGCTGTGGATCGACACGAACAGCGGCGACAACCGCTCGGTGAGGACGCGTTCGAGGTCGAGCTCGGTGAACCGGGTCAGGGTGGTGAAGTTCCCGTACAGGAACGAGAGCCGGTAGTCGTCGTCTTTGAGGTAGAGACTGCGTCGCATCCCCTTGGGGAGCTGGTAGATGAAGCAGAACTCGCAGTGGTTGTCGCAGGTGCGGACCCGGTCGAACACCGCCGAGGACACCTCGATGCCGGGTACCTCCCCCGCCTGCTTGCGCAGCTGCACCGTGAGCTCCTCGTGGCCCCGGCGGATCTCGAGCTCAGGATCGGCCTCGTCGACGAAAAGGCGGTACTCGATCACGTCGCGTGGCACGCGGCCGTCGACGGCCAGCAGCTCGTCATTGACCCGGAGGCCGGCCCGCTGCGCCGGGGAGGCGGCCGCCACGGAGACCACCCGAGGCGCCGACATGGCATCGAGGCTACTTGGTCCTCACGCCCTCTCCGGCTCAGCGGCTTGCCCACACAGGGCCGATAGCCTGGGAAGGTGCCCGTCGACCGAGTCCTTTTGGCCTCTCCCCGGGGTTTCTGCGCGGGCGTCGAGAAGGCCATCAAGGCCCTGGCGTGGATGGTCCGGGTCTTCGAGCCTCCGGTCTACTGCTACCACGAGATCGTCCACAACCGGCATGTCGTGGACCAGTTCCGGGCGCAGGGCGTGATCTTCGTCGACGACGTGGACCAGGTACCCGACGGCGCCCCGCTCATGCTCTCGGCCCACGGCTCGGCGCCCGAGGTCGTCACCGCGGCACGCGATCGCGGGCGGGTCGTGGTCGACGCCGTGTGTCCCTTGGTGACCAAGGTGCACCATGAGCTGAAGGTGCGGGCCGGCAAGGGCTACACCGTGTTGTACGTCGGCCACGAGGGCCACGAGGAGGCGGTGGGCACCATGGCGGTCGCCCCCGACTCGGTCCGCCTGGTGCGCTCCGAGGACGATGTCGAGGTCGCCGCGGCCGAGATCGCCCCCGCCGTCCCCGTGGCGTTGCTGGCCCAGACGACCCTCAGCCACGACGAGTGGTCCGACATCATGAACAGGGCCCGGGAGCGGTTCCCCGATCTATGGATGCCCAACCGCTCGGACCTGTGTTTCGCCACCACCAATCGCCAGGCGGCCCTGAAGGTCATCGCGGCCCGCTCCGATGCCGTCGTCGTCATCGGCTCGGTCAACTCCTCGAACACACGCGCCCTCGAGAAGGTGGCGCGCGCCTCGGGGTGTCCCCTCGTCCTGCGGGTGAACGAGGCCGCCGAGCTGCCCGACGACCTTTCGGGCACCGTGGGTGTGACGGCGGGTGCGTCGGCCCCCGACGAGCTGGTGGACGCGGTGGTGGCCCGTCTGGCCCCCGTGCTCGGGGTCGAGGAGGTCCATGTCACCGACGAGGACGAGTACTTCCCCCCGCCTCCCGAACTGCGCGACCTGCTGCGGGGTCTCGCCGCCGCGGTGACGGTGGGCCTGGCCGCTCCGGCCCCGTCCGAGCTGCGGCCCCGGGGTGCCGGCGCGCTCGACGCGGGGTCACCGGACGTGGGGGCGGTGCTCGGCGATCGGCACATCTCGGCCGCCGACGTCCTCGCCCGGCTGGCGGGGTGAGCTCGGCCGCCGACGCCGTCGAGCTCCGACTGTCGAGCGCCGCCGGCCGCTGGGTCTTAGCCGCCACCGTGCTCGGGTCGGCGGTGACGGCGATCGACTCCACGGTGGTGGGCATCGCCCTTCCCGCCATCGGGCGCAACTTCTCCATGCCCGTCTCCAGCCTGCAATGGGTGGTGACCGCCTATCTCGTCTCCCTGGCCGGTCTGCTCCTGGTGGGCGGCGCCCTCGGCGACCGCTACGGCCGGCGCCGGGTCTTCGTCATCGGAGTGGTGTGGTTCGCGGTGTCCTCGCTCGTGTGCGCGCTGGCGCCTGACGCCGGGGCCCTGATCGCGGGACGGGCACTGCAGGGCGTGGGTGGCGCGCTGCTCACCCCGGGGTCACTGGCCATCCTGCAGGCCTCGTTCACCCGGGACGACCGGGCCCGGGCCATCGGGGCCTGGTCGGGCCTGGGGGGCGTGGCCACCGCCATCGGTCCCTTCGCCGGGGGCTTTCTCATCAGCGCCGTGTCGTGGCGGCTGATCTTCCTCATCAACCTGCCCATCGCCCTCGTGGTGGTAGTCATCGCCACGCGCCATGTCCCGGAGACGCGCGATCCAGCCGCCGCCGGCCCGGTGGACGTGGTGGGAGCCACGTTGGTCACCATCGGGCTGGTGGGGTTGGCGGGTGGGCTCATCGAGGCCCCGACCGACGGATGGTCCTCTCCCGTGGTCATGGCCATGCTCGCCACCGCCGGCGCCGCCTTCGTCGCCTTCGTGGTGGCAGAGGCGCGCCAGCGCTATCCCATGCTGCCCCTGGCCATCTTCGGCAGCCGCCAGTTCAGCGCCACCAACGCCGTGACCTTCGTCGTGTACGGCGCGCTGGGGGGCGCGTTGTTCCTTCTTCCCGTGCAGCTCCAGGAGGTGTCGCACTACTCCCCTCTCGAGGCGGGCAGCGCCCTTCTGCCCCTCACCGCCGTGATGCTCGCCTTCTCGGCCCGCTCCGGCGCCTTGGCGGTGCGCCTCGGACCCCGTCTGCAGATGGCGGTCGGGCCCGTGGTGGTGGGCGCGGGCATGGTGCTCCTGCGCATGATCGGGCCGTCGGGCGACTACGTGACCGAGGTGCTTCCCGGGGTGCTCGTGCTGGCGCTGGGCCTCGTCATCACCGTGGCCCCGCTCACCTCCACCGCCCTGGCCTCGGCACCGGTCGAGCACGCCGGCATGGCGTCGGCGGTCAACAACGACGTGGCCCGGGCCGGCGGGCTGATCGCGGTGGCGCTGCTCCCGGCGCTGTCGGGGCTCTCCGGCCACAGCTATGTCCACCCCGGGGAGTTCGAGGCCGGGTTCCGCCATGCCGTGGTGTTCGCGGGCGCGGCGTCCGCCCTGGGCGGGCTCCTGGCCGCGGCGCTGGTGCGCAACCCCGGTGCCACCCAGCGGCTGGCGGACAGGGCCCGGCGCGGGGGTGGGGTCCCGGTGTGTTGTCCGCTCGAGGCCACGCCGCTGGCCCACGGCCGGCACGAGCCGGTGGGATCGAACCTGTGAGGGGTCTGAGGAAACGGCCACGACCGCCCTGTTCACGGCGCCTCTTCGCCCGGAGTGCGAGAATGACGCCATGAGCACCACCTCCAAGACCACCAACACCAGCACCTTCCGGCGGATGGACGAGTCGAGCGCCGAGCAGTGGGCCGAGATCGGCGCCCTGACCGCCCAGCGCCAGGCCCGCGTGGCCACCCAGGTGCTCGGCATGCTCGAAGCGCTGGGCGACATCACCGACGGCTTCGCCGTCGACCAGCTCCGACACTCGTTGCAGACCGCCACGAGGGCCGAGGAGGCGGGAGCGGACCCCGAGATGGTGGTGGCGGCGCTGTGCCACGACATCGGCAAGTACGTGTCGGTGCCCAACCACCCCCGCATCGCGGCCGAGATTCTCCGTCCCTACGTGCGCGACGAGGTCTTCCACGTGATCCTCACCCACCAGGACTTCCAGGGCCGGCACTATTACCACCACTTCGGCGGTGACCCCGAAGCCCGTGAGCAGTACCGGGGAGAAGCCTGGTTCTCGTTGGGCGAACGGTTCGCCGACGAATGGGACCAGACCAGCTTCGACCCCGACTACCCCACCGAGTTGCTCGCGCATTTCGAGCCGCTCGTGCGCGAGGTCTTTGCCCGGCCCCACAGCTTCTGATGGGGTCCAGACTGATCACGCCCCGGACGCGCGCCCAGGCGCGCGTCGTGCGCCGCCACGACGCCACGCGCCGGCTGGTCATGGAGCTGGGCCAGAAGGACTTCCGTCGTCGGCACGGCACCGCCGCGTTCGGCCCCGTGGTGGTGCTCATCGCTTCCTACCTCGAGGCCGACAACATCGGCGACGTGCTCAAATCCGTGCCCCTGGAGGTACAAGGCCTTCCGGTGTCGACCCTGGTGGTGGTCGACGGCGGGGACGACGGCACCGAGGACATCGTGGGCGCCCACGGTGCCTACTGCGCCGTCCTGCCCGTCAACATGGGCCAGGGTGTGGCCCTGCGCCTGGGCTACGAGCTCGCCGCCGCCCACGGGGCCCGGTACGTGGTCACCCTCGATGCCGACGGGCAGAACGACCCGTCCGAGATCCCCGGCTTCGTGGCACCGTTGGTCGACGGGTCGGCGGATTTCGTCATCGGCAGCCGCCGCCTCGGTGTCGACCAGACCACCGACAGGGTCAGGATGGCCGGTGTCGTCTTCTTCGCCTCGATCATCAACGCCCTGACGGGCCAGCACATCACCGACACGTCGAACGGGTTCCGGGGCCTCAAGATCGAGGTGCTCAAGGACGTGACCCTCGAGCAGGACCAGTACCAGACGGCCGAGCTCATCATCAGTGCCGCGACCCGCGGGTGGCGGATCACGGACTGCCCCGTCGTGTGGCATGCGCGGGCATCGGGCCAGTCGAAGAAGGGCCACAACGCCTTGTTCGGCCTGCAGTACGCGCGTGTGATCGTTCGCACCTGGCTGCGCGACCGCAGCTGACCTGACTCGCCCCGGGACGGTCGGTGCTCTCTCGCGCCGCGCGTCTGGTGCACCGCCCCGGCAGGCGGATCGTGGCGGCCTTCGTGGCCGTGCCCTGTGCCATCTTCGGCCTTCCCGCCGCCGCCGGCGTCACCTGGCTCGTCAGCGACAACCTCACCCAGAACTTCCCTCTGCGGGTCCTGGTGGGGATCGACCTCCGCCACGGGCATGCCCCGGTGTGGGACCCGTATCTGTGGAGCGGGTCGCCCCTGCTGTCGGGGTTCAACGCCGGTGCGGCCTACCCGGCCACCTGGTTCTTCAGCGTCCTGCCCGGAGCATTGGCCTGGGTCGTCAACCAGGCCCTGGTGGAGATCGTCGCCGCGCTGGGAATGGTGGTGCTCCTTCGGGTCCTGGGCCGCTCCTGGACGGCGTCGGGACTGGGCGCCATCGCCTTCTCCTATGGCGGGTTCATGGCGGCCCAGAGCGTGCACATCGACGTCATCGAGGCCGGTGCCTGGCTGCCGTGGGCCTTCGCCGCCCTCGACCGGCTGGCCCATCGCCCTCCGGGGCGCTCCGCCACCCCGTGGGTGGCGATGCTGGGTGCCTCGATCGGGCTGATGGGGCTGTCGGGAGCGGCCGAGCCCATCCTCGACGGCGGCCTGGTCCTCGGGGTGTATGCCCTGTGGCTGTTCTGGCGCACCCCGGCCCGGCGTGTGTCGCTCGCCCTCGGGGTGGCCGCCGGCGTCCTCCTCGGGCTGGCATTGGCCGGGGCGCAACTCGTCCCGGGCGCGCTCATCCAGGAGCAGTCGCAGCGGGCCGTGCACGACTACTGGTATTTCACGTCGGGGTCGATGAACAAGTCGCTCACCATCCTCGGCCTCGACCCGCTGGTGCTGGGGGCCAGTGGAACGTTCCCCACCCATTTCTTCGCCACCTACAGCCTTCCCGAGGTGTCGAGCTACGTCGGCATCATGCCCCTCATGGGCGTTGTCGGGCTCTTGGCCCGGCGCCACCGCCGCCACGGCGAGTCGAGCCGGTGGTGGATCTGGTACGCCATCGCGGCCCTCGGGCTCGTGTTGACGTGGGGCGACTTCACCCCTCTGGGCCACCTGTTCTTCCACCTCCCGCTGTTCAACCGTCAGCGGCTGCTGGCCCGGAACCTCCTCGAGGTCGACCTGGCCGTGGCCGTGCTGTTCGCCACGTGGGTCGACCACATGTTCCTGGCACGCGCTCCCGACCCCCTCCCGGACCAGGGCATGGTCTCGGCGGCGACACCGCGGGCCCGATGGTGGCGCAACGTGCCGGGGCCCGAGGGGTGGCGCTCGGACATCGTGCTCCCGCTCATCCCCCCGCTGATGGTCATTGGCCTGCAGGTCGTCCTCCTGGTCGGTGGGACCTGGTTCCCGCACTTCCTGCACGTGCCCGGCCAGGTCACCCGGTCGTCGTTGTGGCCACTGGTGGCCTTCCTCACCATCCCGAGCGCCCTGGCGGCGTGGGCCATGGTCCTGGTCCTGCGTCGCCACCGTCTGGCCCGGGTCATGCCCCGTTTGTTGACGGCGCTGCTGATCGCGGACCTCTTGCTGTTCAACGGCTTCACCCAGGGCTCGGTCGACCCGGTCGGGGCCACCACCAACAGCGTCACGGCCGATGCCCTGGCGTCGTTCGTGGCCGCCCAGGGGCCGGGCCCGGCGGGCGAGGACCACCGTGTGGCGTTGTTCGACCCCGACCGGTACTACTCCGTGGCGGCCGAGCGACTGGGCCAGCCCGACCTGACGATCCTGCGCAACCTCAACAGCGTGCAGGGCTACGGGGCGGTCGTCGACGCCAACTACGACCGCGCCACCGGCACCCACACCCAGCTCAGCATGAGCCCCTCCGCCCTGGGCGACGGCACCTTCGCGCAGCTCGACCTCGGTGTCCTGGCCACGGTCCCCGAGTACTTCGTCCACGTGGTGGTCGCCGCGCCGGGGTCGCCGCACAGTGCGGTGGCCGGCACCACCCGCGTCCCGCCGGTGGGGCCGGTGGACGGTGCACCCCCCGACACCACCGCTCCCCCACCCACCCCCACCGGTGACTACCAGTACGCGCCCGTCCCCGCCGCCACGGTGGCGCTGGTGTCGGGTCGGGCCCGCACGCAGTACTTCGGCACGGTGCTCTCGGTGACCTCGGTCTCGGTCCCGGTGCACTCGGGGTCGGGGGCCCTGCGGGTGGGCCTGTTGGCTCCCGACGGTGGTGCCACGACGTGGATCGGCTCGGCCCGCGCCGGGCGGGGCACCGCCGTCGTGTCGGCGCCGCGCCCCACCGCCGCCAGTGGTGTCGTGCTCGAGGTCCGGGCCGCGCCTTCAGCCCTGGCCGTGGTCGGGCCGGCGGTGCTTCGCACCGCCGGGCAGGGCACCTATCGCGTCGACGGATCCCTGCGTGACGCGGTGACCCAGCCCCGCTGGCGCTATCGGGGAATGATCGGCACCTTCAGCATCTTCACCCAGGCCTCGGCGGCGGGGCGAGCCTGGGTGACCGGGGGTGGCGGGGCCCGGGCCGCCACGCGGGTGGTGTCGAGCACGCCCTGGGGAGACGAGACCATCCGGGTCACCACCTCGCGCCCCGCCACCCTCGTGCGGTCCGAGCAGTACGCCTCGGGGTGGCAGGCCACGGTCACCACCCCGGCCGCCCACGGTGGGCACGGCGCCCACCACGCCGCTCCGGTCCGGCGTCAGGGGTTGATCCAGGCCGTGTCCATCCCGGCCGGGACGTCGTTGGTGCACTTCACGTACCGGCCCCATCGCGTCCTCGAGGGCTTCGTGGCCTCGGCCCTCGGCTTCGTCGTGTTGGTCGGGCTCGTGGCGTGGCCCGCTGTTCGGCGTCGTCGTAGAGCGCCTGGAGCTCCGAGCTCAGCCGCTCGGTGAGGGCGTGGACCTGGGTGCGGGGCACTCTTCCCCGGGCCGAGCGCTCGGGAGCAGGGATGGGCGGGCCCACCACGATGTGGACCTTGACGGGGCGCACGAACTTCGACCCCTTGGGCATGGCCTCGGCGGTGCCCCCGATCCCGATGGGGACGATGGGGGCGCCGGTACGCGCCGCCAGGAAAGCGGCGCCCTCGTGGAGGTTCTCGATGACCGGCCCGGCGCGCCGCGTGCCCTCGGGGAACAAGATGAGGACGTCGCCGCGTTCGAGAACGTCCTGGGCCCGCTCCAATGCCAGGCGGTCGGCCCCGTCGCGATGCACCGGGAACGCTCCGACGGCGTCGAGGACCGAGCCCAACAGCGGCGTCTTCCACATCTCTTCTTTGGTCATGTAGAAGATCTTGCGCCTGGTCACCTCGGACACGACGAAGAAGTCCATGAAGCTGCGGTGCACCGGCGCCAGGATCACCGGCCCGGTGAGCGGGACGGTGTCGGCCCCCTGCACCTCGACGCGCCAGTAGGCCCGGTTGATCAGGTGCACCAGCACGCGCAGACCGCGGTAGACCCACGACGGCACGCGCACCCCGGCGCCGCGCCGGGACGTGGTGGTGTCGTGGTCGGTGTCCAGGTGAGGCTTCACAGGCATGCCAGCACCTCCTCGAGCACGTCCCGGCTCGACTTGCCGGTCGAGTCGATCACTTTGGCATCCGCGGCGACGTCCTCGGGTGATGGCAGGGGCGAGGCCTGGCGGGTGGAGTCGAGCCGGTCCCGGCGCACCAGGTCTTCGTGGACGTCTTCGACGCTGCGCCCGTCGGCGCGCTGGCGGGCCCGGCGCCGAGCCCGGGTCTCGGTGGCGGCAGTGAGATAGATCTTCACGTCCGCGTCGGGGAGCACCACCGTGCCGATGTCCCGGCCCTCGACGACCCCCCGTCCCCGCTGCGCCACCCAGGCGCGCTGGCGTGTCACGAGCTCGGCCCGCACCGCCGGGTTGGCGGCCACGGCCGACACCGCGGCGTCCACCGCCACCGAGCGGATGGCGTCGGTGGCGTCTTCGCCGTCGACCGTCACCCGCTCACCCACTTCGATCACCGTGTCCCGGGCCAGGCGGGCCACGGCCTCGGCATCGGTGACGTCGATGTGGTGCTGCAGCGCTTTGAAGGCCACGGCCCGGTACATGGCCCCGGTGTCGAGCCGCTCCACCCCGAGGTGCGCGGCCACCGATTGCGCCAGGGTGGACTTCCCGGCCCCGGCCGGGCCGTCGATGGCCACCACCTGGACCGAGACGCCGGTCACGACCGGGCACCGGTGAGCGAGGCCAGGTCGGCGGCGAAGCGCGGGTAGCTGGTGTCCACGGCGGACCATCCCGCGATGGAGCTGCGCTCGCTCCCCGCCGCCAGGCCGGCCACCGCCGCGGCCATGGCCATGCGGTGGTCACCGCGGGCGTCGAGCGCGCCCGGCACCAGACCGGCACCGCCATGCACCCAGAGGTCGTCGCCCTCGACCTCGGCCCGGGCCCCGAACACCGCTACGAGCTCGGCCACCCCGGCGAGGCGGTCCGACTCCTTCACGCGCAGCTCTCCCACGTCGCGAAACACCGTGTCGCCCGAGGCACAGGCCGCCGCCACGGCCAGCACGGGGACCTCGTCGAGCCCCGTGATCTCCGCCGCGTGGACCTCGGTCGCCTGCAGGGGCCCGAAGCGCGCCACGATGTCGGCGGTGGCGCCGAGGTCACCGGGCCCCGTGGTCGGAACCTCCTCGATGTTCGCTCCCATGCGGGCGAGCACGTCCAGGTATCCGCGTCTCCCCCGTCCCACGTAGACGCGTTCCACTGTGACCGAGCTCTCCGGCACGAGGCAGGCGGCGACGACCCAGAAGGCGGCCTGCGACGGGTCACCGGGTACGTCGAGCTCGAAGGGAGTCAACACCGACGGGCGCAGGGCCACGACGTGGCCGCCACCGTCGTCCTCGAACTCGCGCAGCCGTGCCCCGCAGCGCGCCAACAACTCCTCGGTGTGGAGCCGGGTGAGCACCGGCTCGCGCACCACCGTCTCGCCCTCGGCCTGGAGCCCGGCGAGCAGCACGCACGACTTCACCTGGGAGCTCGCCATCGGAGTCGTGTAGTCGATCCCCTCCAGCGCCCCACCCCGGATCGTGAGCGGAGGGAAGCAGCGCGCCGTCCGACCTTGGACCGTCGCCCCCATCCGACGCAGCGGCACGGCCACGCGGTCCATGGGCCGGCCCGACAACGAGGTGTCGCCCGTGAGTGCCGTGGTGAAGGGCCGCCCGGCCACCACCCCGGCGAGCAGTCGCATGGTGGTGCCGGAGTTGCCGACGTCTAGGGCACCGGCGGGCTCGTGCAGGCGGGCCGCGTCCCCGGTGATCACCATCGACCCGGGCACGGTGTCGCCGTCGAACTGCGCGCCCAGGGCGCCGAGGGCGGCGGCGGTGCGAGCCACGTCGTCGCCGTCGGACAACCCCCGCACCACCGAGCGTCCGACCGCCAGCGCCCCCAGGAGCAGCGCCCGGTGGGAGACCGACTTGTCACCCGGGACCCGGACCCGGCCCACCAGAGGGCGACCGCCCTCCACGGTGAACACCGCGGCGTCGTCGGTGGCGGGCGAGGGACCCAGCGCCGGGCTCATTCGAGGTGCCTCGAGGTCGACCGGTAGCCGCGACCGGTGAGGGCGTCGTGCAGCCGGGGCGAGACATCGCCGTCCACCACCAGCACGAGCACCCCGCGGTCGCCCTCGACGCTGTGGGCCAGCTCGATGTCGTGGATGTTCACCCCGAGGTCGCCGGCCAGGGTGGTGATCTCGGCCAGCACCCCGGGCCGGTCGGGGACCGGCACCCGCAACTCGGCCAGGCGTTCAGGTCGCACGGCGCGCGCCGGCAGGGAGCGTCGGGCCGCGGCGGCGTGCTCGAGCTCGGCCAGCAGGCCGGCCTTGTCGGCGGCCGCCACCCGGTCGCGCATGCCCGACAGATCGGCCAGCAAGGTGTCGAGGGCGGCCACGATGGCGGGCGCGTTCTCGGCGCACACGTCGGGCCAGATGCCGGGTTGTCCCGCCGCGATGCGCGTCATGTCCCGGAACCCTCCCGCCGCCAGGCGCAGGAGGGCGCCGTGCTCTTCGGCGGCGCGGTCGGCGAGGTTCATGAGGGTGGCGGCGGTGAGGTGCGGGACGTGGGAGACCATGGCCACAAGCGTGTCGTGTTGCTCCGGTGACAACGCCAGAACCTCGGCACCGAGACTGCTCACCACCGACTGGAGGCGGGCATAGGCGTCGGGGTCGGTGGTGGCGGTGGGCGTGAGCACCCACGTGGCACCGACGAACAAGTCAGGGTCGGCCCCGTCGATCCCCACCTGCTCGGATCCCGCCATGGGATGGCCCCCCACGAAGCCGGGCTGGGTGAGCTGGGCCGCCAGCGGTGCCTTCACCCCCGCCACGTCGGTCACGACCGCTCCCGGCCGTGTCGCCTGGCGCAACGACCGCGTCACCTCGTGCACCACCGCGCCCAGGGGCGTGGCCACGAAGGTGATCTCGGCCCCGGGGTCCTCGCCCACCTCGTCGAGGGCGCCGAGGGCCCGGGCCCGATCGGCCGCGCTGGGGTCGGCGTCTCGTCCCGTCACCCACCAGCCGCGGGCCCGCAGGGCGAGCCCGATCGACCCACCGATCAGGCCGGTGCCGACGACGGCGGCTCGCCGGGGGTCACTCGGGGAGGTCATCGCGCAGCCCCCGGGCCCCGTGGAGATAGACGTGGTGGAGCTCGGGGCGGGTTCGGTCGGTGGCCACGTGCATCAGGACCCGCAAGCAGCGGGGTGTGGACCCGACGACGTCGAGCTCGCGGGCACACAACAGGGGGACGTCGCCGAGGCCCATGGACCGGGCCGCGGCGGCCGGGAACATCGACACCACGTCACCGGTGGCGGTGAAGACGATGCTGATGACCTCGTCGTGGTCGAGGCCGTTGCGCTCCAACAGGTCGGTCAGGAGCTCCTGCATGCGGCTGGAGACCTGGTCGGGGGTGTCGGTGTCGACGGTGGTGGCACCGCGCAGGGCGCGGACGGCGGACATGGGCTCGATGCTACCCAGGCCCGGTCCCGCTCCCCGGCGGATGACGGCGCTGGCCAGGGGCGTCGCGGAACCGCGCGGCGCGGGCCAGGGCGCGCACCTCCGAGGGGTCGAGCGCTCTCCACGTCCCGGGCTTCAGGTGGGGGTCCGATACCGGGCCGATCCGGGTGCGCACCAGGCGGCGGACGGGGTGGCCCACGGCGTCGCACATGCGTCGGATCTGGCGGTTGCGACCCTCGTGGATGACCATGCGGATGACGCCCGGCGCCACCACGCCCACGGTGGCCGGGGCCGTTTTGCCGTCGTCGAGGTCGATACCCAGACGCAGACGCCGCAGATCTCCGGCCGATGCCACCCCGTCGATCTCCACCAGATACTCCTTCTCGACCCCGTAGGAAGGGTGGGTGAGGCGCTGGGCCAGATCCCCGTCGTTGGTGAGCACCAGGAGCCCTTCGCTGTCGGCGTCGAGCCTCCCCACGGGGAAGACCCGGGGCGCCGCCGGCACCAGCTCGAGCACCGTCGGGCGACCCTGGGGATCGTGGGCGGTGGTGACGACGCCGGCCGGCTTGTGCAGCAGGTAGTGCACGAGACCGGGAAGCACGGGCAGCGCCACACCGTCGAGGGAGACGACATCGTGCTCGACGTCGACCCTGCGACCGAGCTCGGCGGTCTCGCCGTTGACCGTCACCCGGCCGCCGGCGATCAGCTCTTCACAGGTCCGCCGGCTCCCGAGCCCGATGCGGGCGAGGACTTTCTGGAGCCGCTCGCCCTGCGGTGCGCCGTCGTCGGCGCCGGGCGTCTGACGCGATGGCGGGCGGGGTGGCGGACGTCGCCTCTCAGGCATCGGCGCCGGGGCGCAGGCGCTCCTCGAGTTGCTCGACGACTTCGGGGCCGGGCAGGAGCTCTTCGACGGGGGGCAGCTCGTCGAGGTTGTAGAGGCCCAGCCTCTCCAAGAACGCCGGCGTGGTGCCGTAGAGCACGGGTTGGCCGGGCCCCGGGGCGTGGCCCACGGCGTTGATGTAGCCGCGCTGCTCGAGCAGCCGCACCACCCCGTCGACGTTGACGCCCCGGAGGGCCGCGATCTGCGCCCGCGAGACGGGTTGGCGATAGGCCACGATGGCCAGGGTCTCGAGCGCGGCCGAGGACAGGCGCGACGACACACCCTCCATGGCGAAGCGCTCGACGAACGGGGCCAGGTCGGGGTGGGTCTGGTAGCGGTATCCCCCCGCCACGCGGGCGAGCACGAAGCCCCGGCTCTCGCCCTCGTAACTCGCCGCCAACTCGGTGCAGGCGGCCTCGACGCGCTCGATGGGCATCTCGAGGAGCTCGGCGAGCATGTTCGGGGGCACCGGCTCCAGGGCCGAGAGCACGATGGCCTCGATGGCGCGGTACTCCTCAGGAAGTCCCACGGGCAGGACCGTCAGCCGTCGTACTCCTCGACCGTGTCGCCACCGCCGACGGTGGACAGCACGGACGAGTCTCGGGACCAGAAGATGACGAGGTCGCCAAAGGTCTCGCCCTGGTCGAGGGTGATCCAGCCCCGTTTGCACAACTCCAGCAGAGCGAGGAAGCGGACAATGATCTGCATGCGCGTCGTGCAGTGCGAGGTCAATTCCCGAAACGACAGGCGGCCCGCGGTGGGGAGCCGCACTTCGAGCTCGCTGACCGCTTCGGACACGGTCACCGCCTCCACCGTGACGTGGGACAGGTCGAGCAGGAATTCGGGACGGGGCACGGTGCCCACCATGAAGGCGGCAGCCAGCTTCTCCGGCGTCACGCCCGCCAGGAGGTCCGGGGCCAGGTCGCGGAATTGCTCCTCCAGGCCGGCGACGCGAGGCAGGGTGCGCCGGGCCTGGTCGATGAGCACGGCAAAGGCGTCCGCCGCCGCCGCGTAGGCCTGGAGCTCGAGGAGGCGGGCCAGCAGGCGGTCGCGCTCCTCGAAGCCGGCGAGCTCCTCGTCGTCGTCGACATCGTCGGGCCCGGGGAGCAGCTTGCGGGACTTGAGCTCCACCAGGATGGCGGCGATCACCAAGAATTCACTGGCGGTGTGGACGTCGAATGGCTGGCGGGCGGTCATCTCGGCCACGAAGGCGTCGACCAGGTCCGACATCCGGATGTCGTAGATGTCGACCTTGTGGTCCGACACCAGCTGGAGCAGCACGTCGAAGGGCCCTTCATAGACGGGCGTCGAGACGTGCGCCACCACGCCGTCGACCCTACCGGCTCCCCCGTCGATGTCTGTGCATGGTCCTTGAGCAGGAACGACGGTGCGCGGCGCTCCCCTCGCGCCACGACATCGGCATCACCGCGTCCCGGCGCGGGTCCCGTACCATGGCACGCCATGGCCAGGGTCCTGTCAGGGGTGCAACCGAGCGGCGATCTGCACCTCGGCAACTACCTGGGCGCCTTCCGGAACTGGGTGGCCGACCAACACGATTTCGACGCCTTTTTCTGTGTGGTGGACCTCCACGCCCTGACCCTCGAGTACGACCCGGCCCTCCTGGCGCAGACGACCCTGGAGACAGCCGAGAACCTCCTGGCGGTGGGGCTCGACCCCTCGGTCTGCACCCTGTTCGTCCAGAGCCACGTCCCCGAGCACCCCCGGCTGACGTGGTTGCTCGAATGCACCGCCACCTACGGGGAGCTACGGCGCATGACGCAGTTCAAGGACAAAGGCGGCGAGCAGGAGACCGTACGGGCGGGCCTGCTCACCTATCCCGTGCTCATGGCGGCCGACATCCTCCTCTACGACGCCGAGCGGGTCCCCGTCGGCGACGACCAGCGCCAGCACCTCGAGCTCACCCGGGACGTCGCGGCGCGCTTCAACCACCGCTACGGCGACACCTTCGTGGTGCCCGAACCGGCCGTGCCCAAGGTGGCGGCCCGGGTCATGGACCTCCAGGAGCCCACGCGCAAGATGTCGAAGTCGGTGAGCTCCCCCCTCGGCACCATCCTCGTCCTCGACCCCCCCGAGGAGATCGACCGCAAAGTGCGCAAGGCCGTCACCGACACCGAGACCGAGGTCTGCTACGACCCGGCGAAGAAGCCGGGCGTGTCGAACCTGTTGGAGTTGTTGGCGGCGTGCACCGGAGGCGACCCCTCCGACCTGGCCTCGGGCTACGCCAACTACGGGGCGTTGAAGGCCGACGTGGCCGAAGCCCTGGCCGAGCTCCTGCGCCCGGTGCGCGAGCGCCTGGCCGAGCTGCAGTCGCAACGTGACTACGTGGAGTCGGTCCTCGCCCAGGGGGCGGCCAAGGCGAGAACGGTGGCGGGGCCCACCCTCGACCGGGCCATGCGCGCCGCGGGATTGCTGGCTCCCCCGCAGGGGTTCAGCCGTTGACCGGTACTCCCACCGCGCTGGCGTAGTGGTTGATGGCCCAGTCGAAGATGCCCGAGAGCGCGCTGGGTCGCAGCACCACGATGATCAGGGGGATGAACATGGTGAAGGGACGGATCCGGTAGTAGCCGGGAAGCAAGCTCCTGGGGAGGAAGCGCTCCAGCACGGCCGAGCCGTCCAACGGCGGCAAGGGGATCAGGTTGAACACGGCCAGGATGACGTTGGCGTAGCCGGCCACAAACAGCAGCTGGGCCCAGATTGGCCCGACGCTGACCGCGGCGTCGAGACGCGACACGGGGCTCAGAAACGTGGCGAAGGCGAGTCCGCACACCGCCGCCAACGCGATGTTCACCGCCGGTCCCACCAGCGACACCACCACACTGGTGTTGCGAGAGTTCCGCAGTCGCGACACGTTCACGGGGACCGGCTTGGCGTACAAGATGGCCCCCGGCGCTCCGCTCAGCACGAGCAGGACGGGGAGGATGATCGTGCCGAAAGGGTCGATGTGCTTGATGGGGTTGAGTGTCACTCGGCCGGCGCGCTGCGCGGTGTCGTCACCGAAGGCCAGGGCGGCGACGCCGTGGGAGATCTCGTGCAGGATCACCGACGGGATCGCGGCGCAGATGAACAGGATTTCGAAGGTGCTGATCTTGTGGCTGCGGATCAACACCGCCACCAGCGCCACCCCGGCGATGATCCAGATGGTGGCGCGCGGGCTCAGGCCCTGTCGACGCGGTTGTCCGGAGGCGGGTGGGGGTCCCCAGGCGCTCAACGGCTCCCCCGGATCAGTGTTTCGAAGCGCAGTTGATGCAGTACCGCGCCGCGGGCTTGGCTTCGAGGCGCAGCGGGTCGATCGGCTGTCCGCAGTCCTCGCAGGCGCCGTAGGTGCCGTCCGACAGCTTGGCCAGGGCCCGTTCCACGTCCTCGAGGGTCTCTCGCAGGGACGCCCCCAGCGCTTCGGCCTCACCACGCTCAGCGGTCACCTGGCTGGAGTCGGCGAAGTTGGAGTCATAGGTCAGGCCCGCGCCTCCCAGACCCAGCTCGTCGAGCTTGGCGATGAGATCGGTGCGCTCCTCCTCCAGCAGGGCGCGGTGATCGACAGTCGGGGCGTCGGGAGACACGCCCAGCAGATTACTGCCCGGCACCCCTGTCGGCGCGCGGATGCGCCCGCTCGTAGGCCTCTCTGAGGTGCTCCAGCGACACCTTGGTGTAGAGCTGGGTGGTGGCGATCGAGGAATGCCCGAGGAGCTCCTGCACGACGCGGATGTCGGCTCCATGGGCGAGCATGTGCGTGGCGCACGAGTGGCGCAGCACATGAGGGTGCACCTTGTCCTCGAGGCCGGCAGCGCGGGCGCGCTTCTTGAGCACCCCCCAGATTCCCTGCCGGGTGAGCCGCCCGCCCCGGGCGTTGAGGAACACTGCCTCGGCGTCGCCGCGCCGCGCCCAGCGTCGGGGCTCGAACTCGGGGCGTCCTCGGGGACCGAGCCAGGCGTCGAGGGCCCGACGGGCGCAGCGGCCCATGGGCACGAGGCGCTCTTTGTCCCCCTTGCCCAGCACCCGGACCAGCCCGGTGTCCGACACCAGGTCCGACAGGCTCAGCCCCCCCAGCTCCGACACGCGCATCCCCGTGCCGTACAGGACCTCGAGGATGGCCCGGTCCCGAACCGAGGCGGGGTCCTTCTTGGTCGTCGTGTCGAGCAGCTGGCCCACCTCGTCCTCGTCGATGGCCTTGGGGAGGCGATGGGGGGCGCGGATGGGACGCACGTCGGTGGTGGGGTCGACGGGGGCGCCACCCTCCTCGAGGAGGAACCGGTGCAGGCCTCGCAGCGCCGCTAGGGCGCGCGACACCGAGGCGGGGCCGAGGCCCGCGACGCGCCGTTGCGCCAGGTGCTCTTCGATGCTGGCGACATCGGCACGATCCACCGTGATGCCGCGTCCGGCCAGGAAGGCCTCATAGCTGACCAGGTCACGTCGATACGACACGATGGTGTTGCGTGCCCGGCCCTGTTCGATCGCCAGCCACGTGAGGTATTCCTCGGCCTGGCGACTCAGTAGCGGCCCGCTCTCGGGCATGTCGATCACGACCGGCGGCATGTGCGACTCGCCTTCAGGTCGTCGACGGAGGGGGCGTCGTTGGCGACGATGCGGCCCGTTCGACGACCAACGCCTGGCGCGCCAGGAGCAGCCCGAGGAGCGTCTGGGCGTCGACGAGCGCGCCCGATGCCACCATCGAGTCGATCTCCGCCAGGGCGACCTCGACCACCTCGATGTAGCGCTCCTCCTCGCCGTGGCGCGAAGGCGCCACCGGCTCGAGATCTCGGGCCAGGTAGAGCAGGGTCTTCTGGTCGCAGAACCCGGGGCTGTTGAGCATGGTGCCCACGAGGCGGATCGTCCCGGCCCGCACACCCACCTCCTCCTCGAGCTCGCGTCGGGCTGTGGTCTCGGGTGGCTCACCCACGACGTCGCGCGTGCCGGCGGGGATCTCGAGGAGCTCGGTGTCCACGGGCCCGCGGTACTGGCGAACGAGCAGGACGGTGTCGTGCCCGGTCACGGGGACCACAGCCACCGCTCCGGGGTGACGGACGACGTCGCGGGTGAAGTGGGAGTGGTCGGGAGCCTCGAACTCCCCTCGCACGAACGAGATCCCCCACCCCTCGAGGCGGACCTCGTCAGCGAGGTGACGGAACCCCTGTTCAGGAGGCGGCACCGACGTCGGAGTCGATGGCGATGAGGCGGGGCAGGCGCCCGTCGGCACGCCGCAGTGCCGCCCGCAGCAATTCGCGGAACAGCGGGTGGGGACGGTCGGGTCGGCTCTTGAACTCGGGGTGGGCCTGGGTCCCCACCCAGAAGGGGTGCTCGGGGAGCTCGACGAACTCGACCAGCACGCCGTCGGCCGACGACCCCGAGCAGCGCAGACCGGCCTCTTCCAGCCGGGCCTTGTAGCGGGGATTGACCTCGTAGCGGTGACGGTGGCGTTCTGACACCACCAGTGACCCGTAGGCCTCGGCCACGATGGAACCGGGCTCGAGCTGCGCCACGTAGGAGCCCAGGCGCATGGTGCCGCCCATGTCGACGACTTTGTGTTGGTCGTCCATGAGGTCGATGACCATGTGCGGGCTGATGGTGTCGAATTCGCGCGAGTTGGCCCCTTCGAGCCCGGCCAGGTGACGTGCCACCTCGATGACCATGACCTGGAGGCCGAGACACAGCCCCAGACACGGGATCTCGCGCTGGCGGGCGAATTCGACGGCGTCGATCTTCCCTTCGATGCCGCGTTCCCCGAAGCCCCCGGGGATGACCATGCCGTCGAGCTGCAACATGCGGTCCGTGCCGAGGAGGTCGGGGACCTTCTCGGCCTGGATCCAGTCCACCTCGACCTTGGCCCCGTGGTGGAACCCGGCGTGGCGCAGGGCTTCACCCACCGACAGGTACGCGTCGGGGAGATTGACGTATTTGCCCACCACGCCGATACGCACGGGCCGCTCGGACGCCGAGACCTGCCAGACGACCTTCTCCCACCCCGACAGGTCGACGGGATGCTCCTCCCCGTCGATGGCGAGCATCTGGCACACCACCCGGTCGAGGCCCTCTTCGTGCAGGACGAGCGGGATCTCGTAGATGCTGGGCGCGTCCACCGCCGAGATGACCCCCTCTACGGGCACGTCGCACAGCAGCGAGATCTTGCGCTTGAGGCCGTCGGAGATGGGTTGGTCCGACCGGCACACGATGACGTCGGGTTGGATTCCTCGACTGCGCAACTCGGTGACCGAGTGCTGGGTGGGTTTGGTCTTCTGCTCCCCCGACGGGGCCAGGTAGGGCACCAGGGTGAGGTGGACGTAGCAGACGTTGTCTCGTCCCACGTCGTGGCGAAACTGCCGGATGGCCTCGAGGAAGGGGACGATCTCGATGTCACCGACCGTGCCGCCCACCTCGACGATCACCACGTCGATCTCCTCCGACGCCAGGTGGCGGATGCGGGCCTTGATCTCATCGGTGATGTGCGGGATGACCTGCACGGTCTTGCCCAGGTACTCGCCGTGGCGCTCCTTGCGGATCACCTCGGAGTAGATCGACCCCGTCGTGGCGTTTGACGTCGTCTTCAGCTCGACGTCGATGAAGCGCTCATAGTGCCCGAGGTCGAGGTCGGTCTCGCCCCCGTCGTGGGTGACGAACACCTCGCCGTGCTCGAACGGGTTCATCGTGCCGGGGTCGACGTTGATGTACGGATCGAGCTTGATCATCGTGACCCGTAGGCCACGGCACTTGAGGAGCCGGCCGAGCGAGGAGGCGGTGAGTCCCTTGCCGAGCGATGAGGACACACCGCCGGTGACGAAGACGTACTTGGTCAAGCTCGGAGCTTCCCGGGCATCGTTCCACGGTAGACCACGGGTCCAATCTACCGGTGGAGTGTCGGGGCGTGACCCGTGGTTCAGCGGGCCCGCGACGGTTTGCGCTTCGAGGTCCCCGCACCGGGCCCGAGGAGCTCTTGGGCGTGGCGCCGGGCCGCGGCAGAGTCGGGATGACCCGAGAGCATGCGGGCCAGCTCGACCACCCGGTCGTCGTCACCGAGGACCGCCGCGTGCGCCACGGTCCGGCCCCCGGCCACCTCCTTGTGCACCCCCAGCTGTTGTTGCGCACAGGCCGCCACCTGGGCCAGGTGCGTGACCACGAGGACCTGGTGACGGCCCGCCACCTCGGCCAAGGCGCTGCCCACTGCCTGAGCCGCTTCTCCCCCCACCCCGGCGTCGACCTCGTCGAAGACCATGGTGGCGGGGGCGTCGGTGAGCACGAGGCGCAGTGCCAGCATGGCCCGGGCGAGCTCGCCGCCCGAGGCCACCTTGGCCAGGGGCAGGACCGCCTCGCCCGGGTTGGCCCCCAGGAGGAACGTGACGTCGTCGCCGGGATCGGGCTCGGCCACGGTCACCTCCACCCGGGCGTGGGGCATGGCGAGGCGCTGCAGGCGCTGCTCGACGGCCCGGGCGAGGGTGGGGGCGGCCCGGCGGCGCTGCGCGCCGACGGCGGCCTCGGCTGCGGTCACTTCGGATTCGGCCGTCTCGATCTCGACCAGGAGCTCGGCGGCTCGCACCTCGGCCGCGTCGAGCTCCTCCAGTTGCCGCCGAGCCTCGGCCGCGAAGGTGAGGACGCCGTCCGGTCCCTCGCCGTACTTGCGAGACAGCTCTCGCAGCAGCTGGCGGCGCCCCCGCACCTCCTCCAGTCGCTCGGGATCGTCCTCCCAGGTCTCGATGACTTGGCGCAGCTCCGAGGCGACATCGGAGGCGTCGGCCTGCAGCGACGCCAGGCGTGTGTTGAGCTCGGCCAGCGGGCCCCGTCCTTCGAGGGCGGCCCGGGCCGCGCCCAGGAGGTCGATGACGTCGCGGGTCCGGTCGTCGTTGTCGTCGAGGGCGGCGAGGGCGGTCGCCGCTGCGTGGCGGTGGGCGGTGGCCTCCGACAAACGGTCTTCCTCGGCCGCCAGCGCTCGGTCTTCGTCGGGGTCCTCGAGGGCGGCAGCGTCGATCTCGGAGAGCTGGTAGCGCAACAGGTCGGCCTGGCGCGCCCGGGCCCGGTCGTCGCCGCCGAGCGACTCCAGTTCCGCACGCAACGCCCGGCGCCGGGCGCGCGCCGCGGTCAGAGGACCGAGATCGGTCCCGGCGAAGGTGTCCAGCGCCCGGCGCTGGGCGGGGGCGTCGAGCAGTGCCTGTTGCGAGTGCTGGCCGTGGAGCTCGAGCAACCGCGCCCCTGCTTCGGCCAGGGCCGAGACCGGGGCCATCCGGCCGTCGATCCACGCCCGCGAGCGCCCGTGGGCGGGGACGGCGCGTGCCAGGATCACCTCTTCGTCATTTACGGTGAACCTCCCCTCGACCAGGGCCTCAGTGGCGCCGGGCCGGACCAGCGTCGGATCGGCCCGCCCCCCCACCAACAGTTCGAGGGCGTCGACGAGCAACGTCTTGCCCGCCCCGGTCTCACCGGTCAGCGCCGTCATGCCCGGGCCCAGGTCGAGTGCCACCGACTCGATGACCCCCAGGTCGCGGACACGGAGTTCGACGAGCATCGTCGCTCAGCGGTCCGCCAGGTGGAACCTGGCGCGCAGGATCGAGAAGAAGTCGCGGGGCCCGAAGGTGACGAGGCGCGCCGGCGACGAGCCCACGCGACACACCACGGCATCACCGGGTTGGAGGGAGTCGGCGCTCTGTCCGTCCAGGACCAGCACGGCCGGAAGGGGGCCCAGCATTTCGAGCCGGACCCACTGTTCGGGCTCGAGGACGAGGGGGCGGTCGAACAGCATGTGCGGCGACACCGGGGTCAGCACCAGGGCGCGCAGGCCCGGGCTGAGGATCGGGCCCCGCGCCGACAGGTTGTAGGCCGTCGATCCCGTCGGCGTGGCGACCAGGAGCCCGTCGGCGGCGTAGGTGACGAAGGGCCGCCCGGCGATGGAGGCCGCCACCCGGATGGTGTGTCCCGGCGCGGTCTTCTCGACCACCGCCTCGTTGAGAACGACGACGCGCCGTTCGAGCGCCGGGGCCCCGGGCCCGCCCCGCTCCACGATGACCTCGAGGGTGGTGCGCTCCTCGACGGTGTAGTTGCCTGAGAGGAAACGCTCGAGCGCGTGGTGGAGCCCGTCGGGCTCGACTTCGGTCAGATACCCCAGGCGGCCCAGGTTCACGCCGAGCACCGGGGTGGCGTGGGAGCAGGCGAGGGCCACGGTGCGGAGCATGGTGCCGTCCCCTCCGAGGCTCACTGCCAGGTCCACGGTGTCGTCGAGAGGGATGCTCGGATCGCCGCCCTCGGACAGGTCGGACACCTCCACGGCCCGGTGCCCGCCGCTTTCGAGCCATGTCGATGCCTGCCGGGCGATGGCGGCCGCCTCGGGGCGCTCGGGGTGCACGACGAAGGCGATGGTGGCCACGGCTGTTATCCGGCCTCGGGAGACGGCGCGTCGTCGGCGCCGGGGGCGTCGTCGGCACCGGGGGCGTCGGGGGCACCGGCGACGGCCGCATCGAGGGCGACAGCCCAAGCGTCGGGGCCGGAGTCCGCACCGGGGGCGGCGTGGGCCCGGGCATGGAGGAGGAACTCCGCGTTGCCGGCGGGGCCCAGGAGCGGTGATGCCATGGCCCCCATGATGCTGGCTCCCTGCGACGCGAAGGCGGAGGCCACCTTTTCGAGCGCGGCGCGGCGCACCGAAGGGTCGCGGATCACGCCCTTGCCCCGGCTGACCTCGACCCGCCCCGCCTCGAACTGGGGCTTCACGAGCGCCACGACGTCGGCGCCGGGTCGGGCCAGGTCGCCGACGAGCACCGGGGCCACGGTCACGAGCGAGATGAACGAGAGGTCGGCGACGAGCACATCGAAGGGCTCCCCCCCGGCGTCGGAGAGTTGCAGAGTCCGGATGTTCCGCCGTTCCAGGACCTCGACGCGGGGGTGGTGGCGCAGTGACGCATCGAGCTGGCCGTGGCCGACGTCGACGGCCACGACCACAGACGCCCCCCGACCGAGGAGGCAGTCGGTGAACCCACCTGTCGAGGCGCCGGCGTCGAGACACCGACGACCCGAGACGGCCACGGCGAAGTGGTCCAATGCGGCCTCGAGCTTGTGCCCGCCTCGCGACACGAAGTGGTGCCCATGCGTGTCGATGACCACCACGGGGTCGGATTCGGCCACGAGGCGCGCCGGCTTGTCCGCACGCGACCCACCCACCAGCACTGCCCCCTGCGCCACGAGGAGCCGCGCACTCTCACGTGACGGCGCCAGCCCTCGCCGCACGAGCTCGGTGTCGAGCCTGCGGCGCACCCTCGTCGGAGTCAGGCGCCGGCCTTCTTCGCCCCTGCCTTCTTCGTCCCCGACGCCTTGCGTGCCGAGGGCTTCGACGCACCGGTCTTCGAAGGGCCGGTCTTCTTCGGGCTCGTCTTCTTGGTCTTGCCCCCGGGCCGGTGGGTGGCCTGGCGTCCTGCCGCTGAGGACTTGGCCAGGATGGCAGCCACCTTCTTGGCCAGGTCGTCCACGTTGGTGAAGCCGAGCTCTTTGAGCTGATGGCGCACTTCGCCCCGCACGGTGTCGACCAGCGCCTCGGACCGGTCGCGGCTCGTCTTCACCAGAGCCTCGACCCAGTCCTGGGCCCGGTGTCGTTCGAGCTCCCCTGCCTTGATGAGCTCTCGGACCAATTCCTCGGCGCGTGAACGCGTGATCTGCGTGAGCGCTGTGGCGGCTTCGACGTAGCGCCGCATTCCGTCGTTCTCAGTCATGGCGCCACGCTAGGACCCGCCCCGAGGTGCGGCAAGAGACGAAAGGCCCTTGGATCAGTCGTCGACATGGCGGGCCACGAGGGTCTCGAGGTCGGGCGCCTCCTCGTCGGGCTCGACCACCATGGGCTCGCGGCCGTCGGAGGTCACCCCCGTCCGCACCAGCGCGAAGGGGAGTCCCAGGCGCCTCGCCAGGGCGCCGTCGGTCGATGGCCTGTCCCCCACCATCATCACGGCCTCAGGGGCGCGCCATCGCAATAGGGCCACGATGGGGTCATGGGGCTTGCCCGCCACCTCTGGGGTGGCCTGGGCGGCAGTGGCCACCGCAGCGAGGATCGCCCCGGACCCCGGGAGCAGGCGGTGCGGAGTGGGGTGGGTCGGGTCTTCGTTGGTGCCGATGAACCGTGCACCTTGGCGAACCGCCGTGGCCGCGGCGGCGAGGAGGTCGAAGTCGAAGCGCCGCGTCCATCCCACCACCACGGCGTCGACGGGGCCCTCGGTCCGGACCGAGACGCGGCGCGCCGCCAGCGCCTCGAGCACGCCATCGTCGCCGCACACCAGGGCCGTCGACCCGGGCTCGAGCATCGAGGCGGCGGCCTGGGCCGAGGTGACGATCTCCTCGGGCGACGCCGCGATGCCGGCCTCGGCCAAACGGTGTTGGAGCTCGGCGACGGTGGGTGAGGCGTTGTTGGTGGCGAACACCACGCCGTGGCCGGCCCGGCGCAGTCGCTCCACGGCCCGGGCCGAGCCCGCAATGGGTTGATCGGCCAGCCACACCACACCGTCGAGATCGATCACCCAGGTGCCCTGGCCCGCCACGCCGCTCATCGAGTCATGTTCGCAGATGGCGCGCGGGGCCGGTGTCGGTGTCGAGTGCGCCCCGCGTCAGCCCGGGACGGCCGCCGAGCCCGCCGGTACAGTCGCCGATGGAACGGTACGCCCAGTCCCTCGGAGGTTTTCATGCGCACCATCCTCACCGCCGACCGGATCCCCGAAGCCTGGTTCAACGTCGTCCCCCACCTGCCCGAGCCCCTGGCGCCGCCCTTGCACCCCGGGACCCGGCAGCCGGTCGGGCCTGACGACCTCGCCCCGTTGTTCCCCATGGCGCTCATCGCCCAGGAGGTCAGCGCCGAGCCGTGGATTGACGTCCCCGGTGAGGTGCTCGACGTGCTGCGCTCGTGGCGGCCGACACCCCTGGTGCGCGCCACGCGCCTCGAAGCGGCGCTGCAGACACCGGCCCGCATCTACTACAAGGACGAATCGGTGTCGCCGGCGGGGTCGCACAAGCCCAACACGGCGGTGCCGCAGGCCTTCTACAACAAGGCCTCGGGAATCACACGCCTCACCACCGAGACAGGTGCGGGGCAATGGGGCAGCGCCCTGGCGTACGCCACCTCGCGCTTCGGCCTGGAGTGCAAGGTGTACATGGTGCGGGCTTCGTTCGAACAGAAGCCCTACCGCCGCGTGATGATGGAGGTGTGGGGCGCCGATGTCGAGGCTTCTCCTGTCGACGACCCCGAGCACCCAGGCTCATTGGGGTCGGCCATCAGCGACGCCGTGCGTGATGCCGTGGGTCGCGACGATTCCCATTATTCGCTGGGATCGGTCCTCAACCACGTGCTGTTGCACCAGACCGTGATCGGGCTCGAAGCCAAGGAGCAACTGGCACTGGCGGGCGAGGAGCGCCCTGACATCATCATCGGTTCATGCGGTGGTGGCTCGAACCTGGGTGGGATCGCGCTCCCCTTCGTTCCCGACGCGGGAGTGGACCTCCTGGCCGTGGAGCCCTCGTCGTGCCCCACCCTGACCGAGGGTCGGTTCGAATACGACTTCGGAGACACCGCGGGCATGACACCGCTGTTGGCGATGTACACCTTGGGCCACGATTTCATACCGCCCTCGATCCACGCCGGGGGTCTGCGCTACCACGGGGATGCGCCGATCATCTGCAACCTCGTCAAGAACGGTCGCATGCGCGCCGTGGCCTACCCCCAGGGCAAGGTCTTCGACGCTGCCCTGCAATTCGCCCGCACCGAGGGCGCCATCCCCGCCCCGGAGACCGCCCATGCCATCCGGGCCGTGATCGACCAGGCTCTGGCGGCGCGCGAAGCCGGGAAGGAGGAGGTCATCCTGTTCTCCTATTCGGGTCACGGTCTGCTCGATCTCGGCGCCTACGACGACTACCTCCATGGGCGCCTCATCGAGGAGTGACCCCGGTCACAGCGGAGGCAGGAGCGGCAACTGCTCCGCCGGCGTGGTCGTCGCCGGCACGACGGCCCCCCTCGGGGCCGGCGCGGGGGACGCGGGGTGGCCGAAGGTGTCGGCTGCGCTCCGGCGGCGTCGGTCCGGCACCACCACGGCGTGGAGGCGCGCCGCGATGACCGCTTGTTCGCGGGGTGAGAGGTAGGCCGAGCGGGCATAGCGCCTCGCCAGGGCGTCGTGACGGGCGGGATGGTGCTGCTCGACGAAAGCCAGGAAGTGCTCCTTCACCCCCCGCCGGAGATGCAAGGCGATGGGCGTGACGAAGGTGGCGCCGGCTTCCACGCACGCCGCGGCCACCTCCTCGAGTTGTTCGGGCGCGTCGGACCATCCGGGGATGATCGGCGCCACCAGGACTCCGGTGGGGATGCCCGCATCGTTGAGCCGGCGCACAGCCTCGACTCGGCGCCGGGGATGGGGGGTGCCCGGCTCGGTGGCCTTCCACACGTCTTCGTCGAGCGTGCCGATGGACAGGTTGCAGTGCACGTCGGTGCGCGACGCGGCGGCGACGAGAAGGTCGAGGTCGCGCAGGATCAGGGTCGACTTGGTCAGGATCGAAAACGGGTTCCGGGCTTCGCCCAGTGCCTCGACGATGCCGCGCGTGAGGTGATACCGCCCCTCGGCGCGTTGATAGGGGTCGGTGTTGGTGCCCATGGCGATGTGCGCACCATTCCAACGGGGGGAACGAAGCTCGGCTCGCACCCGCTCGACGGCGTTCACCTTGACCACGAGCTTGCGCTCGAAGTCTTCGCCCATCCCCAGCCCGAGATACTCGTGGGTGGGCCGGGCGAAGCAATAGGCACACGCGTGACTGCACCCCCGGTAGGCGTTGATGGTGAAGCGGAACGGCATGTGCGACCCGGCCGGGACCTCGTTGATCAACCGTCGGGCATTGACGTGCAGAAACTCGAGGCCCCGGTACTCGCCGATGCCCAGGTGCCGGTCGACGAGCTCCTCCTCGGCGAAGAGCATGGGCTGACCGCCGTCGTCGTCGGCCTTCTTCCATCGGAACGCCACCGGGTCGCCCACGGGAACCAGCATATCGAACATACGTTCGTCATACCCGCGCGCGCCCTGGTGGAGGGCCCGCTTAGTCTGGGCGCATCGGTCCCCCGGAGACATCTCCTCCTGGCCGCTCAGGTGATGTCGAGGGTCCAGACACCCACCGCGAGACGGCTGTCACCCGGCGGAGGTTCCTGCGCGCCACGGGGGCGGGCCTGGGCCTCGCTGCCCTCGGGGGAGCCTCATGGGGCCTGGGTGAGCAGTTCGGGCCACGCGCCGCCGTGCGCCGCTTGGCGCGCCGACCCCACGACGGCCCACCGAGCACCGAAGCGCCGCGCCCCGGTGCCGCGGTGCCCGAGGCCTCCACGGTCCGTACGGTCACCCTCGACAGTGGCGTGGTGGTGCCGTCGGCGGACTGGGTGGTGGCGGAGAACCAACTTCCCGGGACGCTCGACTGGGTGATGAGCGCCACCAGTCGCATCTGGGGCTACAGCGACCACGTGAGCGCGGTGCGGGGGGATGTCGTCACGTTGTGCATCGATCCGCCGCCGGTCCCCTACCGCGTCGAGCTCTACCGCATGGGGTACTACGGGGGTCTGGGGGGTCGGCTGGTGTGGCGATCAACGCCGTTGGCCGGAGGGCCGGCCCAACCGCCCCCCACGGTGGCGCCGGGCACGAACATGGTCGAGTGCCAGTGGCGGCCCACGGTGCGCGTCGAGATCGACCAGGCGTGGGCGCCGGGGGCATACCTGTTCAAGCTGACCGGGAGCGACAACGGGACGACGGCGGGGTACATCCCTCTGTGCGTTCGCGACGACGACAGCACCGCGGCGTTCGCCATCATGCACTCGGTCACGACGTGGCAGGCGTACAACGCTTTCGGGGGCCGGAGCCTGTACGTGGGCCCCGGGACGGCGCGCGTGGGCGAGTCCGGCGCCGCCAACCGGTCGCGCGTGGTGTCGTTCGACCGGCCCTATGACCAGCGGGGATGGGGGGCACCGGACTTCACCGGCAACGAGTTCCCGCTCATCTTCCTGGCCGAGAGCCTGGGGCTCGACGTCACCTACTTCACCGACATCGACCTCCACCAGGTCCCGGGGCGTCTGGCCCGCCACCGGTGCTTGTTCAGCCTGGGCCACGACGAGTACTGGTCGAGCACGATGCGCGACGGCGCGGCCGAGGCGCTGGCGGAGGGGGTGAACCTGGCCTTTCTCGGGGCCAACGCCGTCTACCGCCACATCCGTCTCGAGCCCTCACCCCTGGGCGAGGACAGGCACCAGGTGTGTTACAAGTCCGACTTCGCCAAGGAAGACCCGTTGTGGGGGACCGACCCCGCCGAGGTGACCGCCAATTGGCCCGACGGTCCCGTGCCGCGGCCCGAGCAGGAGCTCGTGGGCTCGCAGTATGCCGACATCGGCGCCATGGCGGACATGGTCGTCGCCGACGCCGGCGCCTGGCTCTTCTCGGGCACGGGTCTCGCCAACGGGCAGCATCTGGCGCGGGTGGTCCAGGGCGAGTACGACAGCTACGAACCGGGGTTGAGCGGGCCGAGCAACGTGATGATCCTGGCCCACTCTCCGGTCGCCAACCGTGGCCGGGGGCGCGTGTCGGATATGACGTACTACACGGCACCGAACGGGGGCGGCGTGCTCGCCACCGGATCGGCCATGTTCGTGTGCAGGCTCTCCGACGCGCCGGGCATCGACCCCAACATCGTGTTCCCGGCCATCCCCGGGGTCACGACGGTGCTGTGGCGGATGATGGAGAACGTTTTCGCGCTCTTCGGCGCCGGCCCGGCTTCGTCGGCGCAGCCGTCGGTGGCCAACTGGCGTCAGTTCGACTGACCGAATGTCGTCGGTTCGACCACGGCGGGTGCGGCTCGTCCTTGGCGGGGAATGAACACCCCGGCCACGACACCTCCCAGCGCGATCAGCGCCGACACGTGGAAGCCCCGCGAGAACCCGGCGGTCAGCGCGGCGGCCTCGTGCACGACGGGGTGCGGAGTGCCGCGTGCTCCCGACGCCAGCAACGACCGGGTCCGGTCGGCGGCGATGGTGGCCAGTGCGGCCAGGGCCACCGACGCGCCGATCTGGCGGCTGGTGTTCAACACGCCTGACGCCAGGCCCGCCTGGGACTGTGCCACCCCGGCGGTGGCGGCGAAGGCCAGGGGCGTGATGGCGAGCCCCATGCCGAAGGTGGCGAGATCGGCGCCCCCGAAGACCGATCCCCAGTACGACCCCGTCGGCCCGGCGTGCGACAGCCACTCCAGGCCGGACGCGCTCATGAGGACTCCGACGAGAAGCGGAAGGCGCGGTCCGTAGCGCGGCACGAGCCGGGAGCTGATCTGGGCTCCGATGGCGATGGCCGCGGTCTGAGGGAGAAAGCCCAGCCCGGTGGTGAGCGGCGAGAACCGCAAGACGTCTTGCAGGTAGAGCGAGACGAAGAACCACATCGAGAACATCGCCCCCCCGGCGAAGAACATGGCCAGGTTGGAGGCGGTGAGCGCCCGGGAGCGGAACAGCCCGAAGGGCACGAGCGGCGCCCGGACCACGGTGGTCTCGATCACGACGAATGCCCCCAGGCATGCGCCCGCGATCACCAAGGGCACGACGGTATTGGCGGAACCCCACGAATGCGTGCTCGTCCCCGCCACGCCGTAGACGAGGGCCGACAGCCCCCCCGTCACGAGGATGGCGCCCGGCACGTCGAGCGATGGGCGTTCGCCTTCGGCCCGGGTCTCCACCAACACGACCCGGGCGGCCACCAGGGCGGCGGCGGCGATGGGGATGTTGATGTAGAAGATCCACCGCCACGACAGCAGGTCGGTGAGGACGCCCCCGAGCAGGGCTCCCGAGGCGCCCCCCACCGCCGCCATGGCACTCCAGATCCCGAGGGCACGTGAGCGCTCGGCAGGGGCCCGGAAGGTCATGGTGAGAATGGTCAGGGTGGCAGGAGAGAGGACGGCCGCGCCCAGGCCCTGCAGGGCGCGGGCCCCCACCAGCATGAACTGGTTCTGGGCGATGGCGCACACCAGGCTCGCCCCGGCGAACAGGAACAGGCCCAGCATGAAGACCCGGCGCCGGCCGAACAGGTCCGCGGCGCGTCCACCGAGGAGCAGGAAACCCCCGAAGGACAGGGCGTAGGCGTTCACGACCCATTGCAGGCTCGAGGTCGAGAAGCCCAGATCGCGCTGCATGGAGGGAAGGGCGACGTTCACGATGGAGAGATCGAGGACCACCATGAACTGCCCCACGCACACCAGGGCGAGGACCATGCCCGACGACACGGCTCGCCCGGGCCCGGTGAGAGTGTCCGCTCCGGTGGTGGTACTGGTGTCGCCCGGCATCTGTCGATGATGCCATGGGCCGATCCGACCCCGTGACGGCCATGTCCCTACGATCGACCCATGCCCGACGGCGTCTCGGGGGCCGGTGAGCCCGCCACCGGTCGCCACCTGCTCGTCGTCTTCCACTCGCGCACCGGCTCGACCCGGGTCCTGTGCGAGGCGGCGGTGACCGCGGCGGTCGGCGCCGTCGGCGACGAGGTGACGCTCCGGGTCCTGGGGGCCTTCGATGCCGGGCCTGAGGACGTGTTGTGGGCGCACGGTGTCCTGCTCGTCACACCGGCGAACTTCGGGTACATGTCCGGCGCCCTCAAGGACTTCTTCGAACGTGTGTACCACCCGTGCCTGGAGCGCACGGCCGGGCTCTCCTACGCCGTGGTGGTCAAGGGAGACACCGACATCGAAGGGGCGCTGTCCAGTGTCGAGCGGATCACGGCTGGTCTGCGCTGGCGCCGCGTCCTTCCCCCCGTGACCGTGGTGGGCGCCACGACACCGAGCGACCTGGACCGAGCCGCCGATCTGGGTGCGACCCTGGCGGCCGGGCTGGCGGCGGGGATCTTCTGAGTGGCGCTCAGCGGTCCCGGATCGGGATGAGCGCCAGAGACCCGAAGTACCGCACCGCCGAGGCGTCGGTGCGTTCGAGGCTGGTGATCGAGCTCATCCAGTCGATGAAATACGGTGCCCAGGCGCGGTAGTTGTAGCGCGGTGAACGAAGATCGTTCTCCCACGGCTGGAACTGGTAGAGCCCGTGGGCGGTCACGGAGTCGGCGACGATGTAGTCGTACCCCAGGTGCCGGAGATAGGCCACCTTGGCCGCCGCACCCTGGAAATAGGGCATGTGCGGGAGGGGCGAGGCACTGCCGGCCAGGTCGAGGGTGGCGAACTGGTACCGCGAGAATCCCAGCAGGCTCGGGTAGTCGACCGCGGCCAGGACCTTGGCGCCTGGTGGGATCGCGGCGTCGAGCTGCGCGTACTGCGTTTCGACGTCGGTGTAGCGATCGGGGAAGCCGATGGTCCCGCGCAGGACGTGGATGCCCGATCGGATGTGCGTGGTCGAAGAGCGCCACACGACACCCGCCGTCCCCCCGAAGATCAGCGAGGCCAGTCCCAGCAATAGCACCACGGTCAACGCCCCCGGCGCCACCCGGCGCCACGCCGACGCGCCGGGCGCGGCCGTGGCGGGAGCAGATAGGTGTCGGGCGTGCGACGACGACGCCCGGGGCTCGCGCAGTGGCCACAACGCGCCCAGGGCGAAGAGCCCGCCGGCCAACGTGCTCGGCCCCTCGAACCGGTCGATCTCGATGGCGGCGAAGCCCGAGAAGATCACGGTGAAGACGAACATCTGGGCCAGGCACCCCACCCCCGCCGCCAGCAGCACCACCATGACCTGACGATCGCCGAACCGCAGGATCAGCGCGCTCAGGGCCACGGCCAAACAGGCCAGTGCCACCCAACCGACGTCGTCCCCCTTCACGACGCTCCAGACCTGGCGCGCATAGCTGGCGACGCCCGACGACAGCGGATTGGGCCCGACGGGGTACGAAGGGTTGTAGTTCCCCTCCAACAGGGGGAACAACGGTGTCCGTGACGACCGGTACAGGGCCACGGCCCAGCCGCTCACCGACACGGTGCCGACGCAGACGACGAGGAGGATCGGCTTCACCGAGCGCCGGCCCCGAGCCACCACGATGGCGATGACGGCGGCCACGGCCACCGAGGTGAGGTAGTAGAAGCGCAGGGCCAGGATCCCGCCGAGCACCACGCCGATGGCGACATACAGCCATGGCTGGTCGGCCTGGGGGGAGCTCCGGACTTTTCCCAGGAGCTGGTACGCACCGAGGGAGAGCGCCGCCGCCGACAGGGTGGGGCTCAGATTCTGCACGGGCCCGATGCCGTGGCCCAGCAGGACGCCGAAGCCCACCACCACCATCCCGAGCGCCAGCCACCGTCGCTTCATGGTGCCCACGGCCACGACGATCAGCAGCAGTGCCGCGAACGTGAACTCGAAGCCCCGCAGTGCGGTGTTCCCGAAGGCATGGAGGAAGAACGACTGATAGAGCGTGGCCCCGCCGTAGCTCGTCATCCGCCGGGCATTGAAGGGGTCGATCAGACCTCCCGTGCTCAAGAGGCGTTGGGCGAAATAGACGTAGGCGGCATCGTCGTCGAACACGTTGTAGAAGGGCGAGCCGATGGCGATCCCCACCGACAGTACGACGAGCACCACCCCGACCACGCCGGCCGCCAGTCCGTAGAGCACGGTGGCCACATCGAGGCTTCTCAGGCGTCGGATGCCCACGCCCGACCGCGTCAGCAACAGCACCACCCCGACCAGGTGCCACGACAGCAGGACATCGAAGCGCGCCACGTCGCAGGCCACGAGGACGCCGCCCACGACCAGGAAGAGGCTCACGCCCAGGACGAGCTGGAGGGCGGGGCCGATCTCCTGGCGTGCGGTGTCCCACCCCGCCCGCTCCAGGGCGCCGACGGCGACGGTCCCCCACCCCCCCGCGCCGAGCAAGAGCAGGGCGACGAGCCCGAGGAACTGCAGCGACTCTGTCATGCGACGGTGCGGATGTCGGGATTCAGGGAGTCGGGCTCCGGGGCTCGAGCCCGGCGTGCCGGTACACGGCGTCGATCACGTCCATGTTGGCGATGGCATCGGCCACGCCGGTGATGGGTGGGTCACCGCCACCGACGGCGCCACAGAACGCCTCGAGCTGGAACTCGTAGGTCGGTCGCCGGCTCAGGTGCTCGACGGCCCGTCCCGTTGGCCCGCGACGCGACAGACGGCTGTAGATGTTGGGACCGACAGGGTTGAAGACATGCAACTCCCCGGCGTCCCCGGTGACGTGGAAGCCGACGTGCAGGAGCCGCCGCGACCACATCGAACACGTGATCTGGGCCGTCATCCCCCCGTCGAAGCGCAGCTGCGCCTGCATGGCCCGATCCACGCCCGGAGACCGCAGCGCGGCGCGTGCCGACACCACCTCGGGCTCCGATCCGGCCAGGTGCCGGGCCATGTGGATGGCATAACACCCGGCGTCCATGGCGGCCCCGCCGGCCAGGTCCAGGCGGTAACGGATGTCTTTGAACAGGGGCAGGGGGAAACAGAGCCAGGTCTCGATGCGCTGCACCGTGCCCACTGCCCCCTCGTCGAGCAATTGGCGGGCCCGGCGGAACACGGGGTGGTAGCGGTAGTGGAACGCCTCCATCACCACCACGCCGGCCGGGACGGCGGCGGCGACCGACCGGGCCTCGTCGGCGTTGGCCGTGAACGGCTTTTCGCACAGGACGTGCTTGCCGGCGGCCAGGGCGGCCAAGGTCCATCGGCCGTGCAGTCCGTTGGGGAGCGGGTTGTACACGGCGTCGATCTCGGGGTCCGCCACGAGCGCTTCGTAGGAGTCGACGACACGGGGGATGCCGTGCTTGGCGGCGAAGGCCACCGCCCGGTCGCGGTCCCGGGCCGCCACGGCGACGACGTCGGCCCCGGCCACATGGCGAGCGGGGCGGATCAGCGCCGCCGGTGCGATGCGCGCCGCGCCGAGCACACCGATGCGGATGGGCTGCATCGCTGCAGGCTACAGGCCGTGCCCGCCCGGAAACGGGGTGATCACAGCGGAAGGTGGACCTCGGCCTGCCACTCCCCCGTCAGGCGCACCGCGCTCAGGATGGTGCCGGCCTCGAGGAGCCAGGCCAGAACGGCGCCGTTGTCGGTGCCGGGGGCCGGGGTCACCACCAGGCCACGGCGCGGATGGTCCTGGACGAGCGACCACCCCGGGGGCAGTGCCAACCCCGCCGTGGCCAGACGGCCGAGCACCCTGGCCCCCGCCGCGTGCTGGACGCCGATCGAGTCCGCATGCACCACTTCGCGCACGAGCCCGCCCGCGACCCAAGTGCACACCGGGATGTCATGGACGGCCCCGGCCAGCAACAGCGTGGTCAACCCGGTGCGAGGCGGGGGCTCGTCTTCGGGGCGGACCTCGGGATGGAGGTTGACCCAGCCTTCGTGGGCCGCCGACAGCTCGTCCATGGCGGCGACGACAGCCGAGCTGTCCTCCACGCTGAACTCGACGAGCCTCGTCTTGCGGCGCGTCACCGTGGCGGGCGCAGGGCCGGCCCGTCGGGGCGGTCCACGGTCGTGAACTCCTCCACGGCCTGGCGCGTCAACCTCCGAGGTTGGTGGACGGGCCGACCCAGTGCCACCAGGGCCGCCACGCTCAGGTGCTCGGGGAGATCGAACGCGTCCCGGACCTCTGGCTCGCGCCGGACCACCATCGTGGTCATGACCCCGGCCAGGCCCTCGTCCCGGGCCGCCAGCAGCAGGCTCCACACGAAGGGGTAGACCGAGGCCCCGCCCACCAGGGTGTAGTGCCCGGCGTCCCGGTCGACCGTGGCCAGCTTGCGCAGGTCGGCGAGGACCAGCAGGAGCGCTGGCACCTCGTCGAGGTGCTCGGCGAATCCCCCGGGACCCGCCGCGGCCCCGGTGGCAAAGGTGGCGGCGCCTTCCAGGGCGCGCCGTTCGGCGTCGGAGTCGGTGATCGGGGCCCACGGCACCAGGCCGGCCGCGCTCTGGGCCAGATACTCGTACCACCCGGGAAGGTACAGGTCGCGCAGGGTCGACTTGCGTGCCGGGTCACGGACCACGACGACCTGCCAGGCCTGGCGGTTCCCCCCGTTCGGCGCGAAGCGCGCCGTGTCCAGGATCCGGTACAGGACGTCGTCGTCCACCGGGTCAGGGAGGAAGTCGCGCACGGCCCCGGTCGTGCGCAGGGCGTCGGTGAGCTCCATCACGCCGACGGTAGCGCTCCGCGGGCCGACTACGCGATGTCAGGGCTCCGCCGGGCGGGCTACGCGGTGTCGGGCCAGAGATCCTCAGGCTCGCGGCCCTTGGTCTCGGGAAGCAGGGCGAAGAGCCCGGTGGCGAGGATCACGGGAAGGAACGTCACCGCAGCCCCCACCGCGAAGCGGTTGCCGACATCGGCGATGGCACCGAAGGCGACGAGCCCGACGGTGGCGCCCGCCACGCTCGCCACCACGAGCCATCCCGACACCGAAGCCCGGACCGATGTCGGGAACAGCTCGTTGGCGAGGGCCCCTGCTGCCGGGGCCAGGGTGGCGGCGGCCAGCACACCGAGCTCGTAGCCGACGAGCAATGCGCCGCGCGACCCGCTGTAGGCGAGGGCGCCGGTGAGCGCCATCGCCGTCATGGCCAGGGCCCCGGTACCACGTCGGCCCAGACGATCGGCCAGAGCGCGCCCGAGGAGGAGGCCCGCGAGGCCGAAGATCGAGGCCACTGCGACCATCGCGGCGGTCTCGCCCCCCGACATCTTGAGCACGTTCTGGGCGTAGACGAAGATGAAGCTGTTGGCGGGGCCGGTGACCACCGCCACCGCGAAGGCCAGGGCCCCCACTGTGAGCAGGCGCCACCTGTACGCGGGGCCCACGGCCCCGAACACCGGCACGGGGTGTTGTGTGGCGGCGGCCGCCACGGCGAACCGGCCCGTCTCGACCAGTCGTCGCCGGATGACGAGGATCGCCCCCAAGGGGACGAGGGCGAGGAGGAACAGCCCCCGGAACCCGAGCGTCGACTTGGTGAGCCCGTGGATCACCGCAGTGAGGCCGGTCCCCACCCCGTACCCCGCGGCGACGAGGGCGACCGCCTTGGCTCGCTCCCTGGAGCCCGTCATCTCGGCTGCGCTCACCTGGGCCAGCGCGTTGGTGGCGCTGAGATGCGGGCGACCCAGGGCGAAGATGACCACGAGCCACCAATACCCCGGACTGGCAGCGGCGAGCACGGTGAAGGCCAGACCGAACGAGCACGTGGCCAGGATCAGGGTGCGTCGACCGAAGCGGTCGGCCAGTCCCGTCAGGGGCAGGGCACCCAGCGAGGCCAGCCGCAGGACGGCGAGCCCCACCCCGAGGACCGTTCCCGACAGCCCGGCTTGATCGGCGACCGTCGTGCCGTGGACCACGTGGCCGAAGTGCTTGGCCACGTCGCCCAGCGCGGAAATGGCGCCGCCCTGGCCGAACCCCGAGGCGAGCGCCATGAGAGCCAGGGCCACCACGGCCCGGTCGTTCCACGAGCGCAGTCCCAGGTCTCGAGGTGAGAGCCCGTCGCCCATGTGCCGCTCGCTCTCCTACCCGTCGCCGGACGCGTTCCGTTCTACACGCCGGCCGCGGTGGCGCCAGGGACGCCTGTCGATCGCCGGGAACCGGCCCGTCAGGCACTTCCTTCCACGCGCCTCGTAGGCTGCGGCCGCCACCCGGAGGCTCGGAGAGCTCGTGCCGCAGGTGCCGAGGCCAAACGTCGCGCCGTGACCCCAACCCGTCCGCTCACCCAGAAGGACCCGCCCCGGACCCGTCGCCGCCTGGCGGCGGCGTGGTCGGCGCACCTCGTCCTGGCCGCGGTGGCCTACATCCCCCTCCTGCGCACCGCTCCCGGGATGGTGGAAGACGATTCCAAGCAGTACCTCTACACCGACCCCGCCCGCTTCATGTCGCAGGTGGTCTCGATGTGGAACCCCGACGTCTCGATGGGCACGGTCACACACCAGTACATCGGCTACCTCCTCCCCATGGGGCCGTACTACGCGCTCATGGAGGCGCTCGGAGTGCCCACGTGGGTGGCGCAGCGTCTGTGGACGGGCAGTCTCCTGTTCTTCGCCGGCGCGGGCGTGCTCTTCCTGCTGCGCACCCTCGCCCCCGCGGCGTCGCGACCGGAGGCGGGTTCGCTCGACACGCGCACCGTGGGCGGGGTGGGTGCCATGGTGGCCGCCTTCACCTACATGCTCTCGCCCTACATCCTGCAGAACGAGGCGCGGCAATCCGCGCTCCTGTTGCCATGGGTGGGATTGCCGTGGATGGTCGGGCTCACGGCGCGGGCGCTGCGGCGGGGAGGATGGCGCCACTGCGCACTGTTCGCGCTGGTGGTGGCGTTGGTGGGCAGTACCAACGCCGTGGCGCTCATCCTGGTCGGCGTCGGGCCCGCTCTGTGGGTGGTGTGGGAGCTCGCGGCGGGACGGGTGCGGTGGGGACGCGCCGTGTCGACGGCGCTCAAGATCGGCGCCCTCAGCGCGGCGGTGTCGCTGTGGTGGGCATCGGGATTGGCCGTCGAGGGTGCCTACGGGATGAACATCTTGAAGTACACCGAGTCCATTCCGACGGTGGCCCGGACCAGCCTGGCGTCGGAAACGCTGCGGGGGCTCGGCTACTGGTTCTTCTACGGGGTCGACAAGATGGGCCTGTACATGCCCATGTCCGGGCCCTACCTCACGTCGCTGTGGTTGGTGGCGGTGAGCTTCGCCGTTCCCGCCGCCGCCTTCCTGGGTGCCTTCGTGTTGCGGTGGCGCCAGCGCGCCTATTTCATCGCCCTGGTCGTCGTGGGCACGATCCTGTCGGTCGGGGCCCATCCGCTGTCGAACCCGTCGCCCCTGGGGACGTTGGTGAAGAAGGCGGCCACGGGCTCCACCGTGGGTTTGGCGCTGCGCAGCACCAACCGGGCCACGCCCCTGGTCGTCCTCGGGACCGCCGTGCTCCTCGGTGCCGGGGTGGCCGCACTGCTCCGGCGCTGGAAGATCGCCGGGATGCTCGCGGCGGTGGCGGCGACCGGATTGGTCGCCGCCGATCTCCCGGCGCTGTGGACGGGTCAGTTCGTGGCGGCCAACCTGTCGCGCCCCGAGCAGATCCCGTCATACTGGTCCCAGACCGCCAAGTACCTCGACGCGCAGGCGGGCGCGGCGTCGACACGGGTATTGCTCGAGCCCGGAATCGACTTCTCCACCTATCGATGGGGCACCACCCTCGAGCCCGTGCTCCCGGGCCTCATGACGCGCCCTGAGGTCGACCGCGGCCTCGTCCCCTACGGCTCGGCCGGATCGGCAAACCTGCTCGACACCTTCGACGACAACATCCAGGACCTCACGTTCAACCCCAGCGCCGTGGCACCACTGCTCCGCCTCATGAGCGCGGGTGACCTCGTGGTGCAGTCCGACCTCGCCTACGAGCACTACAACACCCCCCGACCCCGGGCCTTGGGGCAGAAGCTCGACCCTCTCCCCCCGGGTTTGGCTGACCCGGTGGGCTTCGGCAGCCCCCGTGTGACCGCTGCCCCGTCGGTCAAGTACCCCCTGATCGACGAGACCGAGCTCGGGCTCCCCCATGGCGCCGCCTATCCCCAACCCGTGACCGTGTTCGCCGTGCCGGGGGCGCGGTCCATCCTGCGTAGCGAGGGGGCCTCCCGACCGATGCTGCTCGACGGCGACGGTGCCGGGTTGGTCGCCGCCGCGGGTGCGGGCCTCCTCGACGGTCAGGCGACGGTGTTCTACTCGCCGTCGTTCACGACGAAGCCCGCCGCGTTGCAACGCCAGCTGGCCGCCGGCGCGGACCTGGTCGTGACCGATACCAACCGCAACCAGGCCCAGCAGTTCGGAACCGTGGGTGACAACTTCGGGTACACCGAACCGGCGGGCGAGAAGCCGCTCGTGCCCGACACCCGCGATGCGCGACTTCCGTTGTTCCCGACGTCCGCCGGCGACACCGACGAGACGGTGGCCGAGCAGTTGGGGGTGGCGTCGGTCCAGGCGAGCAACTACGGCAATCCCATCACCTACGTACCTGAGGACCGGCCCGACCAGGCTCTGGACGGCAACCTGCGCACGACGTGGACGGTGGCGTCCTTCGACAATCCCGTCAGGCAGTACCTCCAGGTGGCGCTGAACCACCCGCGCACCACCAACGAGGTCAATCTGGTCCAGCCCCTGTATGGGCCACGCAACCGCTGGATCACGCGCGTCACGCTCCGTTTCGACGGCGGACGTCCCGTCACCGTCAAGCTCGGCCCGTCGTCGCGCACCGCCGCGGGCCAGACCGTGAGCTTCCCCACGCGGACCTTCACCACGCTCAAGATCACCATCGATGCCACCAACACCGGTCTCGAGAAGTCCTACGACGGAAAGTCCGGTGTCGGGTTCGCCGAGGTTCGGCTGCCCGGACAACAGGTCGACGAAGTGCTGCGGATGCCCGAGGACCTCCTCCGCCAGGCGGGGACGACCTCGGCGTCGCACCGGCTCACCATCGTCATGACGCGCCAGACCGCCGCTGCGGTGCCTCCGGCCACCGACCCCGAGATCGACATCGCCCGCACCTTCACGCTCCCCACGGCGCGCACGTTCTCGGTGAGCGGCACCGCCGAGCTCTCCGCACTGGTTCCCGACGATGTCTTGGACACGCTGCTGGGGACGACGGTGCCGGGCATCACCGCCGCCTACTCCTCGGGGCGATTGCCCGGCGACGTGTCCGACCGGACCTCGGCGACGCTCGACGGGAGCCTGGACACGGTGTGGAGCCCGGGCCTCGGACCACAAGCCGGGAGCTGGCTCGAATACGACCTGGTGCATCCCATCACGTTCGACCACCTCTCGATGGCGGTCGTGGCCGACGGACGGCATTCGATCCCCACGTCGATCACCGTGAGCGCGGGCGGCCAGAGCCGGACCGTGGCGCTGCCCGCCCTGGCGGAGGGCTCCCGACCATGGGCCACGCAGAACGTCACGGTGGGCTTCCCAGCGTTGACCGGTGCCCATGTCAAAGTGACGTTCGACTCCGTGCGTTCGGTCACCGACCTGGACTACTACTCCGACAAGCAGGTCGCACTGCCCATCGGCATCGCCGAGATGGACGTCCCCGGCATGCCCCGGGCCGTCCCGGGGCCGACACAGATGCCCGCACCATGTCGGAGCGACCTGCTCACCATCGACGGTGCGCCCGTGCCCGTGACCGTCACCGGGACCACCGCGACAGCAGCATCGCTCGGAGCCCTCCAGGTACGGGGCTGCGGCTCGGCCGCCAGCGGCATCGTGCTCGGGCCGGGCCCCCACGTGGTGCGGACCCAGCCGGGCTTCCCCCCCGGCGTCGACCTCGACATCGACAGCGTGGTCCTCGACTCCGCCCCGGGTGGGGCGCCCCTGGCCGTCACGCCCTCGGGCCGGGTCCAGCCGACCGAATCGGGACCGGCGCCGACCATCACCGTCGTCCACTCCTCGGCCACGTCGGCGAAGGTGGTCGTCCACGACCCGGCGGGCCCGTTCTGGATGGTGCTGGGGCAGAGCACCAATGCGGGGTGGCATGCCACGACGGGCACCGGCGTGGACCTGGGTGCCCCCCAAGTGATCGACGGGTATGCCAACGGGTGGCTGGTGACGCCGCCGAAGCCCGGCCACAACATGGTGATCACGTTGGACTGGACCCCGCAGCGACTGGTCGACGTGGCCTTGGTGGCCTCGGCGGTCACCCTGGCACTGTGTCTGGTCCTGGCGTGTTGGCCGTCGCGACGCCGTCGCCGGGACACCGGTGAGACCGTGACCGTGCCGGTGGGCCCAACGGGGAAATACCGATCGTCGGCGCCGACGGCGATGGCGACGCCCGATGCACACCCGGATCTCGGGGACACCATGCGCGGGGACACCATGCGCGGGGACGATGCCGCTCCGTTGTTGGGCTCGCCTCTCCGCTCCTATGGGGCGCGTCCGCGATGGTTCGTGGTCGTGGCGGTGTCGCTCGTCGTGGGAGGGATCACCTCGGCGGTCATCGCCCCCGACGCCGGCATTCCGGTGGGGCTGGCCGCGCTCATCACCTTGGTGGTGGGGTACGGGAGGATCTTCCTGGCGCTGGGCTCGGTGGGGTTGCTCGTCGCCGTCGACCGGATGGTCACCTCGGGCCAGAGCACGTTCCGCTTCCTGGCGGAATTCGGCTGGCCCACCCATTTCGAATTGGCGGGCACCTTGGCGTGGTTCGCGGTGGCCGCGCTCGGTGCCGACGCGTTGGTCCAGGAGGTGCGGGACCGTCGCGCCCGACGCACGGTGCAAAGCGGCGACGCACCGTCTCGAGGCGCACCTGAGGGCGGTATCGAGCAACCGCCACGCCGCCGCCGACGACGGGGAAAGCACGCGCCCAGCGTCTGACCCGTGGCGCGCACGTCATGCTACGGTCGCTCGGTTGATGGTCGACGTCGCGCCTGTTCCTGCGCCCGAAGCCATCGACGAGATCACCGACGCCACACCCGACGCCCCACCCCAAAGGCGGTGGGGAAGGCGACGCCGGAGTCCCGCCCACCAGGCCGCGGCGGCGCGACCGCGCCACTTCCCCTGCTTCGACGGGCTGCGGGCCATCGCGGCGGTCCTCGTCGTCCTGGTCCACACGTCGTTCGCCTCGGGCTTCACGCTGCGGTCCTCAGCCGGCATCTACACTGCCCGATTGGAGATCGGGGTGGCGGTGTTCTTCTTGATCTCCGGGTTCCTGCTGTACCGGCCCTTCGCCGCCTCGCATATCGCCGGGGGCGCCGCCCCCGCCACGGGGAAGTTCTGGGTACGCCGATTCCTGCGGATCATGCCGGCGTACTGGTTGGCCTTCGTCATCACCAATTACGTCATGCACATCGACACGAAGGTGCGCCCCGGGTGGCACTCGCTGTTGATCTACCTGGGCCTCGTCCAGGTCTACATCCCGTCGCACGCGCTCACGGGGATCACCCAGGCTTGGTCGTTGTGCACGGAAGTGGCGTTCTATCTCTTCCTCCCGTTCTACGCCATGGTCCTGGTGCGCAACCGGCGCTCTGACCGTCACCAGCTGGCACGCGAGCTCGTGGCCTTGGCCGGGCTCTTCTCCGTGGGACTGGGCCTGCGCTTCTGGCTGCTGCACCTGCACTCGTCGTTCGCCTACATCGCGCTGGAGTGGCTCCCGTCGTGCTTCGATCTGTTCGCCTTGGGGATGCTTTTGGCGGTCCTCAGCAGCTGGCTGGCCCACCGGCAGTCGGCGCCGAGATGGTTGTGGCACCCGGCCATGCCCTGGGTCAGCTGGCTCCTCGCCCTGGGCATGCTGTGGGCCGTCTCGCACCTCGGGGTGTCGCGATCCCCGCTCCAGCACAATCCGCCCGGCCGGGGGGTGGCCCAGGAGCTGCTGTACGGGCTGTTCGCGTTCTTTTTGCTGGTGCCGGCGGTGTTCGGCCCTCAGCAGCGCGGCGCCATCCGCTGGGTGCTGCGGTGCAAACCCGTGGCCGCGCTGGGAGTCGTCTCCTACGGGGTGTACCTGTGGCATCAGGCCTGGGTCGACCTGTTCGTCTTGCGGTGGACCCATCTGCTGTTCCGGGTGCCGCTCCCCGAGCTCTTCGGGGTCGCCTTCGGCCTGGCCGTGGCGTCGGCCACCGCCAGCTATGTGCTTGTCGAACGTCCCCTCCTCGGGCTCAAGGACCGGTTGGGGTGGTGGAGCGGTTCGGGCCGGGCCCGGGTGCCGCGGCCTCGCCCCTGACGGCGTCGGCAGCAGGACGGCCTCGCAGGCCACCCCACACAACGTCGAGCTGCACTGCGGCCAGTAACACCAGGGTCACCTCGAACGGGGTCCGGTAGCGGGTGTTGCCGAAGCTGATGAGCACGGTGGCGGCAACGACGAGACCGAGGGCCCACAGCGGGAAGACCGGCACTCGCCGGCGCCGCAGCACGACGGTCCCGCCCAGAGCCAGGGCGGACAACGCGTAGTACATCCCGAGCCCGAGAAGCGCCCAATGGTAGGGGCGCGTCTCGACGAAGGCGTCCAGGTCCACCTGGAACAGTGGATGGTAGGCACCGAAGGCACGCCCCAGGCGCGCCAGCTCCACCCGCCACAGCCGGCTCTCGTGGGCGCGGATGTAGTCGAGCGCGTACGTCTGGGCCTGAGCGGCCTGCACCGACCGATCGGCGTGGGTGTCGAGCGGCGCCCGCAGGGCACACTCGTGCGACCAGTACCCCTCGAACGATCCCGACCAGGTGGTGTCGCAATTGGCGGACGCCAAGGTGATGCCGAGCCCCGAGCTGATGAAGGTGGGCTTCTCGAAGCGGCTCATGTTGTAGCCGACCCAGGGGGCGATGACGGTGAGCGCGGCCAGGGTGCCCACCGCCGCCAGGCCCAGGCGGGCCCGCCCCCCGAGGCGCGCCATGAGCGCCAAAGGTATGACCACGAGCGGGATCAGCAGGGACAGCTCGTCGCGTCCCAACATGGCGATCCCGGTGACGGCGCCGAGCACGAGCATGCGTCGCAGGCCCGGCTGCTTCCAGAACCGGTAGGCACACAGCAGGACGAGCGCCACCAGCAGCGGAGTCAGCGTCTCCGACAGGGCCAGTTCGTCGCTCATCCAGATGTTGGGGTACACGGCCACCAGAAAGGCGGCGATCAAGCCGGCCCGACGACCCGCCAGCTCCCGGCCGGTAATCCCGCATACCGTCACCGCCGCGGCTCCCACCACGCAACACCACACCCGCTGGGCGAAGAACGTCTTGAACCCCACCACCGAGGCGCCCGCCAGGACGAAGACGAACAACGGGGGCCAGTCGGCGATCTGGACCACCTGGGGCGGGTGCCTGACGTAGAGCCAGGGGTCGATGAAGCCGTGGCCGGTGGCCAAGAGGTTGGCGGCGTTGTGGAAGTAATAGGCGTCACCGCCCGGCTTCCGATCGGGCCGGCCCAGGACGGTGCCGAGCCTGATCCCGAACCCCAACACCGTGATGGCCGCCATCCACGCCCACCAGCGACGGTTGGCCCGGCGTCGGGCCTGGCGCGCCGAGGCCTGCTCCCCCGGCGTAGGGCTGGTGTCGGTCGTCGGCGTCACCACCACGGCGGCGACGGGCTCGGAGCGCTCCTCGACGCGCCCCGGCAAGGTCACGTGATGGCCGCCCGACGACGCAGCACGAGGAGGAGGTTCCATGTCACCAGCTCGCGTACCGCGGGGACCTCGATGATCCAGCGCATCCAATCCGGGTAGTACCGGGGAAGGGCCGCCACCACGTCCACGCCGCCATGCGCCCGCGCCATGCGCAGGGTGGGTCCGACGTGGCAGGCGAAGAGCGACGACCCGAAGCGGTTTCCCGGGGGTCGGCCATGGAGCCGCTCGTAGCGCTGGGCGGCGCGTGTGCCCCCGAGGTAGTGCCACGGCGCCGTCTCGTGTCCTCCCCACGGCGAATACCACGCCGTGAACGACAGATAGATGATGCCGCCGGGACGCGTGACCCGGACCATCTCGTCGAGGAACCGGGCCGGATCGGGGATGTGCTCGAGGACGTTGGAGGAGAAGGCCACGTCGACGACCCCGTCCTGAAGCGGGAGCAGGTTGCCGTCGCCGGCGATGGTCCGGCCCAGGGCATGGCCCCCGGCCTTGACCGCCCGGCGATGGTGGGCGCGCCGGGCCGCTTCGGCGGCGGCTTCGGCCGAGAGCGCGCCGGGCTCCGGGGTAGACACCTCGTCGGGGGCATCGGGTGTCGCGGCCTCGGGCTCGACCAGCACACACCGGGCCCCGGCGCGCACGAAGGCCTCGGTGAAGTAGCCCGCACCCCCGCCGATGTCCACCACCAGGCGTCCGTCGACCTCGGTCCATCGCCGGAGCTGGTCGACGGAGTCCGCCGCCTGGAACGTGTAGAAGTGATCGGGGTCGGTCTGTTCGAGGCGAAAAGCGCGGAACAGCTCGACCGAACGGCGCAGTCCCCCTCTGTCTGAACCGCCGAGGGACGGCGCCGCCCTAGCGGGCGACGTCGTCATAGGGGCCATGGTAACGGCCGCGCCCGAGATACCTCGGCCCCCGGCGTCACGAGGACCCCGCTGTCACGAGGACCCCGCCGGCACCGCCGCCCGCCGTGACAGGCGTCCCCACACGAGCAGGGCGAGCAGATAGGCGGCGAGCCCGGCCACGAGGACGACGTGGAAGCCGTAGATCATCGACAGGAGTGTGGCCAGGACCGCACCCACCACCGACGAGAACCCGTTCACGGCCCAGCCCCAGGCCACGTATTCGCGTCGGAACTCGCTCATGGCCGACACCGACCGCACTCCGAGAGGCATGAACAGGCCCAGGCACACCCCGAGCGGTGCCAACAGGGCGAACGCGATCGGGACCCGGGCTGCGATGGGGAGCGCCAGAAGCGAGTCGGTGAGCGGTGTGAGGCCGAGGACGTAGAAGACGGCCAGGCCCGTGATGGCGAGCAGCAGCAGGGGGACCGTGCCACGCCGGTTGCCCAACCGGGGACTGAGAAGCGCCCCGATGCCGGTGAAGACCAGGAGCGACATCAACGTGACGGTGAGGGCATACGTCGGGTAGCCGAGGAAGAGGTTGAGCAGCTGCATCAGGGTGACCTCGAAGAACATGAAGCCGAAGCCGATGGCGGCGAAGAACACGGCCGAGATCCACTTCCCCGGCAGCCGTCGCCAGGTGGCACCGATGGCGACGAAGGGGAGCAACAGGAACAGTGCGGAGATCACCACCGCCAGCGCCAGCAGCAGGACCAGCACCCGTTCACCCACCTGGTACTCCCGGTCCTGGCTGGTGATGGGGTGGAGGTAGTCCCGTACGACGGTGCCGAACCGGGCGAAGTGCCAGAAGTAGGGGTCGTTGTCCGTCGTGGGCACGACGTTGTACCGATACGAGGCGTAGAACGACTTGAGTTGCGCCGGCGTGCTCGACACCACCGTGTCGACGGGGCTCGGGGCCACACGGTGCCCGGGGGCGTACTGCAGGGTCGTCCCCGGGACGGCGGAGAGCGACGCCACGAAGCGGTTGATCTCGGCACTCGTGAACGGGGCCTGTTTCACCAGGATCGTGGACAAGGTGAACGAACCGAAGAATCGCGCCGGGGAGCTCGCCACCAGGATGTGGTCCTTGGGGTCGGTGATCCCGAGATCGGCCAGGGCCTGACGGGCCGTCCCCACGAACCGGGTGGTGCGGTAGGGGCTGTGCTTGTAGTCGATCTCGCCGAACTGGGCGACGAAAATGCCGTCGGGAGTCAGGTGCTGCAGGCTGGTGACGATGGCGTTGGTGGTGTAGAGGTAGCTCTCGGACAGGACGAAGGCGCTGGCCGTGGCGGCGTTGGTGGCGGCGTAGCTGTCGGGGGCCGGGTACCAGATCAGGTTGTAGCGCTGATGGCTCCGAGCCATGAACGACCGGCCATCGGCGTTCACGTAGTTGACGGCGGGGTCTTGGGCCAGGTGGCCGTCGAAGTCGGCGAACGTGGTCTTCACGAGGGAGTACGTGACCGGATTGAGCTCCACCGCATCGATGTGCTTGGCTCCGAACCACAACGACGCCAGCACCTCGTGGCCTCCGGCGGCACCGATGATGGCTTCGTTTCGGGGCGGGGTCTTGGTGACGGCGAAGGGGATGGCGCGGGGATCAGCACCGAACTCGTAGTGGGCCAACGACGACACCGTGCCGTTCCACCGGTAGATGGCGGACCCGATGATCCCGTCGTGGTAGAGCGCCCGCACGTCGGGGCTGGCCTGGACGGCATCGACGCGGAAGATCGAGCTCCACGCCGAGTAGATCGGCTTGTCCACCTTGAAGCTGACCTTGGTGGTGTCGAGGCGTTGGGCGGGCAGCAGGGTGGGGTGCACGGTCAAGGCGATGGTCCCGACCAGCACCAGGATCAGGAACGGCAGGGCCATCGGCTTGGTGCGTCCCAACACGATCGCCCCGGCGACGAACATGACCGCGGCCGCCAGCATGATGGCGGCAGGGGGGCCGATCGTGCCGGTGAGGTAGATGACCAGCGCGCAGGCCAACCCGGCTCCCACCAGGTCGGCGAAGTAGAGGCTGCCGACAACCTCGGGCCGGCGGCCGAAAAGCGTGGCGATGATGACGCCGGGCGCGACGAAGGGGACGAAGATGAACACGCAGATGGCGAGGAGCTCCCCCATGCTCTTGGCCGACCCGACGGTGCCGTAGTCCCAGATGGCCAGGGAGTTGAGCGACGTGTACGCCACCACGACGTAGCTCACCACCACGCTTGCTCCTCCGACGAGGAAGCTCCACAACAACACGGTGTCGGTCCGGGCCTGGCGCAGTCGCCGGGATATCGCCACCAGGACTCCCCCCGTCCCGATGCCGAGCAGGGCCAGGCCGATGATGAGGTAGGTGTAGTAGTAGAAGAGCTTGAACGAGATCACGCGCGTGTAACAGACTTCGATCAGCAGCGCCGCGAAGCTCACGAGGAGGATCTCGGCGTGGTACCCCTGGCGGCGCGCCCGTACGTGGGTCGACCCCGCGACGACGCCCGTGGCCGGCCGAGTCTGGAGCGTGGTCACGGCGGCTTGTCTACCACGCGCCCACGCGCCATCGGCGTCTTGCGCAGCGCCGTTCCGACGCCACGCAGCCCGTGTTTCCTACGTCGTCGTGGTCATCGGCCGGGGCTCAGGTACCGGGCGGAGGCGACTTTGCCCTTGTGAACCTCGAGGACCCACACGCACCCTTTGAGCCCCGGTGGACGGCGGCGGAGCCGAACATCGTCCTCTCGGGCCACCAGGGCCAAGACATCGCCGATGACCTCGCCGTGCGTGCACAGGACGATGCGGCTCGACGCATCCGCCGACGGGAGGGCCCGGATGAGCTCGATCGCCTGCGACCCCCCGTTGGGGACGAGCGAGTCGTCCTCGTCGACGGCAAGACCGGTCTTGGTGGCGATGGGCTCCATCGTCTGAAGGCAGCGCACGTACGGGCTCGAGATCAGGCGCGTCGGCTCCATGGGCCCGATGACTCCCACGAGGTGCTCCGCCTGCCGTCGTCCCCGGGCGTCGAGGGGTCGAAGCCGGTCGTCCTCGGCCCATCCCTCCTTCGTCCCGGCGTGGCCGTGACGCACGAGCATCATCTGCACAGGGGAACATGATGCCCGCTGCACGGCACCGGTGTATTCGTTCTTCGGGAGCGGGGCCCTTCGACGCACGAGCCCAGGCGGCCCGAGGATGGGGCACCCACGCCATGACCCTCGGATAACCTCGTGGAGGTCGAGTCGAGGAGGGTACAGCGCGTTGCCGTGGGAGCCGATCGCGATCACGAGCAAGAATGCCGTCGACGTCGAAGGTGACGGGGTCCGCGTGGTGTGGTCACTCAACCGGCGACCTCCCAGCGACTGGGCCCGGGAGTTCCGCAGCTCCACCGTGCAACGAAGTGGCTCCCCCGGCTTCGTCGACATGCCGTCCCCCGACATTCGCAGCGGGGGCACCATCCACTGGACGGTGCCGGCGGCCGATCTGCGGGGCGCGGTGCAATATGTGCGGGCCTGTGTGGATGCCGCCAACGAGGGGTATCGCCAGCTCCTGGTGCGCCGCGAAGAGGAACGCAGGCGCCGAGACGAGGAGGAGCGGGCCAAGGCACGACGCCTCGAGGCCGCGCAACAGGCTCTGAACGCGTTGGACTGAGGTCAACCTCCCGCCAGGATTCTTCCGACGTCGTCGCCGACGTCGCGAAGGAGGTCGAGGAGCAGCGCCAGGCGCTCGAGGGGACCGGGCGCCTCGAGAAGACGTTGCCGATCGAAGACGTTGACCGGCGCCAGCGCGCACAGCCGCCATGCCACCTCCTCGGGCGAGTCCCCGAACGACGCCGCAGGCGGCACCGCCGAGCTGTCGCCCAGCTCTGACACCAGGGCCAGGACACGGCGGAGCTCGGCCTCGGCTCGGTGCAGTGCGACACCGTTCTCGGTGCGGGCACGACGGGCGTCCTCGACCACGGCCCGGGGGTAGGGATCGTCGTCGAGCCATCGGGTGACTCGCAGGAGGTCCTGCCCGGCCGCCACCAGATGCCATCGACCCTCGCCCACGGCCTCGGCGGCCTCGATGGACGCCACTGTGCCCACGTCCACGCGCTCGTCCCCGCCTCCCACCTCCGAGCCCCGGGCGATGAGCACCACCCCGAAGCGCCCATCCCCGGCGAGGCAGTCGGCGACCAGGCGGCGGTAGCGGGGCTCGAAGACGTGCAGCTGCACCCGGTCGTAGGGGAAGAGGACCGTGGACAGCGGGAACATCGCCAGGGCGGGCTCGACCACCCCCCCAGGATGCCCCTCGACGACCCCGGCTCCGGACCGCCGGCGTCATGGCCGTGCATGTTCCCGAGCCCGCCGACGCTCCGTGGCCACACGAGCCGAAATTGGATCAACGTTGTGACTAAGTTGGGACGCTAGTGGGCCAAATAGCCCACAATCAGTGACACACGGGGGACTAGGAGTGGCACGCCAGCCCACGATCCGGCGTACATGCGTCGGCCGGGCCGAGAGTGTTTGGACCACTTCGTCTGCACACGGCCAGAGAGAAGCTATTGGCAACCGACGAAGGCGAGCGACGGGGCGATCACGAGGGCAATGACCTCCGCCAGGAGGTCCGGGAGTTGCGCGACCGCCTGACCAATGTGGAGGGGCACTTCCGCGGCGTGGTCGACAACAGCACCGACGGGGTCGTCGTGGTCAACCGAGACGGCATCGTGGTCTTCGTCAACACCGCCGCCGCCGTCATGCTCGGCTCCACCCGGTCGCAACTCGTCGGCAAGGCGGCGAGCTTCCCGGTGGTCTCGACGACCTCGCGCCGACCCGACAACGAGGTCATCCTCGCCGACATGCGGGTGTTGTCCACGGACTGGGACGACGAACCCGCCGTCCTGGCGCTCATGCGCGACATCACCGAGCGCTCCATGGCCGACGCCGAGATGGCCTATCGGGCCACGCACGACCCGGTCACCGGGCTCCCCAACCGCTACCTGTTGGACGACCGGTTGAAGCACGCACTGGCCCGGGACCGTCGCGAGCCCAAGACCCTGGGTGTCCTGTTCTGTGACGTCGACGGGCTCAAGGGGATCAACGACCGTCTGGGCCACGCCGTGGGGGATCAGGTCCTCATGGAGACGGCTCGGCGTATCGAGGGGGTCATCCGGCCCGCTGACACCGCGGCGCATCTGGGCGGCGACGAATTCGTCGTCCTGTGCGAGAGCATCGACGAGGACGGTGCCACCGCCGTGGCGAGCCGGGTGGAGACCGCCTTCGATGTGCCCATGGTCGTGGACGGGGTGGAGCTGAGCGTGGGGGTGAGCGTCGGCCTGGCGTTGACGAGTGATCCCGACGTGATTCCCGCCGACCTCCTGGCCGAGGCCGACCACGCCATGTACAGCGCCAAGCAGCGCCGGCGCCGGCAGGCGGCGCGCTAACCCGGTCGCCGGCAGGCGGGGCGCTACCCCGGTCTGTCCCACTGGCGTCGGAGCCGGCGCCAGCCGTCGAACGGGCCCGCCCACACGAGCACGGCCAGCGTCACGACGAGGACGCCCAACAGCGCGGGGTACAGGCCGAAACCCGCGTAGACGAAGGTGACGGTGTGGACCCCGGGTCCCACCCGGACGGCGGGGAGGGCCGGAGCGAGCATCTCGACCGGCGTGGCACGTCCGTCGACGCGCACGGACCATCCCGGGTCGAACGAGGCGCTCAGGACCACCGCCGCGGCCCGCCGGGCCACGACCGTGACGGTCACCCGGCCGTCGGCCAGGTCGTCGTGCTCGCGGCGCACCGCGCCGGCGGCCCCGGCGAGGCGCGACACCTGCGGCGCCGTGAGCGGCGCCGGGGCGCCGCCGGCGTAGGCGACCGCCAGGTAGCGGCCGGCGCCCGGGAGCTCCGATTGGAGATAGGGCACGCTCATGATGCCGACGTCGGTTTTGTCGGCGCTGAGCGATCCCACGGTGTCGACCACGCGGACGTAGCCGGCTCGGGGGAGGGCGAACAGGCGATAGGGGCCTGCGGCCATGACGAAGCGGGCGGGAACCGGGGAGGTTCGGCCGACGGGGAGGATCTCGTAACGGATGGCGAAGAGGGGGTAGTCACCCGGGTCGTGCTCGTCGAAGTAGTACTCGGGATCGGTCATGAGTGACGCCGTGCGCAGCGTGTAGCCCACCTCGTCCACGTCGCGGCTCTCGAGGTACTTGAACACCGGCACGGCCCCGACGGTGAAATGCGATCCCCAGTTCGAGGGCATCCCGGCGTACGCCCGCCCACCGCCATGGTCCTGGATGTAGTGGATGAGGGTGTCGACCTCCCGACCCTGGGTGCCGTCGGCGGCGTGTTGGTCGGAGATCCACTGGGTATTGGTGGCTCCGAAGTTGTCGATCTGGGACCACGCCGGGGTGAGCATGGCGGCGCCGACCACTCCGGCCACCACCAGGAGCACCACGCGCCGGTTCGGCGCGGCCATCCAGGTCGCGATGAGGGGGCGCCACCGCACCACGGCGGCGCCCGCCCCGCGCATGACGGTGAAGCCTCCGACGCCGGCCAGATACACCCCGCTCAACTGGGCCCCCATCATGAAACGGCGCATGAAGATGTCCTTGCTCCCGGGCAGCAGCACGGTGAGGGCGCCGAAAGTGGTGCGACCGAACGACAGCACCAGGCTCATGGCCAACAACGCCACGAGGGCGCGTCCCGCCACGTCGGTGCGCCAACGGCGCACGCAGCAGACGAGCCCGATCCCCGCCAGGATCGTCACCACCGGGAAGCGGTGGGCGTCGAAGAGCTGTCCCGTCACGAGCCAATTCATCACCTGCTTGGCCCCGTAGCCGTTGACGAGCGGGGTGTGTTCGAGGATCTCGTTGGTGGCCGCCCACCGCCCTTGGGCCAGCAGCGGCACCGTCACCCAGGCCGAGGCGAACAAGGCACCGGCGGCGACGGCCACGGCGCGTGCCAGCCGGGCGCGCAGCGCGCTCGGCACGAGAAACGGGAAGATCCCGATGGGGATCAAGGCCAAGTACCCCGTCTCGAAGTGCAGCGCCATGGTGAGGGCCACGAAGACCACGGCCGGTGCCACGGCACGGCGCGACGACACGGCGCGCCAGGTGAAGGCCCAGGCCAGCGGGAGCGTCCACGATGCCCACAGCTGGGCCCACACGCCGAAGCCGATCCAGACATAGGCCTTGGGCTCGTACCCCACGCCCACCGCGCTCATGAGCAACGGCGCCGCCGCCGCGCTCAACACGGCGGCGCCACGCCCCAGGTCGAAGAGCCGCGCCGACCAGTACACCGACAGGGGCCACAGCGCCAGGAGCAGGTACAGGGTGAGGCGGAAGGCGGTGTCGCCACCGGTGGCGAGGCCCAGCGCTCCGGAGAGCATGGCGGGGAGGCCCTGGTAGTGGAGGAACTGCGGCGAGCCCAGGCCCAGATAGGGGAACCAGCTCGTCATGGGCAGATGCCCGCCGTCGAAGCGATGCAGAGCGAACCGCACCATCTGCTCGTGCACGGAGCTGTCGTCGGCGTAGACGACGGGGACGAGCTCCGATCGCCACCGGAGGCATCCCCAGGCCACGACGACGGCCAGCGCCACCACGGCCCCGACCCGTGAGGTCCGGTCCCCGTCGGTCCGCACCACGGTGGGCCCACTCATGATGTCGAGATTCCCTTTCACCGTGCAGGACCGGTCCGGCTCCGCGATGCCGCCACCCGCGGCATGGAGCCCTACGTCTTCTTGGGCCTCTTCGCCCCCACCTTCTTCTTCACCTTGGCCCTCTTCTTCTTGGGATGCCGCGCATGGGCGCGGTGCTTCTTCTTGACGGGGCCCGTTCCCGTTCCCGTCCCGGTGCCCGTCCCTGTCCCTGTTCCTGTCCCTGTCCCTGTGCCCGTCCCGGTGCCTGTGCCTGTCCCGGACGTGGTGCCCGTCCCCGTTCCTGTTCCCGTGCCCACGGGACCCGGGGGTGCGACGCTCGAGAGACGCCAGCGCAAGGTGGGGTGCACCAGCAGCTCGAGTTGCGCGGCCACGGTCCTCGGAGGCACGGGGAAGAACTCACAGCCCTGTTGGGACTGCCCTGCGGTCACGGGCGTGAAGAACCCGCCCTGTTCGCACTGGGTCTCGATGGCGCTGCTGTTGGGGTCGGGCGTGTAGGTGTGCCCGGCCGTGTCGCTCAGCAACGAGGTCACCGACAGGTTCCCGAACTGGGCGGTCCTCTGCGAAGTGTTGTGGGCCGTGAGCACGGCCACTACGACCTTCTGGAGCGGATCCTCGATGATCTGGTCGAGGGTGTACGAGGCTCCCGATGCCTGGAGGGTGGTGCCCACCCTGCCCAGCGTCGGAGGAGGGCGATTGGACGCGTCGGAGGTCCCCGAGCACCCCGCCACGGTCAGGGACACGACGAGGATCAGGACGAGCAGGCGGTCGTGGGGTCTTGGCATGGCTGTGTCGGGGCCGGGTGGGCGTCGTTGCACACATGATGTCGACGACCGATCGCCCAAGCCCGCTCCCCCTTCACCCAGGTTACTCCCGGGGCCATCGGAAGCTCAGGCACGGCACCCCGTGCCCGCGGAAGGCGATGGGCGCATGCCATACTGGCCCGTTCCTGATGGCACCCACCGCGGCGAGAGGGGGGACGACGCGTTGAGCCTGACCACATCGAGCCCGGCGGCGCGCGCCGGGTCCGCTCGCCGGCGAGCGCAGTGGTGGTCGAAGGGTCGGCTCGAGTACCTGGCGGTCGCCCTCGTCGCGTTCGTCCCCCAGCTGTGGGCCCAGCCGGGGGTGGCCGACTCCGATACCAAGAGCTATCTCTACCTCGACGCCGGTCGGTTCTTGCGGCAGTCGGCGTCGATGTGGGACCCGACGGTGGGCCTCGGCACCGTCACCCACGAGCAGATCGGCTTCCTCTTCCCCCTGGGGCCGTTCTTCTGGGCCGTCCACGCCCTGGGCGTCCCGCTGTGGATCGGGCAGCGTCTGTGGGTCGGGGCCATGCTCTTCGGCGCGGGAGCCGGGGTCCTTTACCTGTGTCGCACGGTGGGGCTCGAGGGGCCGGGCCGGTTCGTGGCCGCGGTGGCGTATCTGCTGTCGCCCTACTGGCTCCAGGACGTGGGACGCATCGGGTCCCTGGTGCTGCCCTGGGCGGGCCTGGGATGGATGATCGCCTTCGTCATCCGAGGAGTACGGGGCGGCGGTTGGCGGTACCCGGCGCTGTTCGCGCTGGTCTGGTTCACCGTTAGCGGGCTCAACGCCAGCGGTCCGATCTATGCCGCCGTCGCCCCGACACTGTGGTTGGTCTACGACGTCTTCATCGCCAGGGAGCACACGCTGCGACAAGCGTGGTCGACGGTGTGGCGGGTCGTAGTGCTCACCGGCGGGGTGTCGCTGTGGTGGGCGTGGTCGCTCGCCATCGAGTCGGCATACGGGCTCAATGTGCTCGGCGTTACCGAGAAGGTCTCCGCCGTGGCCAAGACCTCGTTGTCGTCGGAGGTGCTGCGGGGGCTCGGCTACTGGTTCTTCTACGGGTCCGACATCGCCGGGCCGTGGGCCGCCACCTCGGCCGGCTACACCCAGGAGCTGTGGCTGATCGGGGTCAGCTTCGCCGTCCCCGTCCTGGCCCTGGCGGCCGCGGTCCTCGTGCGCTGGCGCCAACGTGCCTTCTTCATCCTCCTCATCGTGGTGGGGATGGTCCTGGCCGTGGGGTCGAACCCCTATGCCTCGCCGTCGACTGTGGGCGGATTCATCAAGACCTTCATGACCAAGACCACGGCGGGACTGGCCCTGCGGTCGACCGACCGGGCCACGCCCATGGTGCTGCTGGGGCTGGCCGTCCTCCTCGGTGCGGGCATCACGGCACTGTCACGGCGTCGGGCGATGCTGGGGCTGCTGGCCACCGTGGTGGCGCTGGCCACCGTCGTGGCCGCCAACCCGCCGGCGTGGAACGGCAGCTCCGTGCTGAGCCGGTACACCTTCCCCACGCCCATCCCGCGCTACGTCACCCAGGCGGCCGACGCCCTCAACGCCGAGAAGACCCAGACGCGCGTGCTCGCCATCCCCGGTGACAACTTCGGCGCCTACGACTACGGCAACACCGTCGATCCCATCTGGCCCGGTCTCTTGACGCGTCCCTTCGTCACCCGCCAGCAGCTGCCGCTGGGGTCCATCCAGAGCTACGACATGACCTACGCCCTCGACATCCCCATGCAGGACCGCACCGCCGACCCCGCCTCCTTGGCGCCCATGGCGCGCCTCATGAGCGTGGGTGACGTGCTGGTGCAGAACGACATCGCCTATTGGCTCTACGACCGGCCTCCCCCCCAGCTGTTCTGGCAGGAGTTGCACCTGCCCCTCGACGGGCTCTCCTCCCCCGTCGGTTACGGGACTCCCAAGCCCAACGTGGGGCCCATCCCCATGATCGACGAATCCACCTTGGCGGCATCGCCCCACGCGCCGTTGCCGTCGCCCCTCGAGGTCCTCGGCGTGGCCAACCCCCGACCCATCGTGCGAGCCGAGTCCACCTCGGGGGCGCTGCTGGTGGCCGGCGATGCCGTGGGGCTCGCCGACGCGTCGGGGTTGGGCCTCTTGAACACCACCTCTCCGGTGATCTACGCCGGCACCACCGACTCCGACCCCTCCGCCCTGTCGAGCGCGTTGGCCGGGGGGGCGACGCTCGTGGTCACCGACAGCAACCGCAAGCAGCCCTTCTTGTGGAACACGGTGTCGAACAACGCCGGCATCACCCTGGCCGCCTCGGATCCCCAGCCCGACGTCGCCCTCGACATCTTCCCCGGCGCGCCCGGCGACGCGCAGTCCACGGCCCAGATGGTGGGTGTGGCGGCGGTCACCGGCGTCCCCAACGATCCGGACCACGCCGCGGCCATGGCCATCGACGGGATCCCCGGCACGGCGTGGGAGACCCACCTCGGCGTGCCCCCCGTGGACAAGTTCTGGCAGGTGACCCTGGCCCAGCAGGCGACGACGGGCTCGATCACCATCCTGCAACCCCCGGTGGGGGACTACCAGGTCAACCAGTGGATCACCAGGGCCACCCTCAGCTTCGACGGGGGCTCGCCCTTGACCGTGAACCTGGGTGGCGCCTCGCACGCCGGGAAGGGACAGGTGATCTCGTTCCCACGCCGCACCTTTACCACCCTTCGGATCACCGTCGACGCCACCAACCTGACCGGGGCGTCAAAGCTCGTCCAGGAGGAAGCCTCCCCCGTCGGTCTGGCCGAGGTGGGCGTGGCCGGGGTGCGGGCCCAGCAGGTCATCTCGATGCCCGGCGACCTCCTGTCCTCGGTGGGAACCGCCTCGCAGTCGCACCGTCTCCTCCTCGTGATGACGCGCCAGCGCGTGGCCCCGGTGGCGCCGGCGTCGGATCCCGAGCCGGTGCTGGCACGCAGCTTCACCCTGCCCAGCACGAGGACCTTCACCATGACCGGGACCGCCCGCCTCAGCGCCTCGGCTTCCGACAGCGCCATCGACGCCCTCGTCGGTCGTCCGGGGGCCGACCGCGGTGGGGTGGTGGCGTACTCGTCGCAGCACCTCCCCGGCGACCTCCGGGCCACGGCGTCCGCCGCGCTCGACGGGAACCCGACCACCATGTGGTCGCCCGGCCTCGGGCTGGGCAACCAGAAGGGTGCCTGGATCCAGGTCAACCGCCCCACCAGCTCGGCGGTGGACCATCTCGACCTCGTCGTCGCCGCCGACGGGCACCACTCGGTCCCCACCGCGCTGCGCATCCAGGCCTGTGACCGCCTCGACGCCCAGGCACGGTGTCCGTCGGGCTCGGCGTCGGCCAGCGTGCGGCTTCCACCGGTAGTCGACGCGAAGCACCAGGGCGCCACCGTCAGCGTGCCGGTGCGCTTCCCGGCCGTGACGGGGCGAGACCTCACCGTCACGGTGACCGGCGTCCGTCTCGAGACGACCAAGGACTACTCGTCCCAGGCCCCCATCTCGCTCCCCCTCGGGATCGCCGAGCTCGGCATCCCCGGCACCCGCGTCGGCGCCGCCCCGGCTGCCTTTCCTGCCGGGTGCCGTTCCAATCTCCTCACCGTCGACGGGAAGCCGGTGTCGGTGGCGCTCAGCGGCTCCACGTCGCGGGCCCTGGCCGGAGAGGGCCTGACGGCGTCGTTGTGCGGGGCCGATGCCAAGGGCATCACGTTGGCCCCGGGAAACCACGTGGTCCTGAGCGCCCCGGGCGCCACCACGGGCCTCGACATCGACCAAATGGCGCTGGACTCGGCTCCCGGCGGTAACGCCGCGCCTGCCCGGCCGGCCGGGGCCACCCCGGTGGCGCCGCCCACCCCGGGGCACGCACCCAAGGTCGAGGTGACCTCGGCCACGGCCACCAAGATGCAGCTCAAGGTCACCGGGGTGACCGGGCCCTACTGGCTGGTGCTGGGGCAGAGCATCAACAAGGGATGGAGGGCGACAGTCCAGGGCAGCGCGCAGGTCCTGGGGAACTCCACGCTCATCGACGGCTTCGCCAACGGTTGGCTCGTGCGCCCCACGGGGTCGGGCACGGAGTCGGTGACCCTCAGGTGGAAGCCCCAGACGAGCGAGAACATCGCGCTGGTGATCACGGTCCTGGCCGCCATGGCCTGTCTGGCGCTGGTGCTGGCACCCCGGCGCCGGCGCCGGGGCCCGTCGGGCGATCCCGCCCTGATGGGCGCGTCGGGCAGCGCCGTGGCGTCGACCGACCCTGTGGCGCGCGAGGACATCGACACCCCCGCCCTGGTGAGCCCCTTCGCCAAGGCCAGGGCCGTGACCCCGGGATTGGCGGCGGTCATCGCCGCGGTGTGCGGGCTCGGCGCCGGCGTGCTCGTGCCGCAGGCGGTGTTCTTCGCCGTCTTCCTGGGTGTGGCGCTCGGTGTGGCTGTGGCGTTGATCGTGCCCCGGGCGCGTGGGCTCCTGAGCCTGGCGGTCATGGGCTTCACCGTGGGGGCGGTGATCTACAGCATCGTCGAGCAGGCGACCCAGCACTTCCCGTCCGGGGCCTGGCCCACGCACTTCGAGCTGGCCAACGAGCTCGTGTGGACGGCCATCGTCTTCCTCGGAGCCGACGCCGTGGTGGAGCTGGTCCGTCGGTTCCGACGCTGACGCCCTGCGGGCGCGTCGTGCGGGGGCGTGGTGCGAACCGATGAGGTGGTGCTGCGGTGCGGCTACAGCCGCCCTTCGGCTTCTTCCACCAGCGCCTGGAGCACTGTGGCGGCAGTGGCGTCCCAGGTGAGGTTGGCGGATCGCGACATCGCCCCCCGGGCCAAGCTGTGGCGCAGCGCCGTGTCGGTGAGGACCCGGACCAGCGCGTCGACAAAGGCATCACCGGGGTCGACCAGGAGCCCGCTCACTCCGTCGGCGAGCGCGTCGCGATGCCCGGCGATGTCCGAGACCACCGCCGGAGTGCCGCACGCGCCGGCCTCGGTGATCGTCATGTTCCATCCCTCGCGCAACGAGGTGCTGGCCAGGACCCAGGCCCGTCGGTAGGCGTCGGCGAGGTCGTCATCGGAGACGTGGCCGGCGAGGTCGATCCACGACGTCCCGCCGACCTCACGGACCTTGGCTTCGAGCAGGGGACGCTCGTAGCCTTCACCGATCACGAGGAGGCGGAGATCCGGGACAACCTCACGGGCGCGGGCCACGGCGTCGACGAGGAGCTCGAGTCGCTTCACCGGGACCAACCGACCCACCGCCAACACCAGGGGGACCCGGGACCGGCCGGCACCGGGGACGAACCGGGCGTCCACACCCGGCGGGACCACGCTCACCCGGGAGGCGTCGAGGCCCAGCATCGAGAGGATCTCGTCGCGCGACGAGGTGGAAGGCGTGAGGACGCGGCTGTGTCGGTACACAGGTGGGGCGAGGCGGAGCTCGATGGTCTCGCCCACGCGTGCCAGGTGGGGGGTGAGCACCATGCGCCACATCGCGGCGTGGACGTGGTGGAGGAAGACGATGCGCGGGCAACGCGCCCACAGCGGCGTGAAGAACGGCATGCCGTTCCAGATCTCGATCAGACCGTCGGGCCGTCCCCGCCGACCTACCATGCCGCTGAGCGCGCTGCGGGGGAAGACCCCGTAACGACCCGACTTGCGGATCACCTGGTATCCCTCGCGCATCGAGATGGACTCTTGGCCCGGAGCAGCTGACGTGCGCATCGAGATCTCGATGCCGGCGCGGGCCCAGGCTGCCGCCATGCGGTGGGCGTGGAGCTCGGACCCCCCGGCTTCGGGGTCCTCGAAGTCGCGCCAGGCCAGCACCTGGACGCGGCGCAGGCCGATCTCGAGGGCCCGGGCGGCCACCTTGTCGAGACGGGCGGTGGCGAATTCGTCGGTGCGCAGGTCGGGTTCGAGTTGGAGCTCGTCCCGGCCGGTGCCCGAGGATTGTGGCGGGCGCAGCTCCCCGGGCAGGATGCCCTCCTCGGCACGAACAGCCAAGACCCCCCCCAGACGCTCGACCTCGGTCACCTCATCCCCCCCCCAGCGGACGACAGCGCGTCCACGCGTCAGGCGCGCTCAAGGCGCGTCGCGGCACGTGGAATGCCCTTCACCGCTGACTTTATGGATCGGTCGGGCCGGTTCTCATCGTCACATCTGACGATTTCCCCTCGTCCCGTGCCTAGCGGACCGACTCGGAGGGTGCTCGGGGAGCCGCGTAGGGTCACGGAGCAGCGTGTGTTCAGGGAGCGTGGGCCGAGGCCAGGAGGATGGACGAGAGGCTCGGGGTCCGACACAGAAGGCGGTCGAGGGGCCGCAGGGGCCGGGGCACGTCGTGATAGGGCGCGCCCGTGATGGTGACGTCGACGAAGCCGTGCGCCACGAGCAGGGCCTGGAGCGCCCGACGGGTGAAGACCCGGAGGTGGCCCACGACCTCGTGCCCGGGACGGCCGTAGATGCCCTGCAGGCTCACCTCGGTGAACATGGGCTGGACGCCGACCATGAGAAGGGCCCGGTTGTACCACGCGGCCAGGTTGGGGGTGGAGAGCAGGAGGCTCCCCCCCGGGACGAGGACGCGCCGGGCTTCGGAGAGGACGGTGTCGGTGTCGACGAGATGCTCGATGAGCTCGCTGACGATGATGACGTCGACGCTGGCGGAGCCCAGGGGGAGCCCGGGGTGCTCGACCGAGCCCCGCATGACCTCGAGCCCGTGGCCCCGGGCCTGGTTGAGTGCGGTCACGGACCAGTCGAGGCCGAGGATCGTGATGTCGATGCCGGCTTGGCGAGCGCCCTGCGCCGCCATGGCCGTCCAGGTCCCTTCGCCACATCCGACGTCGATGGCGCGCAAGCGCCGGTGCGCGCCGGCGGTGAGCCCGATGAGCATCTCGGTCTGGGCCTTGGCGCGCGGCGATCCCGAGATGAGTGGGGTGGCCGGATCCTCGTAGAGCTGCTGCAGGGAGTGGGTGGTCATCGCCAGACGCGCCCGGTGTGCCGTCGTCGCTCCCCCGCCATCACCGCGCGCTGCGCCACCGGCCCCCCGTCCCCGAAAGGCCCGAGTATAGCGCCAGGTGCAGCCTGTTTCCGCAGGACATGGGCCTAGTTTCCCTCAGCGGCGGGGTCCTTGCGGTCCCAGCTCGTGACGTCGACGCCCAGGCTCTCGAGGGTGCGGCGGTCTTCGGTGAACACCTCGACGTACTCGTGGCGCAAGCGCGACCCGTGCGATCCCGAGGTCGCTTGGGAGCGCAGTCGCCGGCGCACGGCCTCCCGGGCCAGGCGCCGCACCGGACGCGGCACGATGGGCCGGGCTCGCTGGCCCCGCTCGAACAGCGACTCGAGCATCCGGCTCTTGCGGTCCACTGGCTTGTACATGGTCTGGTTGAGGCGCTCGTCCTCGAGCGCATGACCCAGGGGATCGAGCCCCAGGAAGGAAAAGACGGCGGCCACCGCCGCGTCGGGCGCGCTCGCCAGGTCCTCGGCCAACAGGACCTTGACCTGCGAGGGCGGGAACAGGGTGAACAACCGGGCCAGCTGCTTGCCGTAGAGGCCGAGCTCCCGGTAGAGCCAGAACGGTTCCCAGTCGAGCCGGCGGCGCTCCTCCTCGGCGGCCATGGCGGAGGCGAAGTCGAGCTTCTCGCGTCCCTGTTCGCGGAGATCTGCCCAATTGGAATAGGCGCGCAGGGTGGGCTCGCGCAGCACGGCCACGAGGCGTGCCTCGGGGACCAGCTCTCGGATCCGGCGGGCGGCGTGGGGGTCCCACAGGTAGTACGGCGTGGACTCCCCCGCGTATCCCCCGGGGCCCGTGGGGTACTCGAACAGGGTCTCGTAGGTGTCGCGCCGGATCACGTAGCCCCGATCGGCGCGCTCGTCCCCGGGGCCCCGATGATGCGGCCGCGACCCCTCGGTGAGGAAGAACTTGGGTTCTTTCACCCCCGACATGGAGATGCGCGGATGCTGGTCCAGGTACCGGTGCAGCGACGTCGTCCCGCTCTTGGGAGCGCCGATGATGAAGAGATTCGGCAGAGGCATCGCTGGACCGGGATCGTAGCGGCACCGCGCTAGCGTGACCGCCGTGCCCAAGCGGCTGAAGCGCGAGCCGGGGTGGTTCGGTCACAGCGCGGCGGCACGACGGCATCTCGACCCCGTTCCCGACGTGGGCGGCGGCTCGGGAGGGGTGTGGGCCGTCGGGATGGTCAAGGACGAGGCGGACATCATCGGCACCGTGGTCCGGCACCTCCTCGGGCAGGGGGTGCAGCGGGTCCTGATCGCCGACAACCTCTCCACCGACGGGACCCACGAGATCCTCGCGGACCTGGCCCGGTCGTATCCCGTCACGGTCCTCATGGACCGGCTGCCGGACTACTACCAAGGCGAGAAGACGACCCTGTTGGCGCGCGCTGCGGCGCGCGCCGGGGCGGATTGGGTCATCCCCTTCGACGCCGACGAGATCTGGTTGTCCCCCACGGGCTCGGTGGTGGACTGGCTGACGGCGTGTGACGCGGCGGTGGTCCAGGCGCCGATGTTCAACCACGTCCCCACGACCGCCGACGACCTGAGCGAGCCGGACCCGGTCCGCCGCCTGCGCTGGCGCAAGACCCAGCCCAACCGGTTGCACAAGGTGGCATTCCGCGCCTCGCGCCGGGCCCGGGTGGCCTATGGCAACCACGGGGTGTCGCGTGGGGGGACACGGACCGCCGGACTCCAGATCCGGCACTTCCCCTACCGCTCCGAGGAGCAGTTCGTCCGAAAGCTGCGCCAGGGTGCCGCCGCGCTCAATGCCACCGACCTCACCGATCAGATCGGCAAGGTGTGGCGGGGGCTCGGGGCGCGTGACGACGACGGCCTGCGTGCCACGTGGCGCGAATTGGTAGAGACCCAGAACCTGCCCTTCGAGTGGTGGGTGCCCAGCAAAGGTCTCGTCGAGGACCCCGTGGCCCCCGGCGATCTCACGTTGGGCCGGTAGCGGGCGCGCCCCGTCGCCTGCGGCCGACCACCAGCGCCACCACCAGTCCCAGGGCGCCGATGACGGCGAGCACGATGCCCACCGTGAAGGCGATGGGCCAATACCTGAGCTCGATGACGTGTCGACCGGGGGGGATCCTGGCCTCGAGCATTACCCCGCTGAAACGCGTCAGCGCCAGCACCCGGCCGTCGATGGTGGCGTGCCAACCGGGCACGGCGGTGAGCCGTATCTGCAGGACCTGGTAGCCCGAGCCCGTGGTCACGATCCGCAACGAGGCCGGGTCCTTCCCGGTGACGGGTACGACGGTCGCCTTCGTGTCCGCAGCCTTGGTATCGGGAGAAGACGCCCCTGGCACCGGGACGAGCGTGGCCATGCCGGCACCGGGTATCCGGTACAGGTCCTCGTCTCCGACCTTCGTGTCGAAGACCGCCCCCCGAGGCCCGCGCGCCCCGGCTTTTTCCAGGACGAAGCCGACGCCGTAGCGCCGCGCCGTCGACGCCGATGTCACCGCCGGGCAGAAGACCGAGAAGGGCACGCCCGGGAACTGCACCGGGGCGGCGAGCTGCCCCGTGTACGTGCGCCACGACTCGCCGTAGGTCCGGGGGATCAGCGGCTCGTAGACGGCGAATTCTTTGATGCCGAGGGCGACGTTGTAGTCGGGGACGATCCCGAGCTGGTCGCCGAAGCACGTATTGGCCCCGAACCCGACGACCGCCGATCCCACCGCCCGCGCCAGCGTGGCTTCGGCCCGGGTGGAGGTGACGTAGGTCGGGCTCGATGCCCACAAGGGCGCGCCGGCGCTCACGAGGAATGCGGTCTCGCACACCAGGAACAATCCCGCCGCCACGTGTCCGGCACCGAGCCACCCCCTGCCGTGGGCGGCGTCGACCCGGTGACGCCGGCGTCGGGCCCCGAGGACGAGCACGGCGCTCAGCCCCAGGCCCACCGCCGTGGCCGCCGCGGGCCAGATGAAGCTCCGCGCCCGGATGGACGCCTCCATCGAAGGGAGCCGGCCGCGGCCGAAGGCCCACAATGCCACCAGGACGATGGCGGCCACGGCGAAGGCGGTGCCGCACCATCGCCGGACCGCGGCGGTCCCGTGCGATCGCACCACGACGTCGGTCCCCATGCCGGCCAGCACGGCCACGGCGAACACCATCGGGATGGTCGCTCGGCGCCACAGGACGCTGCCGACGAGAGGGAGGCCGGTGAGGGCCGACTCCACGATGGGGAGGTAGACGATGGCCCCCATGGCCAGGGCGACGGCACTGAAGGCGATCACCTCGGGACGACGCGTCCTGAGCTTGAGCGCGCCCATCACGGCCACCACGGCGAACACCACGGCGATCACACCCACGTAGGCCACCGATTTCGTGTAGTACCCCGACCCGAAGAACCGGCTGCCGGCCACGGGGAGGCCGTCGAATCCCTGGAAGGGAAGGAGGACCACGCTCTGGACCGAGACCGCCTGGCTCAGGCTCTTGCCGGTGCGAACCGAGCCCGACACGAGTTGGAGTCCAGGGAGCAGTAGCGGGGCGCTGAGAGCGGCTCCGGCCACCACGGCCAGCCCCGTGTCGATCAGAGGGCGACGGATGGGCCCGGCACCACCGAAGACCGCCGCTCGGGGGACGAGGAGGGCGGCGACGAAGACGAGGAAGGCCGAGCCCAACAACACGAGGGTGTCGGGTTGCCCGGCGTAGACGGCACAGGCGAGCACGACGGCGAAGAAGGCGACGGCACGGGCGCGGCGACCGCCGTGCACCACGAGCAGGGTGGCGGCGAACAGCCAGCCCATCCAGGACATCACCGACGCGATGGGCCAGCCCAGCCAGCCGAAGAACGGTCCGCTCAGTTCGTAGACCGTGGCCGCCATGACGCAACTGACCACGCTCAGGTGCAGCACCCGGCCGAGCACATAGACCCCGGTGCCGGCGATGACGAGTGTGGCCAGCACCTGGACGGTGTAAGCCATGCTCACGGGGAAGAGGTACCCGAGCACGACCGGCACGCTGAACGTGCCCGCCTGCCAATTGAGGGCCAGGGGGAGGCCGAGGACGCTCGAAGGGTTCCACAGCGGGAGCTGCCCGTGGTGCACCTGCGTCCACGCCAGCTTGGTCCACGGGATGAATTCGGCGATCTGGTCGAAGGCCTGGCGGTCGTGGACCACGACCTTGGGGTTCTGCGACAGGCCGAAGCGCGACACCCAGTCGAACGCCCCGAGGTAGGGGCCGTGCCACAACGCCGGCGCCAGGACCGCACCGGCCGCGGCCACGACCCAGAGCAGCCCGAGCAGGTCGGGGACGGGAGATCGACGGGTCCGGGGGCGCGTGGAGAGTCGGGTCCCGGTCATGTGGTCGAAAGTATTGCCGGTGAGGTGCGCGTCCCGGATCGATCACCACCCCCGACTGGCGCAGGGCGCGGCCCGCCTCACGCCCGGCCCGGAACCCCCGGACTATGCCGAGGCGGTCCCGCCCGTCTTCAGGGTGCTGGCGGTCTTGCGCCACTGCACCGTGGGGGCGATGGCCTGGAGGTCGACGCGGTCGCGGTGACGGTCGACGACCTCGAGCAGTCCCTTGAGGGTGGGCTCTTCGAGCAGGTGCGGCACCAGGCCCAGGTCGAGGAGCTTGGTGTGCGCGGCGTTGTAGTAGTGCTCCTGCTTCTCCACCCGGGGGTCCTCGACGTGGTCGATCTTCGCCGCTCCAGGGTAGGCGTCGGCCACCATCTCGGCCATCTGCTGCACTGAGAAGGACTCGGTGAACTGGTTGAAGACCCGGAACTCACCCTCCGCGGCGGGATTCAATAGGGCCAGCTCCACACAGGCCAGGGTGTCTCTGATGTCGAGCATGCCCCGGGTCTGGTTGCCGGTGCCGTACACCGACAGGGGATGGCCCACCACGGCCTGGACGCAGAAGCGGTTGAGCACGGTCCCGAACACGGCGTCGTAGTCGAAGCGCGTGGCCAGGTCGGGGTGCATGGTGGTCTCGTCGGTCTCCTGGCCGTAGACCA
>DATCBU010000080.1:0-18905 GCA_036511675.1 Acidimicrobiales bacterium | reverse complement strand
GAGGTCGGGCCTGTGGCCATTCGGGTCCTCGCCTACTCTTGTGTCCTTCAGGCGGGAGGGCATTTCTTGACCACTGAGAACGTGGCGATCCTGTTCACCGACGTCGTGGGCTCGACCGAGCTGTCGCAACGCCTCTCGTCTTAGGCCGCCGACGAGGTTCGCCGGGGGCATTTCTCGATCCTGCGCCAGGCCCTGGCGGAAGCGGGTGGCACCGAGGTCAAGAACCCCTCACGGTCCTGACTAGCCGGACTCTGTGGCCTGTTCATGCGACTCGTCCAAAGTGGACTTGCTCCGGCGACACAGTCAGCCGCCCTGTTTGCGAAAGTGGCAGTTAGACGCCGGCGGCTAGTTGCGGAACCGTCGGTCTGGTGGTGGTTTCAGTGGCTGGGCGCAGAGAAGAACTCGAGTTGGATGTTGTCGGGGTCCCGGAACACGAGCACGGATCCGTATGGCTCATCGGCGATTGGTGATTGAGTCAGCGGCTTGTCGGCGATGTCGCTGCGAACGACACCGTTGGCTTCAAGGTGGCCCTGCCAGGCTTCCAGGTCCTCGCGGCCGGGCACGATGAAACCGGCGTGGTCGAGCCCGGTGGTGGTTTCACCAAAGAGGTTGCCATCGTTGGCGTCGTGGTGATGGAGCACGATCATCAGCTCCCGTGCATCGTCGGCGAGGACCTTGCCAACTCCGCCGGGATGAGGAGCGTCCATCAAGTGGTGGACGCCAAACACATCCTGATACCACCGGGTGCTGGCCTCGACGTCGCTGACAGTGAGGGCGAGATGGTGGAGCCGGGGGTGGGCGATGGCGGGCATGGGTCTCCTCGTTGAGTTGGTGGGGCTATGAGGCGGCGGAGCAGAGTCGGATGCGGTAGCTGTCAGCGAGGGCTCGCAGCGCACCGGCACAATCACCGGTAAACGACGAGCCGTGCATGAGGGCGAGAGTTCGGGGCGCGAGCTCGGCGAGCCCTTCGATCGTCGTGGGGGTTGAGGGGGCAAGGCTCGAGTAGGAGAAGACATCCTCGGCCTCGCCGGCGGGGCCGAGGATGTCTGCGTCCGTGAGCGCGGGTCCGTCTCCCAAGTGGGTGAACAAGTCGCCACAGAGCAACGTGCCCGTTGTCTCCTCATAGAGCACCCGGGCTTCCCAACCATGGGGAACATGGGGCGTATCGATGTGACGCACACGCTTGGTGCCCAGCTCGATGGTCTCGCCGTCGGCGAGGGGACGCGGCCTCCTCTCGGCCATCTCGTTGAGTGAGACCATGCATCCAAGCCCGCCATGGGCGACATTGGCGTGCGGCGCGACGGCGAGCAGCTCGTTCATGGCGCCACACTCGTCGGATTCGATGTGGCCGAAGGTGATCCATCGCAGGCGGTTCACCGGCAGGACTCTCTCGATAGCGTCTTGCACCGATGGGAACATGGAACGATGCCCCGTGTGGAACAGCAGAGGTTCGTCGTCATCGATAAGGAACTGGTTGAACGTGAACCCGCTCGGTCCGATCTCGGGCACGAAGGTACACAGCCGGTAGATGTCCGGGGCGATCTCATCCACCTTGGTGGTCATGATCTGGCTCCTTTGGGTCGCGAAAGGCTGGGCGCGGGTTTGCGGCGCGCACCGGTTGGTTGGCAATGGGCCAGGAACATGGCCACCGATTCGTCGATGAGCCGGATCCATCGATCCCCGCCTGGATCGTTGGAGACCTGCTGGTCGACCAGGCCGGTCGTCAATGCGGTCCACATGTCGACGTGCCGCTGCTCGGTGATCCCGTTGAGGGCCAGCAGCTCCTGGGCGCCGGCCAAGGCGTTCACCGCGGGTGCGTATGACTCGGGCGACGGTGCGAATCCGGGGAGCGTGCGTTGGAACAGCAGTTGGTACCGAGCGAGATCGCTGGTGCAGAAGTCGACGAATCGCCGCACGACCGCGACCAGGGCCTCGCCGGGTTCCTCGCCGTCGTAGGGTTCGGCCATCCTTGCGGCGAACTGCGTGGCCGCCTGGCCGAACATGGCGTCGTAGATGGCGTCCTTGGAGTCGAAGTAGGCGTACACCGTCGGGGTGGTGATGCCTGCTCGGCGGGCCAGGTCCCGTAGCGACAATCCCGCAAGGCCCTCCTCGCGAACGAGCACCCACGCGGCTTCGACGATCGCCTCGCGGGCTGAGCGTCGGCGGGACTCGCGCCAGTCGGTCGCCCCCGCAGAACTTACCATCGTTCGGAATCCTTGTACAACGTGTAATAAATGTCAAGTGGGGCGCGCATGCCCGGACGCGACGTGGGGGTGCCGAAAACCTCATCCATAGGTCTCACGCAGCCAGTTCGTACTCATGGATGAGACCGCCAAGCCGGTCGGTTCTTCGAAGTTGTGCGGCATCGGCGGGCGATGTCGGTGCGGCCACCGCTGACACAGAGAGCCGTGACGCCTGGTCGAGGGACCGGTGTGGTCGATGGGTGTTGTAATGATCGACGTATTCGCGAAGGACAAACTCGAGCTGGCCCCGATGAGAGATCAGCATGCGGTCGAGGCACTCGCGACGGATGGTGCCGACGAAGCGCTCCGCAAAGGCGTTGGCCCGCGGGGCTCGGACCGGCGTGCGGATGATCCCGATCCGTTCTGAGCGAAAGACCTCGTCGAAGCTGGCCGTGAACTTGGCGTCTCGCTCTCGCACGAGGAACCGGACCACGTGGGTTCGTTCTGCGAGCACCATGGTCAGGTTGTGAACCTGTTGGACCACCCACGCGCCTGATGGGCTCATCGTGATTCCCATTACGTAGACCCGTCGGGTGTCCAACTCGATGAAGAAGAGCACGTACAGACGTCGAAGCAGCATCTGATCGCCGCTGTGACGAGGGTGGAGAGCAGATCGGGCTTATGACCGTAGGTATTCAAACAGCGTGAGTTCATGCTTCGTGGAGGACGAGCGCGCTTGGTGTTCTGGCGGCTTGAAGTCCAGGTACCGCGGCGATGAGGTTGGCGAGGGCGATTGCGCCGACGGCGATGAGCGCGAGGGTGAGCGCGGGCACACTAGGTTCAGCGACGACATGCAGCTCATGCGCGAAGAGGTTCCACAGTTCGCGGCCGGCGACGATGCCGATGGGTACCCCGACGACGACCCCGACTCCGACCGCGATCGTCGATTGCCATGCGACCACGGCTGCGAGCTGTCCGCGCGTGAAGCCGAGTGTCTTGAGGAGCGCGAGATCGTGCCGTCGGCGGCGAACCGACGCCATCAGCGTGAGCATGAGCGCGGAGAATGCAGCGGCCGCGAGCGCGGCGCCGAGAATCGAAGGGGTCGATCCCATCGATCGGTAGTTCACGATTTCGGCGGGCCGCTGGACCGACTGGACGGATACCTCGCTGGTCTTAGCCGCGACCATGCGCCGCAGCGTTGCGAGCGCTAAGGCCGGATTGGCTCCCTTTCGAAGCCTGACGAAGATCGCGTTCGGGGCGAACGCGTGATCGGGGGCGTGGGTTTCTCCGCTGTTTCGAACCTGATACGGAAGCTGCTGGTAGGCGACCAGCGCGCCCGTTCCCATCGACAGGTGCAGCTGTTCAGCGGGACCCACCGCCGGCATGGTTGCCGTCCCGACGACATGGAGCACGGTGGGCGGTGCGTCGCCGTAGCTCGCCTCTACGGTGTCGCCGACGCGCTTGTGGAGTTGGGCCAGGGAGGTCCCGCCGAGCACGATCTGATCGGTCGCTTCGAGCCCATGCCCGGACAGGATCGGCGGTTGGACTGTCGCGCCGGGTTGCGTGCCCATGATCGGCACCGTTTGGCCGTCGATCCGCAATGAATCGAAGTAGACACCGCTCCAGGCCGAGACGTCGTGATCGTGATCCAGTAGTGCCTGTGCTGTCGGCAACGGGATGTCGCCCCCCCCGCCCTTCGTCAGGATTTCGTCGTTCCAGTTCCAGCCATAGAGAGCTGGGTGTGACACGAGCGTGTGCAAGCTGGTGCCGAACGTGAGCGTGCCCGCCACGGCGGCGATGGCGAGCACGGCGCCGAGCATCGCGGAGCGCACCGGCGCTGCGTTGCGGCCGCGCCCGGATTCGAACGCGAACCGTATCCCGACGACCGTCGCCGGCGGCGCGCCCGCCGCAGCCGCGCCCCGTGCGACCTTGGATCCTCGGATGCCGGTGCGTGCGTGACGGCGAGCGCGGTCGGGCGTGCGCCTCCAGGCGAAGAGGATCGCCACCGCGCTCAGGATCACGATCAGGCCGGCGAACCCGGAGCCGATCACGGTCCAGTCGAACGCGACTCCACGCGACGGGTACACGGCCCGGGCCGGACCGATCGGCGCCAGCGGTGAAAGCCCGACCGCGACACTCGCGGCGAGGAGCGACCCGGCTACCACCGCGCCGATCGGACCGATGAGACCCTCGCACACTGTCATCGAGGGACTCGCGCCGATCGCGCGCAGCGTCTCGAGGTCCTCGTCGTCGAGGCGTAGTTGACGTGCAATCACCTGCGCCGCGATCAGTAACGCGGCGAGAGCTGCAATGCCGCCGAACACCCCGAGAGCGATCGCTTCCGGCTTGATCGCGCGTTCGGCCTGTGCTTCGAAGACCGACGTGACGTGCACGTAGTAGGCCGAATTCTTCGGCATCGCCCGCTCGATCTCACCCTCCACGGCAGACACTGCTCGCGAGCCACCGTTCACCTGAAATCCGCTGAACAGATCCGTGTTGCAGCACCGCGTGATCGGACGCGTGAACGCCGGCGTGAAAATGATGCTTCCGCCGCCTTCGCCGTTGGCATCGACATCGTCTTGCACGATGTTGTTACTGAACTCGACGACACCAACCACGGTTACCTTTATCTTTTCCCGCGGTTGGACCCTGGCGGTGCCGAACGCTGGTAACTGCGTCTGCGCCGCAGTGAACACACCGATCGCGAGTGTGTCGCCCGGATGCACCCGGAGCGCACGCGCGGCCGGCAGGGTGACGTCGACCTCGTCGGCGCGCGCCGGATTGGCGACGCGCCCCTGAACCGCCGTGAGCCGGTCCTGGTCGAAGCCCAGACCGTCGATGCTCGCGAGGGGGATCTCGTTGAGCGCGGCCGGAGTCGGTGCGCCGTCCGCGGCGATCGGACCCGCCACGGGCACGGCGTAGCTCTCGACGTGTTTCACGCCGGGAAGTCGGGCAATGCTTCCCAGCAGCGTGCCCGTCGAGCTCGGCGGCGCGCCGACAATACTCAGATCAGAAGGGTTCGTGCTCTTCAAGAACGCCGGGTACGCTGACTGCGTGCGACGTGCGCCGGCCAGCACGCCAAGCGCGAGGCCGCCGACCAACCCGATCAAGACAACAATCGCGAGCAGGCCGCCCCACCGGCGAGCGAACGTCGCACGGAACCGATACAAGACAACCCGCCACATCTGCGTCACAATCGCCCGCCGCCAACAGCGTCGACACTCACAACCTCACGAGCCTCCCGAACGCGGCGCGATTGTCAATCCCATCGTGAGTCTCGGCCGACCGTCGGCTGCAGCGAAGGTGGATAGCCGTCACGCACCCGCTCATGCTACCTAGGGGTGCCGAAAATCCCATCCGTCCCTTTCACTTGGACCTTGGCAGGAGGGTGTGTCATGCCCCGAACCGGCCTGCGGGACGCCCATCTGGCAATGGGTGCGCAATTCCGACCAGGGCCCATGATCCATCGGCGCAGTCCGCCGCTCGCGACTTGTGGTGGGTGTGTTTGTAGGTAGGTAGGTTGGTTGGGTAGTAGTTGGTAGGTGCGTGGGCTGCCGACAAAACCCCCTCCACCGGGCCTGGAGCACGTAACGCTGTCGGCCATTTCCCACGCTATGGCTCTCCATTTCCCACCAAGTTATGGACGCAATGACACTTAGAACTTCCAGGTCGGAGCCCCAGATGACATTCTCGGCACCCACAGCGTCTCCGGGGTCATCGTCGATCCCGGCCGGCCGCGGCCCGTCCAAACACAACGGCCAGAAGGGCCACCCTCGGCGACTGCGCGGGTGTGCCGACTCCGCTCGGCAGGGCCATGTCAATCGGGCTCATCATCACTGCCACCCCGCGACAACGACCGCATCGAAGAACAACACGACTCTCCCGGATCGGGGCGACACACTGCTCGACCGCCCCCCAGGCCACTTCGGTGGTCTCCAAGCCACGTTCCGTGAGAGATGGCAACGGCATGTAACGAATCGGGTGCCTCGAGCGATCAGGAGGCCGTACGCCACCTAGGGCGTCGCAGGGGCTGGAGGTTCGTGGTGTTCAAAAGGTTCGGTTTGGTCCTCATGGCGGCAGCTCTACCGGTCGGCCTCTTGATCACCTCATCCGGTGTTGCCAGCGCCACCCCCCCTGCGCCAACGGTCAGCGCGGTCGTCCCCCACCAAGGCCCCACGACCGGCGGAACCAAGGTTTTCGTGGCGGGTACTGACTTCACGTTCGATGCCACAGTGGCCTTCGGGAAAACCGCTGCCACCAAGGTGAAGGTGGAGTCCGACAACCTTCTGATCGCGACGTCTCCGGCTGAGTCCGTGGGCACGGTCGACATCATCGTCACGACAGCTGTTGGCTCGAGCACTGCCACGCCCCATGATGCCTTCACGTTCAATATCAATGCTCCGGTGGTAGAGCGCGTCTTCCCAAACCACGGCCGCGTCAGCGGCGGAACCGTGGTGCTCATTAAGGGCCAACACTTCACCAAGACCCCGACGGTCGACTTTGGTACCGTTCCCGCCGCGAGCGTGATTGAGGAGTCGAACCACCTCATCCTCGCCAAGACTCCGGCCGAGCCTGCGGGGACTGTGGATGTCATCGTCACGACAGCGGTTGGTCCGAGTGTGCCGACGTCCAAGGATGCGTTCACCTTTGTGACGCCTGGCACGGGGTCTGGGAGCACCCTGCCGGTAGTCAAGACCATCCTGCACAGGCAGGGGCCCGTCACGGGGGGCACCACGGTGTACGTGCTGGGGCACAGGTTCACCAAAGCGTCCACCGTGACCTTTGGAACGACCCCTGCCGCGAGCGTCACCGTTGAATCCAGCCACATCATCATCGTCACGTCGCCGGTTGAGCCTGCGGGCACGGTGGACGTCGTCGTCACGACAACTGCCGGCTCGAGTACCCCCACGCCTAAGGATGTCTTTACCTTTAGCTGATCTTCTTGGGACACGAGCCGTAACGCCCTGCGCCGCTACGGGGGAACGACGGTCCAGGGGTGACCGCGGCGGCGCAGCCTGAGCGAAATATGGCCGGGCCCGTCAAGGGCCCGGCCATCGCCAGGTGTCATGCACGTGTGATGAGCCCGAATACCCGATTGGGTCGCTGAGAGGGACACTCAGAACGTGACGCACTGCCGCTACCGTCCGCCTGATGCGGCGGCACCGGGTGAGCGGTTGGCTTTGGGGCCCTGGCTTATCTAGCGCTTCGGCGGCTGTTCGAACTCGTTGTTGGTTCGTTCGTTCGTTCGTTCGTTTCGTTTGAGGGTGGGCTGCCGACAGAACCCTCTTCACCAGGCATGAGCGCGCTCCTCAGCCGACCATTTCCCACGCTGTGGTCCTCGATTGCCCATCTATTTGTGGACCAAATCATACTGGGACTCCACTTCAACTGGACGGTGGCTCCGCCGCCAGTTCGTTTGCCGCCGGGGCGGGTTTCGTAGTGGCCATCCACGAGCCGAGAAGGATGAGCGGAAAACCGAAGGCGATGCCGACGGTGAACGGTTCACCGAGAATGAGGATGCCGAGTGTGATAGCAACCGCCGGGTTGACGTAGGTGATGACGGTGCTGCGCGCCGGGCCGATCTCGACGATGAGCTCGAAGAACAAGACGAATGCCAGTGCCGTGCAGACAAGTGCCAATCCGGCCACGGCCGCGATGACCTCGACCGAGGGATGCGAGGGCAGGTGCGAGAGGCCGAAAGGGGAGTACGCGAGCGCCGCCAGTACCAACGATGCCAAGATGACCCCGAGGCCCGGGAGGTCTCCCAGCTTGCGCGAAATGATGAGCGGACCGAGGGCATAGCCGATCGTTGGGATGGTCACCTCCAATGCTGCCCCGAGGTCCGTGGCGTGCAAATTCGTGCCGACGAGCGCCACCACCCCGCCAAATCCGACGAGCAACCCGAGAATACGTCTGCGGCCGAAACGGTCGTAGCCGAACAGTCGATAGATGATCGCACCCATTAGCGGGACGGTGGCGATGAGGAGGCCGGTGAACGAGCTCGTCAAGTGCGCCTCGGCCCGGCCGACGAAGAGCCATGGGATGGCGAACTCCACCGCGGTGTAGATCACGATCCATTTCCATCGTCCCAACAGCGAGCCGAGGGCTCGCCGGTGGATGGCGATCGGAAGCAGGATCAGTGCTGCAGGCGCCGTGCGCAAGAAGATCAGCGTGGCCGGCGAGATCTCTCGCACGGCGATGCGAATCAGCAGGTACGGCGTTCCCCAGATCACGGACATCGTTAGGAAGAGGATCCAGCCTCGTCTGGACACGGTCTACTTCTACCGGAGAATCCGCTGGCGAGAGTCCCGCACGAAACGAGACTCAGTCGTGGGTTCAGCGTCTTGAACGGATATCTCCTCGTAGCCTCTGCGTGGTTGTCGTCCCGAACTACAGGAATGGAGCGCCGATCTCTCCAGCGACGAGAGAACAGGTTCCACCCCTGTAGAGCAATCAGTCACACTGACTTGCGCCTCCCTACGCCGGGTATGGCGGTCTCGATCCGGTCCAGTTGATGATTGATGACCTCATTGAAGAGCGATTGTCGGAAGCGCCCCGTCGTTTGCAGCAGTCTTGTCGACACGAACGGCCGATCCGTCCGTGCGTCCGTCCGTGCGTCCGTGCGTTCGGTAGGCGAGGGTTCGTTCGTTCGTTCGTTGGTGTTGGTTGGTTCGTTCGTGGGCTGTCGACATAACCCTCTCGAACTGCACAATCAGCGGGCGAACTGGAGCCATTTCCCACGCTAGCGCTCTCGATTTCCCACACGCTTGTGGTCGCAACTAGTGACGAGAAAAGTCCAGGTAGGCGCGCCTGGATGGGATTTTCAGCACCCACAGGCTTGCGACTTTTGTTCGGGAGGGCTACCACCACCGTGATGTCGCTGGCTAACCCCCTTGCCACGGCCCGGCGGATGTTGGACTACTAAAGCGATGGGATGCGCATTGGGCGGACACGACCCCACGATCGACGCCTGGCCCGTCGACTTGCCGACCCCAGCGCCGAGCTCGACCAGGCCGGCGGGCGCCTCTCGGGGACGCTGAGGTGCGGCGGGCGGCGCTGCTCTCTTGGTGGCGGTTCCGGTCCACGTTCTCTCACCGTTGGGGCGGGTATCTGGGCGTCGTCCTGGTGGTGGGGATCCTGGGTGGGGTGGCCATGGGGGCAGTGGCAGGCGCCCGGCGCACCCAGGGAGCCTTTCCCGTCTACCTGGCCAGCACCAATCCCTCGGACGTCGTGGCCTTCGACGAGTACATCTCGATCACGGGCATCGGGCACTCGGCGAGAGTCGACCGCGCCATCGCCCGGCTGCCCTACGTTGAGCGCGCCACCTATGTGATCGGGTTCGATCCGACCCTGGCCCAGACGACCAAGGCGCCCGTAGACGCGGTCGCCGGCGAGCAACCGCCGGCCTTCGAGGGCAGCCTCAACGGTGAGTTTACGACCGTCGACCGTGCCACCGTCGTTCAGGGTCGGATGTTCGACCCCAACGTTCAGGACGAGCTCGTCATGTCGGCCAGTGGAGCCGCTGAGTACGGACTCCACATCGGGTCGACCCTCGCCACCGGCGTCTACTCCGACGCTCAGGTGAGCTCGGCCGTGGCCACCGGTGTGCTCCCCGACCGACCTTATGTGTCGATCAGGTTGAAGCTGGTCGGCATCGTCGAGTCGAGCTCGCAGGTTGTCCAGGACGACGACGCCGCCCTGGGATCGCAGTTCGGCGTCTTTACCCCGGCCCTGACCCGGCGGCTGACGCGGTGCTGTGCCGGTTACTCCTATGTGGCCCTGAAGCTCGATGGTGGCACCCGCCACGAGACGACCGTGGTCCGGGCGATCGAGCGGCTCGTACCGGCGATCAGCTCCGTCGGGGGAGGCCAGGACGACGTCTCCACCGTTGCCCTCGTGGAACGATCGATCCGGCCCGAGTCGATCGCATTCGGGGCATTCGGGCTCATCGCGGCCCTGGCGGCCCTCTTGATCGGTGCCCAGGTCGTCGGCCGCGTGGTGCGCACCAACGCGGACGACGGTGAGGTGCTCCGGGCGCTCGGGGCCGGGCCCGTCATGACGACGGCCGATGGGCTCGTTGGCGTCCTCGGCGCGGTCGTGTTCGGGGCCATCCTGGCGGTCGTCGTAGCCATCGGTTTGTCCCCTTTCTCCCCCTTCGGCGCCGTGCGACCCCTCTATCCGGACCTCGGGGTCGCCTTCGACTGGACCGTCCTCGGTCTCGGGCTCGCGGTTCTGGTCGTGGTGCTCGGCGTGGTGTCGGTCCTCTTGGCGTACCGGGCCGCCCCTTACCGGGGCGAGCTGGTCAGACGCCGACGCGCCGAGCGGGCTCCGACCCTGTCGCGGGTTGCCGCTGCGTCCGGCTTGGGACCCTCGGCCACGACTGGCATTCGCTCGGCGCTCGGCTCAGGTGTCGGGCGCGATGTGGCGCCCGTACGCTCGGCGATCCTCGGCTCGGTGCTGGCCGTCGTCGTGGTCGTGACCTCGATCATCTTCGGAGCCAGCCTTACGGCGCTCGTATCCCATCCTCGGCTCTACGGGTGGAACTGGAATTACGTGCTGCTGTCGGGCTTCTCGGGGGCCGAGGACCTGCCGGCCGCGCAGACGGCCGCCTTGCTCGACCACGACCCCAACGTGGCGCACTGGGCGGGGGTGTACTTCGAGGACGCGATGATCGACGGACGCCAGGTCGGCGTCCTCGCGGTCCGCCCGAACGCGGCCGTCGTCCCAACGCCGCTCACAGGGCACCCACTGCAGTCGGCAGATCAGGTGGTCCTCGGACCAGCGACCTTGGCTGCGCTCCACAAGCAGCTCGGCGACACTGTCGTCGCCAACACCGGAGGGCGCCGGCCGGTGCACCTGCACATCGTGGGGACGGCGACAATGCCCACCATCGGGGGTTCGGGCAGTCCGGATCTCCAGATGGGTAACGGCGCCGTCATGGCTTCGACCCTGTTCCCGGCCGGATATCTCAACACGCAAGGGAGCCCGGTCCCGGGCCCGGACGCGTTCTTGATAACCATCCGACCGGGGGTGAGCTCGTCGGTGGCGCGGCACTCGCTCGATCGCATCGACCGCTTGCTGAACGGATCCCCGGACGGTCCGGTTGGAGGCGTTGTGTCCGTCCTGCGCCCGGCCGAGATCGCCGACTACGGCGCCGTCGGATCGACCCCGACTCTGCTTGCCTCCGTCCTGGCCGCAGGGGCGCTCGGGGCCCTCGGGCTCACCCTCGTCTCATCGGTCCGGCGCCGCCGTCAGGAGCTCGCCCTCTTGAAGACGCTCGGGCTCACTGGTCGCCAGCTCGGGGCTTCGGTGGCTTGGCAGTCCTCGGTGTCGGTCGGCATCGGGGTCGTGATCGGCATGCCGATCGGCATCGCGCTCGGACGGGGGCTCTGGACATTGTTCGCCGAGGGAATCTCGGCTGTGCCTGATCCCACGGTGCCCGCGTTGGCCATGGTCCTCATTGCGCTCGGCGCGCTGTGCTTCGCGAATGTCGTGGCCGCCGTACCCGGACGCATCGCGGCCCGCACGCCCACGGCGCTCTTGTTGCACTCGGAGTGACCAGACGATCCGCGCGTTCGTTCGTGGTTCGCTTCGTAGGTTCGGGGGTGGGCTGCCGACAAAACCCACGCCATCAGGTCTGAAGCGCGCTACTCGATCGGCGATTTCCCACGCTGTCGCTTTCGATTTCCCACGTATTTGTGGACGCAATCACACTGAGAACTCCCAGGTCGGAGCCGCGGGTGAGATTCTCGGCTCCCATAGGCTCGATCTCCACCCTTCATGCCCGAGCCCAGTCAGGCTCCGGTCAATGCTGGGTCAAGCACCTCGGAAGATTCGTCGACAAGACCGACTGGGCGGGTTGATTCATGAGTACACCGCTGCTGCGTGACCGCATGGGTTTGGCACCCCACACGCTCATGTTTATCGCCCGTCGGCGCAATCGCCTTCCCATGAGACCTGCGCTTCGATGGCGCGCCACAGAAGCATCTTCAAGATGTCGGCCGTCAGCGCCCCGACCTCGGACGGGGTCTGGTCGAAGTAGACCATGAGCGCCTGCGTGGCGAATGCCCAGAGATTGAGGGCAAGGTCAAGACCAGGTCCTCGATCGCTCCGGCCGCGAAGACCGCTCGGATTGGCCGCGGACTTAGGCGAGAAGGATCGGCACTTCGTGCTGAAAACGTCGTAACCATCAGCGCGTTTGGAACAATCGCATCGACCACCGGTTGGTCGGTGCATGAAGAAGTGTGGCGATCGTAGTCGAGTCGAACTCTGTCAATTGTCGCTTGGCAACTTCCTCAGGGGCGAATGCCTTCGCCCATCGGTAGTCGGCCTTACCCGACGGTGAGCGCGTTATGGCATCAGCCATCACGACCTGCCGTGGAACTTTGTATCCCGCCATCTTTTCCCGGCACAGGGTGCGCAGTGCTTCGCCGTCGACCTGGCACCCTGCACGAGGTTGGACCACGGCCACGACTCGTTCGCCATATCGCTCGTCGGGCACGCCAACGACGACGACGTCTTCGATGTCGTTGCAGGTCTTTACTGCGGCCTCCACCTCGTCGGGGAAGACCTTCTCGCCACCGGTGTTGATGCACAGTGAGCCGCGCCCAAGGACCGTGATCACCCCATCGGCGTCGACCATGGCCATGTCACCGGGAAGCGCCCACCGCGTTTCGGCGCTCTGCACGAAGGTGGCGGCTGACTTGTCGGCATCGCCTAAATACTCGAGCGGGATATGGCCACTGCGGGCCAGGCGACCAACGACGCCCGACCCCCAGACAACTGGTTGCAGCGCGTCGTCGAGGACGGCGGTGCACTCGTCGACATGAAGACGCGGCATGCCGTAAGGGTCGTCTTCCTTAGTGCGCCCACCAAGCTGCCCGGTCTCCGAGGATCCGAACGCGTCGGCGATGATCCGACCAGGCAGCATTTCGGCGAGTCGTCGCTTGGTCGCTGGAGAGAGCACGGCGCCACCAGAGCCCACGGCGGCGAGCGATGAGATGTCGTAACGGGCCTGGTGGACATCGAGTTCGTCCAGGAGGGGCCGCGCCATGGCATCGCCCACGACGACGAGGATGTTCACCGCTTCCGTGCCCACCAGGCGCCATGTCGCGGCAGGGTCGAAGTGCCCGTCCGGGAGCGTCACGAGCTTCCCCCCGCCGAACAGCATGGTGAACGCCAGCCAGTGCGCACTCGAATGCATGAAGGGTGGGCATGGGAGGGCCGTCAAGCCCGGTCGCATCACCCGTGAGGCGAGCTCGTCAGGCGACGCGATGATGTTGCCGAGCGCCAGAGGATCTCCACCACCCATTCCTGCGAAGAAGATGTCCTCGTGGCGCCACAGCACGCCCTTTGGCATGCCCGTGGTCCCTCCGGTGTAGACACAGTAGAGGTCGTCTGCCGACCGCGGCGCGAAGTCACGCCTGTCCACGGTGCCTGCCAGGGCGCATTCGTAGTCGACCCCGAGTTCTGACACACTCGTGCTGTCATGGACCTCGAGCAAGGTCCTGCGCTCCGGCATCGCCGCCAAAGCGTCACTGACGGCAGGGGCGAATCGGCTGTGGAAGGCTAGTCCTACGAGCCCGGCATTCTTGTAGAGGTAGCGAAGCTCCGAGGAAACGTACCGGTAATTCACGTTGACGGGAACGGCGCGGATCTTGTAGCAGGCGAGCATCGCCTCGAGGTACTCACTCCCGTTAGCCAGCTGCAGTCCGATGCGGTCGCGCGCGCCGACCCCCGCGCTTGCGAGATGGTGCGCAAGACGGTTGGCCCGACCGTCGAGCTCGGCGTAGGTGAGTCGACGGTCGCCAGCGATGATTGCCGGCTGCTCCGGGACGACGTCGACCACGCTCTCGAAAAGGTCGGCCAAATTGAATTCCATTGCGCCCCTTTCCAGCTTGCTCCCTGTTCACGTTCCTCGACGTAGTATGACTTGGGCAAGCCGCGTCGGCTGGCCGGATGGGTCGTTTGCTGGAGGGGGCTCATGGGGAACGCCCAGTGCACTGTGGTCGGAGCGTCCCCCGAGGCCACGGCAGACGCAGGGTCGCCGTCTGACTCCTCCGGACAAGGTGAGCGATCTCCGTCGCTCTCGGCGCGCGCTATCGGGTCGTATCGCGCCGCCATGAGGTTCCTGGGCCGACGGGCGCTCGCCCGAGCCATGCTCGCCGTACCACGCACGGTGCGCTTCATGGGTTCCGCCGCCAGGACCGGTGAGGTGTCCAAGGGCCTGGCGGCGCCGAGCTTGTCGCTCGGGCTGGCGGCGGGTGTCGCCATGGACGAGGCCTTGCTGGCCATGGCCATGACGCCCAACCGGTTCCCTCGACGGGCCGACTTCGCTCGGGTGAGCGCCGAGCTCGCCGACGCCCGTCGGTTGTTCTCGAGGCGAGGTTGGATTGCTCGCCCCGCCTCCTATCACCGCACCCCACCCCCGCTTGCCGCCCAGGATGTCGAGACGAGCCACGGATGGGCACTGGGCTTGGGCTACGAGCGGATCACGTACGACAGTGAGTTCTCGACCCGCCCGAGTGAGCCCGGTGGCGAGCGGTGGATGGCGTATGAGCCCAACCGGCGGGCCACGGCTGCCATCGTCTGTCACCGCGGGGCGCCTCGCCCGTGGGTCGTGTGTGTACACGGATTCTGCATGGGCTACCCCTTCATGGACTTCATGGGCTTGCATACCGCCAAGCTGCACCGTGAGCTCGGGCTCAACATCGCGATGCCCGTGCTGCCGTTGCACGGGGCGCGCAAGGTCACCTTCGTGAGTGGCGAGCCGTTCTTGTCGTTCGACATGATGAACACGGTCCACGGGTTGACGCAGGCGATATGGGACATCCGGCGCCTCGTGTCGTGGATCAGGGACCAGGGAGCAACCTCCATCGGGCTGTATGGAGTCTCGCTCGGAGCGTACGTGGTGTCGCTGTTGGCCGGCATCGACGAAGGGTTCGATGTCGCAGTGGCTGGCATCCCAGTGGTGGACCTCCCGTCGCTATTCCATGCTCACAGCCCGGTGCACATCCGAGCTCGCTCGATCGAGCACCACATTCTGGGTGGTGTCGCAGAAGACGTCTTCCGAGTGGTATCGCCGATGAGCTTCGAGTCGAAGGTGCGGCGCGATCGTCGGTACGTGTTCGCCGGCTACGGCGACCGCTTGGCCACCACAGAGCAGGCCCGCATGCTGTGGGAGCGCTGGGACAAGCCCCGCATCAGCTGGTTCTCTGGGAACCATGTGGGCTATCTGTGGTCACACCAAGTGTCGTCGTTTCTCGGGGAGTCGCTAAGGGCGTCCGGGCTTAGCTGCATTCAGGCCGAACACGAGGGCTGAGCGGTGGAAGTGATGGTCGGCCTCGACGCCAAGTTCCTCTACTCGGAGACCGCCTCGACCCACATGCACACCTTGAAGGTGGCGGTGTTCGATATGTCGAACGTCCCTGGTGGGTATTCCTACGACGAGATCACTGAGCTGTTCGGGCACCGACTCAACCGGCTCCCACCTTTCCGTCGACGGGCGGTGCCGGTCCCTTGGGGGCTCGGGCACCCCGTGTGGGTCGAGGACCCCGACTTCGACCTCAAGCGGCATATCACCCGCCGCCGGGCCGCCGAACCGGGGGATGACCACGCGCTTGCTGCGGTGGTGGCCGACGTGGCGGGCCGGCCACTGCCCCGGGATCGTCCACTGTGGGAGATCGTCGTGGTCGAGGGACTGGCCGACCTTCGCCTCGCTGTCGTAGCGAAGGTGCATCATGCCGTGGCCGACGGAGCCGCCACGGTCGCACTGTTGCTGAACGCACTGAGCGCCCGCGGCACCAGCCCCCATGTCGAAGAGTGGCAGCCTGAGAGCATCCCCACCCGGTCCCAGCTCCTGGCCCTGGCCGCAGAAGGCCACCGCACACGCCTGCGGCAGCTGCCCCGCCTGGCGACTCGGTCGGTCCGGGGGTTGCGCGACTCCGAGGTCCACCGGCGCGCCTCACCGATCAAGCCACCACTTCCATTCGATACGCCGAAGACCGTGTTCAATGTTGCACTCACCCCAGAGCGGACCTACGCCATGACGACCCTGGCGCTCGAAGACCTCAAGGCAGTGCGCCGGTCACGCGATGCGACGCTCAACGACGTCTACCTGGCCATGTGCGGCGGTGCTCTGCGAACCTACCTGGTCGAGGTGAGCGCACTGCCCGACCGCCCGCTGGTGGCGAGCGTCCCGGTTTCGACCGATCCGAGTGTCACGCGTCTCGGCGGCAACCACGTCGACAATCTGTATGTCTCGATCGGAACCGATATTGCCGACCCGCTGGAGCGTCTCCGTCACATCCATGCCGTATCCGCCGCGTCCAAAGACGCACGTTCTGTCCTTGGCAACGACCTCCTGGAAAGGCGAGCCGACGTCGTTCCGCCGCAGCTTTACTCCCTGATCGTGCGGACGTGGGGTCGAACCCGTCTCGCGAATCACATGCGACCGCCGGTCAACCTCGTGCTCTCAAATGTGGCGGGACCACGCCAACCGTTGCACGTCGGACAGGCGATGCTCGAGGCCATCTATTCGGTGGGTCCCATCCTCGAAGGAATTGGCCTCAACATCACGGCCTGGAGTTATAACGACGCCTTGCACGTCTCGGTGCTCGGCAGTCCTACCAGTGTTCCCGATCCTTGGTTGATCGCCGCAGCGCTCCACAGCGCTCTGGCCGACCTCAAGCGAGCCTCAGACGTGGCCGCCGCGTCGACCCGGCTTGTCGACGCTCCCGGTGCCGACAAGGACCCCGGACGCGGTGCAGGGATAATGCGTAGTGGTCAAGGGCCCTACCAGCAGTAGCGAGGTCGGGTCTGCCCGTGACCCGGCATTCCTTCGTTCCGTTCGGCCAGTCCTCGAACTCTTCGCGTCCTACTTCCGGGCCGAGGTGAGGGGTTTCGAGCGGTTGCCACCACGGGGCCCCTTCCTCGTTGTGGGCAACCACTCGGGTGGGCAGATCCCGCCGGACCTCCCTGTCTTGTTGACCGCATGGTGGAAGCGACGGGGCGAAGACGAGCGTGTCTACGCACTCTTCCACTCCTTTTTCCTGGGGCTTCCCGGTGTGGGTCCGATCATGGAACGAGCTGGAGCGGTCGAGGCCGGACGCGAAGAAGCGGAGGCGATTCTTCGGAGTGGAGGGATACTCATCGACTACCCGGGTGGCGACTACGAGGTCTTCCGCCCCTGGCGGGAACGAAACCGCATCACATTTGGAGATCGCATCGGCTTCATTCGACTCGCGCTCCGAACACAAGTTCCCGTCGTGCCTGCAGTCTCTGTGGGCGCGCACGAGACGCTGATCGTCCTGGCGCGAGGTGAGTCGGTGGCGAAGCGTCTCGGGCTCGATCGGCGATTCCGCCTCAAGGTGTGGCCTCTCGTCCTGGGACCGCCCTTTGGTGTCGTTCCGGGAGGAATACCGACGTGGCCGCTTCCGGCCAAAATCACCGTTGAACTAGGCGAACCGATCGACTGGCCCTCGAGGTATGGTCCTGAGGCGGCTGAAGACGAAGCCATCGTCCGTGGCCTTTACCAGGAGCTCACCGATACGATGCAGGCAACGCTCGACCGACTGGCGGGGGAGCGCCGCTTTCCGATCCTGGGATAGATCGAACCGGTTTGAACAAGGGTGTGCAGGGCCACCGCTCGATCTCCAGTTATTGAGCGAGGTCAGCTGGCACCGAGAGGGGACTGATCGAACCCCCTCGCCCCTTTGATGATGCGATTGCTCGCTAGGGCGTGGCTCAGGGGCAGCGCTCCGCGACAATGGGGGCCACGTACCCTGCTGCCAGAGCCTCCTCTGCCCTCTCTCCGGGCGAAGCAGCCAGGGCGAACTCGACCGAGTCGAGAAGCGTTCGATTCGTCACGGGCATCCGGGTGGCCCCCCAGCGGCTCTCAAACAGGGGCGCGAACAGTGTTAGTGCCTCTGCCGGAGCCTCGATGATAAACGGGGTCTCAGGGTGTAGGTACCGGTGCGCGGAGACGACGTCGCGCGAGCTCTTGGTGCCAAGAGCGAGCGAGGTCACCACCACGTCGGCGTAGCAGACCAGATCACATAGCCCGGAGGTAACGAGCGGACACCGCCGTGGTCGTGAGCCTGCGGGACCGGGGCACCACGACACCTCGTACCCGTTTTCTTCAAGAAGCCGCCAGGACGCGTAGGCCTCGACCACGTCCGGCTCTTCGATGAGTACGCGAGGTCGGGGGTGGCCAGTTCCGATTGGGCCACCTCGGGGATGCCAATGGCGGGCGAAATCCCTCCCGAGCCACTTGTGATTCCACATTGCCACCCTCCTTGTAACAACCCGATCCGAGCCCCCTTAGCAGCATCAACCCAGACCTCGGTAGGTAGTAGAGGATTTCGTCCCAGCCTCCTGATCGACTCGACGCTCAGGGCGCTCGGGAGACCGTACGGAAATCTGAGTCTGAATCGGCCCGGGTTTCATAGAGACTTGGTCGTCTGGGAAGTGACCAGCTCGGCTGTGTTGTTTTGACGGCACTAAGCGGACTCCAGTTCCGCCGGCGGGATCTTGCCGATCAGTCAGACAGTTCCGTCCGTGGGTTGGTTGGTAGGTGGGCGAGAGGGTGACCGAAACCAGGACATAGGCGACAGATGTGTCAAGACATAGGCGACACCGAGCTGGGGGTCTCCTATGGAAAAGGGCCGGTACCTGGTCGAGGCGCACCTGAGGGAGGGTCGATCGGTCGCTGAGCTGGCTGCC
>DATCBU010000079.1:0-4138 GCA_036511675.1 Acidimicrobiales bacterium | reverse complement strand
GGCCTCCAACGGGCCACTCATCGTCTCAGAGTGCAACGCGCGTGCCCTGTTCGACCCCCATGCATGCACCGACAGCGACACCGACACCCTGGTGCCTCGTGCCGACGGCACCATCCACGGGAGCTACCGGGTGACCACGGGCACCGTCGGGGACGGCACGTGCGACAAGGGCCAGGCCTGCTACATCGAGGTGTCGAGCCCCCGCGACCCGTCCCTGCAATCGTTCGCAGAGATTTCGTTCTGAGGGGCGCGTTCGAGGCTGTGATGGCCTCTCGACTCGTTTCAATCCGAGCACCGGCCGGCCGAGGGAACGGGCACGTCCATCCGATTCAGATCCAGTCGCACGCGTTTCGTGCCTTGGACCTGGCTTTTTCTACACACACTGAGAGAAGCTGGCAGTCGGGGTCAGGTGCCATTTGGGAACGGGGTCTGGCGGACTGACGACAGCGTCAGGGGGCCCGCGGCTCGTTGGACAACACCCTCCGCCTACGCTGAGTGCCGATGACCTGGGGGTGCCGATGGCCGATCTGACGACGCCGACCAAGCGGTCCACTCGCTTGGCGTCTCGCTACCGACAGGTGCGCGACCTGACCGAGGCGCTGGCCGACCCCCTGTCTCCCGAGGACCAGACGGTCCAGTCCATGCCCGACGTCAGCCCCACCAAGTGGCACCGGGCTCACACGTCATGGTTCTTCGAGACGTTCCTCCTCGAGTCGGAGCTGCGGGGCTACCGCCCCTTCCATCCTGCGTACGCCTATCTCTTCAACTCCTACTACGAGGGCGTCGGGGCCCGCTATCCGAGGCCCCGCCGCGGCGTCGTGTCACGACCCGGTGTGGGCGAGGTGGGCGAATACCGCCGACACGTCGACGAAGCCATGACGCGGCTCCTGGCCGGGACGTTGACTCCCGACGTCACGGGCCTGGTCGAGCTCGGCCTGCACCATGAGCAGCAGCATCAGGAGCTCCTGCTCATGGACATCAAACACGTGCTGTCGTGCAACCCACTCCAGCCGGCGTACACCACGGTCAGGTTCGACGAACAGCGTGAGACTGGTCCTGCGGAGTGGATCGAGCACGACGGTGGCCTGGTGGAGATCGGGCACTCCGACGACCAGTTCGGCTTCGACAACGAATTCCCCCGGCACACCGAGCATTTGGAGCCCTTCGCCCTGGCCGACCGGCCCGTCACGTGCGGGGAATGGCTGGCCTTCATGGACGACGACGGCTACGGGCGGCCCGATCTGTGGTTGTCCGACGGGTGGGCCACGGCACAGGCCGAGGAATGGGACGCCCCGCTGTACTGGTTCAAAGTCGTCGACGACTGGTGGCTGTTCACCCTGGGAGGCCCCCAGCTCGTCGACCTGGCCGAGCCCGTGTGCCACATCAGCTACTACGAGGCCGACGCCTTCGCCCGGTGGGCGGGAGGGCGGATGCCGACCGAGGCCGAGTGGGAGGTGGTCGCCGTCGACCGGGTGCCCGAGGGCAACTTCCTGGACCTGTCGGTCCTGCATCCGAGGCCGACGGCCCCGGTCCCGTCGCTCTTCGGCAACGTGTGGCAGTGGACCTCGAGCTCGTACAGCCCCTACCCGGGGTTCCGCCCTGCTCCCGGAGCGGTGGGCGAATACAACGGCAAGTTCATGGTGAACCAGTACGTGCTGCGAGGCGGGAGCTGTGTGACCTCGCTCGACCACATCCGCGCCACGTACCGCAACTTCTTCCCTCCGTCGGCCCGCTGGCCCTTCACCGGCCTGCGCCTGGCACGCGACAGCTGAGGCGTCGTGTCCCGCACCACTCCCTCCATGGATATCCACCTCAGCGCCGACGACCTGCGCGGCGCTCTGGAGAACGACGTCCGCACCGGCCTGACCGCGGCGCACAAGTGGCTGCCTCCCGTGTGGTTCTACGACGACCGGGGCAGCGAGCTCTTCGACGAGATCACGCGCCTGCCCGAGTACTACCTCACCCGGGCCGAGCGAGCCCTTCTCGAGAACCACGCACCCGAGATCGCCCGTGCCGCGGAGGCCGACACCCTGGTGGAGCTGGGGGCGGGGACGTGCGACAAGTCCAGGGTGCTGCTCGACGCCATGGAGGGGACGGGCGGACTTCGTCGCTACGTCCCGCTGGACGTCAGCGACGGCACCCTGTGGGCGGCCGCCACCGCCCTGGCCGACGAGTACCCGGGGCTCCTGGTCCACGCCGTGGTGGGCGACTTCCACCTCCACATCGACCGGGTGCCGAGTGAAGGGCGACGGCTGATCGCCTTCCTGGGGAGCACGATCGGGAACCTGACCCCCGACCAGCGAAGTCGCTTTCTCTTCGACCTCGATTGCATGATGGCCCACGGGGACCGGCTCCTCCTCGGCACCGACCTGGTGAAGGACCGGGCCCGCCTGCTGGCCGCATACGACGACTCGCAGGGGGTCACCGCCGCCTTCAACCGAAACGTGCTACATGTCCTGAACCGTGAGCTGCACGCCTCGTTCGACCCGGACCGCTTCGAGCACGTCGCCCTGTGGAACGAGGACGAAAAGCGGATCGAGATGCGATTGCGCTCGCTGGCGGACCAGACCGTCTCCATCGCGGATCTGTCGATCGACGTCACCTTCGCCACCGGCGAGGATCTCTTGACCGAGATCAGCTCGAAATTCACCCTCCAGGGCGTGCAGGACGAGCTCTATGCGGCCGGATTCCTGGTGGATTCGATGTGGGAGGCGCCGGGAGGTGACTACCTCCTGTCCCTGGCCCGGCCGTACTGCTGAGGTCCGGGTCACCATCCCCGCAGGTCGACGGGCCAGCTCTCGAGCACGTCATCGCCGTCCACGACGTGGAGGAGCTCGTGGTACGCCACCGTGGGGTCGACGTGCGCCGGGACCACCCGGATGCGCTCGCCCACCCGAATCGGGCCGCCGGGGGCGAACGTCACGTGCTCGTCGGAGCAGAACCACACCTCGGCACCCTCGATGGTCGGGTTGCCGTGGTCCATGGCGAGCGCCTTGGCGCCGCTGTCGGCGACGGCCCAACCCGGGGACACCGACACCACGGTGGCCAGCACCGTGAGGGCCTGGCCGAAGGGTAACGACAGCCTGCCGTAGGCGCTGTCCATGAGCGCGTAGGAGCCGGCCTGGATCTCGGTCGCCCAGGTGTTGATGTCGTAGGTGCCTGTGCCACCAGCGGAGATGAGGTCCCCCCCGACCGCTCCGTGCGCTTCGAGCAGCATCTCCATGGCGACCTGCACCAGCTCGACCCGCCGCGATCGGTCCTCGAGGCCCACGACGTGGCCCTCGTAGCCCATGACCCCCCGGACGACCATGCCCCGGGCCCGGGCCGACTCGGCCACCCGCCCCGCCGCGCCCGGCGCGCACCCACAACGGGGCAGGCCGACGTTCACGTCGACGACCACCTCTCGGACCCCTGCCACCGCGGCGGCGTCCACAGTCTCCTCCGAGTCGACGGCGACGGTCACCCGAGCTCCGGACCCCATCAGCCGGCGGAGCCGGGCCACGTCGAGGACCTCGTTGGCGAGCAACAGGTCGTCACCGAGGCCGGCCCGGGCCAGGCCCAACGCCTCGACGGTGGTGGCGCAGGTGAACGCCGTGTGCCCATGGGCCGCCTGTCGGGCCGCCAGGGCCGTGCACTTGTGCGCCTTGACGTGGGGCCGGAGGCGCTCGGCGGGAAGGGCCTGCGCCATCGTGGCCAGGTTGTGCTCGAGCACGGCACCGTCCACCACCAGCGCGGGGGTGGTGAGGTCCCCGACCCTCACCGTTCGATGGTGCGGGTCGGCGCCAGCCGGTCCTCGATGGCCCGTTGCAGCCCCGCCTGGAGCACGGTCGTGGTCACGTCGGCCCGGCTGCGCTCGACCACGGCCCGCAGGGCGTCGGCGGCCCGCCGCAGCCCCCCGGTGATGGCATCGGGGTACTCCACGGTGACGAGCATGTCGTAGACGTCCTCCATCGCTCCCAGCAGCTCCTCGCCCCGGGCCGTCTCCCCGGCCCGCAGGCGGTCGAGCAGATGGCGGCGGAGCTCCGAAGCTGCTTCGGCCAGGCCGTTGAGCCAGGCCGCCAGTCCGACCTCGAGCTCCCCGGGCCCCGGCAGCGACGCCCCGTCCACCAGGGCGGCGGTCAGACGGGCCTCGGCGAGC
>DATCBU010000078.1:0-16629 GCA_036511675.1 Acidimicrobiales bacterium | reverse complement strand
CGGGGACGGGACTCACCACCCTGGCCGTGACGCCCCAGAACGTGGGTGACGTCCTCGTGGTCTACGCCCAGGTGGGCGTGACCACCCTCACGCTGTCGTCGGTCACCGGAGGCGGGGTCGCCACCTGGACCAAGGGGGTGGCATTCGGAGGGACCTTCGGGGGTGACACCGAGATCTGGTTCGGCAAGGTCACCACGGCGGGGTCCTCCACCATCACCTTCAACTGGTCGGGCTCTGTGGCCAGCCACACGCCTGAGTACGGCGCTCAGGAGTTCACCGCCGGCCTCGGAGCCTCCACGCTGTGGGCGCTCGACAAGTCCGGGACCCTCAACGGCGCTTCTTCGACCAGCGTTCCCTTCCCGAGCCTCACCCCGAGCACATCGGGCGAGCTCTACTTCGGCTACGCCGGGGTGGCCAACGTCGCCACGGCCGGATCCACCTCGGGCTTCACCTACGCGGTGACCCCCCAGAGCAACATGTCCACCTACGACACCAACGTCACCGGCGCGGTGTCTCCGACGGCCGTCCAGTCACCGGCAGGGACCTCCTCGTCGATCGCCGTGCTGCTGAAAGCATCGGCTTAGCTGGCGCTGACGGAATTCGTCCCCGCTGCGGCTCCCGCTAGCGCGTGGGGACGGGCCGCTACTATCCGCCGTGATGGAAACTCGTCTCGTCAAGGTCAAAGGCATTTCCGCGGCCGATGAGCGAGCGTGGCGCGCGCTTGCGGCCCGCGCGATGGAGCCGAACCCATATTTCGAACCCGACTTTCTGATGCTGTGCGCCAAGCATTTCCAAGGTTACGCGGACACCACCCTTGTCGTGGCGGAGGAACAGGGCTCGTTTGTCGGCGTACTTCCCATCGTGAGATTCGACAGGCCGAATCTTCCCCCCCGCCACGTTGCCAGCATGATTGGTGCGCCCACGGCAGTGCGCTCGTTGGGGACACCACTCATCGACGGGGATTGCGGCGATGCGGCCATGGGCGCCCTTCTCGATGCACTTGCCGGCGCCGCTGAGAAGTCCGGTTGGCCCGGGATCGTCTCGGTGGACAGGATGGGCAATGACGGTCCCCTCATTGAAAGTCTCCACCGCATGTGCGAGAAGCGTGGGTTTCCCGTTTTCACAAAGGAGGCTTGGGACCGCGGAGTGGTACGCCGAGGTGGGAAGTGGGAGCGTCCTCTGAGAAAAACCCGCGAGCGTCAGATCGCCCAGAAGCGCCGAGCGATGATGCGCGACTCCGGAAAAGAAGTGACGCTCGTGGACCGGACCCTCGATCCTTCTGTTGTCGATGATTTTCTCGTCATGGAGATGACGGGTTGGAAGGGGAGAGAGGGCGGTCTCGCCTTCGCCAAAGATGAGCACAAGGTGGCCTGGCTCCACGAGTGGCACCAACGTTGGGCGCCGACGGGGCGACTGACGGTACTGAGCTTGCAGCTCGAAGAGATCCCTGTCGCTATCGAGTTCTTTGTCCGTGCCGGCGACGGCATCTTCTGCTTTCGAGGCGCTTACGACGATTCGTACTCGAAGTACGGGCCCGGACTCATGGTGTTCGCGGACTGCATGGCGTATCTCCTGGAACACACCGATGCCGGGTGGATGGACTCAGCTACCGACAAGGACAATGCGTTCTTGCTGGAAATCCTTCCCGAGCGTCGCAATCTCTCGGTGCTGTACATCGGTGTGGGAGGGATACTGGACAAGACCGTCGTGAGGGCGCTTCCTGGCATGGTCCGACTGGGCGCCACACAGCGCCAACTGCGAGAGCGGTGGGCTCGATCCCGACCCACGAATTCCACGTCGACGGGCACCTGAAACATGCGGCTCTCGGGTCGTAGGCCCGGGAGCGGGGGAGTTCTAGACAGCGAGTCCGAACTCGGATCGCAGGAGAGAGACGTCGCTCCGGCCCGAAGCCTCGAGCGGGAATCCCGTGTGAAACAACAGTTGCGCTGCCAACGTGAGACAAGGGACCTGGCGACCTTCGATCTCTCCCACCGTCAGGATCTCGCGGACGAGGTCTTCGATCGGCCAGGTCGGTTTCGGCTCGCCCCCAGGAGCAAGGGCGAAGACCTCTTTCAAATGCCCCCAGTCGATGGCGAGGGCCTCGATGCGGTGTCCGGCACGATCCTCGAAATTCGACCTCCAGGGCATCCATACGCCCCCTTGGTCCGTCGTTACGTGGTCGAATCCCAGGGAGCGAAAAGCTTGGCGCGCCTTGGGCTCGTTGTGCTCGAAGTCATCGATGATGATGTCGATGTCCTTGTGGCGACGGGTGCACCTTCCCAGAAGCGCATCGACCCCCCAACCTCCTGCCAGCCAGTATGAAACTCCCTCGGATTCGAGGCTCTCGACGACCAGGAGCAGTTCAGCCCACCCGGTTTCTCTGAGCATGCGGCGCTTCAACGATTGCAGCACCGTCCCCACTGGGGCCGGGACGGCGTCAATGGCACGCCAGAAAGATTCAGCTCCGGTCATGAGCCTGTCGTGGCTCTTGATGAATTGTCTGACTCTTTCTGCGGCGACCGAGGTCGCCCTGAGTGCCACGCCCGGGCCCGTCCCGTTCCGCGTTGTCTCAGCCGAGGGTGACTGCCCTTCAACTGAATGAGCCATCGAATTTCCTTCGCGTCTCGATGGCTGTCCGACTGTCGAGCCATCAATAAGCATCACGGCCCCCCTACCCCAACAGCATTATACGAGACTCTGGCTGGTTATTCGCGTTGATATGTCGAGAAGGCGTGAGGAAAATCCAAGGAGGCGAGCCGAAGCGAAAGGGGTGGGGGTCAAGAGCACGGAGAGACAGATGGGTGGGCCGGAAGCCGGGCGGCGAAAGGGGCGGAAGTGGCTCGGGGGACACCTCTAGAGAGATTCACCTCGAACCATCCGCAGCACACCGGCACGATCTTTGGCGTGGAGCTTCCGGATGATGGCGGCCAGATGTGTGCGCACGGTGACGTCGGCGACGAAGAGTCGCTCGGCGATCTCGGCCGTTCCGAGGCCGTCGTTCAAGAGCTCGAGCACCTCCCACTCCTTCGGCGTGAGCCGGGCGCCAGGGGAAGACGGGCACGAATGCGCTGGCGCACGTCTCGAGCCCGGAACTCCTGGACCAGCCGCTTCACGAGTGTGCGCGACAGCGCCGCTTCTCCCGACATCACCATGCGAAGAACCTCGGGGATCGCGGCCGGATCCTGGCCTTTGAGGAGGTAGCCCGATGCGCCCGCAGAGAGAGCCGAGAAGAGATCACTGTTCTCGTCGGAGATCGTGAGCATCACGATGGGGAGGTCGGGTGGCTCGGTCCCGATCACCTCGGCGGCGCGTATCCCACTTCCCGGCATCCGCACATCGAGCAGGATGACGTCCGGTCTCGTCTCACGGGCGGCGCGGATCGCTCCGTCGGCGTCGGCCCGTCGGCGCACGAGAAAGCTTCCGTTTTCGATGGCACGACGAACCACGGCCCGGGTCGGGGCATGGTCGTCAGCAATGAGAACGCGCGGCCCTGGGCTTACGGCCACAGAGCCTCCACCGTGGTCCCCTGCCCGGGTGCGGACTGCACCGCCAACGAGGCTCCGATGGCCTCGGCCCGCTCACGCATGCTGACGAGGCCGAATCGGCCGATCGGGCCGCTTCGGTGGGGACGAATCCGACGCCGTCGTCGAACACCCGCAGCGCGGTGACCCGTTCGTCTCGAAGAGGATGTCGATATGGCTGGCTGCCCCGTGCCGGGCCGCGTTGGTCACGGCCTCTCGCACGATCCTCACGATCGACTCCCCCGGCAGGGGATCCGTTGCCCTGGACCCCGCCCCGTCGTCGACGGCAACACGGACGTGCACTCCTGTGCCTGAGATCGACTCGGCCGTCTGTTCGAGGTGCGTTTCGATGGGCACGAGCTCGTCCGCCGCCAACGCGATGATGGCACGACGAGCCTCCGACAGCGCTCGCTCCGATGTCATCTGCAGCTGTTCGTGCCATTGAGGCCGGGCCCGCGCCTCGGCCGGCGGGGAGGTCATCGCCGCCGATCTGATCGTGAGCGCAGGGGGACAGGCAAGCGCGTCGTTCGGCGGATTCGACGAGGCGTGGTCGCACTTGTCTCCGAGCTTTGAGTGCATCGTCTTGTCTGTGCAGGCCGCGGCACAGGCCGGTGACACCGTTTACGATCTCGGCGCCGGTGGCGAGTCCTCCAAGTACCAATTCACCCGTGACGAAGCGATATTCGAATGGACCCTGCTCGTTCGCAGAGGTCTGCGTCCATTTCACTCACCCGCCCAGATCCTTCCCTACCGGGCTCGACAGACCATGGGCCGCGCCCTCGGGAGCCTCAGGAGATTGTCGGCTCAGGACTGACGGTCCGGCCCAGGGGGAACCGTCGTTCGATGTCCCAGCGCCCCGAGGAATCAGGTGCCATGAGACAGACCTCGGTGGCAGTGGCCCTGATGGGCAGTTGTCGCTCCAGTCGCCGCGCCGCGCGTCGCATCCGAGCCGGTCGTACGCCTTCCCCCACGGTCAGATGGGGCACGGCTTCGCTATAGGCGCCGCCATAAGGGGGATGCTCGGGGAAGTCCGCTGCGATGGCGTTGGTCAGCTCGGCGAAGGGCTCCCGCGGAGTCGGGGCGAGATACATGACTCGTTGTTCGAACCATCCGACCTTTGCCAGCGCGAATTCGAAGGGTTCGCATCGCCGGAGGACATCGCCCAGTCGCGCCAGGAGTTGCTCAGACATCGAATTCGGGGCCGCGAACGGATAGAGCACCGTGATGTGAAGGGGCACGGCCCACGCCGCTGAGCGATCGAGCTTCCGGCGTAGCTTGCCCACGGTGGCCTCGGCCGAAGGCACCAGGATCACGAGGGTGCTCTCTGGAGCCGAGCTCATTCCTCAGGTCGAGGGCCGTCGGGAACCGACGCCCCCAGTTCTTCGCGCAGCAAGGTGACGTCGTGCTGGTGGGGCACGTTGAGATCGAAAAGGGTGTGGTAGAGGAGTTGGACGTCGGCAGATAGGCACGGGACCCGCTTTCCTGCCACGGTGCCTTCGGAGAACACGCGATGCTCGAACGAGGCGCGATCGGCAGCGTCGGTTGTGGGAGGCCCGAACTCACGAGCCAGGATCTGCCAATTGAGACTGTCGAGATCCACGCGGCGACCGGTGTCGTCCTCGAGGACCGTGTTCTTCGGCATCCACGCCCTGCGCTCATAAGACGCAACGAGCTCGTACCCCAGGAGCTTCAATGCGCCGACCGCCCGCGGCAGATCCTGCTCGTAGTCGTCGATCACGATATCGAGGTCATCGTGGGACCGGGACTGTCTTCCCAAGAGCGCATCCACGCCCCACCCCCCCGCCAGGTAAAAGGGCACGCGCCCTGATTCGAGAGCGCTCAAGACGGTGACGACGTCCTCGGCGGCCATCGCACCACGCAGACCGTCTCGCAGAGGTCCCAGGACCGACCGTATGGGCGAGGTCTCGGGTGCCGATGCCACCAGCCGGCTCACCCATCCTGCCGGGATCCAGAGAATGCGGTGGTTCGTCACGAACCTGTGGATCGCCCGGGCGGCCTTCTGCGCGCCCTTCCGACTGCTCACGAGGCCAGGAGGGTCGATGACTTCACCCACACCAGAAGCAGACTGAACACCAGACACACGATACAGCCTGCTCCGCGAGCCGATGAGCGAGTAACCCTGGGTCCACCCTCGGCCAAATGTGGCAAGGATGCCACCCTACGGAACCGACCTTACGGCATCGTGAAGAACTGCTCCTCGACGTCCCCATCATCTACACAACGCGTCAAGGGGTGTCGTCGACGATCCCGACCGACGACGGCACCTGGGGGTGGGGACGCCAGCGGCCCGGCAACGGGCGGGTGATGAAGGCGAGGCCGCGTTGGCGTTCTTCGGGCGACGCTCCTGTCATGAAGAACAGCACCAGGTAGGTGACGCAGGCCGCCGAGGCTTCGCAAAACAACCAGAGGACGGAGTGCAACGGCACGCGGCCGAGGCCGAGGAGCACGGCGGTGCACCCCACGGCGGGAAGGACGTTCGGGATCACCGACTTCCGGATCACGGTGGAAACCCGCAACCCGGTGGCACGGCAACCGGCCACCATGTAGCCGGGCAGTCGGACCAGGAGGATCCCTCCGAGCGTCCCGACCGCCACTCCGACGGGCCCCATGACGAGCGCCAGGGTGATCGACAGCGCCAGGTTGACCGTCACCTCCACACTCCTGATGGCACAGATGGTCGGGAGCTTTCCCGAGCCGATCAGGATGTTGCCGAGGGCCCGGACCGGTGATGCGAGCGCCGTGGCGATGGCCAGTACCACGAGGACCTGGGCGGAGGTGCTGTAGCCGGGCCCGACCCAGGCGCGGATGCCCGGCGAGGCCAGCACGATGAACACGAGCGATGCCATGAGCCCCGCCGCCAGCGTGACGCGGGTCCCGTCGATGGCGATCTCCTGGAGCGCGCCCGGCTCTCTGTTGCGCGCCGCCGAGGATGCATGGGGGAAGAACACCTGGGCCATGGCGTCGAGGCCGTTGATGGCGGCAGCAGCCAGTTTCGACCCCACCGCGTAGATCGCCGCGTCGCGCAGGCCGAGGACGATCCCCACGATCATGACGTCGCCGGTCGCGTAGACGGCGGCTAGGAGCGCTTGGAGCAAGAACCATCCCGACAGGTGGATGGCGTTGCGCCGCTGCGCCTTGTCGACCAGATGAGGGCTGAGCCGCGTCCCGGGCATGATCCGACTGACCATCGACAGTCGCACCAGATGGAAGAGAATCGAGATGGCGGTGGTCGCTGCCGCCAGCATCACGATCCCGCCCCCGGCCACGACCACGGCGATGCTGACCGCGGCGATGGCGACGGTCATCGATGCATTGGAGGCCGCCAGAAGGTCGTAGCGCTGATGGCCGACCAGCGCGCCGCCAAACGTGTCTCCGGGAATCGACGCCGCCAGGCCCAGCGCTAACAGCACGACCACGACGATCACACCGTCGCGCTGGCCTGTCGGCACGTGCACGAGATGAGGCAGCGCGAACGACAGGCCCACCCCCACGACCAGGGCGATGATCCCCAGCGGGACCAGGACGAAGAAGGTGGTGTTGAGGGTGCGCAGGGCCATCGCAGGACGTACCGAGGCGTCCTCGGAGATGAGCTTGGTCGTCGCTCCCCCGAAACCGAGCTCGAAGAGCTCCAGGTAGGCGACCGCGCCGCTCGCCACCACCCACAGCCCGTAGGTGGACTTGCCCAGATGGTGGAGCAGGATGGGCGTGAGCACCACCGCGGACAGGGCGGTGAGCCCCTGGGCCGCGTAGTTCATGAAGACGTTCTTGCCGAACCGGGCCGGTAGGCCGCCCCCGGGCGGGGCTCCAGCTCGGGCGGACTCGGGTGGCTGCGCCCCCCCGCCCGGTACCTGCTCCGTCGTCATGGTCCGTCCCGCCCGCCCGACGCCCGAGCGCGCATAAGACACCACTCTACGTGATCACTCCCGGGTAGTGGCTTATGCATTGGTGACGGAACGGTGCGGCCCGAGGGATCTGATGCGCCGGCCCAACGAACCCTTGAATGCGGACCGTTTCAGGCCCACTCCGGCTCGCACGGCGGCGGCGGGCAGGCGGGACGCCACCGACAGCTGGACAAGGCCGGGCAACTCTCGGCGATCGAGGGCCGATGCCCGCGCCATGGCGACGGCCCGACCAACCGATGCCCTCGCCTCGGGAGCGCGTCCCGCCAGGATCAGCGCCCGGGCCCGCCGGAGATGCCAGCGCGCCCGCTGGCGGGTGGCGAGCGCGACTTCAGCATCGGCCCGTCCTTGGAGCCAGTCATCCCAGAAAGCCAGCACGTCGTCGGCCACCCCGAGGCCAAGGTCCGATCCGCGCCAGGCCCCGGACTGCCCGCTGTGCTGGACCCAGTGCGCGAGCGGTTCGGGGAGGTAGTACAGGTCCCAGCCCGCATCGGCGATGGACAGGAACAATTGGAGATCGGCGCAGCACAACGCGGGCCATTGGCGCGCCGGGCCTTCCCACAGTTGCCCACGCCACATCGTGGAGATCGGCAGGAGGAACCACTCCTCGCGCAACAAGACGTCGATGACGTTGTCGTGGCGCCCGGCGCTGAGGGGAACCGGCCAACGCATGGTCCCTCCCGGGCCGAAGTCGACGACCGTGGCACAACACGCCATGCCGAGCGCAGGGTCGGCCTCCAGCACCGCCACAAGAGAGGAAAGGTACTTCGGCTCCCACCAGTCGTCGTCGTGCAAGATGGCGACGTAGCGGCCTGTGGCCCGGTCGAGAAGAGCGCCGTGGTTCTTCGTGAAACCGAGCCGGTGTGGGTTCCGGTGGTAGCGCAGACGGGGGTCGGCGAGCTCGGCTACAGGCGCCTGGGCCGAGCCGGTCTCGTCTCCGATCAGGACCTCGAAATCCGAGAGATCTTGAGCCAAGACGCTGTCGAGTGCCCGACGGACGACGGTCGCGTCGCGCGAGACCGGCATGCACACCGACACGGTCGGCACCGATGTCATGCCGGGATGCACCTCCTCGCAGTCCGAGTCAATTGGTCCTTGTTGCGAGCACCCGTGTCGGACCGGCCAGGCACATCTCTGCATTTTCGCACACGGCGCTCAGCTGGGAACGCCAGGGCCGGTCGCCTGGGCACGCCAAGGTGCCAGGTAGTCTGCACCATCGTGTCGAGCGCCGACGTGACCCGAGAGGCCGTCGTCCAACCTCGCCCTTTGCGCTTGACCTGCTACTTCGATGCCAGCGCCCGGGGAGGTTCCTCGGCCAGCCTGGCCGTCCTCCTCGGTGCACTCGACCCGGCGTTCGACGTCACCGTGATGGGCACCTCCGATGAGATGGTCCACTGGGTGGCGGCGGCCCGCCCGGGATCAGAGACACGGGTGCTGTCGCCGGTCCGTAGCAAGCTCGACCTGCGCGCCATTCGTAAGCACGTCCGGGTCATCCGCGAGCTCCGTCCCGACATCCTCCACGTCAACCTGGACAATCCGTGGACCTCGCAATACGGCTTGCTCGCCGGTCTCATCACCCGCACCCCGATGGTCTCGGTGCTGCACCTGCCCACACCCCCGTGGAGACGGCGCCAGCAATGGCTCGTCCGTCCCGTGGCCCGCCGGGTCAAGGCCTACGTCTGTGTTTCGCACCACTCGGCACGGTTCGCCGAGTCGATGCTCGACATGGAGCCGGGATCGGCCCGCGTTATCCACAACGGCATGCCGGTGCCGCGCCTCCTTGCACCCCCGGCCCCTTTGAGCCCCCGGGGCACGCTTCGCATCGGGGCCGTGGGGCGCCTTGACCCGCAGAAAGGCCTCGACGTCCTGATCGAGGCCATGGTGGCGCTGCCGGGATGTCACTTGGTACTGGTGGGCGACGGCCCCGATCGCGCCGAGCTCGAAGCGATGGTCCGGGCGCGGTCGTTGAGCGACAGGGTCGAATTCGCAGGATGGATCGACGGGCCGTGGACGGCCAAGTGGGCGTTCGACGTGGTCGCCATGCCCTCGGTCAACGAGGGATTCCCCCTCGTCATCGTGGAGTCGATGCTGGCAGGCATCCCGGTGGTCGCCTCCCACGTCGGCGGCATACCCGAGATCGTCGTCCCTGGTTCCACGGGCTTTCTCGTGCCCCCTCAGGACTCCGGCGCCCTGGTCGAGGCGCTGCAGACCATGGCCGAAGACCCAGACCTCCGCCAGGCGATGGCGGCGACGTGCCGCTCGGTGGCGCTCGAGCAATTCACCGCCGAAGCGATGGCCGCCCGCTACGAGGCGCTCTACCTCGAGGTGCGAGGGTCCTAGTCGTGCCAGGAGCGCAGGCCGAGTGTCCTTCAGCCAAAGGTGTGTCGGTCCAGGGCGTCGAGCACGCCGCTGTCCACGTCGACATCGAACTTCCGCGCGAAGAACCGCCCCGTGGTGACGAGCTCGTCCACGTCATCGAGTCCGAAGACATCGGGGTGCCCGTCATTGACACTGAAACGGACATAGTGGAGGTGTTGGTCGCGCACCCGAAGGTTCGGGTCGTTGCACACGATCGTGGCGGTGGCCGACTCGTCGGGGATTACGGTCCGGGAGTAATGCCGCACGTAGTCCGAGTGGTCGCTGGTGAAGCGGTCGACCGCCTCGGCGGCGTGGCGGGACAACGCCATCCACTGCGAGCCATACCAGCAGGGAAATGAATCCGAGAACGGCGAGTGCTTGGGCCGTATGCCCAGTCGCATGGGGAGAGGGTCGGGGTACCTGTACACCGTCACCTTCCGCTGCAGCTTGTACAGCACGAAATTCGTGTAATTGGCAGCGTCGGCGATCGGGCGTCGAGCACGGGGCGGGAGCCGCGCCATGAGCCCCGGGCGAGGCAGCGGTGCGTACCGGTAGTTGTACCTGCGATCACAATCCATGCGGAGATCGGCGTCTTCGATGCGATCGACGACCTTCGCCTCGACGAAGGCGTCGACCCCGGATGCGGCCAAGGTCGCCTCGAGCGTGTCGAGAGGAGCGATCGGATAGTCCTGTTCGGAGAGCAAGACCACCCAGTCGAAGTCCAGGTGTCCCACCATCCACGACAAACTCTTCCAGGTCACGTCGACGATGGAGAAATCGCCCCACGAGACCGGCCTCTCACTGGTCAGGACATCGACACCTCCGACGGACGCGACGAGACCCGGGTCCCAGGACGATCGGAAGCGGTCATGGTGGACCACGATCGGAGACTCGGGTTGCGCCCGCCGCAGCGTGTCCAGGAGCCGGAGCAGCTGGCGGGGCGGTCGGTACGAGGTGATCAGGTACGCGACTCGCACCGATCCATCGTAGCTAGCGCGTCGGTGTGCTCGACATGGTCCCCGCCTTCGGGATCGGGTCCAGACTCCGTGGCGCCGAAGCAGCCCGGGCTTCCTTTCGGGAGAGACGCAGCGAGTCCGCGGTCAAGAAAGCTTCCGAGAGCCAGTAACGCACGCCCAGCCACCGGATATAGGGCGATGAATCGCGTGCGAATGCCAGCACGGTACGCGGGATGCTTCCGCTGTCGATCACATCCTCCAGGGACGTCGGGAACACCCGGATCCGGATGCCGACCACAGGTTTTGTGCGCTTCGGTGCCGCCGCCCGCAGCCCGATGGCCCGGAGATATCCTTCGCTGGTGTCGATCCCGGCGGCCAGAAAGTTGCCCGAACCGCCGAAGGCGCGGGCGTTGAAGTCGATGAGCCAGTCGACCCCATTCACGTCGCGGATGACGTCCATGTTGACCAGGCCCTTGCATCCCACGACATCGAGGGCCCTGCGTCCGAACGCCACGAGCTGGGCGTCGTCGATCGTCTCGACCTCGCTGGCACGACCCACGGGCTGGCGCCACCGGGTCACCTGGTAGGCGAGCTCCTGTTCGATGCCGGTCGAACTGACGACCGCCGCGTAGTTGAGCTTCGTGCCGTCGACGTATTGCTCGTAGAAGAGGTCTCCGGTGCCCCTACCCCAACCTGATGTCGCCGCCACGAGGGCCTCGAGATCCCCGACGATGCTGACGCGCTCTCCGCCGTATCCCACTCTTTCTTTCACGACGATCGGGAATCCGAACCGCTCCGCCATCTCGGCCGGCGTGGCGTCTGCCACCGGCACTACCTCGGGGGTGCGCACTCCCGCTGCCGCCAACATCCCCGCCGCCACGAATTTGTCGACGACGCTGATGCGTCGTCCCACTTGTTCCGCGACGTCTGGTTGCAAGAGGTCAGCGCTCTTGGCCACGAGGTCCCCGAGGGACTCGGCGAATTGAATGTCCACAACGTCCTCGCCGGCCAGGATCTCCCTGAACGCACCGACGTCGGACTCGTCAGGAAGGATCGCGTACCTGTCGAAGAGGAGCCGAGACGCGACCCGTGTCTTGACGCGGCTCTCGGTGCTCACCCGAATCGTCCGGACGCCGGCGCGCCGGAGCAGGGGCGCCAATTGATGAAATGCGTTCCAACGACAGTCGTCGAGGAAGATCACGCTGGGAGTTCCCTGGGGACGACGACGGCTGTCCTTCCCCGGTCGCCGTGCACGCTTGGTCATCGTCGTGGTCCCGGAGTCCTGTCGGTTCGCGAGGGTCACTGTCCGTTCCGTTTTCACGATCAGCTTAGGCGCCACCGGGGTCTTTTGGAGGTCGATTCTGCTGATTATCAGGCAGCATCACGGGCTAAATGAGCCGCGTGTGTCGGGATATGTGAAAGTTGCGTGTCACACTTGTCGACGGCACGGCAGGCCACGAACGGTGGAACAGGTGTCGTCAAGAAACAACGGATGCACAAAGATTGGGTGCCGGCCCGGCACTGCCCGAGAGGGGTTCCCACGTCCATACGAGCAGACGTCGTCACCGAGCTCGCAACATTGGAGGAGCTCGTTCCGGGTTGGGACGCGCTTGCCGTGGCGTGCCGGCGTCCGCGCTCCGCGCCGGTGTGGACCCTGGCGTGGTACCGCCACGCGCTGCCGCCGGGCGCCATGATCCGGACGGTGATCGTGCGCGACGGCGACTCCATTGTCGGTACCGCCCCTTTCTACGTCTCGCGCACCGGTTTCGGCTTCTTCCGATACCAACTGGCGGCGCCGACGCTCCACGGTGTCGAGCCGTTGTGTATACCCGGACGCGACCTGGATGTCGGTGAAGCCATGGCTGACGCGCTGGTCGCCGCCGACCCTACGCCGGACATCGTTTCGCTCGATTGGATGACGACCACCTCCCGCTTGCCCGGGACGATTTGTTCGGGCTGGTCGAGACCGCGGCCAATTTTGATCAATGAGCACGAGTTCCCGGCCCCACGCGTGATCGTCGGGGGCCATGATTTCGAGTCGTGGCTCGCGCAGCGCTCGAAGAAGTTTCGTCAGTCGTTCCGCTATGACCACCGACGGCTCGTGGCGGCGGGGTTCGAGCACCGGATGAGCACCGAGGCTCCCGACATCCTGGAGCGACTTCCGGACATGCAAAGGCTGTACGAGCAGCGCCGGGCGAGCCGGGGAGGGGCCGGTCCGGCGTTCGACGACCCTTTCATGGACGTGGTGAGAGAGGCCGTCTCGAGATCGGCCAGCGGACGGGTGCGCCTCTCGACCGTCGAGCGGCCGGGAGAGGTGATCGCCACCGACCTGATCATCAGTGGGGGTGGCGAATCGAGTTTCTGGTTGAGCGGCTTCGATGAGGAGTGGGCCAGTTTGGGACCGAACCGCGTGAACCTGGCCCTGTGCATCGGGGACGCCATGCAACGTCACGACGAGGTTTTTGATCTCGGTCCCGGGGCCGAGGCCTACAAGTACCGGTTCACCGAGGACGAAGTGATCCTGCAGGGCCGCACCCTGTCGCGACGGGGCCTTCGTCCGTTTCATACCCCTGCTCAGCTGCTGCCCTTCGGCGTGCGCCAGGGGGCCGCCCGGGTCTTGGGCCGTTTCAAGAGGTCATTGCAGTCCCGTTCTGAACGCCCAGGTCACGAGGATGCAAAGTCGCTCCGGGTCCCCCTTTAGCCTTCCGGGCATGGGTAAGTTCGTTGCCATGGGTCGGGCGGCAGCGCGGGTGCTCTGGCATCGCAAGGTGCGTGACGATGTGGTCAGGGGCGCGGGAGGGATCCTGCTGCGGGAAATGCCTGCCGGTCAGGTCGAGGTCGCCGTCGTCCACAGACCGGTGCGACAGGACTGGTCGCTTCCGAAAGGGAAGGTCGACCCGGGCGAGTCCTACGAGGAATGTGCGCTGCGCGAAGTGCTCGAGGAGACCGGCTACCGGTGCCGGCTCGTCAGTTTCGTGGGTTTCACCGAGTACCGAGACCGCCGGGGTCGACCCAAGGTCGTCGGGTACTGGGTGATGGAGGTGCTTGACGGCGAGTTCGCGGTCAGTGACGAGGTCGACGCTCTTCGATGGCTCGAGCTGGACCAAGCGGCCGAGATCCTGACGTACGAGCGCGACAGGGAGCTCCTGGCAGCACTCAACACCATCGGTCTGGCCCGCTCGGGTTGACGGCGGCTGCCGGGGGCTTGCCTTCATGAAGACCCGGCTCGTGAGGGTCAAAGACATTTCGCAGGACGACGAGGACGCCTGGCGTCGTTTGGGCGAGCGGGCGTTGGAGCCCAACCCCTTCGCAGAACCCGACTTCTTCATCCTTTCAGCGCGGCATTTCGAGAGCTATGCGGACGCCAAACTGGTCATTGCGCACGAGGGGACCGAATTTCTGGGCGTCCTCCCGATCGCCAGCGTCGATACCCCCCGCCTTCCACCCCGAAGGGTGGCGAGCACGCGCGCCAATCCGACTCAGATCACGGGCCTCCACACTCCTCTCGTCGATCGAGCCCACCCCCATCAGGCTGTCGACGCGCTTCTGGGGGCCCTGGGCCGAGCGGCCAGATCCGAAGGGTGGCCGGGCATCCTGCTGCTCGACGAGATCGGCAGTGACGGTCCTGTGGCCGAGTCCCTGTTGAAGGTGTGCCAAGAGCGTGGGTACCCGGTCTACGTCAAGGACTCCTGGGAGCGCGGGACCGTGAGTCGCGCCGGGCAGTGGGCGAATCCTGTCGACGGGAAACGGCGTCGCGAGATTCGTCGAAGGCAACGGCTGCTCACCGAGGAGGCGGGTGCGGAGGTCGTCCTGGTCGACCGGAGCCTGGAACCCACTGCTTGTGACGACTTTCTCGCCATGGAGATTGCCGGATGGAAAGGGCGCGAGGGAGGGCATGCCTTCGCCCGCTATCCGAATATGGCTGAATGGTTCAGGGAGTGGCATCGCTCCTTGGTCGCCGGGGGTCGAGCGACGCTCCTCTCGCTCGAGGCGGGCTCTCACTCCATTGCCATGGCGTACGTGGTCCGGGCCGGCGAGGGCCTCTTCTGCTTCAGGATCGCCTTTGACGAGTCGTTCGCGAAATACGGCCCGGGCCCGATGCTGCTGTCGTCGGCGTTGACCTTTCTCCGCGACAGCACCGACGCGACATGGTTCGACTCCATGACAAGCAAGGACAACTCTTTTTTCCTGGGACTGTTGCCCGAACGTCGGACCTTGTCGAGACTTTTCATCGGTACGGGCGGCACCGTGGACAGAGCACTTGTGTCGGCTCTCCCCGCCATGACCAAGCTCAGTGCCGCCGCGCATCAGATGCAAAAGCGTCTCGTGCGTGCCCCCAAGAAGGGCGAGGCGGCCCGCTCAAGCTGACAGGTACCGGCCGAAGAAGTCCCAGATCATGCTCCAGCCGGCGAGGGCGGCCTCGGGCCGGTAGTTGGGCCGGTTGGTGGCGAAGAACGCGTGCCCGGCGCCCTCGAAGGTGTGGAACTCGAAGATCTTGTGGTGCTCGGTGAGGATCTTCTCGAGCGCGGCGGACTCGTCGGGCGAAGGATGCTGGTCTTCGGCCCCGAAGAGCCCGAGCAGCGGACAGGAGAGGTTCTCGGCCAGGTGTGCCACCGGGCCGATCTTGAGCGGCAGGCTCTCGGGCGGGGCCAGCACCACGAAGGCGCCGTAGCAGTCGACTGCGGCGTCGAGCGGCAGGCTGCAGGCGGCCAGAAACGACTGGCGACCTCCCGAGCAGTAACCGACCGTCCCCACCTTGCCGTTGGAAGATGCCATCGCCTTCAGGTATGCGGCCGCGCCCTCGACGTCACCCACCAACTGCGCGTCGGGCACACCACCGGCGCCCCGCACCACGGCAGCGGCGTCGTCGGGGCTGGCGCCCGGCGCCTGGCGCCAGTAGAGGTTGAGGCACAGGGCCAGATACCCGTGGGCGGCGAACCTCCGGGTGATCTCCTTGGTCTCCTCGTCGTAGCCGGGCATGTGGTGGATCACCACCACCGCACCGAAGGGCCCGTCCCCCAGCGGCTGGGCCAGGTAGGCCTCGATCTGGTCCCCTTCATGGCCGGGGATCTGGACGGTCTCGGCTCGCAATGCGTCGGTCATCGGTGGCCTCCGGCCTTTCGTCACAGAATCGAAACCCCGCTCTGATCCATTTGCCAGGTTAGGCAGGCACAATGAGAGCCGTGGAGACCTTCGTCCTCGAATCGTGCAGCAGTACATGGTTCTTCGACACCGAGCGGATGCGGTTCCGGCGTGTCCTGAAGGGCGTGGACGTCGGCCGCCATCCCGCCGTCACGGACTGGCGGCCGTATTTCGGGCTCGACATCGACCCCCGCTCCGAGTCCTTCGTGGTCATGCTCAATGCCGAGGGCACGCGGTTGCTTCGCTCGTGGCGCCACACCGAGCGGTGCACGCAATGTGACGCCAGGGCCACCGCCGAGGTCTCCCTGGACGAAGTGCGCGCCGCCAGCGCCTGACAGTCTCAGAGTCTGGTTCTCGGCGCACCTCAGAGCACGGTGTTGAGGGCGCGGTCCAGGTCGTCGACGAGGTCGTCGATGGCCTCGAGCCCGATGCTCAGGCGCACCAGGTCGCCGGGGACCTCGTTGCTCGAGCCGGCCGTGCTGGCATGGGTCATGCGGCCGGGATGCTCGATGAGGCTCTCGACCCCACCGAGGCTCTCGGCCAGGGTGAAGAGGCGGGTCCGGGTGCAGACGTCGAGGGCGGCTTGCTCGCCGCCGTGCAAGGTGAAGCTGACCATGCCGCCGAACGCCCGCATCTGCCGGCGCGCCACCTCGTGACGGGGGTGGCTGGCCAGCGACGGGTGCAGGACGGCCTTCACCGCGGCGTGGTTGTCCAACATCTCCACCACCCCGA
>DATCBU010000077.1:0-4234 GCA_036511675.1 Acidimicrobiales bacterium | reverse complement strand
GAAGTGGGTCATGTGTCGTGCCCAACGCCCTGAAGGGCACCTACACCTTGAGCGTCGCCTACAGCGGTGACGGCACATACACGCCTGCCAACGGTTCCACCCCGGTGGTGGTGGCCGTCGCCCCCGCGGGCTTCGACATAGAGACGTTGGGTAACCAGAACGGCAAGCCCGACAACAATGATCAGATCACCTACACCTACAACCAGGCCATGTCGGTCACCTCGATCCAGAATGGCTGGAGCGGGACCTCGGAGAACGTGACGGCCGAGTTCACCCGGCAGGGGAACCAGACCCAGCTGGCCATCCTGTGCACCGGGGGCTTCCGATGCAACACCATCAACCTGGGCACGGTGACCCTCGGCGACACCTTGGGGACGCGCTACGTCAACGGCTTCGGCGCTGTCGATGTCAACGCCACCATGGCCATGACGACCAATGGGGCCGGGCAGACGGTCATTACCATCACGCTGACGCAATCGAGCGGGAGCCTGTCGACGGTGAACGGCAACACCAGCTTGATGTGGAACCCCAGTGCGACCGCAACCAATACCGGCGGGCTCGCATGCGCCACCACTGCCGTTCCGGAGCAGACCGCTCCGAGGAAGAATTTCTGACATGGCTCGCCCCGAGACGACACTGCGAGAGGACGGAGCCGTCCTGGTGCTGGCCCTGGTGTTCATGATCGTCATCGCGCTGGTCCTGCTGGGCGTCGTGACCCTGTCGGGGAACGATCTGTTGAACACGTCACACCTCCTCGACCAGCAGTCGCTCGAGTACCGCAGCAGCGGGGCCATGCAGGTGGCCATCCAGACGGTGCGCTACACCAACACCACTTTCTCCAGTCTCAGCCCGTGCCTCGCCTCCAACGCGCCGATCCAGATCGGGCAGAACTCGCCCCCCGTCTATGTGGATTGCATGACCGTCCCCCACGCCCAGCTCCCCGCCAACACCGGGGTGTCGCGTGAGCTGAACTTCTACGCCTGCGGGACCTCGTCCACGACCTGCACGGCGTCGAACTACACGGTGTGGGCCACGGTGGACTTCGTCGACGGCCCCACGTGCGCCTCGGGGTCGATCGGCGCCTGCGGGACGTCGGAGAGCGTCAAGAGCTGGCTCGTCCACAACGCCAACAACTGACCGTCCCCCGGGTGGACCCCGGTTCTCGGTAGGTGGCTCCCGCTCGGTACCGTGATGGCCATGTCCATGTCGGCGTCGAGACCCGGGTCACGGCGGGGGTCGCACCTCCCCTACCGGACCCTGGCCGGCGTCGTTCCCTGTCCCAAGGGTTGGTTGATGGCGTCGGCCAAGCTCCAGGGCATCACCATGGCCCCGGAGCAACCCCAGGTCGTCTCGTCGTTCCTCGAGGTGCTCGACTACAAGCCGGCGTTCCAGGTGGTGGCGCTGTTCTCCCCGGTCGGGCTGCTCGACGACCCCGCGGCGCGGGGGCGCACCTGCGATCGCGAGGCACGACGCCTGCTGGGCACCCCCCGGGCCGGTGCGGTGCTCTCGGCTCCCGCGCGTGGCGCCATCGAGTGCCAGTCCTATCGTGAGGCCAAAGAGGCGAACGGGGGAAAGCTGAGCGCCATCGGCTGGCGCATGCTCAAGCGGACGGCGGAGGTCCACGAGCAGATGGCGCCGTACTGGCAGCGGACCATCTTCGAGGTGCACCCCGAACTCAGCTTCTTCCAGCTCAACGAGGACAAGCCCGTCCGCTTCTCTAAGCACACCCGAGCGGGTCAGGACGAGCGGCGCGCCTTGCTTGACGGACGCATGCCGGGCGTGGAACGGATCATCGGCGAGAAGGTTCGCGGGGTCTCGCAGGCCCATCTCCTCGACGCGGCCGCCTGTCTGTGGACGGCCCGGCGGATCATCGCCCGCGGTGTAGTCCACCTCCCCGAGCACCCCGAGTGGGACAGCGAGGGCATTCGGATGGAATTCGTCCAGTAGGCACCGCAGTCAGCGGGCAGACGCCGAGGAGATCAGGCGGGAATGGCCACCGGCGTCGGGGACTTTACGAGAAGGTGGCTCGACATCGTCGAGTTGGGGCGCGTCCTGGGAGGATCGCCGAATGTCGCGTGGCCATGTCACGGCGAGGATCGCCACCACGACCGCAGTCATCTCTGCCCAATATGCCCACATATCGGGTCGGTAATAGGTCAACACCGTGAGGCCGGCGCATCCCACCGCCGCGCTTGTGAAACGGACCGCGCCGAGGTCGGCGACGACCACGATGGCCAACACGATGACCGGCATGACGTAGTACGGATCCATGACCGACTCGAACAGGCACCGGAGCCCGAGGGCGACCGCTGCCAGCCAGACGATTCGGCGGGGATCGGACCGGTATCGCACCCCCAGGGCTCCCACTGCGACCGCGAGCAGAAGGCCGACGATGCGCCCCGGTCCGGCGGCGACGGCACCGTGACCCAGTTTCGGCGCCAGCAAGAGCCACGGGGTGGCATGGTCGACGTTGGGAAAGTTGGGCTGATCCAACAAGGCGTGCACCGTGGCATGGAAATTCGGGACGATGATGGCAACCAACAAGGAGCCCGGCAGGATGGCGGCACGCGCCACGAGAGGGGCGGCCTTCCTTCGACCGACGACGGCAATGAACAATGGAATCAAGGCCACGACGTAGAGCTGCATCGCCAGGGCGGCGCCCAAAAGCCACCCTGCACCCCGCAGCCGACCGTTCAAGAGCGCCACCAGCGCATACATGGCCAACCCGAGGGCGAGCACGTCCTCGGGGTGGCCCCACATGGCGAGGGTGGGCCACACGGCAACTCCAGCCCCCAAAACCACGACCCGGCGCCCCCAGAGTGCAGTGCCGAGTCGCCGTGCCAGGGCGTCCGTGCCGAACAGCGGCAGCGCCGCACACGCCAAGATGACGGGGCCGACGAGGAGCCATTCCGTGGGCTTGGGGACGGCGGGCAGGATTCCCGGAGCGCTCTCGGACAGGTTGAGAAGGGAGGACAGCGCCACGATCGGCGCCAGGAAGATGTGGAATCCCGGCAGCGTGACGAGACCCGTGCTGGAGCTGTAGATGAATGACAGCCCGCCCCAGTCGACCCAGTGCGCGGCTCGAACAGCCCCCCAGACATCCTCCGGTATGACCCAGTAGAGGGGCCGGTGCCGGACGACCGACGGCCACCACAACGAGTAGGCCATCCCGGTGAGGATGACCATGAAGGTGTTGAGCACGAGCCATCTGACGTCGGCCTTGGTGCGAGGATGCGGGTCGTCCATGTGGTCGAGAGTTCCTCAGGATGCCGCGGGATGATGTGATCGGCGCGGGAGGCGCTCGAGCGGCTCCCGCGCCGGCATCACGTCGTCGATCGAGTCGACATCACGCCTTGAGGCTGTTGCAGGGGTTTGCGGTCCCTTCGTATGCCGCCCCGTTTACCTGCACAGTGCCGCTGCCGGCGCTGTCCACCGAGATGGTGTAGTTGCTCGTCCCGGGGAGCTCCTTCAGCCACGGGCCTACGGTCTCGCCGACACCGTTGAGGGTCGTGGGAGTCGGCCCCGAAGTGAGGGCAGTGATGATGGTCGGGTAGCTCCCGATCTGGGCCTTGTAGGCCTCCATGGCCGTCTCCACGCTCTTGGCATCGGCGTTGCACGAAGACGCGATGGCGTTCGAGTTGGTGCTGCCGACAGCGAAGACGACGATGGCGGCCAAGATGGCCAGGATGATGATGACGATCAAAAGCTCGATCAGGGTGAATCCGCCCTGATCCCGTCTCGCCACCATCCGCTGGAGGATGTTGGGTGTGTGTGGTTCGTTCATGTCGATGGTTCCCTTCGTTGAGATGTGTGTAAAGACGATGTCGGCGTAAAGGCCCCGTTCCCGCAATGTTCGAATCGCGTCAACCTCCCAGGGGGCTCTGGTGCCGGTTCGGTCGAAACGGGCCGCTCATGTGACGTGCACCTGGCGGTAGATCCCGTACATGGCAGAGACCAGTGCGATGGCCACGAATCCGACGATGACGCCGACGAAGAGGATCACGGCCGGCTCGAACAGTGCCGTGAGGTGTTTGAGCTTGTAGTCGAGCTCCCGGTCGAAGTAGTGAGCGGCGGAATCGAGCTGGTGGTCGAGGGTGCCGGTGCTCTCCCCCACGAGGAACATGCGACGCGCCGCGATGGGGAAGAGCTGGGTCTGGGCCAGCGGCGCCGCCAGCCCCTCGCCTCGGAGCATGCCGTCGCGAGCGGTGCTGAGGCCGCGCCGAAAGACGGAGTT
>DATCBU010000076.1:0-8836 GCA_036511675.1 Acidimicrobiales bacterium | reverse complement strand
CGACAGGAGCCACCTCCAGGGCACCGACTACGTGGGGTCGATGGTGGTCCTCGAGGACGGGCTGCCCCGGAAATCGGAGTACCGACGCTTCCGCATCCGCGACGTGCCCGGCAACGACGACTACGCAGCCATGGAAGAGGTCCTCACCCGCCGTCTGAGCGCGCTGCTGGAGGCCCGGGCCGAGACGCGGGGTGAGGACGCCACGGCCGGGAGCGCCCGGGCCCGGCGCTTCGCCTACCCGCCCCAGCTGCTCCTCCTCGACGGGGGCAAGGGTCAGCTGGGTGTGGGGGTGCGCGTGCTCGAGCGACTGGGCCTGTCCGAGGAGATCCCGGTGGCCGCCCTGGCCAAGAGCTTCGAGGAGGTCTTCGTCCCCGGGCGCTCGGACCCGGTCCCCATCCCCCGGGGGTCCGACGCGTTGTTCCTGTTGCAGCGGGTCCGGGACGAGGCGCACCGCTTCGCGGTGTCGTATCACCGCGACCTCCGGGGGCGGCGCATGACCCGCAGCGCCCTCGAGGGGGTGGCGGGCCTGGGCCCGGCCCGGCGCACCCGGCTGCTCCGCCACTTCGGCAGCGTCAAGGCGGTGCGAGGAAGCTCGCTCGACGATCTGCGGGCTCTGCCGTGGCTCCCCGACGCCGTGGCCGAGGCCGTGCACGCGCACCTGCATTCGATGCCTCCCCGGGCACGAATCCCGGGCGCTGTCACCCGGTTGGACCCCGGGCTGGGCCAGGATGGGAGCGGGACCGCCGCCGACCCCGAGCCCGGGAACGGCGCCGTCGGGCCCCGGGGCTGAGGACGGGCCACATGTGAGCGACTACCTGGTGATCACCGGCATGTCGGGGGCGGGGCGGTCGACGGCCGCGGCCGCCCTCGAGGACTCGGGCTGGTACGTCATCGACAACATGCCCCCGTCGCTGCTGAGCGAGGTGGCCGAGGTGGTGGGCCAGCCCGGTTCCAAACAGGACCGCGTCGCCCTCGTCCTGGGCCGGGGTGGTGGCGCCCGCGTCGAAGAGGCCCTCCCCGCCATCGACGCCCTGCGCGCCCAGGGCCATCGGGTCCAGCTCGTCTATCTCGATGCCCCCCAGGACGTCCTGGTGCGGCGGTTCGAGGGCACCCGGCGACGCCATCCCATCCTGGAGCGCCAGGTGGCCGAGGCCATCACCGACGAGCGCCGGCTCCTCGAGCCCGTGCGGGCCCGCGCCGACGTGGTGGTGGACACCGCCGAGCTCAACGTCAACCAGCTGCGCCAGCGCGTCACCGACCTCTTCGGCGACGACCAGGAGTCGGGGATGCGCATGTCGGTGGTGTCGTTCGGGTACAAACACGGCCTGCCCCTCGATGCCGATCTGGTGTTCGACTGCCGTTTCCTGCCCAACCCCCACTGGGTGGAGGACCTCCGCCCTTTGTCGGGGCTCGACGCCCCCGTGCGCGACTTCGTGATGGGACAAGAGGCGACGGGGCCGTTCCTGGGCCGGGTCGACGACCTCGTGGGTGCGCTGCTGCCCGCCTTCGTCGAGGAGGGCAAGTCGTACCTGACCATTGCCCTGGGCTGCACGGGGGGACGGCACCGCTCGGTGGCCCTGGCCGAGGAGCTCGGCGTCCGCCTGCGGGCCCGGGGGGCTTCGCCCATCGTGATCCATCGGGACATCGACCGATGAGGAAGGGGCCCGGGCCGCGTGTGGTCGCCGTCGGCGGGGGCCACGGGCTCGCCGCCACCCTGCGGGCCGTGCGCCTCTATGCCGGGGAGATCACCGCCGTGGTGTCGGTCGCCGACGACGGGGGGTCGTCGGGTCGGCTGCGACGCCAGCTCAACATCATGCCCCCCGGGGACCTGCGCAAATGTCTGGTGGCGCTGTCGGAGGAGGGCTCGCCCCTGGCGGCCGCCTTCGAGCAGCGCTTCGAGGCCGAGGAGCTCGTGGGCCACGCCCTCGGCAACCTGGTCATCGCCGGGCTCATGGGGGCCCTGGGCGACCCCCAGAAGGGCCTCGACGAGGCGGCCCGACTGCTGGGTGCGTCGGGCCGGGTGGTCCCCGCCGCCTCGGAGCCGGTGGTGCTCAAGGCCGAATCCCCCACAGGCGAGATCCAGGGCCAGACCGAGGTCATGCGCACCGCCCATATCCGCCGGGTGTCACTGGTGCCTGGCGACCCGCCCGCCTCGCCCGTGGCGCTGCACGCCCTGGGCCACGCCGCCCAGGTCGTGATCGGCCCGGGATCGCTGTTCACGAGCGTGCTCGCCGCGGTGGTGGTGCCGGGGCTGGCCGAGGCCATCCGCCGGTCTCCGGGGCGCCGGGTCTACGTCGCCAACCTCCGCCCCGAGGGCAAGGAGACCGCAGGCTTCGACGTCGCCGATCACGTCGCCGCCTTGGCCGCCCACGGTGTCGAGGTGGACGTGGTGGTGGCCGACCCCGCCTTCATCGCCTTGGGCACGCTCGACGTCGAGGTCGTGGAAGTGCCGCTGGCCAAGGCGAACGGGCTGGCGCATGATCCCACGAGACTGGCGGCCGCCCTCGGCCGTCTGGTCGGATAGAGCCTGATGACCGTACGGGTAGGGATCAACGGGTTCGGTCGCATCGGGAGGAATTTCCTGCGTGCGGCGCGCGCCCAGGGCGCCGATGTCGAGGTGGTGGCCCTCAACGACCTCACCGACGCCGCCACCAACGCGCATCTGCTGCGCTACGACACCACCCACGGCCGTTTCGGGGCCGAGGTGCGGGCCGAGGACGACCACATCGTGGTGGCGGGCCGGCCCATCGCGGTCCTGGCCGAGCGTGAGCCCAAGGCCCTGCCCTGGGGGGATCACGGCGTCAACGTCGTGATCGAGTCGACGGGGCGCTTCACCTCCCGCGCCGCCGCCGCCGCCCATCTCGAGGGTGGGGCCGAGCGGGTGGTGATCTCGGCACCGTCCAAGGACGCCGATGCCACCTTCGTGATCGGCGTCAACGACGACACCTTCGACCCCGATCGCCACGTGGTGGTGTCCAACGCCTCGTGCACCACCAACTGCTTCGTCCCCATGGTCAGGGTCCTCGACGACGCCTTCGGGGTCCGCAGTGGGCTCATGACCACCGTCCACGCCTACACCAATGACCAGAACCTTCTCGACCTCCCCCACGAGGACCTGCGCCGGGCCCGGGCCGCGGCCCAGAACATCGTGCCGGCGTCGAGCGGCGCGGCCCGCGCCACGGGGCTCGTGCTCCCGTCCATGCAGGGCCGGCTCGACGGTGCCGCCTTGCGGGTCCCGGTGGTCGACGGCTCGATCACCGACTTCACCGCCATCGTGGCCGGCGCGCTGAGCGTCGACGACGTGAACGGGGCGTTCCGCCATGCCGCGGCGAGCGGCCCGCTGGCGCGCGTGCTTGAGTACACCGAGGACCCCATCGTGTCGTCGGACATTGTGGGCAGTGCCGCCTCGTGCACGTTCGACTCGGGGCTCACCATGGTCATGGCGGTGGACACAGACACCACCCTCGTCAAGGTCCAGGGTTGGTACGACAACGAGTGGGGGTACGCCAACCGGCTCGTGGACCTGGTGGTGTTGCTGGGCTCGGCCGGCCCCCCGCCGTCCTGAGCCCGGCCCCGGCACGCAGAGCGAGCACGATGACCGAGGGGTCGCTCTCCGGCGAGTCGCGGCCCGATCGCGGGCCCTTGGTGGGCCTGCCCCTGCTCGAGGACCTTCCCGCTGTCGACGGGCGCAGGGTCCTAGTGCGTGTCGACTTCAACGTCCCCCTGGGCCATGGGGCGAAGGGGGAGGTCGTCGTGGAGGACGACTTCCGCATTCGGGCTGCGCTCCCCACCCTGTCATGGCTCACGGACCGAGGGGCCGAGGTGACGGTGTGCGCCCATCTGGGGCGACCCAAGGGGACCGTCGACGCCCGGTTCGACGTGGCCCCGGTGCGGGCCCGGCTGGCCGAGCTCGCTCCGGGCGTGGCCATGCTCGACAACCTCCGGTTCGACCCGGGCGAGGAGGCCAACGACTGCGGGTTCGTGGCGCGCTTGGTGCAGGGATTCGACGCCTACGTCAACGACGCCTTCGGCGCCTCGCACCGGTCCCACGCCTCGATCGTGGGACCTCCAGCCCGCCTGCCTTCGGCCGCCGGCATGCTCCTGGCCCGTGAGGTGGGGACCCTGGGGGGGCTCCTGGTGGACCCCGACCGTCCCTTCGTGGCGGTCGTGGGCGGAGCCAAGGTGGGAGAGAAGCTGGGGGTGTTACGGGCCCTGCTGGGCCGGGTGGACCGGCTGATCGTGGGCGGGGGCATGGCGTTCACGTTCCTCGCCGCCCGGGGGCACCACGTGGGCGCCTCGCTGCTCGACGCCGGGCGGATCGACGGCTGCGCCACACTGTTGGAGGAGGCCGGGGACCGCATCATGCTCCCCACCGACTTCGTGGCCCTCGGCCCCGGGGGCACCCTCGGGGAAGGCGACAGCGGTCGGGGCGAGGTGCGCATGGCCGGGGCCGACCTCCCCCGGGGCTGGCGCGGGCTCGACATCGGGCCCGAGAGTGCGGGGGAGTTCGCCGAGGTGGTGGTGAAAGCCAGGACGGTGTTCTGGAACGGCCCTATGGGAGTCTTCGAGGACGAGCGCTTCGCGGCGGGGACGCGCACCATGGCGATGGCCGTCGCCGATTCGAAAGGATTCAGCATCGTGGGAGGAGGCGATTCGGTGTCGGCACTCGACCATCTCGGTCTCGCCCCACGCGTCAGCTTCGTCTCGACCGGAGGGGGGGCCTCGCTCGAGTTGCTCGAGCACGGCGACCTCCCCGGGCTCGAGGCGCTGCGGGACGCGTCCAACGCGCCCTCGGCGGGGGACTGACATGGCCAAGACCGGGACATCGGCGGGGACGGCGCGGCGGCGGCCGCTCGTAAGCGGGAACTGGAAGATGCACCACGACCACCTGCAATCCATCCGGACCGTGCAGGACCTGGGGTTGCGCATCGGTGCGCACGACGTGGCGTCGCTCGACGTGTCGGTGCACCCCTCGTTCACGAGTCTGCGTTCGGTACAGACGGTCATCGAGGACCGGGCCATCCCCGTGGCACTGGGCGCCCAGCACTGCTACCACGAGGACCAGGGAGCCTTCACGGGGGAGGTGGCGCCGCCCATGCTGGCGCGCCTCGGGGTGTCGTTGGTGATCGTCGGGCACTCCGAGCGCCGGCAGTTCTTCGCCCAGACCGACGAGGTGGTGGCGGCCACGGTGCGAGCCGTCCTGCGCCACGCCATGACCCCGATCGTGTGCGTGGGGGAGACCGAGGAAGAGCGTGAGGACGGCGAGACCGAGGCCCGGCTTTCTACCCAGGTCTCCGCCGCGTTGAAGGGCCTCCCCGGCGAGCAGGTGGCCGGGCTCGTCATCGCCTACGAGCCCATCTGGGCCATCGGGACCGGCAAGACGGCCACCGCCGAGGACGTCCAGGCCGCCTGTGCCCATATCCGGGGCGTGGTGGGAGAGCTGGCCGGGGCCGACGCGGCGAGTGCCGTGCGGATCCAGTACGGGGGCTCGGTACGGCCCGAGAACGCCGCCGAGCTGCTGGGACAACCCGACGTCGATGGGGCGCTGGTAGGCGGGGCCAGCCTCGACGCCGGCACCTTCGCCGCCATCGTGCAGGCGGCGGCCTCCGTGGCGCCCGGCGCCCGGTGAGCCCCCGAGGGTCGGGCCGGGAACGCCCTTTGGTAGCGTTGCGGGGTCCGGACCGCCCGAGGAGGACGTCGTGCTGACCATTGCGCTCGTGGTACTGCACCTCTTGGTGACGCTGGCGCTCATCTTCCTCATCCTCATGCACTCGGGGAAGGGCGGCGGCCTGTCGGATATGTTCGGTGGCTCGGTGGGGCAGGCCGCGGCCGGCTCGACCGTGGTCGAGAAGAACCTCGACCGCATCACGATCACCGTGGCGGTCATCTTCAGCTTCACCACTGTCACCTTGGCCCTGCGCCTGCAGTGACCGCCGGCGACGCCGGTGCGAGGGGTTGTGTCCCGGCACGGGCGACACGTCGCCCTCATTGGCGCTGCGCACGGCGTCGTCCCGGCCCGGGGGGCGCGGTCCTGGCGGTGCTGTGCGTGATGGTCTCGGCGTGCGGCTCCGGTACCGGCGGCACCGGCCCGGTGGTGGCGGCGAAGGCCCACTCGCACACCGCACCGCTCCTGGTCCCCATCGCCGGTGGCACGGCCACGGTGGCCCTGGACCAGATACCGACGACGCTCAACGACCACACCGTGGCGGGCGACACCGCCGCAGGGCGGATGCTGGGGAGCGCCATCTGGGCGCAGGTGTTCCGCGTGGGGCCCGATCTCACCCCGCAGCTCGACACCAACGTCGTGGACAGCGCCGAGGTCATCAGCCTCACGCCGCAGACCGTCGTGTACCAGATCGACCCGCGGGCGGTGTGGTCCGACGGCGTCCCCATCAACGCCGACGACTTCACCTACGCCTGGGAGTCGCAGAAAGGCGGTGCCACCGACGTCGACGGGACCCCTGACTCGGTGGCGTCCACGTTGGGATACAGCGACATCGCCTCGCTCACGGGGTCGAACGGCGGGAAAACGGTGACCGTGGTGTTCCGCACGCCCTTCGCCGACTGGTCGTCGTTGTTCGACGACCTGCTCCCGGCCCACATCGCCGCTCGGGTGGGGTGGAATCAAGGGTTCGACCAGTTCGCCACCGGGGTGTTCGTGTCGGGCGGACCGTGGGAGGTGGTGTCGTGGCAGCCGGGCTCTGAGATCGTCCTCGGCCGCAATCCGCGCTGGTGGGCGAGCCCCCCCACCCTGGATCGCGTCGTCGTGCGGGCGATCACCGGCGACGGGGCGTTGACATCGGCGTTGGGCCAGGGCCAAGTCCAGGTGGCCTACCCGAGTGGGTTCGACCAGTCGTTCATCGCCCAGGCCTCGTCCTCGTCGGTCCTCCAGAGCCAGTCGGCGTTGGGCACGCGCATGCTGCAGCTCGAGTTCAACGTCCGGCACGCGCCGTTGAACGCGGCGACGGTGCGCGAGGGCATCGCCCACACCATCGATCGGGCCGGGGTGGTCCAGAGTGTGGGGCAACCCGAGAACCATTCGGCGTGGGAAGACAACGACCATCTCGTTCCCAACGGCGAGCCCGGATACGTCGACGACGCCTCGGGCTATGCCAAAGCGGACCTGGTGACGGCGGCACATCTGCTCGAACAGAGCGGGTTCGCCCTCGACGGGCACGGGACGTGGACCGTCCACGGCAAATCGGTGAGCCTCAACCTGGTGTGGGCGGCGGACGATCCGTGGTCGTCGGCCGTGGGGCCCGTCGTCGCCGCCCAACTCGTGGCCGCCGGCTTCGAGGTGGCCGCCTCGCCCGTGTCGAGCGCTCAGCTCTACGGCGCCGTGCTCCCCGCCGGTGCCTTCGACCTGGCGCTCGTCCCGGTGGATGCCAATGCCCACGAGAGCGTGCTGGGTGACGTCTTCTCGACGTCGCCGGCGATCACCGGTGGGGCACCGTCGCAGGACTGGTCCGGGTACGAGGACCCGAAGATCGACGCGTTGTTCACCCAAGCGGTCCAAGAGCTGGCGCCTCCCCGTGCGCATGCCATCTACCAGCAGATCGACCAGGCGCTGTGGAGTGCCATGCCGAGCCTCCCCTTGTTCGCAGAACCCACCTTGTTGGTGTGGTCATCGACGCTGTCGGGCGTCTCCGACGATCCCGGTGGGCTGGGCCCCTTCTGGGGTGTGCGACAGTGGGTCGTCCGGGGCGCCGCCCCAACAACGCACGGCACCAAGGACACGGGCTCGGCGATCGGAACGTTGCAACGCCCGCGCTAGAGTGCTCGATGCCCTGAAGGGCTCACTCACGTCGGAGTGGCGGAATAGGCAGACGCGCTAGCTTGAGGGGCTAGTGCCCGAAAGGGCGTAGGGGTTCAAGTCCCCTCTCCGACACGCATGTGATGTCGCGGGTCATCGTGGGACACGTGAACCCTCACGAACCTTATTCCGCGGTAATCCACTTGGCTGGTAGGCCCGTGTGGTGTCCAGAACTAGGTGCCTCAAGAGGGTTCCGTCGAGCGTAACGATCCGAATGTCAAGGTCAGCGACGTAGAGCCGGATCCGGGTTCCTCGGTGCTGCCGGCCGACGGCGATATGGAAGAGCTTCGAGTCGTGGCGCAGCGTGACTTTGCCGCACGAGTCGATCTTGTCGGTGCGGACCCGGAAGTGTGTTTTGGCGACGAGTGAGCCGGGGCGGGCTTTTTCGAGAGCGTCGAAGGCGGCTCGAGGCGTGATGGACCCTCGGGCACGATGCGGCCGTTCCTCGTTGTAGTAGGCGACGAAGCGATCGATTTGGCGCTGGAGCCCGGCCATCGAACGTGCCGGCGACTGCTTGTCCAAGTAGCGCTTGAGCGTTTGATGGAATCGCTCGATCTTTCCGCAGGTCTGGGGATGATACGGCCGCGAATGCTTGTAGACGATTCCCATCTCGTTGAGTAGTGCTTCGAAGGCCGTCACACCCCGACGGGGGCCGCCGTTGAAGATGGCACCGTTATCGGTCAACACCGAGGCCGGATAACCCCAGGTGGAAGCGGCATCTTCAAACGTATCCACGACGTCAGGAACACGAGTGATCCTGACCACGCGGGTGGCGACGATCATTCGAGAGTGGTCGTCAATGAAGTCGAGGATCTCGACGTCAGAGCCGTCCTTCAGCCGCCAATGGGTGACATCGGCCTGCCAACACTCGTTGGGCAGTGCCGCTTCGAAGCGGATGAAGGAGTTGTGGGGGCGCTTGTTCGGTTCGTGGTCGATGAACCCCCGGCGGGCCAGGATTCGCCAGATGGTCGAGACCGACGGGACGTCGGACCGGCGTTTGGAGAGGTGCCAGTGGATGGTGCG
>DATCBU010000075.1:0-23736 GCA_036511675.1 Acidimicrobiales bacterium | reverse complement strand
CCGCCGCAGCGAGGTGTTCGCGCCCCCGACGTGGCACGAGCCGCGCTGGGTCCATCCCCTGCTCGTGGCGTACCGCGGCCCCTGGGCGCTGCGGGCACGGGCCGGGCATCCCCTGCGCCGGGGATCGGCATGAGACCGCTGCTGGGCACGTCGCCGCGTGGTGTGCTCGTCCTGGGCATGCATCGCAGCGGCACGTCGGCCGCCACGCGACTGGTCAACGTGCTCGGCCCCGCCACGTGTGCACCGGCGGAGATGGTGCGCGGCCCGTGGAACCCGAGCGGTCATTTCGAGTCCCGGACCCTCATGCACCTGAACAACGCGCTGTTGACGCAGATGGGGCGGACGTGGTGGTACCCGCCGCCGGCGGGCGACGCCTACGACGCGGTGGCGGCGCGCATCACGACCACGCACGGGCAGGCCCGGCGGGCGTTTCGACGCGTCCACCGCTCGGTCCCGTGGGTGTGGAAGGACCCCCGCACCTCGGTGCTCCTTCCGTTCTGGCGTGGGGTCCTCGGCCACCGGATCGCCGCGGTGGTGGTGGTGCGCAACCCCCTCGAGGTGGCCGTGTCGATGCAGCGCCGCCACGATGTGCCCGTCGCCTTCGGTGTGGCCTTGTGGGAGCGCTACAACCGGCTCATCCTGCTCCACAGCGCGGGATTGCCCGTGCTCGTGACCCGCTACGACGACCTCGTCCACGACCCTGGTGCCTGGTCCGACCAGGCCCGGTCGTTCCTAGCCGGGCTCGGCATGCGCCTCGCGTCCGTGGCCGAGGACGCCGACACCGCCCGGGACTTCATCGACCCCGATCTCCGACACAGCACCCACACTCGGGCCGACCTCGTCGAGGCCGGGGACCACTCGCTGGCCCTCTACGACGTGTTGGAGGCTGCCATGGGGCCGAGCACCTCGTTCCAGACGCCGGTGCTCCCCTCCGAGCCCCCGGCGGTGGCCACCGAGCTCGACACCGTCGGGGCCGAGACCGAGCTCGCCTGGCACCCGCCGCCGTGGGCGGCCGGGCCGGGCGGCCCCCCGACGTCGGAGACCGAGGGCCGCACATGACCGGTACCATGGCGGTGCCGTTCGGAGCACCACCGGGATAGGGGAGACGCCGTCGATGGACCTGATCGAGCGGCCCGGGAGTGTGGTTCGCCGTCACCCGTGGGAGATGTCGCGCGCCCGGTTCTTCATCCGACTCGTCCAGCGTCTGGGCCTGGTGGACAGCACCGACGGGTGGCTGGACGTGGGCGCCGGCGACGCCTGGTTCGCGCAGGAGCTCCGGGGCGTCCTGCCCTCGTCGACCAGGATGGCGTGCTGGGACACGCACTACCCCACGACGCCGTCCTCGCAATGGGCACCGGAAATTCCCGGTGTGGAGTTTACCGCCACTCGACCCCAGGGCGCCTACGGGGGGATCCTCATGCTGGACGTGATCGAGCACGTCGAAGACGACGTCGGTTTCGTGCGTGACGTCGTCGACGGGTCACTGGCCCCCGGGGGCTGGGTCCTCGTGAGCGTCCCTGCCTACCAGGCGCTGTTCAGCTCCCATGACCGTGCTCTGCGGCACTTCCGACGCTATGCACCGGGCTCCATCCGCACCGTGCTCGAGGCGGCCGGGCTGCGTGTGGCGGCCCGGGGTGGGTTGTTCCACGGCCTCCTCCCTCTCCGGGGGGCCCAAGCGTTGCGCGAGCGGTACCGCCCGCCGACGGGGGAGTCGACGGGCATCGGCGCCTGGCAAGGCGGGGCGCGCCTGACGAAGGTGCTGACCATGGCCCTCGACACCGAGGCCCGGGCTTCCCTGGCCATGGCCACGCGGGGTCTCCCCCCCGTCCCGGGGCTCACCACGTGGGCCTTCTGTCGCCGGCCGCAGGGACAACCGTCGTGACCGAGGCGGCCGAGCTGGCGGTGATCGTCGTCCCCTGCTTCAACGAAGCGCGGCGCATCAACGAGCGCGCCTTCTTGGACATCGCCGGCACCGGTCTGGTGCGACTCCTGTTCGTCGACGACGGCTCGACCGACGACACGGCGCAGATCCTGGCGCGCCTGGAAGGCGCGTCGGACGGGATCGACGTCTTCAGCCTCGCCACCAACACGGGGAAGGCCGAAGCGGTGCGTCGTGGGCTCCTCGTCGCCGTGCGGGGCGGGGCCGACGTCGTCGGCTACTACGACGCCGACCTGGCCACACCCCCCGACGAGCTCTTGCGACTGACCGACGAGCTCCGCCACCGTCGGGAGCTGTCGGGTGTGCTCGCCAGCCGGGTGGCCCGTCTCGGCAGCACCATCGAGCGCAAGGCTCTGCGCCACTACCTGGGGCGGGCCTACGCCACCATCGCCTCGATGGCGCTGGGGATCACCGTCTACGACACCCAGTGCGGCGCCAAGGTGTTCCGAGTCAACGAGACACTGGTCGGCGCGCTGGCCGAGCCGTTCCGGTCCTCGTGGGCCTTCGACGTGGAGCTCCTCCATCGGCTGTTGCGCGGCACCGCCAGCGCGCCGCCCTTGCCCGTGACCGGCTTCGTCGAGCTCCCCCTGGTGGCGTGGCGCGACGTCACGGGATCGAAGATGCGCGTCGGGCCTGCCGCCGCCGCCCTCGTGGACCTGGTGCGGATGGCCCGGCGACGGAGGCGACAGGATGGCACCGACCCCCCGGGCACCGGTGCCGTGGTCATGGCACCATCACGTCCCCCCCGTCGCGGTGCGCCGGATGTCGGGCCGGACGGACACGCTGAGGGCACGGGGGAAACCCTGGTCTGAGCGGCCATGACGGCGGATGGGCACCTGAGATTTTCCGGGGGAAACGCCCAGGTCGGTCGTCAAATGTGATGATGACCCGCGGCCCCGTCAGCCCTATGGTTACCTCCGGGGGTGAGGATGAACGACCTCGGGCGTCGCCACCCAGGCGGCAACGGGCTCTGGGCCCCGTGATTCGATCGCGCGCGCGCCGACGTGGTGGTGTTACGCGTGTCGGAACGGTCCTCGCCGCCACCCTGGTGGCATGTCTCAGCACCACCCTCGTGGCCATGGTGGGCGCGACCCCGGCCTTCGCCAACGCCGCCAGCCCGACGGCGTCACCGCTGACCTCGGGCACGGTCGAGCTCAACGCCAACGGCACCGTCACCGTCACCGCCTCGGGCACATGGCTGTGGGCCTTCGGGGTCGAGAGCGCCACCACGGCGGGCCTCCATGCCACGGTCAACCACCCCTGTGACAGCCGCACCGGTGTGGGCTGGGGTGTGGTGTGGGGCGACCCCAACGACCCCGGCTTCCCAGAGACCTACGTGACCAAGCACGGCAAGCCCGTCTCGCAGATGGTCCACGTGGGGTCCGTGGGCAGGGACCCCGTCAACAGTGACTCCAGCGTGGACTTCAACCCCAATCGCCCGTGCGGTTCCTTCGTCCAGACCAACGTGCCCCGGCCCGGCGACGGCTACGACACGGGGGCGTGGAAGAGCGTCCACGTCTACAACAGCGTGGCGTCGATGCCCAGCGACGTCTGCGTGATCACCTACGACCTCGGCTTCACCCGGCCTCCGACGTCGCACCGGACCGACTTCGACAACAACGACAACTCGGTGCAGTGGGCGCTGTTCACCACCGGCAGCTGGGACACCACCACCACCGACGACAACTGCGCACAGCTCCCGGCACCGGTGGTGGCGCCACCGGTCCCGGTGACCGTCGCGCCGGTGGTCAAGACCGTGAGTCACACATCGCCCCCACCGGCGCCGCACGTAGTGAAGACGGTCCCCAAGCCCTCGGGGGTACTGGCTTTCACCGGCTTCGGCCGCACGGGCCAGCTCCTGGCCGTGCTGGGCATGATCCTGGTGGTGATCGGGCTCATCCTGTACTTCATCGACGTCCGCAAAGCGGCCATGTGGCTGTTGGGGTTGTGATCGGCTCCACCCCGTAGCGCCGCGGCGCGCCTCCACCCCGGCAACCCGCCGGCGCGCCCGTCGCCGCCCTCCTGATCAACCCCCGGTGGCCTCGGTCGCGCCCCTGGTCCGTCGACGCACCACGGCGAACGCCAGTGCCCCGGCAAACCCCACGAGGATCACCACCGCCACGGCCAGGCCGGCGCTGAAGAGCCCCGGCCAGTACTGCAGCTCGATGACGTGGTGGCCGGCCGGGACCCGCGCCTCGAGCATGGCCCCTGCCGCCCAGTGCTCGAGGGGCAGCTCGTGCCCGTCGATGGTGGCGTGCCAACCCGGCAGGGCCGTGACCCGGAGCCGCAGGAGCCGGGTCCCCGTGGCGTCGGTGACCAGTCGGACCGACCTGGCACTGGGGTGGGTGACCGCCACAGGGCGACCGGGCGCGTCCACGGGCAACGTCTGACCCGCGGGCGGGACGGGGGACAGCGTGGCCTGGGCCGAGCCCGGCACGTGGAACAACGCCTCGCCGCCGACGGTCCTGTCCCGCACCGCGCCGGTGGGGCCGGGGCCGTGCGAGGAGGCGAGGATGTAGCTGACTCCGTAGACCCGCGCCTCGGTGGCGGTGGTGATCTGAGGACAGAAGAGGCCCACCCGGCGCAGGCTGGTCTTCAGCTGCTGCCCGCTGACTTCCTCCCACGACGAGAAGTACGCGGTCGGGAGGACGGGCTCGTACACGGCGAACTCGTGCACGCCGTAGCCGATGTTGGCGTTGGGACGGATGCCGAATTCCGTGGCGTAGGGGTAGGTGAAGGGCTTGAGACGGCACGGACCCATCGACACCACCGACGACCCCACGGCCCGCTGCAGGGCCGACACACCCGCCGTGGGGGGGAAATAGGAGGAGCTGAGGGACCAGAACGACACCCCGGCCACCGCCAGGAAGGCGGTCTGCGCCGCCAGGAACGCCACGCCCACGGCGCGTCGGGCCCGCGGGGATGTGGAGTGGGCGGGCCCGGCCGGGGACCTGCCGATGCCTGAGATCCACACCAGGGCCACGCCCACCACGGTCTCGGCCGCGGCCCACCCCAGGCGGGACCGGGTGCCTCCACCGGTGGTGTGTTGGACACCCGCCGCCACGGCCAGCGAGACCGCGGCGACGACCAGGGCGGCGCCACCCAAGGCGCCGAGCGCCCACCGGCGCAGCCGGGCCGGCATCTCGTCGCGCACCAGCGCGTCCAGCCCGCCCGCCCCGAGCACGGCCAGGGCGAGCCCCAGCAACATCACGTCGCGGTTCCAGGTCACCCGACCGAGGACGGGTGTGGCTTGGACCAGGATGTGCAGGGGATTCTTGAAACTGAGCACGAGCGCGGCGACGACCACGGCGGAGAATCCGAGGACCTCGGGGCGCCGCCACCACAGCGCCACGGCCACCACGGCCAGCACGACGGCCAGGACACCGATATACGGCGGCGGCACCTGGAAATCGGTGCCCTGCAATCCCACCAGCAGGTCTGACAGGTGCGACAAGGAGAAGGGCGCACCGCCCGTGGCCCCCGCCCGTCCCGACGCCTGGACCACCTGGAGCCCGGGCAGGACGAGCGGGGCCCCCAGCCCGAGCCCGCACGCGCCGGCGAGGGCCAGGTCGAGCAGGGGGCGCCGCAGGGGGGCGCCGTCGCGCCGGGCCCTGACCCCCAGGTAGACGGCCATGAAGACGACGAAGGACAGCCCCAGCACGGCCACACTCTCGGGATGTCCGCCGTAGACCGCGGCGGCCACCACCAGTGCCAGCGCCATGGCGTGGCGGAGGCGGTGCTTGCCCGTCACCAGGAGGATCGCGGCGGCGAAGATCCATCCCGCCCAGCACGTCACGCCGGTCATGGCCCAGCCCGAGTAGTGGAGCATCGGCCCCGACAGCTCGAACACGGTGCCGCCGAAAGCGGCGCTCAGGGGGCGCATGCCCAGGACACGACACAGCGTGTAGGTGCCGGTGCCGGCGATGACCAATTTGGCCAACACGATCACGGTGTAGGCGAAGTGGACGGGGGCGAGATAGCTGAGCAGGACGGGGACGCTGAAGACCGCCGACTGCCAGCTGAAGGCGAGGGGCATCCCGCCCACGTTGTAGGGGTTCCACAACGGGAGCTGCCCACTGTGCACCTGGTGCCAGGCCAGGTTGGTGAGCGGGGCGAAGTACAGGATCTGGTCGGCGGGGAATTCGCTGTGCACGGCGACGCCGGCGTGCCGAGTGAGCCCGATCCGCGATAGGAGGTCGAACGGGCCCAGCGAGACCCCCGGTCGGAGGAGGGGGGCCATGACGGCCACGACGGCCAGGATCGTCCAGGCCACACCGAGGACGTCGGGGACCCAGGCTCGGGTACCCCCCCGGCGCGGCATGCCGGGCAGTGTAATTCTGACGCCGGCTCCCCCGGCTCCACGCCTGTTGTCAGGAGTGGCAGGTGTGGGGACGCCCCGGGGCCGGAATTTTGCCCCGAATGGGCACCAGACCTGGCCTTTCGCCTACTATGGGCGCGGGTCGATTCTGGGGGTTCACGTGAGGAAGTTTCTGGCGGCAGCAGGGTCTTTGATGCTCGTGGGTCTGGCGGCGGGCTGTTCGAGCTCGGCCACCTTGGTCAACCACCCCGTGGGCGCCTCAGGGGGGGCCGTGGCCCACGTCGGCGACACCCTGGACCTCAAGACCCAAGCCGGAAGGGACTTCCACATCTCTCTGTCCAAGCTGGCGGACCCGGCACAGGCGGTCAACCAGGGCTCTCCCGCCAACGGCAAGCGCTTCATCGCCGCACAGTTCGACATCACCAACACCTCGGGCCAGACCATTTCCATCAACGGTGACCTCGATGCCAACATCATCGGGTCCGACGGCAACGTCTACACACCGACGCACCACGCCCTCACCGAGTGCGGGAGCAACACGGTCAAAGTGCAGCTGGCGGGAGGGAAGTCCGGGACCGGTTGTGTGGCATTCGAGGTGAAGACCACGGTCAAGGTCTCCCAGGTGCAGTTCTACCCCGCCGCGGGGACCGCTTCTGACTATGGCGAGTGGCTCGTTCCCTGAGCACTGACCGCGTGTTCCCTCGGGCCCTGTAGCCGGCTCGAGGGTTCCAGCGTGGCGTTGCGTTGACGGCGGAGGATCGCGGCCCGCGAGTGGTGCGCCTTCTCGCCGCCGTGGCGTTGTCGGCGGGCGTGTGCGACGGCGTGTGGCGCCTGGTCCCGCACCGGCTGTCGGCCAACACCGACATCGTCGGGTTCCCGATCTTCTACCACTTCGACGCCAACCGTTACTTCGACGCCTATTACCTCATCGCCATCGCCTTCCCCGTGATGGCGGTCCTGCTCTACGCCTATCTCCCCGTCGGGCGCCGGGCGCGGGCGTCGGTTCCCCGCCTCCCCGTCCGCCCCGTGGCGACGGTCGGGCCCGAGCCCGGGGGGGACCTCGACCGGGGTGGCGGAGGGGAAGGGCTTGCGTGGGCGACGGTTCTCGGTGCCGCCGCCCGTCTCGTGCTTCCCGGGTTCGCCGTCGCCGTCAGCACCGGCGTCATCGCCTCGGGTCACGGCACGAGCCTCGGTGCCTGGGGGATCGCGGCGGGAGTGGGCTACTGCGCCGTGGTCCTCGCCGTGACCCGGGTGTGGCGGGGGAGAGGGACAGCTTGCTCCGGCGCCGCCCTCGTGGCCGCCGTCAACGGGGGTGGCGCCCTGGTGGTCATCCCCCTGCTCTATTTCGTGTCGCGCTCGTCCTCGGTGCTGGTGCGCTCGGACGACCACCTGCAGCGGTACCCGTGGCTCCCGTTGTGGGTGATGATCCCGGTCCTCGTCGTGCTGTGCGTCTGGTACCGCCTCCGCCTCCGCTCGGCCGGCTCGGTCTTGCACGCCGTGCGCGACCTCGAGGCGACGGTGCTCACCTACATCGTGGGCGTGGCGCTGCTCCTGGTCCTTATCGCCCGGCTGGCCGGACCGCTCAACACCACCTTCGCCGCCTTCGACCAGGCCCAGTCGCTGGCCAGTGCGCAGCTCACCTTCGGCCACGGCCTGTTCCCCTGGCGTGACCTCTACGTGATCCACGGCGTCTTCGGCGACATCCTGGCCGGCCAGCTCGGGATGTCGGTGTTCGAGCCGAGCCGCTGGGGCTCGGCCTCGGGGTTCACCATCTTCCTCATCCCCCTGCTGTGGGTGTCGATGTACGTGAGCGCGGCGTACTTCGCCCGCCGCAACCGGCTCTTCGTCGCCGGATTCGTGGCCGTAGTGGTGCTGTGGCTGACGTCGGGGCGCCTGGCGGGGGCCGGGCTGCTCCTGGGTCGCGACGTCATGGGGTACGCGCAGGGGTATTTCCGATTCGCCTTCCTCCCCCTCGTCCTGATCGTGTTCGACCAGACCATTCGCCGCCGCACCCGGGGGTGGTGCGTTGGGCTCACGGCCGCGCTCGTGGTCCAGGCCATCGTGGTCCCCGAGACCTTGCTCATGGCGGCCGGCATCCTCGCCACGCTGGTGTGTCTGGAATGGCTCCAGCGCGCCCCGGGAACGGGGTGGGGCGCCGGGTTGGCGCGGACGTGGTGGTGCGCGGGGAGTGGTGCGCTGTTGGTGGCGGCGTGGGTGGTGTTCCTCGCCGCCACCGGGGCGCTGCGGGGATTCGTCGACTACTACCTGATCTTCGGTCCCGGGCACACCCTCTCGGGGGCCGAGCCCGCCTGGTGGGTCGACAAGCAACTGGGCCCGACCATCGAGTTCTTCGTGCCCGTGGTCCTGCTCCTGCTCACCGTTCTGCGCGCCACGATCCAGCTGCGGCGCCGCCGGCCGTGGAGCTCGCGGGACTGGGTCATGGTGGCGGCCGCCAGTTTCGTGCTCGTCTACTTCCAAAAGGTCCTGGCGCGCGCCGATCAGATTCATGTAGCCGAGGTCTTCGTGGTCGCTCTGCCCCTGCTGCTCCTGTGGCTGATCGTCGCGGCCGAAGCCCTGGACGAGGCCGTGCGGCACGTGGCCACGGCGCTGCTGCGAGGGCCCCGGGGCCCGGTCCGCCGCGCCCGGCATGTGGTCCTCGCCGCCCGGCATCCCGCCACCCTGGCCATCGTGGTGGCGCTCGTGGCGCTGGCGCCGTCCCCGCTGGGCACCGTCCAGGCGGTGGCGGGGAACTACCACGTCACGGCCGCTTCCGAGCCCGTGCTCACCCGCCTGGGGTACTCCGACCCCGGGGTGATCGACGCCACCATGGTGCGCGACCTCCAGACCGTGCTCGGGCACTACGTGGGGCCGACGGGGCCGGTCTTCGACTTCAACGACGAGCCCGGGCTGCTCTACTACCTCTTGGACCGGGTGCCGGGGACGCGCTTCTTCCATGTCAGCATGGCCGACACCGGCTTCGCCCAACAGCAGCTCATCGCCGATCTGGCCCGCTCGCGGCCACGACTCGTCGTCTTCTACGGGGAGGGGATCGGTCTGCCGCGCTGGGACGGCATCGAGGCCACTGTGCGCCACTACGACATCAGCGACTACCTGCTGGACCACTATGTCCCCCTGGCTGATGTGGACGGGCAACTGGTCATGATCCGCACCGACCTGGCCGCCTCGGCGCCCCCGGTGCCGGCGTTGCAGGGGCCGGTGTCGACACAGGACTTCTACCTGTCGAATCCCGAGTGCGCCTGGGGCTTCTCGCCCAACTTCCTCGTCAGGCCGAAGTCCCTGGCCGCCCAACCGGCCCTGACCCTCGGCACCCGCCTGGTGTCGACGTCCACCGTGGTCGTGACCGGCTCGACGACGGACCGGGCCCCGGGCCAGGCCCCGCTCCCGGTGTTGGCCGTGCGCCACGGGCAGGTCGTGGCCACGGCGGTGCCCGACATCAAGCACAGCACCGCTTCGCCCAGCAGCGACTTCACCATGGCCCTGCCGGTGATGGCGGGGAGCGGCCCGACGTCGTTCTACGAGCTGGCGCCCGGCGGCACGGTGTCGCCTCTGGGCGACGCCGCCGCGCTCCCCCCGAACCTGGTGTCAACGGGTGGTGCCGGTGTGGTCGTCACCCCCGACGGCCGGGCGCATCGGGTGGGACCGGCCCGCGGGGGAGAGGTGAAGGCGGCGCTCGTGACCACCCAGCGGGTACTCGACCTCGACGTCCCCGCCGGCACCGACCTCACCCGCTACCACTGGCTGGAACTGTCGTCGCCGGTCGGGCTCGGCGGTGCGCAGTACAGCGTGACCGACGGCGCCGACCGGTCCCCCAACGCCATCAGCTTCTCGACACTGCCCCGCGCCTCGACTCACGTCTTCGTGCAGGTCGGGAGCTGCCCCCAGTGGTACGGGTTCTCGGCGTCGGGACTGTCGTTGGTCCAGGGCGGGTCGCAGCACTCACTGCCGGTGGTGCACCTCGTCCGCTGAGTTGTCCAGGTGCCGTTCCAGGTCGGTCAGGCCCGAGGGAGAGCCGATCTCGAAGAAGCGCGTCGAGGCCTCGAACCCGGCCAGGCGCCCCGCCGCGCTAAGCGCCGAAAAGGCGTCAGCCAGGTCGCTCGCACCGCCGGCCGGCACCAGCTCCACGACCACGGCACCGCGCAGCACCGACAGCCCGTAGTCGACGAACTGCATCTCGGGCGGGGGGTGGGCGAGCCCCTTCTCGTAGTGCGTGACCATGCCGTGCGCCACCACGGCGTTGTTGGTCTCGAAGCGCCCCGCGTTCCGGTACACCGTCATCAGGGCATCGGGAGCCCGCGCGCAGAAGTCGTCCTCCACCGCCGACAGGTCGACCGACAGGTACGAATCGCCGTAGAGCACGAAGAAGGTGTCGTCGAGGGCCCCGGCGTCGACGGCGAGGCGCAGCGCCCCTCCCGTGCCCAAGCGTTGGCGGCCCTCGTCGACGTAGGTGACCGCCACCCCCCACCGTGCCCCGTCGCCGATCTCCGCCTCGATCATCTCCCCGAGATGCCCGACGCTGTAGACGACGCGCTCGACGCCTTCCGAGGCCAGCCATTCGAGTTGCCAGTGGGCGAAGGGACGGCCCGCCACCTCCACCAGGACCTTGGGAACGGTGCGCGTGGCGGGGAACAGGCGCGTGCCCAGCCCGCCCGCCAGGATGAGGCACTGCACGGCCGATCCGCCCCGACCGTCGATCAGTCCCGGACGAGCAGCGACGACCCGTCGAAGTCGAAGACGAAGCGGACCTCGCTCAGCCCCTCACGGCCCATGGCGGCACGGAGGGAGTCGAGGTCCTTGGCGTAGAAGAGCAGGAAACCCCCCGACCCTGCACCCACGAGCTTGCCGCCCAGGGCCCCGCTGTCCATGGCGACGCCGTAGGACCGGTCGATCTGGTCGTTGGACATCAGCGCGGACCGTTGGCGCTTGCGGCGCCAGTGCTCGTCCATGAGTGCCGCGAAGCGGGCCGTGTCGCCGTTCTCGAGGGCGGCTTTGGTGGCGAGCCCGTTCTCCTTGACGAAGTCGAGGCTGTCGACCATATCGACGTCGCCGCTCTGGGACTTGGCCCGCTGCTCGGCCAGCACGACATCGGCAGGACGGGAATAGTGCGTGAAGAACATGCACAGGTGCTCTTCGAGGTCGCGCAGCGTCTCGTTGGACACGAGCAACGGCGACACGTTCACCTGTCCGCCGGGCTCGATGTCGAGGCAGGTGAGGCCCCCGAACGAGGCGATGTACTGGTCCTGCTTGCCCACGGGCCGGTTGAGGATGTCGATCTCGATCCGGCACGCCTCTTCGGCCAGGTTGGCGGCGGTGACGTGCTCCCGTTTGAACGCATAGAGGGCGCGCAGCAATCCGACGGTGAAGGCCCCCGACGAGCCGAGCCCGGTGCCGGCGGGGATGTCGGCCACGCTCACGAGCTCGATGGAGGGCCCGATGGGGTGCAGGCGCAACGCCTCTCTGATGATGGGGTGCGCGATGTCGTCGACGTGGGTCACCCGCTCGAGCTCGGAATACTTGAGGAAGTAGTCGTCACCGAAGGTGCGGTTGATGGCGATGAAGATGTAGCGGTTCACCGCAGCCGAGATCACGAAGCCACCGTGCTGGGCGTAGTACGAGGGGAGGTCGGTCCCGCCCCCGCCCAGGGTGATGCGCAGTGGCGTGCGGGAGATGATCACGCCGGGCCCACCGGCCCGCGCCAGCGCCCCACGGCCACGATCTGCCAGCCCCAGGGCGACGACTGCAGGTTGAAGCGGAAGGCCCGGTCGAACACGGCCAGGGCCGCACCCTGGGCCGTGGCTCCGCCGGCGTCGGGGCCGGCGGCACGTTCGAGATCGGCGATGAGGCGGCGCCCCCGGGCGATCACCGCCAATCGGTAGAGGTTGAAGAAGGGGAACCCGGCCCGGGCCACGTATTCGACGTCGTACCCCGCCGATTGGAGCAGGCGCCGGAGCCCGGCCGGGGCGAAGTGCCGGCGGTGGCCGATGTGGCGGTCGAAGGCGGAGCGGGGGCCCCCGGGGACGGTGACGACCAGCCGGCACCCCGGCGCCAGATAGTCCGCCGCGTGGCGGAGCAACAGAACGGGGTCGTCGACGTGCTCGAGGACCTCCGAGCACACCGCGTACCCGCCCTGGTGACCCATACCGGGGTCGACGGGGGAGGGCTCGAGAAGGTCCCGCTGCACGAACTCCACGGGCAGGCCGGCCGCCTGGGCCGCCTGTCGGGCCCGCTGGACCCCTTCGGCGCTGTACTCGACCCCGCGCACCGTGGCCCCGGGGAAGGACCGGCCCAGAAGGAGGGCGAGCTCGCCCTGACCCGACCCAATATCACAAATGGTATCGCCGGGGCCGGGGTGCCCCAGGAGCTTCAGGATCAGCCGGTGGCGGTAGGTGTTGGCCGGATTGCCGTCGGCGGGCTCCCCGTACACGGCCCAGTGCCGATCCCATTCGTCGCGTCCGGCGGCGGCGTCGTCGGGGACGGTCCGGGGGCGGCTCAAAGCACGAACCCCGCACTCTGGGCGTCGTCATGGAACATGCGCACGGTGTCGAGCGACACCGCTTCGAGCCCGCGCCCGAGCCCCGGCAACTTGGCCAGGAGATCGTGGGTCACGGTGATGATGTGACAACCCACCGCCGCGGCCTGCGGCACGTTCAAGACCTCACGGGGGCTCGCCCACAGCAGTTCGAGACGCGGGTTGGCTGCGAGGAGGGCCACGGCCTCGGTCATGATGGGGACGGGGTCGCGGCCCGTGTCGGCGATTCGGCCCGCGAACACCGACACCACCGCACCCGGCGTGTCGGTGAGCGCGGCGACGACGGTGCGCACCTGTTGCACCGACAACAGGGCGGTCACGTTGAGGTGCAGTCCTTCGGCAGACAGCTCCTTGATGAGGGCGGCGGCGCTCTCTCCACGGGTGTTGGTGACAGGGATCTTCACGAACACGTTGGGGCCCCACGACGCGATGGTGCGCGCCTGGGCGCGCATCTCGTCGAACTCGTCGCACAGCACCTCGAAGGAAATGGGCCGGTCCGTGACAGTCTCGAGCACCTTGCGGGCGAAGCCCGGGTAGTCCTCGACGCCCGATCTCCGCATCAACGACGGATTGGTGGTGAAGCCCGAGATGGTCGGGTTCCGGCTCAGCTGGAGGATGGTCTCCAGATCAGCGCCGTCAGCGAAGATCTTGATGCCGTAAGGAAGTTGTTCGGACACTGACCCCCTCCTCCAATGGCGCGGCCGTCAGGATCCATTCGATCGCCTCGACCGGGTTGCCCACCACGTGGTCGGGCGCCTCGGCCCCCTCTTCCTGATAGCCGTAATCAATATACACGGTGCGGCATCCAGCCCCCTGACCAGCCCCGACGTCTGACCAGCGATCCCCGACCATAAAGCTCTGGTAGAGGTCGAGGTCGAGGTCCCGCGCCGCAGCCAACAACATCCCAGGCTTCGGCTTGCGACAGGAGCACGCGTCGGGGGTGTCGTGGTGGCAGACGTAGATGGCGTCGACGGTGATCTCCTGGCGCACGAGCGCGTTGATGGCCGCCACGCCGCTGACACTCTGGAGCCCGCGGGCCACGTCGGGTTGGTTGGTCACGACCACCAGGACAAAGCCGCGGTCGCGCAGGGAGTGGCAGGCGGCGGCCATCCCCGGGAACACGACCACCTCGTCGGGCGAGCGGGGAGGGAAGGGCTTGCCGTCATGCACGACAGCCTCGTTGAGCACGCCGTCGCGATCGAGGAACACGGCCCGGCGCGCCGAGCGGGGAGGCGCGGTCATGTCAGGCGCCCTGACCTCGCGTCCTGCACCATCGAGCGCATCGATGCGGCCAGCGCTTGGCGCGACGACATGGCGTTGGCCCAACCGAGACGGCGTATCCGATCGGTGTTGATCCGCACCACCGGGACGTCGCCCTTCCACCCCCGGTCACCGCCGGCATAACGCAGCTCGGTCCCTTCCAGCCCGAGAATCTCGAGGGCGAGCTCGGCGATCTCGGCCACGGTGATGTAGTCACCGGTGGCGACGTTGAACGCCGCGAAGGGCAGCGGTGCCTGCTCGGCCGCCAGCAGGACGGCGTCGACGATGTCGGTCACGTGCACGTAGGACTTGCTCTGCTTGCCGTCCCCGAGGATGTGGAGCTCGGTGGGGTCCTCGAGCAGCCGCCGGATGAAGTCGAAGCCCACACCGTGGGTCTGGCGGGGCCCCACCACGTTCCCGAAGCGGAACACGCACGCGCGCAGGTCGAACATGAAGCAGTACGAAGCGATGAGCGCCTCCCCGGCGAGTTTGCTGGCGCCGTAGGTCGAGACCGGGATGAGCGGGCCGTGGTCCTCGTCGGCCTCGATCTCGCCCAGGTCGCCGTAGACCCCGCTGCCCGACGCGTACAACAGCCGGGTCACGCCCGACAGGCGGGCCGCCTCCACCACGTGGTGCGTGAGCAGCGTCCCCTGGTCGAAGTCCACGGCGGGCTCGGTGGCGGCCCGGGCGATGTCGGGGTTCGACGCCAGGTGGATCACGGTGTGGCTTCCCGCCATGGCGTCGACGAGGGCGTCAAGGTCGCGCACGTCCGCCTGAACGACCTGCAAACGCTTGTCGGCGTGGTGCTCGAGATGCCAGTGCCGCCCCGAGCTGAAGTTGTCGAACACCGTCACGCCGGTGACGGCGTCGTCGCCGAGCAACCGGTCGACGAAGTGGCTTCCGATGAAACCCGCTCCCCCTACGATGCAGAACCGCGAGGACGGCGGGAAGGCGACGTCGGCAGCGGTCATCGCAACCCCTCCCACTTGGTGGGGTTGCGCGCTAGGGCGGGGTGGCTCACGAGGAGATGCCAGAGCACGGCGCACAGTCCCTCGGTGTGGGGGGTGATCCGGTCGGGATAGGCCGGAGGGACCACGATGCAGGCGGTCGCCACCGCGGCGGTGAAGCCCCCGTCCCGACCCACGATGCCGAAGATGGGGACGCCCCGTTCGGCCGCGAGCTCGAGAGCTCGGACCAGGTTGACCGAGACGTGTCGCTCGGTGCTGCCTCCGCCCACCGAGAACACCAACACGGCGTCGCGGTCGTTGACCCTCGAGCCCCGCAGCCATTCCACGAACGTCGTGTCCCACCCTTCGTCGTTGGCCCGGGCCGTCAGCTCACTGACGTTGTCGGTCGGGGCATAGGCCTCGAGGTCGCACAGCTTGCGGAAGTCGTTCACGGCGTGCGACGCGTGCCCGGCGGACCCACCCACCCCCAGGATGAACAGGCGCCCGCCCCGCTGGCGGACCTCGGCCAGGCCCGTGGCGCACGCCTCGATCGAGCCGGTGTCGATGGCTCCCAGGATGTCGATGGACTCCCTCAGGAAGGCCTCGCTGAAGGTCATCGCCCGTCGCCTCGGACACGTCGTGAGCCCGACCGGGGTGGGGTGTGGTCCATCTCCTTCACATCCTAAAGCCCTCCGGCCCTACGACGCCGCCCCGATGCTAACGAAGCTCCCGGTGCTCAGGAGTCGATGTCCTTCGGCGCCGTCCAGGAGTGCCCGTCATAGACCGCAGCCTGACCGAGGTCGTCGAGCGCGACGCACAAGGCTGGCCCGCCACACGAGACCGTGGCCAGACCGACGGTGGGATCGACCACCACCGGGCCCGACCACGTGCCCCGTGTGTCGAAGACGGCGTTGCCCTGCTCGTCGACGACCACGCAGTCACCCGGTGCCGGACACGACAGGGCGGTGGCACCGTCGGAGTCCGCCAGGCGCACGGGATCGACGGCGTGGGGGCCGGACCATGTCGTGCCGTCGAAGCCGTACACGTTTCCCGACGCGTCCACCGCGGCACACGACGTCGGGCTCGAACACGCCACGGATCCCAGGGGGGCCACGCTGCGCAGGCGATCGGCGTTCACGACGGCGGCGGGCTCGAGCGCCACCGGGCTGGACCATGTCGTGCCGTCGAAGGTGAGGGCCCGTCCGCCGACGGTCACCGCCGCGCAGAACCTCGGCGCCACGCACGACACGCCGGCGATGCCCGCCGTGCCCGCCCGGCGGTCCCGGCGCGCCGGTGCCGCTGCCTCGACCGGCCGGGGTCGGGTCCAGGTGGCACCGTTGAAACGCACCACACGACCCAGGACGTCTCCGGCCATGCAGAACGAGGTCGAGGCACACGACACCGTGTTGACGCTGCTGGTGCCGAACCCGTCCACCTCGTCCGCGCTCTTGGGGTCGATCGACAGCGCCGAGGACCACGTGGACCCCCGGTACACCGACGCCGTGCCGTTGACCCCCAGCGCCACACAGAAGGTCGGGGTGGCACACGACACGCTGGTGAGGCCGGTGTCCTCGATCGACCGGGGACGCGACCACGCCCCGTCGTCGAACGTGATGGCGTTGCCCTCGTCGTCGACCACCATGCAGAACCGTGTCGTCGGGCACGACACGGCGACCGGCGTCGTCCTGGCCGCCTTGCTGGCGCGGGCGTGCGCGGGGCGCAGGGCCAGGAAGGTCAACGCCACGGCCACGACCAGCCCGCCCACGATGGCGATGCCCGCCAACCGCAGCCACATGACCCGCCCCGACGGCGACACCGGCGTGGCCAATTCAGATCAGCTCTCGATAGAACTCCGGATCCCGCTGGATCCGTCGGTAGACGTCGTCGCTGAGCCGTTCCGCCGCCGCCGCCGTCTGGGCGTGGAAGCGTTGCGCCCGGGCCCGGTTCCGGCGCCGCAGGACACGGCCCAGGCCGGGCACGTGCTTGGCGCGGGTCGTGAGTCGCGGGGGATTGACGAGGTCGACCCGGCCTACGGCCCAACGAAAGCCCGCGCCGTGGTGGTACACGATGCCCCCGTACACGCCGAACCACAGGGGATGGAGGTTGACGCGGTTGCTGCGCAAGAGCGGGGTCCACCTGTCACCGGTGCGTTCCAACGCCCGCAGCAGGTTCCCGCCCACGTCGGTGGTGCGCTTACCGTCGGCGGTCTCCCACGTGTACCCCGGCGACCAGTCCCCGTGGATGCGGTCCCAGTCACCCACCCGGACGGCACAGAACGAGGGGTGGGGCTGGCGGTCGGTGACGTTCTCGTCGCGGCGCACCGCCACCAGGGTCGAGGTCTCGAGGCCGCGCCGGACCGTGGGCAGCGGGTCGGCGACGGGGAAGGCGTCACCGTCGAGGAAGACGATGATGTCGTCGGGCGCCCCCACCGCCGCGATCTCCCCGGCCAGGAGGTTCAACTTGCTGGGGTGGTCCCCGAGGATGGTGAAGGTCCGGTCGAACTTCTCGGCATGCCCGTCGGGGACGTCCTGGAGGTTGGCGTAGACCTGGAAGGGCTCCCCGATGTTCCGGCGGAGGTAGGCCAATTGGAGATCGATCCACCGAGGTGATGCGACGTGCACCGTGGCGACGTAGATCATGGGCCACCATAGGCAAGGCCCGAAGGTTGTCGGGAAACATCCGGCTGTGGCAGCCTGACGGCGTGGCCCTCCGGACAGCGCTGGGAAAGGCGCTGTTCCGGGCTCCCGACGGCCTGCGCCGGGCGCTTCCCCGCGTGGTGCGCGACGGTGTCCGGCGTCACGTCGGCCCTTTTGCCCCCTGGGAGGCCGGCTTCGCCCACGCGCCGCCCCCAATCATGCCCGGCGAGGAGTCCGGACCACCCGATTTCGTGGGCATCGGCGTCCAGAAGGCCGGGACCACGTGGTGGTTCGAGCTGCTCGTCGCCCATCCCGACGTCACGCACCGTGCCGCCACCCATAAGGAGCGTCATTACTTCGCCCCCTACGCCACAGGCACCTTCGGTTCCGAGGAGGTCCGCACCTACCATCGATGGTTCCCCCGTCAGGTCGGTCTCAAGACGGGGGAGTGGACCCCGGACTACCTCTACCAGCCCTGGGTGCCGCCGCTGCTCGAGCTGGCCGCGCCCGAGGCGCGCCTGCTCGTCATTGTCCGCGACCCCGTCGAACGGTTCGTGTCGGGGCTCACCCACAGCCGTCTGGTGCCCGGATCGCACCTCGGCACCGTCGTGGCCGAGTCCGTGGGGCGCGGCTTCTACACCGCCGCCCTGCGCCACTGGGCACCGGCCTTCGAGGCGGGCCGGGTGCTGGTGCTGCAGTACGAGCGATGCGTCGCCGACCCCGTGGGCGAGCTGGCCCGTACCTACCGGTTCCTGGGGATCGACGACGGATTCCGGCCCGAGGCCATGGGCCAGAGGTCGAGCCCCACGCGCCAGGAGAAGGTGGTGCTCCACGCCGACGCCCGACGTCGTCTGGTGGACCTCTACCGCGACGACGTCACGCAGCTGCTCGAGCTCGTTCCCGACCTCGACGTCGGCCTGTGGCCGAATTTCGGTCCCGGGACCCGGTGAGCGACGGTTCTCAGGTGTCGGGGATCGCACCGGTGCGCCGCGCCGTTCGATCGGGCCCACTCAGGTAGAGCCGGGCCAGGCGCGCCGTCGCCGTCCGCTGCGCACCGTGCTGGGTGACCAGGCGCAACGACAGCCCGAAGAGCGTGCCGGCTCGGAACAGGGCCCAGCCTCCGGTGCCGTGCCACTTGCGGATGTAGCGCTCGATGGCGGCGTGGAGACGGAGCTGGTGGCGCGTGGCGTCGGTCTCGGTCCCCCCCGAGGCGTGCTCCGCCGACACCTCGGGGCAGAACCGCACCTGCCAGCCGCGCTCGAGGGCCCGGCGCTGCCAGTCCTCGTCCTCGCTGTACAAGAAGAACCGCTCGTCGAGGCCACCCACATCCGCCAGGGCCGCCTTGCGCACGAGCAGCACGGCTCCGCCCAGGAAATACCGCGACGACCGCAGACGGCGCCGGGACAGGCCCACGGCGTCGGCCCACGCTCCCGCCGGACTGTGCCACGGCCAGCGGGCCCGGCTCGGGATGGCCGAGCCGGGGACGTGCTGGGCCGGTGCCACGCACGCCAGCTCGGCCCGGGTGCGGAGCTGGTCGTGCAGGAGCGCCAACTGGCCGGCGTCGATCCGGGCGTCGGGGTTGAGCAACAGCACGTCACGGGCCGGGTCGACCAGCTCGTGCAGGGCCATGTTGACCGCCGCCGCGAACCCCAGGTTCCGACCGGGGTCGAGGTAGTGGGCGCCCGCCGTGCGGACCAGCTCCGCCGTGGCCGGCGACGAGGCGTTGTCCACCACCACGACCGGGTAGTCGTCCCCCAGCGACGCCAGTGCCCCGGCCAGCGACACGGGGGGCCCGTAGGCCACGACGACGACGTCGAGCCCGGCGCCGTCGTTCACGGCGCCGGCGGGGCGCGCCGGCGACGCCGGCCCAGGATCACACCGGCGGGGACGGCCAGCACCAATCCCACGACGGTGACGCCGGCCACCGCCAGACCGGCCGAGAAGGCCGCGGGCCAGTAGTGCAGCTCCACCACGTGGTGGCCCGCAGGGACCTGGGCCTCGAGCATGAGCCCGCTGGCCCAGGTGTGCATGGTCAGTGATCGCCCGTCCATGGTGGCGTGCCATCCGGGGACCGCCGTGAGCCGCAGCCGGACGATGCTCGGCGCCGTACCGTCGACGACCACCCGCCACGAGGCGGGGTCGGGGTTCGTGACGGCCAGCGGCGTGGCCGGCGCGTCGATGGGCAGGGGGCCACCGCCGGCGGGGACCGGAGACGACGTGGCCGGCGCGGACCCGGGGATGAAGACGAGCTTCTCGGTCCCGATCTGCCCGATGATGATGCTCTGGCCCGACGGCCGGTGGTGACGGGGAGCCTCGAGGACGTAGCGGACCCCGAACTCACGGGCTTGGGCCGCCGTCTTGATCTGGGCGCAGAAGATGCCCAGCTGGTTGAGCGAGGGCGGGGTGCGCTGTCCGCCGGCGGCGGCCCACGCCTGGAAGTAGGCGGCAGGGAGAATGGGGTCGTAGACCACCATCTCGTGCACGCCGTAGCCGATGTTGGCGTTGGGCCGGATGCCCACTTCGTTCTTCGACGCCGTGTTGTAGCGCAGGGAACGACACGAGCCGTACCCGACCGTGCTCGACCCCACGCTCGCTTGCAGCGCGGCGATGGCGGGGTTGGTCCGGAAATAGGTCGGGCTCACGGACCACGACGGGATGCCCACGTTCAAGAGGAAGGCGGTCTCGAGCGCCAGCAGCAACGCCGGGGCCCATCGCAGACGCGCCCCCGCCGACGAGTGCGCCCCGGCCCGACCGGTCCGCAACCACAGCCCGGCGAGCGCCAAGCCCACCACCGACTGCACCGCCGGCCACACCAGGCTTCCCCGGTGCCGGTGGAGGGCGGGGACGAAGTCGATCTCGGCCGCGACGGCCAGGAGGAACACCGCCGCGGCGAGAGCGGCGAAGGCGCCCGCCATCCACTGCAGCGTGGTCCGGTCCCGCCTCGTGCGCACCAGGGCCTCGAGGCCCACGGCTCCGAGAACCGCCAGCGCCAAGGCCAGGAGCATGACCGCCCGGCTCCACGCCACCGTGCGGCCCCCGGGCACGAGGTGCAGGAGCGCATCGGCGGGGGAGAGGAACGTGAGCGCCGCGCTCACCACCGCCACCGCGGCGAGGGCCGGGACTTCGGGACGCTTCCACGACACGCCCGTGCCCACCACGGCCAGCGCCAGCACCACGACCCCGACGTAGGCCGCGGTCTTGAAGTCCTTGCCCTGGAGTCCCACCAACAGCAGGTTGGGCGCGTGCGAGAGCGGGAACGCCGGCGTGCCGGTGCCGTTGCGCCGCACGGAGCTCAGGGCCAGCTGGACGCCGGGGAACAGCAAGGGCGCACCCAAGGCGAATCCGCACACGGCACCGACCACGAGATCGCCCATGGGGCGCAGCACCGGCCCACCTCCGGCCCGGGACCGCGCCACCACGTACACGACCACGAACACCACCACCGCCAGACCCAGGGCGATGAGGCTCTCGGGGTGTCCGCCGTACACCGCGAACCCGACAGAGAGGGCGAGCACGATGACGTTGCGCACTCGGTGCGTCCCGCGCAGGATCCCCACACCGGCGGCCAGCATCCAGCCCGCCCAGCACGTCACCGAGGTGTGGGGCCATCCGGCGTGGACGATCATGGGGCCCGACAACTCGAAGGCGGTCCCTCCGAACGCGGCCGCCAGTGGACCGAGGCGCAGCACCCGGCACAGCACGTACACGCCGGTGCCGGCGATGACGAGTTTGGTGAGCACGATGGCGGTGTAGGCGAAGGAGACGGGGAAGAGGTAGCTGACCAACGCCGGGATGCTGAAGACCCCCGACTGCCAATTGAAGGCCAGGGGCATCCCGAGCACGTTGTAGGGGTCCCACAACGGCAGGTGCCCGCTGTGGACCTGGTGCCACGCCAGGTTCGTCCATGGCACAAATTGTTGGATCTGATCGGCCTGGACGGCGTTGTGCACCGCCACCCCGGCTTGGCGGGTCAGACCGAAGCGCGACAGGAGGTCGAAGGGCCCGAGCGACACCCCGGGGCGCAGCGCGGGCAGGAGCACGAGCACCGCGGCGGCGATCGTCCAGGCCAGGCCCAGGGCGTCACGGCCCCACGACCATGCCGGCGCGGAGGCGCCGTGGTCTTCAGGCCCCTTATCGGTGACGCCGCCGGTGACGCCGTCGGTCACCGGCGCGGTCACGTGCTCGGACACGTCGTCTGCGATGCCCGACACCCGAGACCCCGACCGCGGCCCACCCCCCGTTGGCGCACCCCGGGAGCCTACGCGCCGACCGAGAGCTGCTCGATGACCTCGACCACACGGCCGAGATCCGCGTCCGAGAGGGTGGAGCCACTGGGCAGGCACAACCCACGCTCGAAGATCCGGGCCGCGGCGTCGCCGCCCACCATGGGCGTGTCGGCAAAGAGCGGTTGGAGGTGCAGCGGCTTCCACGTGGGTCGCGCCTCGATGTCGTGGGTCTCGAGCGCCACCCGGATCTCCTCGGGTGTGGCGCCGAAGGCTTCGGGGTCGACGAGGATGCAGGTCAGCCAATTGTTCGGCTCTCCGTAGTCGGCGCGGGGCATGAACGTGATCCCCGGGAGACCGCCGAGCCCGACGCGATACGCCTCGCTGATGGCCCCGCGCCGGGCGATGCGGCGGTCGAGGCCCCGGAGCTGGGCCACGCCCAGCGCGGCCAGAAGGTTGCTCAGCCGATAGTTGAAGCCGAGATCGATGTGCTCGTAGTGGGCCTCGGGCTCCCGGGCCTGAGTGGCGAGGTGCCGGGCACGCGCCGCGATGGTCGGGTCGCTCGACACGAGCATCCCCCCGCCACTGGTGGTGATGATCTTGTTGCCGTTGAACGAGAACACGCCCGCGGCGCCGAACGAGCCCGCCGCCGCGCCGCCGTGCGTCGCTCCCAGGGCCTCAGCCGCGTCCTCCACCAACACCACGCCGTACTCCTGGCACAGCGGGACGAGCCGCCCGTAGTCCGCCGTCTGCCCGTAGAGGTCGACCGTCACCAGCGCTCGGGGCAGCGTGCCGCGCCGGGCCCGGTCCTGGAGTTCCTGGGCCACGAGGTCGGGGGCGACCTGCCAGGTGTCGGGGTCACAGTCGACGAGGACCGGGCGGGCTCCGATATAGGTGGCGGCGTTGGCCGTCGCCACGAAGGTGAAGCTCGGCACGAGCACCTCGTCACCGGGACCGACCCCGACGAGCAACAGGGCCAGATGAAGCGCGGCGGTGCCGCTCGACAGCGCCACGGCGTGCGACACCCCCACGCGCTGGGCCAGGTCGTGCTCGAACAGGTCGACGTGCGGCCCCAGGGGCGCGATCCACCCCGAGTCCAGTGCCTCGAGGATCAGCCGACGCTCTTCGTCGCCGACGTCGGGTGGCGAGAGAAAGACGCGGGTCATGCCGGGGCCCCGGACCCGGGCGAGAGAGCGCCGCACACCGCTGCGATCCCCACCACCACGACGGCGATCCCCACCACGCAGGCGACGGGGAAGGCGAGGGTGTGCGCCTTCGACGCGCCCACCGCGGCGGCCGCGCACAGCGCTTCGGCTCCGATGTAGGCCAGTGCGGCCGCGCCGCGGGGCCAGCCCTGTGCCACGACCAGATCGTAGGGGTGGCGCCGGTCCCCACTCGTGATCGACTGCCGGGCCCGCAACCGGCGCACCACGGCGAAGGTCACCTCGGCCACCGGCACCGCCACGATCCCCAGGCTGGCCACTCCCAGGGTCGATCGGGCCCCCGGCGCCCATGCCGATGCCAGGAGCACGGCCAGCACGGCGCCGAGCAGGTAGGCGCCGGCGTCGCCGAGGTACACGCGCGCCGGTGGTCGGTTGTAGAGCAGGAACCCCACCAGCGCGGCGGCCACCGCCACGCCGAGGTCGCGACCGCCGGCATGGAGGACCCCGGCGAACGACACACACCCGACCGCCACGACTCCCGCCGCCAACGCGTCGAGCCCGTCCAGGAAGTTCACCCCGTTCATGAGCACGACGGCGACGACGGCCACCAGGACCCCGCCTCCCAGGCCCCCGATCCGGGTGGGGACGACCACGGTGATCCCCACCCCAATGGCGGCTTGGCCTGCCAGCCGGAGCGGAGCCG
>DATCBU010000074.1:0-8864 GCA_036511675.1 Acidimicrobiales bacterium | reverse complement strand
CCGGGTGATCCCGGTCGGTCCGAGGGCTCTCGCCCTGGCCTTGTGGAGACGCCCTGGACCGGCACATGAAACCTTCGGACGTAAGGGAGTCAGATGACCGAGTCCGGGGTGTTGGGCACCCAGTCGAGGCGTAGGTCGCTTGTGCTAATCCCTGATCATGGGGTGGGGATCCGACCGATGGTGTCATTCCCGTCATTGACGAACCACAGCGCACCGTCGGGGCCCGACGTAGGGGCATAGGGAACGTTGATGCCAGGGCTGGTGTAAAGAGAGACGGCACCGGAGGTCGTGATGCGACCGACAGAGCCCTCGTAGGTGACGTCGGCAGGAGATGAGTAGTTCGTGAACCACAGCGCACCGTCGGGGCCAGACGTGATGGCATCCGGCCCTTCGATGTCCGGGCCGGAGAACATCGTCACTACACCTGACGTCGTGATCCGACCAATACTGCCATTCGTTGTGAACCACAGGGCGCCATCAGGGCCAGCGGTGATGTCATTTGGAAAGAGATTCGACGTGGAGTAAGTCGCAACCGCCCCCGAGGTCGACATTCGACCGATAATTGGATCCGCCCAATGTTCATCGAGCCCGGTGCCGACCAAGTGTCCGGGAGTTGTGAACCACAGGGCCCCGTCGGGACCTGCGGTGATGCTGCTCACACCGGAGAAGCTCGGATTTGAATACTTTGTAATCACGCCCGAGGTCGTGATCCGGCCGATGGCACTGGGGGCTGCCTGGGCGAACCACAGGGCGCCATCAGGGCCAGCGGTGATGTTGCCAGGGTCGGCCAGGTCACCGGTCCCGATGGGGTAGGTGGTTACCGTTCCCGAGGTCGTCAGCCTGCCGATAGACGCGCCTGTCCCTACCAAGTTCGACCCGCAACAGAGCAACGTGGCCGGGCTGGTGAACCACAGCGCACCGTCGGGGCCGGTGGTGACGCTTACGGCCCCGCGACCGACGGGATAGTGGGTGATCACCCCCGAGGTTGTGATCCGACCGAGTGACCCGCCAGTGCTATTGGTGAACCACAGGGCACCGTCGGGGCCAGTGGTGATGCTCAGCGGGTTGTAGTTGTCGCCACAGGGCCCATGGCCAGCAATGGGATAGATCGTGACGGGAGCGGTACCCGGGCCGCAATAGGGACCCAGGGTGATGGTCCCGGTCACATGGATCGCACCGATTCCTCGCGACGACGCACATCGAGACGCCATGAGGTGTGAGATGTTATAGACAACCCGAGCCTCACCGTCGGGAGAGAATTCCGAGTAGCCACTGCCCAGCAAAGCCGGGTGAAGAGAATGTCGCCACCGCACCTCGCCGTATATTGGTGCCGCGGTTGTTGAGAGCGTGGCGCAATCAATAGGGCTGCTGTTATACGAACCGCTCAACTTGGCTGTCGTGACTAACCGCGAGTTCCCGCTGCTACTGCTGAACGCGCACCCAGAGAGGGTGGCGCTGATCCGGGCTGCGCCGGAATCCCTGAGGACGCCGGAGAAGGGGCACGACACCCCACCGCTTAGGTACAACGTGCCTGGCGCTCTCGCCTTGTGAGCCCACGCCGACGTGGATGTCAGGGTGAGCAGCGCGACAGCGAAAGCAACTGCCAGGGGCAAGCGCAATGCCCGCAACCTAGATCCCCTCAACCGCCCCGAACCCCGCCGCCATCGCCTTGGCATGGACCACCCCGCACGCTCGGTCTGGCGGAACTGTAACCCTGATCGCGAGCCGACGCCCTCGATGCCAATGCCAGAGATCAGGGAAGAGCGCCGGTCAGGCGCGGATGCCGAGCCCAATCCCCTTGTGAATCCGAGTTTCCCTCGGGCGGCACCTGGTCGTCGCGACCGAAGACTCGATGGGAGCGAAAAGGCGGCAGGGTGACCGATACTCGGGGGTACCGGTGACCTTGATCCCGGTCAGGCTGTTCCGAATCTGGTTCCACTGAGCTTGCCAGGAGCGACGGAGTGACACCCCATAATCGCGAGGTCGCGCAATCCCGGGTGGGTCGGTCATTCTCAACAAACGGTGGCATGGACCCACATTGCTCCTCGGCCTCCATCCCAACCCGGGTGATTCCGACCGGGCTGAGCTTGCCAGGCTGGACCTGTCAGGCCTACATGTCGGCACTACCGGAAGGCTCCCGATGGCGCGAGGATTGCGTCTGATGGAATCGGAAACGCAGGGATTGCTCGACTGCCTTGATAACCAACGTGCCCACGTTCTCGGGATTCTGGAAGGACTCACCGATGGGGAGCTTCGACAGTCGATGTTGCCAAGCGGTTGGGCCATTCTCGGATTGGTCCAGCATCTTGCGTTAGATGTCGAGCGCTTTTGGTTTCGCGAGGTTGTCGCTGGCGAGATTTTGCCGGAACCTGACAATGCCTCAGGGTCAGCGTGGGAGCTGTCGCCGACGACGCGGGCCGAATCAGTTCTCGATTCCTACCGCCAAGAGATTAAGCGCGCCAACGTCATTGTTGCTTCCACACCCCTGAACGCCGAGCCAAAGATGTGGCCTGACTTCTTCGGCGACTGGAGGTTGGGAGACCTGCGAGCTGTCCTGTTACACGTAATCGCTGAGACCGCTTGTCACGCCGGTCACCTGGACGCCGCCCGCGAACTCATTGACGGACGCACCTGGCTCAAGCTCCCTTAGCGACCAAATGCAATATGCGAGAGTGCCAGTTCCGACCGACCGGGTCCAACGCAACGGACGAGGGTCAGAAAGAGCGCATAATCGGGGATCCCGTATGTGTTGTATATCCATCTGGCCCTGGGCGGAACGTGCCGTTCCAGTGCGCCAAGTCTAATGGCCTGGCCGCTCGATAATCGCGGCCCGGGCGATACCGCTCCCACGACCACAATGTGGTGGTACCTGTCGACGGCCGGAGGCTCAGCCTGACTCTCCCGCGAATGCACTCAGGACCTGTCGAATCATCTCGGCGACAGTTGGAGTGAGTCCCGACGGCACCGGCGTCAATGCGGCCGGGAACGACATCGAACGCGAAAGGGACGACGGGAGCGCGGCGCTCAGCGGGCGCGGTTGCCGAACCCAGGGCCAGGAATCAGGAGTCGGCAAACGTGCGAAGCCTGACGGTAAATTCAGACATGACCATTTTTGACAAAAAGAGCCCGCTTTTCAGAGCTGATCAGGGATGAACGTTGCGACCACCTTTCGGTGTACCAGTGACTGGCCTACCCCCTCAGCCCGTCAACTTGGTGCTCGAGGGTGGGGGTGTCAAGGGCATCGGGCTGGTTGGAGCCATCTCGGTGCTCGAAGAGCACGGGTTCAGTTTCGTCCGGGTGGCGGGCACCTCGGCGGGCGCCATCGTGGGTGCGCTGGTGGCCGCCGGGTTCACGAGCAGCGAGCTCCACGACCTCATGGCGTCCCTCGACTACACCAAATTCCGGGACGCCTCGGGGTGGGAGAAGGCTCTGCCGTTGATCAAGGGGACCGACCTGTGGTTCCACGAGGGCATCTACAAGGGCGAGTACTTCCACCAGTGGATCGGCCAGCAGCTGGCCACCAAGAACAAGCGGACCTTCCGTGATCTCCGCACTGACGTCGGCCCGACTGTCCCCGAGAACCAGCAGTACAAACTCGTGGTGATGGCATCGGATGTGTCCCAGGGCGAGCTCCGGAGACTCCCATGGGACTTCGAGGACCCGTCCCACCCTCGCGACGGGCAGCTCATCGCCGATGCCGTGCGGGCCTCGATGTCGATCTCGTTCTTCTTCCGGCCCTTCTCCCTCAACGTCTACGACACCGGGCCCTCTGTCTTCGTCGACGGTGGCATGCTCTCGAACTTCCCCATCGACGCCTTCGACGGGCCCAACGGAGAGCCCTCCACTGTGCCCACCATCGGCATCAAGCTCTCGGCGCGCCAGCGTGCCGACGTCGTCCGGCACCCGGTGAAAGGCGACATCAGCCTGGCATTGGCCATGCTCGGCACCATGCAGAGCTGGAGCGATCAGATACACCTCGACGACAAGGACGTCGTCGCCAAAACCATCTTCGTCGACACGCTCGGGGTCAACGCCACGGACTTCGGCATCACCCCCCAGGTCCAGACCCAGCTCTACGACAATGGCAGGGCCGCGGCCGAGAAGTGGCTGGCAGCGCAAGCGGGATGATCCCCATCTCTCAGGGTGGGTCTCGTTACGGAACTTTTAGTCAATTCTATGTAGTTTTGTGTCGATCGCCGAGAGAAAATGACGTCACTTCAGCGAGTTGACGTCATAACTGGGAAGGCGCATGATTGGAGATATGGCCGCCAAACGAAGAGTGAACCGAGGGCCACAGCAGTCCCCACCAGGGGGGGCCGCGAAAAACGCGCCGAGCCGGCCTTCGTTCACGCTTCGTTTCGACGATGGGGACACCCACGAGACGCTGCGAGTTGTGGCGGACGAGATCGGCGTGTCGATGAACCGCCTGGCAGAGGAGCTCATCGCCAGTGGGTTGCGAGTCGCCGTTCTCGGGCTGGAGGAGAGGCTCTCTCAGACTCTGTCGGCCCTGCAGGCGTACCGTGGCGAGGGGCTCGAGGAGGATCTCGTCGCATTCGCTCACGCCGAGGCCCCGATCGTCACCCGGCTTCTCTCGCCCGAGCCGGCCGATCCCCTCGGTGTAGGCGCCGTCTTTGCCTCAAGAGTGGATTGAGGATCGACGCCGTGATGGGCGTCTGATCGAGGCCAACACCCTTGCTGTGGCTCGAGCGATCATTGACGATGCTCCCGCTCGCCATCCCCCGACACTTGACTTAGCCAGAAGCTGGCATCGCCAGGTCTATTCAGGGGTGCACGTTCCAGTTCCCTATTACGTGGGCGAAGTTCGCGACAGCGACCCGCGCTTTCCGGAGTTCATGACCTACGAAGTTCGAGTGGGCACGACACAAGGCGTCCCGTGCGCTGAAGTTGTGGATCAGCTTGCCCGTTTCGAAGAGCAGATGCAGTCGGCAGTTGGACTCCTCGATCCTCGAGTCCGGCACCGGTTTCCACCGGCACTGTCCGGTGCTCTTCTCAGCTCGATCCTGGTCTTCTGCGCGAACGCGCATGGCGAATGGATACGCATTCGTCCGTTCGCCAACGGCAATGGACGCACGGCGCGACTCTGGGTTCTCTGGGTTGGCTCTCGGTACGCGCTGCCGCCGTTCGTTGGCATCAAGCCGCGTCCGCACGGATACTCGTACGCTTCGGCTGCGGCCGCCTCGATGCGAGGGGACCATCGGCCCATGGTGACCGTCTTCAGCGACATGCTGGCTGATCGGATGCGGCGAGGCGCCGGCGGGCCGTGACGGCGCAGAAGTGGCTCGCGGGGTGAAGGGGAAGCCGCTCATCCCGACGAGCTCAACGTGTGTTACTGGGCGGCGCCGGGCTCGAACTCGAGCGACAGCGAGTTGATGCAGTACCGCTGACCCGTGGGGGCGGGACCGTCGGGGAAGACGTGGCCCAGGTGCCCGCCGCACTTGGCACAGGTCACCTCGGTCCTCCGCATGCCGAAGGAGCTGTCGTCGTGCTCGTTGATGACCCCGTCGGCCATGGCCTTGGTGAAGCTCGGCCACCCCGATCCCGAGTCGAACTTGTCGTCGGACCGGAACAGCTCGGCCCCACATGCCGCGCAGCGGAACAGGCCCGGGTCATGGACGTCCAGGAGCGCCCCCGTCCATGCCGGCTCGGTGCCCTTCTCCCGCAGCACGTGGAAGCGGTCGGGCGCCAGCTCGGCCTTCCACTCGTCCTCGGTCTTCACGATCTCTGGCTTCACGGTCTCTGAGCTCACCTGTGCCCTCCTCGGGGGTCGTGCGGATCTGGCGAGAACCTTCTGGAGTAGTCCCATGCCTCGGTAACGCCGGGCCGGGGTCAACTGTTCCACGACCGCACCGTGGAATTCTCGGCACCACCCCCGGGTCGTGACCAGGCCGGGGACGAACCGTGGTCGCGGCTCCCGGAGTGGCTCGGAACCCCTTTGGTAACGTCACGCCGGAAACGCTCCTGCCAGGGAGCTTGCCAGGAATCCCCCCACATGGACCTCAACGACAGCCCCGAGGACGCCGCCTTCCGGGCCGAAGCGCGCCGCTGGCTCGAGGCCAACCTGTCCGGCGAATTCGCCGAAGGCCGGGGCCTGGGACGGGCGGGCCTGCAGCACGAGGGCCGAGGGCTCCGCACCGCCTGGGAGCGCAGGCTGGGGGAGGACGGCTGGACCTGTGTGAGCTGGCCAGTCGAGTACGGGGGCCGGGGCGCTTCGATGTCGCAGCAGGTCATCTGGAATGAGGAGTACGTCCGGGCCAACGCCCCCGCCCGTGTGAACGTCATGGGCGAGGGACTCCTGGGCCCGACACTCATCGCCTATGGCACCGACGAGCAGAAGAACAGGTTCCTGAATCCCATCCGGTGGGGTGTCGAGCTGTGGTGCCAGGGCTACTCCGAGCCCGACGCCGGTTCCGATCTCGCCAACGTCCAGACCAAGGCCGTCCTCGAGGACGGCGAATGGGTCATCACCGGCCAGAAGGTGTGGACGTCCTACGCCCAGTGGAGCGACTGGTGCTTCGTCCTCTGTCGCACCGACCCCGAGGCGGAGCGCCACCGGGGACTGTCCTACCTGCTCGTCCCCATGGACCAACCCGGCGTCGAGGTCCGGCCCATCCGACAGATCACGGGCACCTCGGAGTTCAACGAGGTGTTCTTCGACCGGGCCCGTACCGACGCCGACCTCGTCGTGGGCGAGGTCAACGACGGCTGGCGCGTGGCGCTCGCCACCCTGGCCTTCGAACGGGGCGTGGGCCTGTTGGGTGACATCGTGGGATTCCGCAGGGAGCTCGACCACGTGTTGGAGCTGGCCCGCACGAACGGTCGGAGCACCAACAAAGTCATCCGCCAGCGACTGGCCGAGGTATGGATCCGGCTCTACATCCTCCGACTCAACACCCTGCGTTCCCTCACCGGCGTGGAAGGCCCCGTGGCCCCACCTCAGGCGTCGATCTCCAAATTGTTCTGGGCCACCTGGCACCGCGACCTCGGCGAGCTGGCCATGGACGTCCTCGGCATGCACGCCGAAGTGGCCGAGTTCCTGCCCTACGAGCTCACTGACCCCCAGCGCATCTTCCTGTTCAGCCGGGCCGACACCATCTACGGCGGGTCCAACGAGATCCAGCGCAACATCATCGGCGAGCGCGTCCTCGGGCTCCCCCCCGAGCCCAAGGTCGCCGCCACCTCGAAGGGAGCCCCGACCCCGTGACACCGACAGCACCGGAGCCTCCTGCACCGCATGCCCTGCTGGCGGGCAAGGTGGTGGTGGTGACCGCGGCGGCGGGCACGGGCATCGGCTTCTCGGCCGCCCAGCGCTGTGCCGAGGAGGGTGCGGTGGTGGTCATCTCCGACGCCCACGAGCGCCGCTTGGGCGAAGCCGCCGACAAGTTGGCCGAGGTGGCAGGGACCAGGCCCCTGGCCGTCCCCTGCAACGTGACCGACGGGGCGCAGGTCCAACATCTCTACGACACCGTCATGGTCGAACACGGCCGCATCGACGTGGCCATCAACAACGCCGGCCTCGGCGGCAACGCCCCCATCGTCGATATGACCGACGAGCAGTGGTCCACCGTGCTCGACATCACCCTGACGGGAACCTTCCGCTGCATGCGGGCCGAGCTCCGCCACATGTACGGGCAGGGGAGTGGCGTGATCGTGAACAACTCGTCGGTGCTGGGATGGCGGGCCCAGGCCGACCAGGCGCACTACGCCGCGGCCAAGGCCGGGGTCATGGCCCTGACGCGGTGCGCCGCGGTGGAGGCCGCCCCCCACGGGGTGCGGGTCAACGCCGTGGCCCCCAGCCTGGCCCTGCACCCGTTTCTCAACCGGGTCTTCCCCGACGACGAGCTCGAGCGTCTGCGCCAGGCCGAGCTCTTCGGGCGTTCGGCCGAGACATGGGAGGTCGCCAACGTCATGGTCTTCCTGGCCAGTGACTACTCGTCCTACATGAGCGGCGAGATCGTCTCGGTTTCGAGCCAGCACCCCTGAGCTCCGCCCCTTCCGGCGGCCTCTGGCTAGGGGTCGATGATGATGGGGATGTATTGGGAGGCGAGGTCGTTGCCCGGCGTGTAGGAGTCGCCGACGTCCACGAACGCGTCGGCGTAGTCCCCGGTGGTTGTCGGCGTCCCTGTGATCTCTCCCGTGGCCGGATTGATATCGAGCCCCGTCGGAAGGCTGCCTTGTGACCACGAGTACGGGGCGAGTCCCCCCGATGCCGTGACGAATTGATCGTAGGGGACCCCGACCTGTCCATCGGGAAGCGACGTGGTGACGATCTGCAGCGCCGACAGCACCGTCAACGAGACCGAGTTGCTCGTGACGCCACCGAACGATGCCGAGATCATCGTGGTCCCGGGACCGACGAGGTTGAGCGAAGCGCCGAAGACCTGTAAGCCACCACCGAAGGTGGCCACCCCAGGATTCAAACTGGAAAACGTCGCCTCGGGCGTGATGTCCAGGGCCGGGTTGCCCGGCAAGTCCGCCGTCGCCGTGTAGATCGGGGAATTGCCTATCGGGATCGAAGAGACACCCGACGGATTCTGTGTCACCGTGATCGACGTCGCGGGCACACCGAAGTCGGCCAGACCACCTAGGTCGGTCACGCTGGAGAGGCCTGCGGCGCTTTCGCATTGCGTCAGGAACGTTGCGATCGTCTTGTTCGTCACCGAGTAGGAGAACGATTCCGACGGATGGGCGGAGAAGGATCCCAGCACCGTGCCAGGGGTGTTCCCCGGGAATGTCAGGGTGTTTTCGTCATTGCCGGGGTCAACGGCGGTTCCGGTGAAGCCGATGGCTCCGCTCGTGACGCCCACCCGGGTGACGCCCGAGGAGATCTTCGGTGAGGTCGTCCA
>DATCBU010000073.1:0-65845 GCA_036511675.1 Acidimicrobiales bacterium | reverse complement strand
CCTGCGCTCGCAAGGCATCAAGCAGCAACCCATCGTCGTACTGAGCGCCATCGAAGCCACAGGCATCGCAATACTCACTTGCCACAGCATCCACCTCTGACCGCGGCATTCCGGACAGGTTGCCAGTCTAGGGAAGACCACCCCTACTGGCCGGGGCCCCAACGGGGCAAACGGTCCATGATGCGGAAACTAGTGCCACATCAGGCAACGTTTGCTTCGTTCGGGGCTCATTCGACGACAAGCCCGGTATCCCCGATTATGTGTGACTCTGAGCACGTTGACCTGAGGACCCGTCGCCGATCGGCATCGGGCACATCCAGGATGGTCGGTGTCAGCGTCTGTGGTGCTCGTCTCGCTTGAGGTTGGCGGGGTGCGGAGAGATGCGTGCCCCTGAGACCGTGACCGAAGGCCCAGTCGCCACCCCGGCCAGGCTGGAGACGGTGACGACCCCTCCCTTGGCGCCGGCGGGCACGGTCACTTTCACCGAGGTCGGTGCGGTCTTGGTGATATGGGCTGCGACCCCACCGATGGTCACGCCCGTGACCTCGGACAGGTTCGCCCCCTTGATGGTGAGCTTCTTGCCCGCCTTGGCCGAGGCGGGGCTGTAACTGGTCACCGACGGCGTCTCACCGCCGATGTGGAACCGGGGGTCCCCTGCGGGCAGCTCCAAGGTGGCCACGACGCTGCCCGACACTTCGGCCACCGACTTGTAACACGGGGCCACGAAGTGGGCCCCGTGGCACCTGGCCACGAACACCGGTGCCGGTGGGTTGGCCACGAGGGGCTGGTAGCAGATAAGGATCCCCTTTTTCGAGGGAAGGTTGTGGACGGTGTCGGTGACCGCCACCGATGTTCCGGCCTTCAAGCCGGTGTCGGTCAGGGTGGTCACCGGTGCCACGTAGTTGAAGGCGACACCGCAGGAGAGGGCCTCAGGAGCCACCGTGAGGGCCACGGCGGCTGTGCCCAAACCCGTCGTACCCGTCGCCGTGACCGTCTGGGAAGGACTTTGCACCGTGTCCGTGCAGCTGCTTCCTGGCCCACAACCAGAAGCGGTGAGGCTGGCGGTGGCGATAGCCGAGTTGTAGTTGCTATCCCCGGAGTAGGTGGCTGTCACCGTGTAGGGGCTCAGCGAGGCGCTCTCGGTGATCGCGCAGCTCCCCGATCCCGAAACGAGCGGGTTTATGGAGCACGTTCCCCCCTGATTGTCTGCAATGTTTACCGAGCCCGTGGGCGTGGGCCCGGCGCCGCTTACCGTCACGGTGTAGGTGACCGGACCGGGCGTGGCCGGGAGGGGGGAAGGAGTGACGGAGAGATGAGCAACAGAACCACCGCCAGCCACGACGGTGCTCGTGTAGATCGGCTCGCCGTTGCTGTCGTAGCCGACGGCGGTGCAGTCAGTGGCGGAGGTACAGCTCACCTGGTTGAGCCCTCCGTTCCCGGCGGCGTCGGCGCTGGTGTCGGCGATGTCGGTGACAGAACCCCACGTGCCACCAGATTCGGTCACGTAGGACAGCCCGTTGTTGTCCTCACCGACGGCGGTGCAGTCCGTGGCCGAGGTGCATCTCACGCCCCAGAGCTGCCCGCCGCCACCGGCGTCGGGAAGGTTGGTCGCAGAACCCCACATGCCAGCGGACTCGGTGGTGTAAAAAGGACCGCTGCTATTCTCGCCGACGGCGGTGCAGTCCGTGGCCGAGGTGCAGCTCACGCTGTTGAATCCGTCACCAGCTGGGGTGGAGATCTCGGTGACAGCGCCCCATGTGCCACTCGATTCTGTGACATAGAACGGATCACCGTTCACAAGGTCGACACCGACGGCGGTGCAGTCTGTGGCCGAGGTGCAGCTCACGCTGGAGGGTCCGGCCCCCGTGTCCCCGGGGATGGCGGCGACAGATCCCCATGAGCCACCGGTCTCGGTCGCGTAGATCCCGAAACTAGCTGATGGTCCCCCTCCCTTGACGAACCCCACAGCGGTGCAATCCGTGGCGGAGGTGCAGCTGACACCAAGAAATCCTCCAACATAACCGGGACCCTCACCGTCGGAGCTTTCCGTAGCAGGTCCCCACGCGCCACCCGATTCGATCACATAAAACGGCTGATGATTCCCGGTCAGCTCCTGCCCAACGGCGGTGCAGTCCGTGGCCGAGGTACAGCTAACGCCGTAGAGGATCCCCTGCCCAAGGGTGGTTGTGATGTCGGTGGCTGCACCCCAGGTGCCACCCGATTCCGTGGCATACATCGGCTCATTGTTTCCATCCACGCCGACGGCCGTGCAGTCCGTGGCAGAAGTGCAACTCACACTGAGGAGCGTTCCACCACCGCCGGGGGAATCAGCGAACTCGACCGGTGAACCGAAGCCGCCGCTCGCCACTGCCACCCCGGAACCAGACACGACGGACACACCGGCGATGGCCACAAGAAGGCTGGTAGCACTGAGCCAGAAACCCGCTCGTCTAGCGCCAACGGTCAGTCGAGATGCCACCCGCATGGCCCGTCTCCTTTGATCCTGACCTCCCGCCGTGGGGGACCTGGCCGTAAGTTCAGCATGGATTCGATCACGGCGCTCAAAAGCTGGGATTTGCCTAAGAAATCGGACGTGATCGGATTGAGCGTCTAAGAGCGCGCAAGTGCCGGATCCAGATCGCCAGATTCCCCACGGCCGGACCGCCCGGGATCACCTGCGGGCTGGGTCGGAGCCAGCCGGGCAGACGTTGCCTCATGCGGCACTAAGTACCATGTCCCAGGCGGCGGTGACCGAAGTGCATTCAGTGTCACTCGACGGCGTGGGTCACTACGTTGCCACGGAGGTCCCGGACAAGCGTCGCTGACGCGCTCCTTGCCTTTTTCCGCAGCATCGACACCGATTGACAAATCGCTTCATCACCCACCTTCGGCTCGATGATGGGCCGATGGTGGAATGAGGCAGCCCCATAAGGGGCAAACGTTTCCGGCCGCGACACTAGCGACGCGCCAGCAGCCCTCCGGCGCGTCGCACGGCATCGGCGCCCGACGTCGGCATGTTGAAGATGGCGTACTGGACTCCCGCCGCGGCGAGCTCCTCGACCCGGGCCACGACCTCGTCCTCCTGTCCCACCGTGAAGCCGTCGGCATCCTCACCGGCCGCGCCGTGCAGCAGCTCCCACGTCAGCTTGGTCTCCTCGGCCGAGTCGGTGAGGACCAGGGTGCTGAGCACACTCACCGTGATCGACGCCGGGTCGCGCCCCACGGCCTCGCAGTGCTGGTGGAGCACCTTCACCTTGTGGGCGATCGTGGCGGGATTCCCGGTGATGTTGCAGAAGTCGGCGAAGCGCGCCACCAGTCGCAGGGTGCGCTTCTCGCCGCCGCCCCCGATGAGGATGGGCGGGCCACCGGGCTGGACGGGGCGGGGGAGATTCCTGGCCTCGTGCACCGAGTAGTACGTGCCGGCGAAAGTGGCCACCTCGTCGCGGAACATCGACCGGCAGATCTGGACCGCTTCTTCGAGGCGGTCCATGCGCTCGCTCACGGGGGGGAACTCCACGCCCAGCCCCTCGTGCTCGACGTCGTACCACGCCGCGCCGATGCCGAGCATGGCCCGACCGGCGCTGATGATGTCGAGGGTGGTGACGATCTTGGCCAGCAGGGCGGGGTTGCGGTAGGTGACCCCGGTCACCATGGTGCCCAACCGGATCCGGCTGGTGCGCGCCGCCAGGCCACCCAGCAGCGTGTAGGACTCGAGCATGGGTTGGGTCGGCCCGCCCAGGGCGGGGAGTTGGTAGAAGTGGTCCATCACCCACAGGGACTCGAACCCGGAGTCCTCGGCGGTCACCGCCAGTTCGACCACCGCTTCGAAGAGCTGGTCGTCGGGAACGCCAAGGGTGAAGTTGGGGATCTGGAGTCCGATGCGCATGGCCTGATCATGCTCCACTCCACGCCCCGGCGCCGACCGGGCCCCATGGATGACGACGAAGATGATGATGACGGACGAAGATTGACGATGACGGAGGCAAGTCAATGTCGACGCTGGTACTTGCTCCCCACGTACTCGTCAACCCAGGCGCGAGTGCTGCGCCATTTGCCGTCGGCTCCCTTTTGCCCCTTGAGCCGACCTCGCTCTATGGCGGCTCGGAGCGTGAACACGCTCTGATTCGGGGTGGCCAGCGAGACGATCGGTACCAACCGGTGGGGCCCGGCCACGGCTGGGACGACGAAGCGATAGAGGTTGTCGGTGACCGACCGGGCGATGAGCTCCCCAAGAGGCCCAGGGTCGCCGTTGTCAGCCCGCCGTAGGGCGCGCAGATACCGGTTCCGGTCACGGGTATAGATAACGGCGGGGGGGTAGCCGAGCCGGACCAGGAGCAGGTTCAGAAGGAGCAGCCCGGTACGCCCATTGCCGTCGAGAAAGGGATGAATTCTCTCGAATCCGGCGTGGGTGACCGCGATGGTCTCGACGGCGTTGTCTGCCGTTTCGATGGCCCTGAGGGAGTCGACCCAATCGACCATGGCGGGAAGGACTTCGACCCACGACGATGGGACCATGCCACCCGGGAAGGGCTGGATATCGTGTCGTCGGAGGCTTCCGGGCCCCTCTTCGGGGGTGGCGTTGGGGTGGGGGCAACACCCCAAACCGGGCCGAGGGCGAGTTCGTGAACGTAGCGAACCTCAGTCAGTGTGAGCGGCGCTTTCGAGGTCCAGTCACCGGGCTCCAGGGCCTGGCCATAGACCCACTTCGCCGCTGCGGCGTCGCCGGTCACTTCCATATACTCCTTCAGCTCCTTGTTCCCAACAGCGCGCCCCTCGGCCAGGAGTGCCTCGACCTGCGACATGATGAGCGTGTTGCCCTCCAAGGCGGTGGAATGGTGGGCTTCTTGATGCCAGATCGAGGTCCAGATGCCCTCGGCCTCGATTGGCGACGGCAAGCCGCCCATGCGCTCTCGGAGGTCGGCGATTGCCTCCTCGAGGCGCTGGTAGACGAGCTGGCGGGGCGGGCGCCCCCTCGGCGCTTTGTTGTGTTCCATCACATTTAATCGCAACACGACAACTGGCCGCTTTTGTCGTGGTCGAGATAATTCCCCCGGCCTTCAACAACAGAGCCTGCGACGGGCAGGGGGGGTCAACCCGACTCGAAGGCACACACATGCATCCGGACCAGCGCCGCGACGTGGTGCTCGACCCCATGGACACCGTCGGGGGCTCGACTCCTTCTCCGGAGCGGCTACGAGGGCTCGATCTCGGGTGGGGCGAAGAGCACCAGAGCGGCGAAGTCCTCGCTGATGTCGACAAAGATGTGCGGCTCACCGGCGGGGACGAACAGGGCGTGCCCGGGCTCGACCGGTATCGATCCTGACGGCGTCGATAAGAGGGCCCGGCCGGCGGTGACGACGTAGACCTCGTCCTCGGTATGCGGGACCTGGTCGTCGGACCCCTGGGCCACCACCGAGTAGGTGCCCACACTGAGGTGGTCGCTGCGCAGGTGCTCCACCCAATGGGTGGTGCCCTGGTGGGGGGCGGTGTAGATCCCGGCGCCCTCGAGACGCCGTGCCCCGCTCATATCCGTTCCCACAGCAGCAGTGACTCTGTGCCTTCAGTGACCACGTGCGATCCATTCGCCGAGGTGCGGGGCCTCGTCACCGATGGTGGTGTCGGCGCCGTGGCCGGGGTGCACGGTGGTGTCGAGCGGAAGGTTCAGCAGGCGCGTGCGGATCGACTCGATGATGGTGGGAAAGCTCGAGAACGAGCGACCGGTGGCCCCCGGTCCCCCCTGGAACAGCGTGTCCCCCGAGAACAGCACACCGCCCCCGTCGGAGAGGCCGCCGTCATACAGGCAGACGCCGCCGGGGGAGTGCCCGGGAGTGTGGATCACCGACAAGCGGTGCTCACCCACCAGGAGCAGCTCGCCGTCGGCCAGGGTCCGGTCGGGCCGGCGCGTCGGATACACGCTGTCCCACAAGGTGGTGTCGTCGGGGTGCAGCGCCACGGGAGCCTCCGTGCGCGCCGACAGCTCCTCGGCCGCGTTGATGTGGTCGTTGTGCCCGTGGGTCGACACGATGAGGACGAGAGCGCGCTCGCCCAGGGCCTCGATGATGGGAGCGGCGTCATGGGCGGCGTCGATGACCATGACCTGGTCGTCGTCACCGACCAACCACACGTTGTTCTCGACCTCGAAGCCCTGTCCGTCCAAGGAGAAGATCCCGTTGGTGCGGACCAGGTCGACGCGCAGCGGCGCCCGCACGGTGCTCAACCCCCGATGACCACGACCGAGCGCAGCACCTCGCCGCGCTCCATGCGGTGGAAGGCGTCCTCCACGCCTTCGAGGGGGATCGTCTCCGACACGAATCCGTCGAGGTCGAGGCGCCCCTGGAGATAGAGGTCGATGAGCACGGGGAAGTCGCGCGAGGGCAGGCAGTCTCCGTACCAGCTGGGCTTGAGCCGCCCGCCGCGGCCGAAGAACTCGATCATGGGGAGGTCGATGCGCATGTCGGGGGTGGGCACTCCCACCTGTACGAGGGTCCCGGCCAGGTCGCGGGCGAAGAAGGCCTGTTCCATCACCTTGGGATTGCCCACCGCCTCGATGCAGACGTCGGCCCCGTTGCCGCCGGTCAGCTCGCGCACCTTCTCCACCGGGTCGCCCTCCGAGGCGTTGACGGTATGGGTGGCGCCGAAGCGCAGGGCCAGCTCCAGCTTGTTGGGGTCGAGGTCCACGGCGATGACCTGCGACGCGCCGGCCAGCACCGAGCCCGCCACCGCCGCGCACCCCACGCCCCCGCACCCGAACACCGCCACCGAGTCCCCGAGGCCCACCTCGCCGGTGAACATGGCCGCCCCCAGCCCGGCCATGACCCCGCAACCGAGCAGGCCGGCCGCCTCGGGACGGGCGCGGCGATCGACCTTGGTGCACTGTCCCGCCGCCACCAGGGTCTTCTCCGCGAAGGCGCCGATGCCCAGCGCGGGGGAGAGCGTGGTGCCGTCGGCCAGGGTCATCTTCTGGGTGGCGTTGTGGGTGGAGAAGCAGTACCACGGCCGGCCCCGTCGGCACGACCGGCACTCGCCGCACACCGCCCGCCAGTTGAGGACCACGAAGTCCCCAGCCTCCACCGAGGTGACGTCGGGGCCCACCGACTCCACCACGCCGGCCGCCTCGTGGCCGAGGAGGAAGGGGAAGTCGTCGTTGATGCCCCCCTCGCGGTAGTGCAGGTCGGTGTGGCACACGCCACAGGCCTGGACCCGCACCAGGGCCTCGCCCGGACCGGGGTCGGGGACGAGCACGGTCTCGAGGGTGACCGGTGCGCCTTTGGACCGGGCGACGACGCCGCGTACTTGGTGTGCCATCAGTTGCTCCCTCCTCGGGGCTTGGTCGTGAAGGTATCCGACGATCCCGGTGGGAGCGAGCACAAGTTTGCACCGGGTCGCGCCGGCGCCACTGCAATCGAGTCGGCTACCGGACCGCTATTGGGTCCGCAGGAGATGGCCGGCTGGTCGCGATCGCGCCGCCAAGGCCGGTGCGATGGCGAGCAGGTTTGCCACCACAAGGACGCCCGCCGCTAGCGCCACGATGAGCCAAACCGGTACCGAGGTCGACGGGACGGCGCCGAGATCGGTGGCGAAGACTCGCCAGGCCACCTGGCCGAGCGCCACCCCTAGCGGGATGCCGACGACGATCCCAACGAGGGCGACAGTCGTCGCCTGCCACGACACCACCGCCGCTACCTGATGGTTGACGAACCCGAGGGCTTTCAAGAGCCCGACCTCGCGCCGACGACGCACGACGCTGGCCACGAGCAGGTGCAAAAGGGTGGCGGCTCCGAACAACGCCAGCACCGCTCCCAAGATGAGCGGGAAATTGACGGCCTCGCCAAAGTTGACGAGTGACGTCGGGGTGCTCGGCCCTGCGGCGCTGTCGTTGACGCTGTAGGCGGCGACGTAGTGGGCTGCTGCGGCCCGTCCGGCCCGCCCGGGGACGGTCCCGACCAGGACGGCGTGGACGATGCTCTGGTTGACGATCTTCTCGCAGCCAGGCCGGGAGGGGCCCGGTGGACATGCCGCATCGAAGAGTGCGGGCAGGGGCATCGCCGCACCCGTTCCGAGTCCGCCGCTGCCCACGTCCCCGGGCATCGACACCGTCGACACCACCTGGAATCGAGCGGTGTGGGTGCCGCCTGTCGGTGTCGGCACCGCAACGCGGACGAAGGACCCGATGTGAGCCCCCACCTGATGCATCGTCGTGACACCGAGCGAGATTTGGTTGTCACGGTGCGGAAAATGTCCGTTCACCATCGACAGGAGGATCGGACCGCGGATGGCGGTCCCCGCCACAGTGTCAACGGTCTTCCCGTTCACCGAGATCTCCTGGCTCGTGCCGAGGGTGATCCGGGTGACGGCAGGGTCGTGCTCGAGTGTCGCCAACAAGGTGTTGACCGTGTGCTGGTCGGTGGGAGCGATGCCCGCCACTTCGAATTGGTAGACCTCGCCGAACAGCGCGGGCGTCGTGGTTAGGTGCGACAGGCTCGCCCCGAAGACGGCGGTGGCGCACAGCGCGCTGACGGCGAGGACCGTGCCGAACAGCGCAGGGCCCACGGGGACCGTGCTCCGGCCTCCGCCTCGGGCCAGCGCGTGACGTACCCCGATCAGCGCGCTGGGCGGTGCTCCGGCGGCGCCTAGTCCGGTGACGATCGAAGACGGGCGGGCGCTCGGTGGTCCGTCGCCACCGCGGCGCAGGTCCACGGAGCGAGCCGCGGGCCACGCGCCGAGGGCAACCACGAACGCCACCGTGGCGAGCGCGCCGAGGAGCAGGACGAGCGGGTCGAAGGAGAACCCCGTCGAGGGCTCAGCCAGGCGCGCTTCGCCCACGGGGGTCAGAGGTGACAGCGCGGCGGCGACCACGACAGCGCCGAACGCTCCCGCCACCGCCGCGGTCGCGGTGCGGGCCATGGCGAGGCGGCGCAGCTGGCGGGGGAGAAGGCCGAGTGTCGCCAGGGTCGGGTAGTCCTCGCTCTCGATGACACTCTGGCGCGCCAACGCCTGGCCGATGACCACGAGGCCGGCCAAGCCGGCCAGCACGGCCAGGACCCACCATCCCACCGCCTGGGGGTGGATCGACGACGTCACCGATGTGGCCGTACCGTCCAAGCCGATAGTGAAGGACGAGTTCAACCGGGCGATGGCGGAGGCGAAGCGCGGGACGTCACCCGCCCCGTGACGGAGTCGGACGAAAGACACCTCGCCCACCGGGGCGCGGGGGAGCACGGTGCGGGCGAGGGCCTGGGTACCATAGGCGTCGTAGAACGGGCCCTGGCCGCCGTTCTCCGCCACGAACCCGAGCTCGTCCACGGCGATCCCCACCACGTGCAGGTCGATCGTCGGACCCTTCGGCGTGCCGACGCCGTTGAGCGCCTCGGCCTCCTGCGAGCGTACGTAGAACGGCACCTTGATGACCGAGCCGACATGGACGCCGAAGTCGCGCTGCAGAGTGAACGAGGCGAGCACCTCGTCGGGCTTCGACTGGTCGGGCATTCGGCCCGCCGACAGTTTCACGACCTTGGATAACACGTGGGACGACAACGGAAAGAGGGTGAAGTCCTGGGTGTTGATCGTGTGCGTGCAGGCGCAGGTCGGCTGGCCCACAAACGGGATCCTCGCCAGTGTCACCGAGGCCACCTCGGGCAGCTTCGCCAGCTGGGGCATGGGCTGGGTATTGACGACGGCGTAGTCGTACCCGTGGGAAGCGACGAACCGGGGGAAGGCGGTCGCAGTCCGGCGCCCAGCGGCGGCAGCCCCGAGGACTAGGCCCCCGACGAGTGCGATCAGGCCGGCCAGAGCCAGCCACGATTTCCATCGCCGTCGCAGCTCGGCGCGGAATACCAACACGACAGGCCCCAAGAGATCCCTCCCGGGCCTCAGTGTCGCCCACCACGGGGCCCGGCCCAAGGGGGCCAGCCCGTCTCGGGAGTTGGTGGCAGCACCCCGGGCGCAGCGGTGTGGACTGTGTTCAGGCGACCGGCAGCCCCCCGGCTCTGACCGCCAGGCCCTCGTAGGCCCGGGCCACCATGGTGACGAACTGATAGAGGCCGTCCTCGTCGGGAGCGAGCGGTCCCGGCGCCCAGTGCTCCGATGCCAGGCCCCGCTGGACCGATTCGCATGCCGAGAAGTCCTGGCCGTTGGTGATGTCCCAGAAGTCGACGGCGTAGGACGGATCGAACTCCGGGCGCTCGAGATCCTCAGGAGCGAACGACCAGGTGCAACCGACGGCGGTGCGCTCGGGGCCGATCGGCCTGAGCACGTGCGTCATCACGTAGTCGGGGTGCAGGCTCAGCAACACGTTGGGGAAGAGGACGAGATAGAGCACCTCGCGCCTCTCGCGGGCGTCGAGGCCGCGCAGCCCGGTGCCCCCGCTGTGGCCGGTGAGTGACATGGTCTGCGCGCCATCACGCAGCGCCATCCAGCCGCCCACCCAGGCACCGGCTCCGGCTACTCGGTAGTTCTCCCCGCTGCGCGGGGGGCTCACCGCACACAACTCGGGATGGATCATGGGGCAGTGGTAGCACTCCTGGTAGTTCTCGATGATCACCTTCCAGTTGGCCTGCACCACGTAGTCGTGACGGGTGGCCCGTCGCAGCCGCCCGGGCTCGTGGGCGGCGACGAGCGGCTCGAGCATGGCGAAGTGCTCCCGTAGCGCCACGGTGGGGCCGGTGGTGGCGACGAAGACCAACCCGAGCCACTCTTCGCAGGGGAGCTCGACAAGCCCGTTGTCCTCGGGCACGAAGGCGTCCCACTCGTCGAAGCGCGGTGCGTTGCGCAATGAGCCGTCGAGGCGGTACGACCAGGAGTGGTACGGACACACCACGATGGGTCGGTGCACGGACTCGCCGCACGGCAGCAATTCGTGGCCACGGTGCCGACACACGTTGGCGAAGGCGCGCAGTCGTCGGTCCTCGGCGCGCACCAGGAACACCCCGGTGCCTCCCACGGGCTCGGCGCGTTGGTCGCCCACCTGCGCCACGTCCTCACTGCGTCCCACGCACATCCATCCGCCCCGGAAGAAATGACGTTCCTCCCAGTCGAACACGGACCGCTCGACGTAAGCCGAGCGGGGCAGGAGCCGGCTTTCGCCGAAGGGCCGCAGCGCGGCCTCGAGATCCTCGGCGGCAAGCGGGGCGCCGTCGAGGTCAGCGGTCATGGGTCGAGGATAGGGCCCCGTTCCGGGCCGGTGCGGGTGTTGATATGAGGCCCGATGCGGGTGTCGGTGTCAGCCCGCTTGGGCGAAGATCGCCGCGTAGGCGAAGATGCCGGTCACGTAGTTCTGGGTGGAGCCCAGCATTCCCCTGCTCTGTACCGAGCTCAGACCCTGGTAGTAGGCGGCGATGGCGGTCCGGACGTTGCCACCGTCGCGCGTCGTGAGGTTTTGGATGTACGCCGCGGCCATGGCGATGTTGTCGGACGGGGCGCGGGGGTCGAGGTTGGGATTGTGCAACAAGGTGGTGCGGGCGTAGGTCACCGTCGACGGCTCGAGTTGGCACAGGCCGATGGCCCCCGTCGGCGACGTGGCGCCGGACTGCCAACCCGATTCCCACCAACACAAAGCCTCGAGGAGACTGGGTGCCACTCCCGACGCGCTGGCCGCGCTTAGGAAGGCGGGACGTAGCGACAAGCGGTCGGGATGGGCCAGGAGCGTGGTCGGCAGCGGTCCGCCCGGGCCCCAACCCGGCGGCAGGGACGGTCCGGGCAGCGACAGGTGGGCCCCGGCGAACACGAGATTGGGGTTGGAGATCCTGTTGGTCGATACGAGCGCGGCCACGGTGGTGTGGTAGCGCGTGGCGATGGCGCTCAGCGTGTCGCCGTTGCGCACCACCACCGTGATGGCGCTGGGAACGACGACGGGCGGTGCGGGTGGTGGGGACGGCGCGGTGGCGGGTGGGCCGGGGACCACAATGCTGTCCCCGGCGTAGATCTGATTCGGGTTGGTGATGCCGTTGGCGGCGACGAGTGCGGCCACGGTGGTGTGGTAGCGCGTGGCGATGGCGCTCAGCGTGTCGCCGGGCCGCACCGTCGTGGTGGCGGCGAAGGCGGCATCGGCGGTGCCTGTGCCGGCCATCCACAGCACCAGGAGCAGGGGTGCCACCACCACGCCGAGCAGGACCGAGCTCCGTGTCCTGACGGGGGGTCTGGACCGGGCGTGCAGGGGCTTTCTCCGGCGCATCAGTGGTTCATCGGCGCCCCCGGGGGGTCAGTGAAGCCTGCGATGGACGACCCGGCCGTCTCCGACCGCAGGTGGCGAGGGGTCAGCGCCCCAGGACCCAGTCCCGGACGACCCCTGCCACCAGGGAGTCCTTGCCCCGCAGGCCGTGATCCCCTCCCTGGAGCCAGACGTGGGTCACCGGTCCGGGAATCGCAGCCGTGGCCGCCTCGAGCTCGTCGGGCGAGCCGAAGGCGTCCCGGGTCCCCGACACGAACAGACACGGCACCTCGAGGGCCCCGAAGTGCTCGGTCCGCAACCGGTCGGGCTTGCCCGGCGGGTGCAGGGGGTAGCTGACGAGCACGAGGGCCGCCGCCGCCAGACCGTCGGCGACCGCCATCGAGCACATGCGCCCGCCCATGGACCGGCCCCCCAGGGCGATGCGGCGGGGTGCCACCCCGATGGCGCGGGCCAGGGTCGTGGCCGCGTCTACGACGGTGGCGATCAGCACGGGGGGCTTGTCCGGCGCTCGCCGGCCCGCCAGCCGGTAGGGGAAGTCGATGCGTTCGACGCGCACGCCCGACACCGACACGGACTCGTCGATGGCCACCAGCGCGGGTTGCTCCCGGCCTGCGCTCGCACCAGGGGCCAGCACCAGACCTGCCACACCGCGCCGGCGCGTCGTCGTCGTCCTCGCAGCTGGCATCGTCGAAGGTGGGCGCGCCCGGCGTCGGTTCAGGTGGCGGGCCCGGGAGCCAGTTGCACGGTGGTGCTGTGTTGCTGGCCCGACGTGTCGATCCAGCCCAGTTCCACCTTCTGTCCCGGGTGGTGCTTCTGCATCAAGTTGGTGAGCGACGTGGCGCTCTGCACGCTCTGGTCGGCGAGGGAGTTGATCACGTCCCCAGGCACCAGCCCCGCGCCCTCCGCCGGCGTGCCCGTCTCCACCGTGACGATGTCGGCGCCCGAGCTGAGCGTGGAGCTCTCCACGATGACGCCGATGAGGGCGGCCTCGCCGATGTGGATGGTGCCCGACCCCTGTCCCGCCATCATCTGCCGGGCGAGGGAGAGCGCCTGGTTGATGGGGATGGCAAACCCCTCGGTCCCCCCGGCTTGGAATTGGAAACCGCTCGACGCGGCGGTGTCGATGCCCATCACCACGCCCTGAGAGTTCACCAGGGGTCCCCCCGAATCACCCGGCTTCAAGGCGGCATCGGTCTGGATGAGCCCGGTGAGCTGTTCGGTGCTGTTGTCGGACGCGTCGCTGGCGGTGATGGCCTGGTCGAGGTCGGTGACGTGTCCGGTGGCGACACTGGGGGTGCCCCCCACGCCCCCGGCGTTCCCGATGGCGGTTATCGACGCGCCCACGCCCAAGGAAGAGGAGTCTCCGGTGCTCACCGTCCTGAGACCCGACGCGCCCGTCAGTTTGAGCACGGCGACGTCCTGGGTCTTGTCGGTGCCCACGATGGTGGCGTTGTAGGTCTCCCCGTTCCCCACATCGGTGACGCTGATGCTGGTGGCGCCGTCGATGACGTGGTTGTTGGTAAGCACCTCGCCCGACGCGTCGAGCACCATGCCGGTGCCGGCCGCTTCGCCACCCTGGTAGCCGAGCCGGGTGGTGATGTCGACCACTCCGGGTTCCACCTTGGCCGCGATGGTGCCGGTCTCCGACGCGCTCGACGAGGGCAGCGTGGTGAACGGCGGTGCCGCGGTGCCCTGGTTGTGCATGCCGCGTCCCACGACCACGCCGAGCAGCGCCACCAGCGTGACCAGTGCCGCCACGGCCAGGACGTGAAGAGGACGGTTGCGAGTGGGCTGAAGGGGCGGCAGCCAGACGGGTGGGCCACCCCACTGCCCCGCGGACCACTGACCCGCGCCGTCCCACGGCCCCGACGACCCCGGCCCGCCCCAGGGGCCGGGGGGACCCGGGGTTCCCGGGAAGCCGTCGCCGGCACCCCGACGCCCCGACCCCTCGTCACCCGAGGGCACGCCCCAGATGTCGTGGTGGCCGCCGGCGTAGCCAGGTCCGGGGGGTGGGGGATACCCCGTGGCCGCGGGATAACCGGGACCGGCCGGCGGCGGCGGATAGGAAGGAGGTGGAGAAGAAAGAGGTGAAGAGGGGGGAGCCGGAGGCGGTGGAGGGGACGCGGCCGGATCGGGGGTCGCATCCGGGTCGAAGGTCTCGCTCAACGACCCTCCTCACGGGGCTCGGGCAGCGTCTGCGTTGTCGTGTCGACGTCCGAGCAGACAGCTGCGACCAGCGCGCTCCGTGCGCGGCAGCTCCGGACCCGGTGTGTCCTCCTATTGTGCCCGCGTCGGCGTCACTAGCCGAGCGAAACGCCCGAGAGCGTCGGTGTCGTGGGGACCCTGGCCTCGGTGACGGTGCCGGCCACGACGTCCACGGTCAGGTCGAAGGACCCGCCCCCCCCGCCCTTGAGCCGCAGGTCGTAGCGGCCGGGGGCGAGCGATCCGAAGACCCCGGCGTACAGCACACGGCCACCGGCGTGTCGGGCCCGCACGGCGGTATGGGCCCCCAGCCAGGTTCCGTCACCGGGGCGGATCTCGATCTCCGCCCCGGCCAGGCCTTCGTCCGTGTACAGCACCAGGGCACCGGCGTGGGGGCCGATGTCGAGCACCACGCTGGCCTCGCCGCTGGGGCCCAGGGGGCTCTCGGCCCCCGGGCCCTCGGCCCCCGGACCATGGATATGGCCATGGTCGTGCGGTGTGTCGGGGTGGTGGTGGTGGCCCGGGCCCACCGTCAACTCGCCGGGACCAAGAAGCCGCTGTGGGGCACCCCCAGGTAGGGGAACGAGGAGAGGTAGTTCTCGGTGCCCATGGCGCTGAGGTCGGCGGCATTGGCGGTGAGGCCGTCGTGGATCGCACCGGCGGCGCCGTCGGGGGTGAAGCCCGGGTCCACCAGCTTGAGGACCGCACCGGCCAGGCAACGCAGCTCGATGGTGACCACGTCGTCGAACACCCGGCGGCCGTTGGGGAAGCCGGCGATGTCGTTGCCCAGCAGTCCGGTGTTGGCCGGGCTGCTCGACGGGGGGATCGCCGTGTTGAGCCGGAGCATGTCGGCCTGGGTGGTCCCGGTGAAGTTCTGGAACCCGGTGATGAGCCCCGGGGGGATGCCCGTCAGCAAGATGGCCACGAGGTCGGCACGATTGGGAGCCGGCGGTCCCGCGTTGTAGGCGGCCAGGTTGGGGAACACGCCCGGGTACAGGACCGGGAGAAGCTGGGACAGCTGCGGGTTCGAGTAGAAGGACGCGAACTGGCTGTCGTTCCCGGGCGCCTGGGAGTTCCAGTAGTCCTTCTTGCCCATCGGGATCAGCACTTCGTTCACGAGTGGGTTGCCCAGGCGTGACACCTGGACGTAGGGCCCCGTGTTGAAGTGCTGGCCGAAGTCGTCGCGCACCCGGACCTTCTGGCGATAGGCGGAGGTCCACACGCCGATGACCGAGTTGCTCGACGAGGACCGACGCGACCGGTTCCAGCTGCCGCCGAGCTCGCTGATGGGGAGCTGGATGGCGATGCTGTGCACGTTCGAGGCCTTGGTGGAGTTGATCCCGGCCGCCATCTGGCCGAGCCCCGTGTTCTTGAGCCCGAAGGTGGCATGCGCCTCCTCGAACGGCCGCAGGATGCCGAGGTCGAAGATGGAGCCGAGGTCGACGTAGAAGCCCTCGGCCCGCTGCCCGGCGAAGACGGTGACGTCTTGGGGCAAGGTGTGCACCGCGGCGGCGGCCAAGGCGGGGTAGTCGGGGGTGGACAGGGGGCCGATGTTGCACGGAGGACAGGTCAGCCCGGTTCCGAGCACGGTGCTCCGGGACTCTCCGTGGCTGTTGTCGACCCGCGTCACCGAGTAGGTCTGGCGACGGTTCCAGTTGGCATCGGTGAGCGACTGGATGGGGCCGGTGTTGTACAGGAACGTGCCGGGGTCGGTGACCTGGGTCTGGAACTGGAACTCGAAGACGATGTCGGCGTCCCCGTCGTTGTCGTTGTCGATGCTGATGGCGTAGAGCACATCGTCGCCGAACTCGTAGAAGTTCGGCCCGCCGTCGGGGCCCTCGAGGGGCAGGTAGTTGGCGATGATCGTGACGGTGTCGGGCTCGTCGGGGCTCACGAACGCGTACAGGTCGGTGCTGTCGGCGACGGGGTCCTTCGAGATCTCGGGCGCTTCACGGTGCGATGACATGGCTCACTCCAGTTGTTCGTAGGGGTTGTGCGTGACGTGTCGGAGAACGGTGTGGCGACTGCGGGTCGGTCAACGGGCGGCGCGGGCGAGCTGGCTGGCGAGTTGGGGGTTTCGCACGATCACCTCTCTGGTGCCGTTGAAGAGGCTGATCTCGCCGGTCGAGAGATCGCGCACGTGCGCCACCAGGGGTTCGGAGAGGTCCGCGGCACCGGCGTCGGCGCCGGCGCCGGCGACCGAGGCATCGGCGGCAGGCGCCTCGGTCTCTCCCGCCGTGAGCAGGCTCGAGAGGCCGGGGACCGACGACAGCACCCCGGCTGCGGCAACGGCCATGGAGCCCCTGCCCAAAAATGTGCGCCTGCTGACTGCGGCCATGGCGGAACCTCCATCCGGAGTCCTCGTCGGCACGGCGCTTTGGACGCGTGCCACCGGCACTCGGAATCGATCGGTATGTTCCGGGCGTCACGACTCGTGTCCCCGGGGTGTCGGGAACTCTTCGGTGCCCACGGGTCATCCGGATGACGCCCAGCGAGAGTTCGTCATTGTTGACTATTCGATCGCGAGGCATATGGCTCGAAAGGCGGCGCATCGCCCCGAGCCGAGGCGGTGCAAGACCGCCCCCGCCACCATCGAGCGGGTACGATCCCGGCATGCTCCGAACTGACGTCGACGCCATCCTCGTCGAGGTGCTCCGGGACCGCCGGCTCCTCGCCCATCCCTTCTACCGCCGTTGGGAGGCGGGAACGCTCGATCGCACCGAGCTGGCCGGGTACGCAGGGCAGTACCGGCACTTCGAGGCCGTGCTTCCCGATGTGCTGGCGCGTGTGGTCTCGGCCATCGATGACCCGACGGCGCGTCACCTCGTGCAGGCCAACCTCGACGACGAGCTCGGGGTTCCCGCTCCGCATCTCGAGCTGTTCGAGGGTTTCGCCGACGCTGTGGGCGCGTCGGCCCGGGCCCAGGCGACGCCGGCGACGGCCGCTCTGGTGGCGTTGTACACGTCTGTGGCAGGCGAGTCCCCTGTGACAGCACTGGCGGCGTTGGCCGCCTATGAGGTCCAGGCCTCGGAGATCGCGGCGTCCAAGGCCGACGGCCTGCGGGCGCGCTACGGGGTCACCGACGACGGGACGCGTTTCTGGGACGTCCACAGCGGGGCCGACGAGGTCCACGGCGCCTGGATCGTCGACGCGCTGGCCCAGCTGGCCACCGACGCCGACGAGGTGCGTGACGGCGCTGCCGGCGCGGCGGCGGCATGGTGGGCGTTCCTCGACGAGCGCGAGGCCGCGGCCCCCGTCGCCCTGGCCTGCTGAGGGCCAGCGGCGACCGGATCCCGCACGCCCGACCCCAGCGACAAGCTCGCTGACTACCGGGGCCGGCGCGATCCGTCGGTCACGCCCGAGCCGGTCCCGGCCGGGTCGGCGAGTCCCACCGGGCGCGCCAGGCGGGCAAAGACTCGGGCACCGGTCTTTGTCATCCAAGAGCACCATGCCAGCGCCCTGCACTGGGACTTCAGGCTCGAGCGCGACGGCGTCCTCGTGAGCTGGGCGGTCCCGAAGGGGCTCCCCGTCGACCACAAGACCAACCACCTGGCCGTGCACACCGAAGACCATCCCCTGGAGTACGCCTCCTTCGAGGGGTCGATTCCGCCCGGTGCCTATGGCGGCGGCGACGTGATCGTGTGGGACCACGGCACCTACGACGAGTTGAAATGGTCCGACCGCGAGGTCATGGTCGTGCTGCACGGTGGGCGCATCCAAGGGACGTACGTGCTCTTCGCCACCGACGGGCCCACACGTGGCGCCAAGGCCGGAGCCAAGGCCGGCGCCAAGGCCGTCGCCAAGGCCAGCGCACCGGGAGGCGGAGCGGGCCGGTCGTGGATGGTGCACCGGATGGACGACGACCCCGCCGACTACGAACCGCTGCCCAGCCATCTCCGGCCCATGCTCGCCACGCCGGGCGCGCTGCCCGCCGATGACGACGCGTGGGCCTATGAGTTCAAGTGGGACGGCATCCGGGCGTTGTGTGCTGTCGATGGCGGTCGCATCCACATTGAGTCACGCAACGGCAACGACCTCACCTCGTCGTTTCCCGAGCTCCGGGCCCTGGGCGAGCAGCTGGGGTCTCGCCGTGTGGCCCTCGACGGTGAGATCGTGGCGTTCGACGAGTCCGGGCACCCCCGGTTCCAATTGCTGCAGCCGCGCATCCATGCGTCGGACGCCACCAAGGCCAAGCGCCTGGCCGCCGAGCAACCCGTCGTGTACGTGCTCTTCGACATCCTCTATCTCGACGGGGTGTCGCTCATGGATCACCCCTACGCAGAGCGTCGCCGGACGCTCGAGAGCCTCGGACTGGTGACCAAGAAGACCCAGTACTGGACGCTGAGCCCACAATTCGCCGGACCCGGGGCCGATGTCCTGCAGGCGAGCCGGACCCAGGGTCTGGAGGGGATCCTGGCCAAGCGCCTGGACTCGGCGTACCTGCCCGGGAAGCGCTCGCCCAACTGGACGAAGGTCAAGAACCTCCTGACACAGGAGGTCATCGTGGGCGGGTGGACGCCGGGCGAGGGCAATCGCCAGGGACGTCTGGGGTCGTTGTTGCTCGGTCTCCCCGCAGAAGGTGGGCTCCAGTACATCGGCCAGGTCGGCACCGGGTTCAGTGTGTCGACCCTCGACGACCTGGCGCAGCGACTCGTGGCCCGGCGCTCCGATCACAACCCCTTCGTCACCGAAGTTCCCCCTCGCTACCAGCACGTCGCCATCTGGGTGGAGCCGACGCTGGTGGGAGAGGTGAGGTTCTCCGAGTGGACCAAGGACGGTCGCATGCGCCACCCGTCGTGGCGGGGTCTGCGCCATGACAAGTCCCCCGCGGACGTGCACCGTGAGTCCTGAGAGCCCGCGTGTCACGGTGCGGGTGGGAGAGCGCGAGCTACAGCTCTCGAACCTCGACAAACCGCTCTTCCCCACGGGGTTCACCAAGGGCGACATGCTCGACTACTACGCCCGCATGGCGCCGGTGATGCTCAGGCATCTGGCTCGCCGGCCGGTCACCGTGAAGCGATTCCCCCAAGGCGTCGACCACAAGGGATTCATCGAGAAGAACGTCCCCAAGCACGCCCCGGAATGGATCACCACGGTGACACTGCCTCGCAAGGGCACGGATCGGTGGGGGAAGCGGACCGCCCCGGCCGACGACCGCGACACCACACAATTCGTGGTGGTGCCCGAGCTCGCCGCGTTGACGTGGCTCGTGAACCTGGCCTCGGTGGAGTTCCATACGCCGATGTGGCGCCTGGGACAGAAGGATCAGCCCCGTGCCCCCGATCTTCTGGTCTTCGACCTCGACCCCGGTCTCCCGGCCACCATCTCGCAGTGCTGCGAGGTGGCCGTCGTCCTCCGGGACAGAGCCGCCCGCGACGGCATCGAGCTGATGCCGAAGACCAGCGGCTCCAAAGGCATGCAGCTCTACGCGGCGGTGGCCGCCAAACGCTGGCCCGAGGAGCGCACCAACACCTACGCGCACGAACTGGCCCAGGAGCTCGAGCAGTCCGTCCCCGACCTGGCCGTGTCTCGGATGGCGAAGTCCCTTCGGGTCGGGAAGGTCTTCATCGACTGGAGCCAGAACAACATGGCGAAGACGACCGTCACGCCCTATTCGCTGCGGGCCCTCGACCGTCCTTCGGTGTCGACCCCGCTCACCTGGAGCGAGGTCGAGGAGGGCGCGGCACGGGGCGGGGAGAAGCTCCTCGGCTTCAGCCCCCACGACGTGCTCGACCGGGTCGAGGCCATGGGCGACCTGTTCGAAACGCTCGGCTCGTGACCCGGTTCGTGATCCGGCTCGTGACCAGGCTCGTCTGACACCGTCGTCGCCTCGTCGTGTCGAGGGTGTCGCCCCCGGCATTAGCCTCGGACGGGTCATGTCCGAGACCCGCGGCACCATCCCCGAGGACCAGACCAGCGGCGGGCTCACGCACCGTCAGGTCCTCATCGTCCTGAGCGGGCTGATGCTGGGCATGCTCCTGGCCGCCCTGGACCAAACGATCGTGGCCACCGCCCTGCCGACGATCGTGGGGGACCTGCACGGGCTCAACCACCTGTCGTGGGTGGTGACCGCCTATCTCCTCACCACGACGTTGTCGACCCCGTTGTACGGCAAGATCTCGGACCTCCACGGGCGCAAGAAGGTCTTCCAGGTCGCCATCGTCATCTTCCTCGTCGGCTCCGCTCTGTCGGGGTTGAGCCGCAACATGGACCAGCTCATCGCGTTTCGGGCCCTCCAGGGCCTCGGCGGCGGGGGGCTCATGGCCCTGGCCATGGCCATCGTCGGAGACATCGTGAGCCCCCGCGAGCGCGGCCGGTACCAGGGCTACTTCGGCGGGGTGTTCGCCCTCGCCAGCATCGGGGGCCCGCTGGCGGGAGGGTTCCTGACCGATCATCTCACGTGGCGTTGGATCTTCTACATCAACATCCCGGTGGGGATCCTGGCCCTGATCATCACCAGCGCCGTGCTGCGGTTGCCGCTCCCCACCCGCACCGGGGTGTCGATCGACTACACCGGAGCGGGCCTGATCGTGGCCGCGGTGACCCCCCTCATCCTCGTGACGGTGTGGGGGGGAAGGACGTTCCCCTGGGCGTCGGCGACCATCCTCGGCCTGGTCATCGTGTCGGTGGCGATGATCGGCGCCGTCGTGTGGTGGGAGCGCCGGGCGGGCGAGCCGATCTTCTCCCCGCGCGTGTTCGGCAATTCGATCGTCCGCTCCGGCTTGGGCATGACATTCTTCGTGACGGCGACGATGTTCGCGGCGATCATCTACATCCCCGTGTACCTGCAACTCGTCGACGGGATGTCGGCCACCCGCTCGGGCGTGCTGCTCCTGCCCCTGATGGGAGGGATGCTCACCACCTCGATCGTCTCGGGCCGGCTCGTCACCCGCTTCGGTCGCTACAAGGTGTACCCCGTGTGCGGCACGGCCCTCATGACGGTGGGGATGTGGTTGTTCACCCATCTGGGGATCCATACCTCGTTGGGCACCGCCAGCCTCTACATGGTCGTGTTCGGCGTGGGCATGGGGATGACCCTGCAGATCGTCGTGGTGGCCGTACAGAACGCCGTGGAGCGGCGCGACCTCGGCAGCGCCACCTCGGCCGTGAGCTTCTTCCGCAACATCGGCGCCGCTTGCGGGACCGCCCTGCTCGGCACCGTCCTCGTGAGCCGGCTCGGGTTCTGGCTGCCGAAATTGGTGCCGGCCCACAGCGGGCTGAGCCTGTCGCAGTCCTTCACGATCACCCCCGTCGCCCTACGGGCCCTGCGCCCGGCCGTGCGCACTGGGGTCGAGGACGCCTTCGTGCGCTCCCTCCACGTGGTGTTCATGGTGGGGATCCCCCTCGCCGGTCTGGCCTTCGTCTGCGCGCTCTTGCTCAAAGACGCTCCCCTGCGGGGCACGATGACCAAGAACAGCGGTGCCACCGAGGGCGCCGTCGCGGTGCCAGCGGCGCTGGACCCCGTCGCCGCCACGGCCACGGGTGGCCGGCAGTGAACTTCTTCTCCTTCCACCTCATGCCCTGGCCGCACCTGGCGGCCCCGCGGGAATTCCTGGCTGCCAACGAGGCGGCCTGGGTGACCCTGTCGAACGCCAACTACGACCCCGCCCTGGGCAAGGCGCTCTACGACCGCTATATCTCCGAGCTGGTGGAGGCGGAAGAGCTCGGTCTCGACGGCGTCGTGGTCAACGAGCACCATCAGAACGCCTACGGGCTCATGCCGTCGCCGAACCTCGTCGCCGCGGCGCTGACGCGCGAGACCTCGAGAGTGAAGATCTGCGTGCTGGGCAACGCCCTTCCCCTGTACAACCCGCCCACCCGTGTGGCCGAAGAGATGGCCATGCTCGACGTCATGAGCGGAGGTCGGCTCATCGCCGGGCTGGTGGTGGGGGGAGGCCCCGAGTACTACTCGACCAATGTAAATCCCACCGACGCCCGGCCGCGCTTTCGCGAGGCGGTCGACCTCGTCATCCAGGCTTGGACGCGACCGGGGCCCTTCGCCTTCGACGGCGAGTTCTACCAGTTGCCCTACGTGAATCCCTGGCCGCGCCCGCTGCAGCAGCCCCACCCCCCGGTGTGGATCCCCGGACTGGGATCGCCGAGCACCATCACCTATTGCGTCGAGCACGGGTTCGGGTACATGGGCGTGGCCTATTACGCGCCACCGGAGACCTTCGCCCGACAGGCCGTGGCTTATCACGAGGCGGTCACGGCGTCGGGACGGACGTTCGACCCCGAGCTGCTGGGCTGGTTGACCACGGTGTACGTGGCCGAGACCGACGAGCAGGCCGTGGAAGAAGCAGCCCCCCATCTCGCCTACTTCCAGGGGACCCTGGCGGCGGGTTTCGTCGGTCCCGGCAAGGTGTGGATGCCGCCCGGGTACATCGACCCCCCGGCCCTGGTGCAGTTCCTGGCCGACCTGCGGGGGATGGTGCAGGGCCAGCGACCTCCCGACGCCGCCGCGGCGGTGTGGAAGCGGTCGCCGCTGATCGGCAGCCCGAAGACGGTCCGGGAGCGACTGCTGACGTACGTCAACGAGCTCGGCCTCGGGACCGTGCTGGCGTTGTTGCAATTCGGGTCCCTCCCCGCCGATCTCACGGCCCGTTCGACCCGGCTGTACGCCACCGAGGTCGTCCCCTTCGTGCGCGAGCACGCCGAAAAGCACTTCGCAGCCAAGGGGTGGGAATGACCGTCGTCGACCGCCGCCCCGGTCCGAGGCCCCGCACCGGTCCGACGCGCCGCACCGTGTCCGTGTCGGGGCGAGACGTCACGGTCCTGCGGGGCGGTACCGGCATGGCACTCCTCTACCTGCACGGCCTGTGCGACATCCACGCCGTGGGGCCCGTCGACCAGTGGACGCCGTTGCTGGCCCGATTGGCGGCGAGTTTCGACGTCCTCGCCCCCGCCCTCCCGGGGTATGACGCCAGCACCGGGCTCGAAGACTTCGACGACGTCGAGGACTACGTGTGGCACCTGGTGGACCTGTGCCGGGAACTGGGGCTGGCCGAGGTCGCCGTGGTCGGCAACAGCCTCGGCGGTTGGTTCGCCACCGAGCTGGCGTTGCGCCACCCCGACCTCGTCGCGCGCCTGGTGCTGCTGGCGCCGGTGGGCGTGCACGTCCGGGGCGTGGAGGTGCCCCCGTTCTTCGGCGCCGTGGCTCCCCGGGGGATCGGGGGTGCGGGCGAGGCCCGACGGCTCTTGTTCGCCGACCCCGACGGTGCGGTGGCCCTGGGCGCCCTCCCCGATGTGATGACGACCGAGCAGCAGCTGTTGTGGTTCTCGGGCCTGGCCGGCGCGGCCCGGCTGGGGTGGAAGGCGCCGCATTTCCAGAACCGCAAGCTGACCGAGCGCCTGGGCCGGGTGGCGGTACCCGCCCTCGTGGTGCGCGGCCGGGACGACCTCCTGGTCCCCGAGGAAGCCGGACGCGTATGGGCGACGATGCCCGGGGCTCGGCTCCTCGAGATCCCCGACGCCGGTCACTGCCTGGCACTCGAACACCCCGCCCTCGCCGACGAGGTGGCAGGCTTCCTCGTCGGACCGGACTGAGCGAGGCGGCATGGAGCTTGCGGGGGCGTCGGCGATCGTCACGGGTGGGGCGAGCGGTATCGGCGCCGCCACGGTGGCGCTGTTGCGCGGTGCCGGAGCGCGGGTGGCCGTGCTCGACGTCCAGCAGGGATCGGCGGCCGCCGAGCTCTACATCCGCTGTGACATCTCGGTGGAAGACGACGTCGTCGGTGCCGTCGCCCAGGTGCACGACGCCTTCGGCGGTCTCGACGTGGCCGTGCTCAACGCCGGGGTGGGCGGCTTCGGGTCGCTGCTGGAGCTGTCGAGCGCCGAATGGGACCGCGTGCTCGGCGTCAACCTGCGGGGCACCTTCGTGTGCCTGCGCGAGGTGGGCAAGGCCATGGTGGCCGGGGGACGAGGGGGGGCGATCGTGGCGGTCAGCTCGATCTCGGGCTTTCTCGCCGACCGGATGATGGGCCACTACAGCGTGTCCAAGGCGGGCGTGGCCGAACTGGTCCGGGTGGCGGCGCGCGAGCTCGGTCCCTTCGGGATCCGGGTGAACGCCGTGGCCCCGGGAACCACCGACACCCCGATGTTCGCCTCGACCAAGCGTCTGCCCGGATACCGCGAGCGTGTGGCCGAGCGCGCCGCGCTGGGAGACGTGGGGACGCCCGACGGGGTGGCGCGCGCCGTCACGGCCATGCTGGAACTGGACTGGGTCACGGGCCAGGTGCTCGCCGCCGACGGTGGGGTGTCGCTGTGGAGCCCCATCGATCCCGCCGAGAGCATGGGGAAGTGATGACGCCACGCGTCCACCACAGCGCCATCGAGGCCCATGACGTCGACGCCAGTCTCCGCTTCTATCGCGACGGGATCGGCCTCGAGGTGCTCATGGACCACGTGTTCGAGGGTGACTGGCCCACCTTGTTCGAGGCCCCCTCGACCACCTTGCGGTCCATCTTCCTGGGCGACCCTGCTCAGGCCGACTCCGGGGTGGTCGAGCTCGTGACCTTCGCGGTGTCGGGGTCTGCGCCCAGCCCTCCCGGCCCCCGACCCATGGCCCCCCGCGCCGGGTTCTTCCTGTTGTCGTTCTATGTCGACGTCGACGAGGTCGTGGCCCGTCTCACCGCCCTGGGCTTCGGCCCCACGCGGCGACTCGACCAGCCCTCGCCCACGGGGCCGGTGGCCATGGCGTCGCTCTACGACCCCGACGGGGTGCGCATCGAGCTCGTCGGCGCCACGGCCCGGTAGTCCGACCGTGCTCAGCAGCGAGACCGGCATCCTCACCACCCACGCCGGGAGCCTGCCCCGCCCCCGGGCCCTGGCCGAGCTGCACGGGCGCCGGAGCCGCGGTGAGGACGTCGACGCGCCGGCCCTGCACCACGCCGTGCAGGAGGCCACCGCCGCCGTCGTGGCCGCCCAGGTCGCGGCTGGTATCGACGTGGGCAACGACGGGGAGCAGGCGCGCGAGAGCTTCGTGACCTACGTCCAACACCGCATGACCGGGTTCAGCGGCACCAGCCAGCGCCCGCTCATGCAGGACCTGCTCGACCATCCGGACTTCTTGGACCTGGTGGTGCCGCGCCACCTGCGCCGCCAGGTGAACCTCATGGCCGCTCCGGCGGCGACCTCCGCTGTCACCTACCGCGACACGGCCGAGGTCGACGCCGAGTGCGCGCTCGTGGCCGGCGCCCCCTTCGCCGAGACGTTCATGACCGCGGCGTCCCCCGGCATCGTGGCGTCGGCCATGGAGAACCGGCACTACGCCTCGATGGAGGAATACGTCCTGGCCGTGGCCCAGGCGCTGCGATCCGAGTACCACGCCATCGTGGAGGCCGGCCTGGTGCTCCAGATCGACGCACCGGATCTCGCCCTCGAGCGTCACACGCTGTTCGCCGGCCGGCCCCTGGGCGACTTCCTGGGCTGGGTGGAACTGGTCGTGGGCGCCATCAACGGTGCGCTGAGCGGGATCGACCCGGGCCGGGTGCGCCTGCATGTGTGTTGGGGCAACTACGAAGGACCGCACACCCTCGACGTGGCCCTCGACGACATCCTCCCGCTTCTGTACCAGGCCCACGTGGGTGCGTGGGTGGTGTCGATGGCCAATCCCCGTCACGCCCACGAGTACCGGTGCTTCGAGCGCCACCCCCTGCCCGAGGGCACCCTCCTCGTGGCCGGGGTGATCGACACCACCAGCAACTACGTCGAGCACCCCGACGTGGTGGCCGATCGCCTGGTGCGGGTGGCCCGGGCCGTGGGAGACCCCCGACGCGTCATCGCCGGGACCGACTGCGGTTTCGACACCTCGGCGGGGATCGGGGACATCGCCCCCTCGGTGGTGTGGGAGAAGCTGCGCGCCCTTCGGGCCGGGGCCGACCGGGCCACGGCCAGGCTGTGGTGAGGGGCGAGCCTGCCTAAGGTGTGGCGATGGAGTATGTGAACCTGGGCAATACCGGCATGCGGGTGTCTCGCATCTGTCTCGGGATGATGAGCTTCGGCAACGACAGCGAGCGGGAGTGGGTGCTCGACGAGGACGCCGCCGAGCCCATCGTGCGCGCCGCGGTGGAGGGGGGCGTCACCTTCTTCGACACGGCCGACACCTACTCCGGCGGTGCCAGTGAGGTGGCCACGGGCCGGCTCGTGAGCAAGATGCTGACCCGCGACGAAGTGGTCATCGCCACCAAGGTGTTCATGCCCGTGACGCCGGGCGAGAACGGGGGAGGGCTTTCCCGCAAGCACATCCTGTCGGCCATTGACGCCTCGCTGACCCGTCTCGGCATGGACTACGTCGACCTGTACCAGATCCACCGCTGGGACCCCCGTACGCCGATCGAAGAGACCATGGGCGCGTTGCACGACGTGGTCCGAGCCGGCAAGGCCCGCTACATCGGCGCCAGCAGTATGTTCTCCTGGCAATTCGCCAAAGCCCAGCACGTGGCCGAGCGCCACGGGTGGACGCGCTTCGTGTCGATGCAGCCGCACTACAACCTCCTCTACCGGGAGGAGGAGCGCGAGATGATCCCGCTGTGCATCGACCAGGGCATCGGGGTCATCCCCTGGAGCCCGCTGGCACGGGGCGTGCTCACCGGTAACCGCGGCGGGGGCGAGGAGCGGCGCACGACGCGCTCGGGAACCGACCCCTTCACCGACTACCTCTACAGCCAGCCGTCGGACTTCGACATCGTCGAGCGCGTGGCCGAGGTGGCCGTCAAGCGCGACGTGCCCCCCGCCCAGATCGCCCTGGCCTGGTTGTTGCACCGTCGCGGGGTGACCGCCCCCATCGTGGGCTCGACCAAGCTGAGCCATCTCACCGACGCCTTGGCGGCGGAGACCCTCGCCCTCAGTGCCGAGGAGATCGCCGCGGTCGAGGAGCTCTACGTTCCCCATCCTGTCCTCGGGCACTTCTGAACGGCCCGGCACAGGCGAGCGCGCAGTGCCAGAATCCGTGTCCTGCCAGACCGAAATTATGGACAGGATTATGGACAAGGACCCGATGCCGGACCCCTGGCACTACTCAACGCTCTCCTCCCGGGCTCGTCTCGGCCGTTCGCTGACCAGGCGTCGGCTGACGAGTTCGAGCGGGGTAGCGAATCCCCATGCCCCGTTGGGCGTGTCGCGCAGGAAGTGGTTCAGTCTCGCGACGTCGCACCCCTCGAAGCCCCCCTCACTGCGGATGACATGTCGAGCCATGATCATCATGTCGTTCATCGACCCAAAGACGCTCCGGCTGCGAGTCCGGGCGAGGCGAATCTGTCTGTAGTCGATGTCGCCCAGGGCGTCGGGGGGTAATCCCTCGCTCTCGAGGGCTCGGACGATCTGGCTGTAGACGTACCCGCCGGTCGGTCTCAGGGTGCCGACGCCAACGTTCACCGTCAAGCTGGAGAACAGGGTGCCGTCGTGGACCAGGACCACGCATTTCTTGCCGTCGATGTAGACGACGTTGGCGTACCAATCTTCGACGCTCGGCTCGACGTCGACGAGCTTCGGCTTGCCACCGATGACATCGAGCATGCGGGAAGTGCAGCGGAGGATCACGGCGTGGGGATAGTCAGGTCGATATCGTGCTCGAGCGCCAGCCTCCCAATGAGATCGGCGATCGGAACTGCCTGCTTGGCCGCACTGGATCGGATAATGGCTGCAGCTGCAGCGAGGGCATAGAACCAGAAATCGTCCGTTCGCCACCAGATGACTTCGTCGAGGAGGTCGGGGCTGATGCCGCCTCGGGAGGCACCGGTGGCCAGGATGGCGAACTTGATTTTCTGAGCCCGGCGATCCCGGAACTCGTACTCCGGCAAGTGGTTGTTCAGAAGCTCTTCGTACGGCAAATCTCGTTGCTCGATGCCGGCGAGGTCCATCGCTTGGACGGCCACCTCCATGAAGACCTCTCCTGGAAAGGTGTTGTCCCGCGGGTGCAGGGCCTCCAGCGAAAGGGCCAAGTCAGGCAGCTCGGTTCCCCGCCTGAGCCCGACCAAGAGGGACCGGATCGCCTCACGGCGATCTGACTCCGTGGGCTTCCTCTTCGGCACGCCGAAAGCCTAGGAGCGTCACGGCGAGAGATGGGAGGGCTCCGCGAATACCGGTCGGCCTGCCCTGACTGGGCACTCTGGTATCCGGCAGGTTCGTACGGTTCCGGTGAGCGAACAGGGCGACCGGGAGCGGGTGATCCCGCTCGGGGCCCGAGGGGGTGGGGCTGGCCCTGCCAGGGCGTTTCAGAACCGGCATGTTCGCGTGATCTGCTCGGCCCACCAAGTGGCCCGAGTGCCGATGATATCGGCTGGCCGGGTCGCACCGCCGTCGGCCTCCCTGGGATGACCGGAGGGAGCTCGAAAAGGAACCTGACCGGTCTGTGGAATGCCCGTCTTTAGTGGGATGGTCCGCGCCCATGAGTCGCTATGGCTCCGAGAGCGCCTGGATCTGGGCGCGTACAAAATCAATGGTCTCGCCATCGCTGAGGGTGGTTCCCCGCCTTACTGCTGAAGCGAATGCAGCTGGACCCAGCCGGTCGCGAAGATCATCTACGAGGTCGCTGATTCGCTGTGCGTCGGCGGCTTCGAACGGCAACGCGTACGCAGAGCCGGCGGCGGTGAGCGCGCCATGGAGCGTGGCCGCTGCGAGGTCTGCTCGAAGCTGAACGAGGATGCCGAACACGTGGCGGAGAGACAGCCATTGGTTAGCCCAGTCTCCGCCGCGATACCAAAGGTCGATCACGTCGATGTAGCGCGCCAGCGCGTCGCGTGGTTGGCCCTCGCGACCCTCAAGCCACAGTACTTCGGTGAGCGCGAAGGCTTGAATCCACCGGTTTCCAGCGTCTCTGGCGATATCTGCTGCCTCTTGTAGCAGCACGGTTGCTTCGATCGGGCTCGATGACTTGAGGGCGAGACCCTGAGCGTAAAGGGCTTGGGCTAGGGCCGTGGGAGATCCAGAGTCGACGGCGGCGACATGAGAGCTAGCGGCAAACTGAGCACCTCTGACATTGTCGCCAACGCTGGTGAAAGCAACGGACCGCATATAGAGAGCATGGGCAAGGCGGGCCGGCGAACCCCTCCTCGCTGATGCGATCATGCGATCCATCCATTCGACGCCTCGCTCGGTTTCTCCCTTGTAGAACCATGCATTGCCAAGCGCGCGTTCGGCTAATCCGGAGCTATCGACGGCAAGTTGATCGGCAGCGACGATGGCCTGTTCACCGAGTTCGATGGCGCCTTCGAGATCGCCTCGGATAAACCGGCCGTAGGCCGCGACGCCAACGGCGACAGGATATCGTTCGTGCACAGGAGCTTCGGGGAGTGCGATGGCAGCATCCGCCCAGCTTGTGATCTCGGCATGCATGCATCGGAACGAATACTCTCTGAGTCCGGCGACCAGGCGCAACGCGACGTCGATGTCACCATGTTCGATAGACCACAAATGAGCAGCGCGGAGATTGTCAAAGTCGCGGTCCAGCATCTTGATCGCCGGTGCTTCATCCGCTCCCGCCAACGATCGAGCGCACTGCTCGGCCACGTTGAGGCACCACGCTGCATGTCGGGCGCGGACTGTGTCGCGCTCTTCTTCGTCAAGGTGGTCGCGGCCATACTCGCGCAAAGTCTCCAATAGTCGATAACGGGGAAGATCCTCGTCGACAAGTTGCACCATCGACTTGTCCACAAGATTCGCAAGGAGCAACGACACCCTGGAAATGTCCAAATCCTGACCAGCGCACACCTCTTCGACGGCGTCCAGCCCGAAACTTCCAGCGAAAACACACAACCGTGCGAACAGCCGTTGCTCGTCCGGAGCGAGAAGGTCGTGAGACCATTCCACCAGATCTTGCACTGTGCGATGCCGGGGAATCATCGATTCTTGCGCGCCGGACAGGAGATCGAAGCCCTTGTTGAGACGTTCCGCGAGTGCCGCCGGACTCATGGCCCGTATGCGTGCCGCCGCGAGTTCGAGCGCCAGTGGAAGCCCATCGAGATGGCGGACGATGTCGATAATGTCAGCCACGTTGTCCGGTCCGAGAGCGAATCCGGGGCGGGCGGCGATGGCACGTTCGACGAAGAGGCGAGCGGCCGGAGCTTCAGATGCTGCCGCCGCACCAGCGCCCTCGTCCGGAATCGCAAGAGGCCGGACCCGCCACACCTGCTCGCCCGGAAGTCCGAGGACTTCGCGGCTGGTAGCAAGAATGGTCACGTCTGGACACCAGCTGAGGAGACGCCCGGAGAGCGACGCGATGGTGGCTCGTAAATGCTCGCAGTTGTCGAGAACCAGCAGTGCCCGGCGCGCTCGTAAGTACTCCACGAGGGTGTCCTCAATGGAAAGATGCTGGCGCTGTTGCACATCGATTGCTGTGGCAATGGCGGCGACGGTCGACGAGGGATCACGCACCGGTGCGAGCTCGGCCACGAAGACCTCGCCGTCAAACTCATCCCACACGTCGCTTGCGAGCCGCATCGCAAGCCGTGTCTTGCCGACTCCCCCTGGACCCGTCAGTGTGACCAATCGATCGATTCGCAGCCGGCCGGCGAGCAGCTCGAGCTCATCGGCACGACCAACCAGCCTCGTGGACTCGGCCGGGAGTTGTCGCGTCACTGATCGTCGTGCCGCCACAGGAGGCTGAAGGAGTGTCGGGTCATCACTGAGGACGCGGGCTTCGAGGTCGCGCAACGCCGGCGAAGGGTCGAGCCCAAGTTCCTCGCGCAGCAGGACCCGAAGCGTCTCCGCCCGCCGAAGCGCCTCCCCTGAACGGCCACTGCGATACAGGGCGACGATGAGCTGCTGCCAGAAGCACTCCCGCAAGGGATGCCGCGCGACGAGAGCTTCTAGGTCACCGATAAAAGTCGCGTGTCCACCGAGGGCGAGGCGCGCCTCGAAAAGCTCCTCTTGCGCAACTACATAGAGTTCGTCGAGACGCATCGCCTCGAGCCGAGCCCAATCATGTTCAGCGAACTCCTCGAAGGGTGAGCCCCGCCAACACGCGAGGGCGCTTTCCAGCAGTTCAACGGTCGCCTGCGGGTCCGAGGAGGGGCTCGCCCGCTTGCACAACAGCTCGAAACGACCTGCGTCGATCGCGTCATCGGGAATCTGAAGCACGTAGCCCGGTGGGCGGGCAATGATCTCGGCCTCCGGCCGAAGGACCCGTCGCAACCGCGAGAGATGGCTTTGCAGAACGCCAGGAGGGTCTGTTGGAGGGTTACTACCCCACAACTCTTCACACAGGCGGTTTACCGAGACAACTGACCCTCGGTGGGCCGCCAAGACCGCGAGCGCCAAACGTGGCTTCGGGCCCCCGATCGGAACAGCCCGCCCATGACGTACCAACTCAATGCCACCCAACACCCGAAAGTCGAGGTCAGACGGCATGAGCCCCATTATTGCAAGCGAGCTTGCAGAACGCTTGCAAGGGTGTGGCAAGAGCCTCGCAGGCCAGTCGCAGCCGCCCCTCGGATACTCATCCCAGCACCCAATCCGGGCGCAAAGGAGGACATCATGCCGCTCGTACAGGTCAAAGTCATCAAGGGAGTCTTCGATAGCAGCCAGAAGCAGGAGATGATCTCCCAGCTCACCGAGACCATGGTCAGCATCGAGGGTGAGGCTCTGCGCGGAGTGACGTGGGTCACTATCGACGAGGTCGAAAGTGGCGACTGGGGTATCGGTGGCAACGCCATCACGGCTCAATACGTCAAAGACCTTCAAAAGGCGCCTGCGGTCGCCCGGTAGCTAGGACGCATCACCTGGTGTCGGGCCAGGCCGCATCGACCTGGCCCGACACCGTCATTTCTCCCACCCAGCACGCCCCCAGAACTTCGTCTGGCCCTTCACCAATGGTCTCCATACCCTCTGGGCGAGGCCTCATCACGATCACTCGGCTCGTTCGCCCGCTATCGCTGGCGATAGGGAGAATCGAATGGAGGAGGGACCGGCTGGACCGCTCACAAATAGGGCGATATCGCCCTATTTGTGTATTGAAGTGGCCCGGGCGGAACGTGTAGGTACCGGTCGAGGTCCTGACCTCAGCCCGGCGGGTCGCGGGGTATCCGGTACTCGGGGATCCCGAAAACTACTCAATCGGCCGCCTCGCGCCATCGTGAAGCCCTCGGCGCAGCATTTCCTAGGGGTGGCTGACACCCATCCCGATATGGTGCCTGATTCCGATCGGCGTCTGACAGGGCATCCTCGACGACAGATGCCTCGCATAATCGGGGATCCCGAGCCCCCTATGTATCCACGCGAGCAAAGCCGCACGAGCCAAGCGCTGAGGAACAGGCTGGCGGCAACCCGCTCGGGATCACCGCCGCTGAACATTTGCGCGTGGGTCGAATCGGGAGACCGGTCCGCTAACTCGGCAGCGGCGGACGACTCGTCACCTCTTTCGCCCACCCTGGACCGGGTGATCCCGCCTGGTGTGGCAGCCCAGAGACCCGGCCAGCCTGGGCGCACAGAACCGGCAATCTCGAGCGATTTGGCTTCGTCCTAGGAGTCGAGGTAGGTGAACTCGTAGTTCAGGTTTGGCGGGCTTAATCCAAGCCCGGAAATGGTGACGGTTACCGGGACAGCCAGGCCCTCTGGTGGCGGAGGTGTGCAGTCGCAGGGGGGAACCGTCGCCTTAAGTTCGGTGGGCGAGAGGACAATGACATTTGTTGCGGCTTCGGTGCCTGGACCCGATCCGAATGTGACGATAGGCGACCCAAAGAAGCCCGCTCCCGAGATCGTCAGCACCGTACCGCCGCCGACTGGTCCCTGAGCCGGGCTGATGCTACTCATCGAGGGCCAGGCAACACCGCCGGACAAGCTGTGCAAGATAATGGAACCGTCGCCAGCGCCAGTCGAAGAAGGAACGGAGCCAACCGTCCAGCATGACGTGGGCGATGGACACGAGACCGAATCCAGTTCGATATCGGTTGCCTTGAAGGCCGTTGCTATGGGCTGACTATCCCAAGTCGAACCCTCGTCGTTGCTGGTGTAGATCGCATCGGCGTTGGAACTTGGGAAGAACTGTACTGCCACGCATTCCATCGTCGTAGGACACGAGATGTCACTGAAGCTGTAATCAAGCCCTGGAACCGGTTCATTAGTGATGGTCCATGACGCTCCGCCGTCCGTGGTCGTCAGACTCTCGACCGCTTGGTCCGACGCCATGAGGCAGTGGGTCGAGCTGGGGCAGGCGACCGCTCCACCTCCGGTGGGCAATGCCATCTGGTGCCAGGTCATCCCGCCATCGGTTGAAGAGGCGAATGTGTCATAAGCCACCTCCACGGGCACCGGGGGAGTGTCGGTGAAATAGTCCTCCTCGGCTACGGCAACGCACTCAGTAGCTGACGGACACACTATGTGGCTCAGGCCGAAAGCCGCTGCTGTGATTCCGGGACCATTCGGCTCGATCTTGGGTGAGGCCGTCCAGGTCGCACCTCCGTCGGTGGTTATATCGACCTGGCTGTTGGTTGTGTCGTTGCCTTCCTCGGTAACCAAACACCTATCGTCGCTGACGCACCACAGGCCCGACGGATCGTCGCCCGTTGTAGAGACGATGCTGTTCTTCCATGTTTCTCCACCGTCTGACGTATAGATGGCGTGAGCGGTGCCACCAGGAATCTGCTCCGGCCCGCCCACGGCGACGCAGTGATCCGCGTCAGGGCAGTCGATGAATGGGGTGCTGAAGGCGATATCCAGTTGCGGACTATCCAGGGTCTTCCAGGTCTGACCGGCATCAGAGGTCTGCTCCACCAAAGGATTGCCGTTTTGAGTTTCCCCAACTGCGAAGCAGGTAGAGATCGTCGGACACGAGATTCGAGTGAGCTGCTGGGAACCGTCGGTCGACGTGTACTGCGTAAACCAGCCGTTGCATCCGCTCAGAGCCACTACGAGGGCGAGAAGCGCAAGTGGCAGGACTCGCCGTCTCCACAAGGACGCCGGTAACGTCATCTCCACACCCCTTGGGGCAAGGATACGCCGAATCGGCACATCCTGGAAGTGCCGCTCCCGGTCGAGGTCATGCTCAGGGTCGGGACGGGCTCGCATAGTCGGGGATCCCGAGCCCCCGTGTATCCAGCTGTGGCATGAGGATTGCGTGGGCGTCGGGTAGCCGGATCGGACCGTGACCCGCTCGGGATCATCGCCGCTGAGCGATTGCGCGTGGGTCAGGTCGGAGGCGAGTCCTTCACCCTCGGACTGACTCGGCCGTGGCAGACGGACCGTCACTCGCCCGAGCCCGGCGAATTGAGCGATCCGCAGCGCGGCTTAGTCTTGTTCGGTGAGAAGAATGTGGTTAGGGGTTCTTGCCATCATCACAGGAACCTCAATCGCGGCATGTTCGTCACCTTCATCCACAATGAGCGGTGCATCAAACGGTAGGCAGATAACAGCACCAAAAGCGCCGAGGCCGAAGTCGGAAGTGGTAGACAGCGTCCCGCTGGTTCCAATCACGTCAGCGCAACGCGCCAAGTGCGAGAAGTTCGCAGACCAACTGAAGAGACCAGTGCCCTGTCCTGGCCTGCTTCCGGATCCGATACCGGTTTCGCCCACGTCGTCCGCTGCATCTTGCCTTGGAGTATTCGGTGAGGATGCCTGTGGACCAGCGATGGCTGATCTGTCTGGAGGCGTATTTCTCCTCAACCAATCCAACTTCCGGGTTCCTCCCGGCTACATCGGCGTGACCTTTGAGCAATACAACGGGAATGTCGTTCCCGAGACCTCCGTAAGCGGTGGACCGCTTGGCCACTTCGTGTTCATGACAGGGAGAGACCTGCAGTTGTACCTGCGTAACAAGCCTGGGAGAGGTGTTCCCCCAGTGCCGTCGTACTGTTCACTAATACAAGATGCCAACGCGATTCGGGTGCATGGATCGGTCGCCACGTTGTACCAATGCTCAGATTCATCGAATGACCAAGGCCAGCTTCAGTTGATCATGGGACATGATGTTCTGGTGTGGAACGACTCAGGGGTTACTTGCGAGGTGAGCTTTCACGGGCACAGCCAGGTGAACATCGCGCTGGATATCTCGGTAGCCGATGCGACGGAACTGGTCTCTCCCACAAGGCAATGAAACGCCGGCACCTAAGGACTTCTTGGTCGGGTCGCTTGATGCCCGGAGCCGGATTGGCGTAGCGCAGATTCGGAGATCCCGTTGCATTTCCGGGAGCGGATTAGGCGATCTGGAGCTGGTGGTCCCGACCGCTCTGAAAGTTGGGATGCGCTGGCCCTTTCAGAGTGCCCGCAGGAGGCAATAGAGGACGGCTCGTCCTCGGCTAGCAATAATCATCGCTCCTCGTCATCCCATCCAACCGGGGTGAGCAAGCTCAAACTCAGTCTCTACAGCGAATCCCTCGGTTGAACACTCCAGCCCTGAGCGCTGAGCGAGTGCTCTCACCTGGGAGCCTTGAAAGTCCCATCCCGGAGGGCTGTGATCGATCCAGGCAAGCAAGTCTTCGTTCTCGTCAGTCACAATCAAATACCTGCGGCTCCGATTTCTGGGGGTGGCCGAACGTTGCTCAATGAAGACCATCACCAGACGCGAGGCGAGGGGAAGTTCGGGGTCGTCCACCGTGCTCGAAGGTGTCCGGATAGTGGAGCGTCGCCTCCTTTCGCACACGATCAGACATCCATTATGGAGGACGAGAGCCTTTGGTAGCTTTCGTGGCTTCGGTAAGATTTGTGCGATCTCGATTTCTCCTCCCGGCAAAACAAGCAAGTATTCATCCTCGGTAAAGGCGGGAAGCTGCTCAACCTTCTCGGCGGCATTCGGATCTTCTGATTCTTGAGCAGCGTCCCACTCGAAGCCTGGAAAATCCTCGGGAACATCGAACTGTTCCTCTTCGATCTCATGATCCTCTTCCATCGCTACATCTTCTCAAACCGCTCTGTCGGCTGGAATACAAGGGAGACGTGATCTTCACGCACGCCAGCAAGAGCCGGACGGCGCCGAGATAAAGCGACAGCCGGAGTTACAGGAGCTGAAGTTTAGTTTGGCAAGCACCGTGATGCATCACCGCAGACCGACCGGTGGTTTGCCTGGACCGCTCAGGATGGCCAGCACCGACCGCCACACAATCTTCGGAATCGCTGCAGCTAATCGCGGTCAGGGCGAAGCCAGAGACGCCGGTGGTGTCACTCGCCCACTGCGCGCCTCCATTCACGGTCTGCTTGGCAAGGGCTGATCCCTGGGTTGTCGAGCCGACGGCGAAGCACTCTGACGCGCCTGGACACGAGATTCCGCTCAACGATGAGCCGTCAATTGTCGAGAGTTGCGCGGACCATCCCAGGCAACTGCTCAGTGTGCCAGCAATCAAGAACAGGGCGACCGAACACGCAGTCCGCTTTTGCACCTTCGTTCGCCACAGCTTTGCCATGGCCCCCCGATTCCGCTGGACCGAACTCTATGCCGGGCCAGGCGAGAGGTGCCGGTGGCGGTCGGGGTTTGGATTCTCCGGGCAAGGGTCCGGCCGCCCGGTACTCGGGGTATGCGCACCGGTGTTTCCCCTATGTCCGAGGGGTTGCAGCGAATTCGGGTGGCTCGGCCGATCAGCGACCCGCCCCGGGATCGCGGCCGCCGAGCAATAGAGCATGGCTCCGATGATCAACTGACCGACGGCAGATAGCGCATCAACGGCTTTCAAGAGCCGCAGAGCCGCGTGGCGCCGCACAGCCGCAGCGCGCCGCCGATCAGCTCAGACCAGGATGCGCTCGTCGGGGGCGCGCACCCCGAGGACGGCCAGAGTCCGGCCCAGCCCGAGCATCATCCCGCAGCACATGGTGAGATCGGCGAGTTCGTCGTCGGAGTAGGCGGCCCGGAGCCGGACCCACAGCTCGTCGCCCATGTTGAGGTGGTCGAGGGCGAAATACTGGGCGAACTCCGCCGCCAGGCGCTCTCTGTCGCTGAGTGCGGGGCTGGTCCGCCAGTTGGCCACCTCGCCGTAGAAGCCCTCGTCGACCCCGGCGGCCTGGCCGTCACGGGCCCGGGTGTCCTGGCACACGACGCAGTCGTTGATCAGCGCGATGGTCCATCGCGCCGCCTCGCGCTCGCGCAGGGCCAGCTTGCTGTTCTTGTAGACGGCCTCGGAGAGCGCCCCCATGCCCGCCGCCATCTCCGGGCGCAGCAGCGCCCAGTCCACGTGCTCGCCGTACCCGCGTTCGGGAAATGAGATCCTGGCCATGGAGCCACGCTACCCCGGGCGCGTCCGAAGTGCCGACCGGCATGGGGAATTGCATCATGCGTCATGGGTTATGACGTCAAGAAGCCGAAGTCAGCTCCTCGATGCGCTCGAGCGTCTTCTGCATGTTCGCCCTCGTCTTGTCGGGTATTCCCCCGAGCCTGAGGAGCATGCGCTGCTTGTCCTGGGACAGGTCCCAGCTCTCCTTGACGCGCGTGCCACCCTCGACGGGCTCGAGCTCGTAACGCCAGATGCGTCCGGCCGAGAAGCGACCGACGAATCCCGGCGGTCGCGCCTGCCACGCGATGCGGCGGTTGTCCTCGAACTCGATGACGGTGTTGACCATCGAGTACGGGATCCCCGCGCGCATCGACATGCCGAACGTCGAGCCGAGGGCCAACCGCTGTGGCGCGTCAGCCTTGGCTTGTCTCACCGCCCCCGAGCCGTCGATGTCGGGGTGGCGGGTGGGATCGGCCAGAAGGGCGAAGATCGTTTCCGCTGGGGCGTGGATGACCTTCTCCACCGTCACTATGTCTCGTTCCACAGGGGCCTCCTTGCTTGTCGGTCACAACCGGTCGGTTCCCTCGCAGTACCTGGACCACACGAGATCGGCGGTCCGGTGCGCATCGAGCCGGGTGTTGTCGATCACATGGCGCTCGAGCTCGCCGAGGTCCGAGAACTGCTCCCACATCTGCGCCGCCGGCTCTTCGTGCAAGAAAGCAGCTGCCAGGTGCCCAGCGACGCGTTCCTCCCGGCCCCGCACCGCCACGCGCTCCAGGGCCTCGGCGAGATCGGGGCGCAGGACGAGGTAGTGGGTCTCGATGCCGTCACGGATCAGGGGCCCGGTGACGAGGTCGAGATACCAGGGGCCGACGACGCCGTCGACCACGACGACGTAGCCCGAGGTGGCCAGCGCGGCCGCAGACTCGGCCACGGCGCGCATCACCGCTCGATTCTGCGCATCGGCGTCGGGCTGCCACGGGGGTACGAACCCCTTGACGATGGTGGTCCAGAACCAGTCGGACTCGAGACAGGCGGCGTGCTCGAAGCGCTGTGCCACGAGCCGGGCCGTGGTGGATTTTCCCGAGCCCGGAGGGCCGGTGATGATGAGCACCACGGGTCGTGTCACCGAGGGTGTCTCGACGCCGCCTACTTGAGGGCGGGGTGCTGGCGGGCGAGAAATGCCGCCAGGGCCTGGGGCGGCATGGTGCGGGCGAACTGGGCCCCGACCTGGTTGGCGAAGCCCGGGATCACGACGCCCTTGCCCTGTTCCAGGCCGACCACGGCCTGACGGGCCACCTCGGCGGCGGGGAGCCACATGAACTTGGGCAGCGAGTTCTCGGACTCCTCGATGGTGAACCCCGCCGATTCGGCGAACTCGGTCTTGACCGGGCCGGGGCACAACGCCGTGACGGTCACACCACTGGCGCGCAGCTCGGCCCGGATGGCCCGGCTGTAGGAGAGGACGAAGGCCTTCGACGCCCCGTAGCCCGCTTGGCCGGGAAGAGGTTGGAAGGCGGCGGTGGACGCCACGTTGAGCACCGACCCCCGCCCTCGCTCGACCATTCCCGGGGTGAAGATGCTGCACAGGTCGACGACGGCTTCGACGTCGGTGCGGATCATGGCCATCTCTCGTTGGCGATCGCTGCGGAACACCGGGCCGGTGGTGCTGAACCCGGCGTTGTTGACGAGCACCTCGACGGTGAGGCCGCGCTCGGTCAGCGTGCCCAGGAGATCGCCGCGCGCCGCGGGGTCGGTGAGGTCGAGCGCCACCACCTCGCTTCGCACCCGATGCGCCTGGTGGAGCTCGGCGGCGAGCTCAGTGAGCCGTTGCTCGCGTCGGGCCACCAAGGTGACGCCGTGCCCGCGCCGGGCGAGCTCTCGGGCCAGGTCGGCGCCGATCCCCGAGGACGCGCCGGTGACGAGGGCGGTGGACGTGGGTGACGGGGGAGGCAGGGCCATGGCCCGATCGTAGGAGGCAGCGGCCTCCCGGCGCGGAGCGACGGGGCGCAGCGCCGTCCCGCGGGATGCGGGGACGTACCCTGGGCCAATGCCCGACACCCGCTCGGTCGTCGTCGTGGGGTCCGGGGCGGCCGCGTTGGCGGCCGCCCTGGCCGCGTCGGGGGCGGGGGCCGAGGTGCTCGTCGTCGAGGGGGCAGCGTCGGTGGGGGGGACCACGGCGATGTCCGGTGGCGTGGTCTGGATGCCCGCCCACGGCCGGGAGGGGCCCGGCGTCACCGAACCCGACAGCCTGGACGACGCCCTCGCCTACGTGGGGGCGGCGGCGGGGGGCGATGTCGATCTCGAGCTCGTCGGGGCATTCGTGTCCGACGCCCGGCGCGTGGCCGACGAGATCGAGGCGCGCACCCCTATCCAGTGGGAGGTGCTCGAGCACTGGCCCGACTACCGGGGTGAGCTCCCCGGAGCCCGGTCCGGGGGCCGGTCGCTGTGGCCCCGGGCGCTGCGACTGCGCAGCGAGGTCGAAGGGCGGATCCAGTCCGCCTTCGACCAGCCGTCGCCGGCCATTGGCACTGGGACGCCGGCCAACGACGGGGTGGTGCTGCGCGGGCACGTCCGGGGCCGGGCTCTCGTGGGTGGTCTGCTCAGCGCGCTGCTCGACGCTGGGGTCGAGATCCGCACCTCGTCGCGTGCCACCGCGCTGGAGACGGCCGGTGACGACGTGGTGGGGGTGGTCGTCGACGGGCAGCTCGAGCCGGGTCGCGTGGTGCTGGCCACGGGCGGCTTCCAACACGACACCGCCTTGTCACAACGCTTCCTCCCGGGACCACCTCTCGCCCCCATGGGGCCCGGGGGGTGCCGGGGCGACGGCCTGCACATGGCCATGGCACTCGACGCCGTATTGGCCAACACCTCCGAAGCGTGGTGGATGCCGGCCATGCACGTGCCCGGTGAGGCCATCGACGGCGTGGTGCACTACCGCCCTCTGCACGGCGAACGTGCCCAACCCGGATCGATCATGGTGGACCGCACCGGGCGGCGCTTCGTCGACGAGGCGCAGAACTACGGCGACGTGGGCCGCGCCATGCGCGCCGCCGGGGCGCCGTGCTGGTTGGTCTTCGACGGCGCCTATCGGCGGCGCTATCCGGTGGGACCACTCGATCCCGCTACACCCGATCCCGTGTGGCTGGTGCGCGCCCCCGACCTCGAGGGCTTGGCCCGGTGCATCGGTGTCCCCCCGGGCACGCTGACGAGCTCGGTGACGCGGTTCAACGTGGGGGCGGCGCGCGGCACGGACCCGGACTTCGGACGGGGCTCGTTCCCCTACGACCGTTGGATCGGAGACCACAGCACCCCCCACCCCACGTTGGCACCGCTGTGCGAGGCCCCCTACTACGCCCTCGAGGTCCATCTGGGGTGCATGGGGACCCGAGGTGGTCCCCGCACCGACGACCGGGGTCGGGTGCTGTCGGCGCGGGGTCCCATCGCCGGGCTCTATGCGGCCGGCAACGCCGCGGCCAGCCCCTTCGGGAACGCCACCGCGGCGGGAGGCGCCACCCTCGGGCCGGCGCTGGTGTTCGGCTTCCGCGCCGGCGAGGCCGCGGCGGGAGACCCATGAGCAGCGGCAATCTCGACGGCGGTGAGCAGCGCCGGGGGGCGCGGCTGATGCAGGAGCTACTCGACCACGACAGCCGTCCCGTCCCCGCCGTCCTGCGGGCCGTGGGCGACGCCGAGCCAGGCCCGGCCTCGGTCTCCCGGGCGCGCTACACCAGCCGGGCCGTCCACGAACGCGAGGTCCACACCGTGTGGGGGCGTGTGTGGCAGATGGCGTGCCGGGAGGAGCAGGTCCCCGAGGTCGGCGACAGCCTCGTCTACGACGCCCCGGGGATGTCGCTCGTCGTCGTGCGCAGCGCCCCCGACGAGATCCGGGCCTTCCACAATTCGTGTCTGCACCGCGGCACGCGCCTGCGCACTCAACCCGGGCACGTGGGGGAGCTGCGGTGTCCTTTCCACGGGTTCACCTGGAACCTCGACGGCACGTTCGCGGGCATGCCGTGCCCGTGGGACTTCCCCCATGTCGACACCACCGCCTTCTGCCTGCCCGAGGCGCGCCTGGGGCGCTGGGGCGGGTTCGTGTTCGTGAATCCCGATCCCGGCGCAACCGGCCTGGAGGAGTACCTCGAGATCCTGCCCGAGCACTTCGCCTCGTGGGACCTGTCGCAGCGCTACCTCAGCGCGCACGTCGTGCGCGTGGTGCCGTGCAATTGGAAGGTGGCCCTCGAGGCGTTTATCGAGAGCTACCACACCGTGGCCGTGCACCCCCAGCTGCTCAAGACCAGCGGTGACACCCAGACCGAGTACGACGTGTACCGCGGGGTGCGCCACGTCAACCGCATGATCACCCCGGTGGGCATCGCCAGCGAGCACGTCGACGCCGTGGGGGAGCAGGACATCCTCGACGCCATGTTCCTCACCCAGGACGGCCAGACCGTTCTCCCCGAGGGTGCCACGGCCCGCCAGGTCCTGGCCGAACGGACCCGGCGCCAGCTGGCCGAGCGCACCGGCGGCGACTACTCGTCGATCACCGACTGCGAGGCGCTCGACGCCATCGAGTACTTCGTGTTCCCCAACTTCGTGCCCTGGGCCGGGTACACGACCCCGCTCGTGTACCGGTTCCGGCCCCACGGCGACGACCACGGCGCCACGGTGATGGACGTCATGTTGCTGGAGCCGCTGTCGGTGTCGGCACCCCGACCGCCTGCCGCGCCCACGCGTCACCTCGGGCCCGATCAACGGTGGGCGGACGCGCCCGAGCTCGGGTACCTCGGTCGCATCCTCGACCAGGACACCGCCACCCTGGCGCGGGTTCAGCGCGGGTTGCAGTCCGCGGCCGGGCCCGACGTGACCCTGGCGCGCTACCAGGAGAGCCGGATACGGCACTTCCACGCCACCCTCGGCGAGTACCTGGGGGAGTGAGGGTGGGGGTCGCCGCCGGGGCCGAGCCCGTGCTCGACACCACCGTGGGCTCGATCCTGCGGGAGGCGGCGCAGCGCAGCCCGCGCACGACGGCGCTGGTGGCCGGCACCCCCGATCCCGGCGCCCGCCGGCGCTGGAGCTACGCCGAGCTCCTCGCCGACGCCGAGGCCGCCGCCGGCGCGCTGGCGGCGCGCTTTGCACCCGCCGAGCGCATCGCCGTGGTGGCGACCAGCATCCCCGAGTCGCTCATCCTCAGCTACGGGGCGGCGCTGGCCGGCCTCGTGCTCGTGCCGGTGAACCCCGCCCTGCGGGCGGGCGAGCTGCGCCACGTGCTCGGGCAGTCGGGGGCGGTGGGTGCCTTCATCGTGCCCGAGTACCGCGGTCACGACCTCACCGCCACCCTGGCCACCCTTCGCCCCGAGCTGCCGGCGCTCCGAGAGGTCGTGGGCTTTGACGACTGGGACGCGTTCTGCGCCACCGCACCCGACGACACGCGCGACGTCGTGCCCGACGACACGGCGCGCCATGTGGCGCCCGAGGACGTGGCGCAACTCGTCTATACGTCGGGCACCACCGGCGCCCCCAAGGGCGCCCTGCTCACCCATCGGGGCATGACCAACGCCGCTCGGTTCGGGGCCATGCGCTTCGGGATGCGCCCCGGCGACATTTACATCCAGACGATGCCGCTGTTCCACGTCGGGGGCCAGGTGGTGTCGTTCCAGCTGTGCCAGCTGTCGGCCACCGAGGTGCTGGTCCCGGCGTTCGAGCCCGGCCTCGTCCTGGAACTGATCGAGTCCGAGGCGGCCACGCTCACGTGCGGCGTGCCCACCATGCTGCTGGCCCTGGTCGGGCACCCCGACTTCGCCCGGCGCGACCTGACGTCGTTGCGGGCGGTGAGCGGGGGAGGTGCCGTGGTCCCCGCCGAGCTCGTGACGCAGATCGAGGACGCCCTCGGGGTGCAGTTCGCGGTGGTCTTCGGCCAGACCGAGGCGTCGGGGTTCATCTCCCAGACCCACCTCGACGACAGCCCCCAGGACAAAGGAGCCACCCTGGGCACGGCGTTGCCGGGCGTGGGGACGCGCGTGGTCGACCCCGACACCGGAGTGGAGGTGGCGCGGGGGGAGGTGGGCGAGCTCGAGGTGCGCGGCCCCAATGTCATGTCCGGCTACCACGGGTTGCCGGAGGAGACCGAGGCGGCCACCCGGCCCGGAGGGTGGTTGCGTACGGGGGACCTGGTGACCATGGACGACCGCGGCTATCTGCGGATGACGGGGCGCCTCAAGGAGATGATCGTGTCGGGGGGCGAGAACATCTTCCCGGTGGAGATCGAGAACGCACTCCTCGAGCACCCCCTCGTGGCCCAGGCGGTGGTGGTGGGCGTCCCCGACCAGCGCTGGGGGGAGTCGGCGGTGGCCGTGGTGGTCGCCGCCGCCGAGCGGTCCCCGGACCCCGACGAGCTCGAGGCGTTCCTACGCGAGCGCCTGGCTGCCTTCAAGGTGCCCCGCCGCTTCGTGCTCGTCGACGACCTTCCCCGCACCGCCTCGGGCAAGATCCAGAAGCACATGGTCCGGGATCAGCTCGTGGCCCGTCGGTAAGGTCCGCGTCGTGGACCGCTACGGCCGGCGCCGCTTCCTCCGTGGCGCAGGGCTCGCGGCCGCCGGCGCCGCATCGGCGGCACTGTCGGGGTGCGCCGCCTCCTCGAGGCACGGGTCGAGCTCTTCGTCGTCGTCGTCGACCACGCTGGCTGTGGACGCGGCGGCGTGGTCGGCATTGGCGTCGTCGCTGTCGGGACGCCTCGTCCTGCCCTCGAGCCCGAGCTACGCCACGGCCCGTCTGCTCTATGACCCGCGCTTCGACGACATCACCCCGGCCGCCATCGCGTACTGCGCGTCGCCATCCGACGTCCAGCGCGGCATCGACTTCGCCCGTGCGCACGGCATCGGGCCCGTGGCCCGGTGCGGGGGCCACAGCTACGCCGGCTACTCGAGCGGTCCCGGCCTGGTGCTCGACGTGACTCCCATGCACACCGTGACCGTGGCGCGCGCCGTGGGCCCGAGCTCGGGCTCGTCCCAGGCGGTCGTCGGTGCCGGGACGCTCCTGGTCGATCTCTACGACCAATTGTCGCAGTCCGGGGTGCTCGTCCCGGGGGGGTCGTGCCCGACGGTGGGGATCTCGGGGTTGGCTCTGGGCGGCGGCGTCGGTGTGGTGGGGAGGAAGTACGGGCTCACCTGCGACGCCATCGAGTCGGTGCAGCTCGTCACGGCGGACGGCCGCATCCTCACCTGCGACGCGGTCACCAACGAGGATCTGTTCTGGGCGTGTCGCGGTGGTGGGGGTGGGAACTTCGGTGTGGTGACGTCCTTCACGTTCCGCGCCGCACCCATCCCCGAGCTGGCGTTGTTCACCTTGGACTGGCCGTGGTCAGCCGCAGCCGACGTCCTCGGGGCGTGGTTCGGGTGGCAACACAGCGGGCCCGACGAGCTGTGGTCGAACTGCCAGCTCCTGTCCACGGGAACCGCCACACCCCAGGTGCGCACGGCGGGCTTGTTGGTGGGGTCCTCGGCGACGCTCGCCGCCTTGGTGGCGACGCTCGTCGCCGCGGTGGGGAGCCAACCCTCGTACCGGTTCGTCGGGCCCGAGCAGTACCTCCACGCCATGCTCGTCGAGGCCGGGTGCGAGAACCTCGATGTGGCCCAGTGCCATCTCACCACGCAGAGCCCGACGGGGACCCTCGCCCGGGCCGCCTCGGTGGCTTCGTCGGCGTACGTCTCGGTGCTGCCGCCCACGGCGGGCATCGAGGCCTTCGTCCAGACCGTGGACGATCTCACCCAGACGCTTCCGGGTCTCGGCGGCGGCCTCGTCTTCGACTCCTACGGGGGAGCCATCAACGCCGTCAAGCCCGGCGACACCGCCTTCGTCCACCGCAACGCCATCAGCGGCATTCAGGCCAGTGTGGCCACCGGCACCAGCTCGTCGGCGGTGGTGCAGGGCCGGGCGTGGCTGGCGCGTTTCGCCGCTGACACCGCACACTTCGTCGACGGGTCCGCCTACCAGAATTACATCGACCCGACCCTCGGTGACTGGCTCTCTTCCTACTACGGGGCCAACCTGCACCGACTCGTGGCGGTGAAGGGGAAATACGACCCCGACGACGTGTTCCACTTCGCCCAGTCCATCCCCACCCAGCAGAGCGGCACGCCGTCGCTCTCCCAGGCACCGCCGACCTGAGGACCGCCGACCTGAGGACCGCCGTCGTGAGCCGGCGTGCGTGCTTGTGCAGGTGGTCGGCCGATGCCACCATGAAGGTCTGAGAAGGGGGTAGCCCGTGCACGACCTCGTCGTTCGGGCCGGAACCGTCGTGGACGGCACAGGCGCACCGGCACGGACCGCCGATGTGGCGGTGGACGACGGCCGGATCACCGCCGTGGGCTCGCTCAACGGGGTGGCGGCCCGGCACACGATCGATGCCGACGGGGCGCTGGTCACGCCGGGATGGGTCGACATCCACACCCACTACGACGGCCAGGCCACCTGGGACGAGGTCCTCGCCCCCAGCGCCTGGCACGGGGTCACCACCATCGTCACCGGCAATTGCGGGGTCGGGTTCGCGCCAGCCCGGCCCGACCAGCACGACTGGCTCATCGGGCTCATGGAGGGTGTCGAGGACATCCCCGGTACCGCTCTCGCCGAGGGCATGACCTGGGACTGGGAGAGCTTCCCCGAATATCTCGACGCGCTGGGACGGCGCCGGTTCACCGTCGACGTGGGCACCCAGATCGCCCACGGCGCGGTGCGGGCCTACGTCATGGGCGAGCGCGGCGCCCGCAACGAGCCCGCCGATGCGAGCGACATCGAGGCCATGCGCGCCATCGTGCGCGAAGCCATCGCGGCGGGCGCGCTCGGGTTCTCGACATCGCGCACCATCGCTCATCGCGCCATCGACGGCGAGCCCGTCCCCGGCACCTACGCGGCGGAGGACGAGCTGTTCGGGATCGGCGCCGCCCTCGGCGACCTCGGAACCGGGATCTTCGAGCTCGCCCCCACCGGGGTGGCGGGGGAGGACATCGTCGCCCCGGCCAAGGAAGTGGACTGGATGCGCCGCCTGTCGATGGCGATCGGACGCCCGGTGACCTTCGCCCTCCTGCAGATCGGAGATGCCCCGGACCTGTGGCGCGAGCTCATGGACGAGTCCCTGCGCGCCGCGCAGGAAGGGGCGCAGCTGTGGCCCCAGGTGGCGGCGCGTGCTACCGGGCTGCTGACCGGTCTGCACACCTCGTACTGCCTGTTCGACTCCATCCCCGCCTATCAGGCGCTCAAGGCCCGCAACCTCACCGACGCGCAATTGCTCCAGGCCCTGTGCGACCCCGCCGTGCGCGACGCCATCGTGTCCTTCGAGCCCGAGCCCGATCACCGCGCCGCGTTGGAGCGCGCCTACGGCGTCAACTTCGTCCTCGGCACGCCGCCGGACTACGAGCCGGGCCCGGAGAACTCCCTGGCGTCGATCGCCGCGGTGTCGGGGCGCCATCCCCTCGAGGTCGCCTACGAGGTCATGCTCGAATCCGACGGGCACGGGCTTCTGTACTTCCCCATCCTCAACTACGCGTCCATGAGCCTGGAGCCGGTACGCGAGATGCTGCTGCATCCGCGTGCGGTGGCAGGCCTGGGCGACGGGGGAGCGCACTGCGGGGTGATCTGTGACTCACCTCAGCCCACGTTCATGTTGTCGCACTGGACCCGTGACCGCACCCGGGGGGAGCGCCTGCCCCTGGAGTGGGTGGTAAAGAAGCAGACCCTCGACACCGCCCGTCTCTACGGCCTCGGCGACCGGGGCACGCTCGAGCCCGGCATGCTCGCCGATGTGAATGTCATCGACTACGAGCACCTGCAGCTGGGCACGCCCACGGTGGTCACCGACCTCCCCGCCGGGGGGAGGCGCCTGGTGCAGGACGCCGTGGGCTACGTGGCCACGATCAAGTCGGGCCAGACCACCTTCGAACACGGGCGTGACACCGGGGCGCGCCCGGGTGCGCTCGTGCGGGGCGCCCGCTGACGTTCAGCGGGGGTGGCGCCGGACGACGTGGCGCAGGATCCGCGTGTGCTTGTCGGTGTCGAGGAGCATGAGGTCGATCAGCAGGGGCCAGATCGTCCCGCTATAGGAGCGAAGCCTCCGCCGGAGCCGTCGCAGCTCGACCCGGTCCCTCTTCTCCGAGGCCAGAAGTGCTCGGGCGGCCTGGATCAGATCGCCGTCGCCCTCACTGTCCCCACCGTCGCCACCGTTGCGATCCGTGATCCGGGGCACGGCCGGTTCCTTGCTGTTGATGCTCCCCCATGCGATGGCGTGGGCGATCTGAGACAGCACCCGATGATGTCGGCGCTCGTCCTCGATGATGAGGTCCACGAGGTAGCGCGTGGCCGGTGAGGTGGTGTGCTCGGCCACATGCGCGTATCGCTCGAGCAGGACCTGTTCCTCCTGTGCGTGGCGCGTGATCCACTCGACGATGTCGCGTTCTCCCGTGCTCGCACCCGTGACGCGCAGTCCCTGAGTGGGTGACTCGAATATCTCCATGGCATTCATCTTCCCCCTCGTGAACGGACTGTGACAGGGTCGAAGGTCCCAGGTGCGCGGCGCCGTCGAGGCGCGCCGCCCCCGGGAGGTCACCTCCCGCCGCCCCGGCGGGCGGAATACGGTGGGGGCGATGACGCCAACGGCTCCCGACGACGCCACCCTGCTCCAGATGTTCCACACCATGGCGCTCGTGGCCGCCACCGACGACGCCCTTCGCGGCGCCATCTCGGCGGGGAGCGCCACCCTCGCCTATTACTCGCCCCGCGGCCAAGAGGCCGTGGCGGCCGGGTTTGCCGCCGCTCTCCGGCCCGACGACTACCTCGTCACCACCTACCGGGGCCTGCACGACCAGATCGCCAAGGGCGTCCCCCTTCGTCCGCTGCTGGCGGAGATGCTGGGCCGGGCCGAGGGTACGGGCAAGGGCAAGGGCGGCCCCATGCACGTGTCGTGGCCGGACGTCGGGCTCATGCTGACCACGGGTGTGGTCGGTTCGGGGCTTCCCATCGCGGCCGGGCTGGCCTGGGCGGCGGCGCGTCACGCCGACGGTGGCAACGGTCGCGTGACGGTGGCGTCGTTCGGCGACGGTGCCACCAACATCGGTGCCTTCCACGAGGCCGCCAACCTGGCCGCGGTGTGGGGGCTGCCGGTGATCTTCCTGTGCCAGAACAACGGCTACGGCGAGCACACCGCCTTCGCCGATCACCTGCGCGTCGAGCACGTGGCGCAACGCGCCGCGGCCTACGGCATGCCCGGGGTGACCGTGGACGGCAACGACCCCGTGGCCGTGTACGGCGCGGTGGCCGAGGCGGCGGCGCGCGCCCGGGCGGGGGAGGGGCCCACACTCGTCGAGGCCGTGACCTACCGGCTCTTCGGCCACGTCTTCGGCGACCGCATGACCTATGTCGATCCCGCCGAGCTCGAAGAGGCCTGGACGCGAGAGCCCGTGGCCCGTTTCCGTCACACCCTCGTGACCCGGGGCCTGCTGTCGGAGGAGGGTGCGTCATCGGTGGAGCGCGACGCTGCGTCGCTTGCCGCCACCACCCTGGCCGAGGTTGTCGAGCTCCCCGAGCCCGACCCCGACGAGGTGCTCACCGACGTCGTGGCCCCGGCCCCAAAGATCTCGGCTCCCACAGCTTCGGCTCCGACAGTCTCGGCGCCGAAGACCCCGCCGGCGGAGGGGCAACCCGAGATGAGCGTCCGTTCGGCGATCACCCTCGCTCTCGACGAAGCGCTCGCCGCGGATCCCCGAGTGGTCCTCCTCGGGGAGGACATCTCCGACAACGGCGTGTTCGGCGTGACCAAGGGCCTGGCCGCCAAGCACGGTGCCGACCGGGTGCGCGATACGCCCATCTCCGAACAGGCCATCGTGGGCGCGGCCGTGGGTGCCGCTCTCGGGGGACTGCGGCCCGTGGCCGAGATCATGTTCATGGACTTTCTCGGTCTGTGCCTCGACCAGCTCGCCAACCATGCCGCCAAGCTCCGCTACATGTCGGGCGGCCTGACTCCGGTGCCCATGGTGCTGCGTACCGCCGTGGGTGGCGGGCTCCAGGTGGGGGCCCAGCACTCGCAGATGCTCGAGGCCTGGCTCACCCACGTCCCGGGGCTCAAGGTGGTGGTCCCCAGCACGGCGTCCGATGCGCGGGGACTCCTGGCGTCGTGCATCGCCGACGACGATCCCTGTGTCTTCATCGAGCAGGTGGTCCTGCTGTCGCGCAAGGGCCCCGTCGATGACGCTCCTGTTCCGCTGGGCGTGGCCGAGGTGAAGCGACCCGGTGCCGATGTCACGGTCGTGACCTATGGCCGTCAGGTGCACGACGCCATCGCCGTGGCCGACACCATGGCGGCCAACGGCGTCGACGTCGAGGTGCTGGACCTGCGCTCGCTCGTCCCCCTGGACCAGGCGGCCGTGCTCGAGTCGGTGGGTCGCACGCGCCGGGCCGTCATCCTCCACGAAGCGGTCGTGACGGGGGGATTCGGTGCCGAGCTGGCGGCGGGGATCTCCGAGGCCCTGTTCGGCCGGCTGATGGCCCCCGTGCTCCGGGTCGGGGCACTGGCGGCCCCGTTGCCCTACGCACGAGGACTCGAACGCCGCGCCCTCCCCGGACCCCAACGGCTGCTCGAAGCGCTCGAGTGGGTCATGGCCTACAAGGGCTGAGGGCAGCTCGGCCTGTGCTGTTGCGACTCCCCAAGATCGGCATGGAGATGACCGAAGCCGTCCTGGCCGGTTGGCTGGCCGACGACGGTGCCATCGTCACCAAGGGCCAAGCGCTCTATGAGATGGAGACCGACAAGGTCACCAACGAGATCGAGTCCCCGGCGCCGGGACGATTGCGACACATCGCCGAGACGGGAATGACCTATCAGGTGGGCGACCCCGTGGCCGAGATTGTGGAGCTCTGAACTCTACGAGGAGCGCGGCGTTCGAATCTCAGCCGGTGTCCCGAAACGGTGGCCCCGTCTCGAAGGCGGCCCCGCCCGGTGGTTCCTTCCACTCCCAGGCCCCGGCCCCGCCGCTCAGCACCCATCCTTCGTAGGTGGCCAGGCCGTGGTGCCACGAGCAGATCCGGGCCAAGCCGGCCAGGGTGCTCGTCCCGCACTCGGCGTAGGGGGACGTCCCAATGGTGGATCTCGAGGCCCAGGTCGACTTCGCAATCCGGCACGACACACACCGGGTCCCGGGCTTCCAGCGCACTGTGGAGGTGGGCAGGAACGCTGCGCCCCACATGGCACACCGTGGTGACGTCCACCCCGTCCACCATGACGATCTTGACGAAGGCGTCCGACAGCTGGCGCTGGACGGCGGCCACGGGCACTGGGCCCCGCCCTGCGATCTCACACACCTCGCCGCGGGTGGCGTGTCCCCGCCGCAGGGCCTTGGCGTCGACGCGCATGATCACCGTCGCTCGAGGAGCCGCCACCCGAGGAGCCGCCACCCGAGGAGCAGCGGCTGCAGGCTTTCCCGCCACCAGTGCCACCAGGGCGTCGGCGACATACGCCACCGGGGGCTCCTGCTGCCCGGCCTTGCGGGCCGCGTGGAAGCGGACGTCGGCCTCGGCCTTGAGCGCCGACAACAGCGTCGCCCCGGCGTCGGGGGTGAGCTTGGCGTCCAGCCGGAACGCCCCGTCGGGATCGGCCCAGTGGCGGACGTATCTCGCATTGTGCAGAGCGCGGTACCGGGCGTTCTCTTCCTGGGCCGAGCCGGCCACGGTCCGGACCTGGGCGGCGCGGGCCTTGAGGTCTTTCACACTCGTGGTCGCCGCCGCCTGTAACAAAGTCGGTCTAGGTGCCCGGGTCGACTGCCGCCGCGGCGGCCACGATCTTGAGCTGCGAGGCGGACAGCTCCCCCCGGCGCAGGGCATCGGCGGTCTCGGGCAACGAGCCCAGCGCGGCTGAGGTCTCGAGGGCGGCCATGGCCTCACCCACCCCGGTGCCGGTGGTGTGCGCCATCCACGAAGCCGGGGTGCGGTGACCCTCGTCGCGCCACGCCATGGACTCCGAGGCCCGCTTCGAGAACAGCACCTTTCCCGCCGCCCCCAGTCGTTCGATGTCGGCGAACACCATCATGAGCGCAGCGGCTTGGGCGGCGGTCACCCGGTCGGGGTCGGCCTCCGCCAGCTCCCGCGCCATATCCCGGCGGCCGTTCTCGAGCGCAGCGAGCATGGAATGCAGTGTGGCAGGAAGGTGTATCAGTCTCACTGAGACACCATGAGACAGATGAGGGTGATGTGACAGGGCCGGTTGATGTGAGACCCGCGGCGCGGCCTTCGAACTCCTTAGGGCGTACTCACTGCAGCGTTGGGCTTGCCCAATTTGGCCATCTGCTCGGCGGTCACGCCTCCAGCGGGAACGTCGGGATGATGCCCCGCGCACACGATGTAGGGGGTGCCTTCGACGGGGTGTTTTCCGATCCTCCAACATCCCTTGACGTGGCAGTTGTGCTTCCGGAACAGCGACCAGACCCCGCCGATGATGACTACTTCCCCGATGTCGGAGCCGAAGCCGGACCAAAAGTTGTACCACTCACTTCCCTTGGAAGGGATGTGGGTGCCGGTAAAATTCAAGAGCCAATGCCAGATACCGCTCATGGCGCCCTTCTCGTGGCCATAGAGCAATTGAAACACGTATGGCCGAGACCTTGTTGGACTCTCCATGGCGCCCGGGGCGCGCTCGTAGTCCGTGGCAGCGTCAGAGGGCGTCGGTGGTGTTGCTCGGCTCGGAAGACGCTCCCGGCAGTGCAGGGGAGAACAGCACGGGTCGCCCGGCGCCACGACGCTTGGACTCGAGCATGGCCACATCGGCGTGCGCCACCAGCGTGTCAGCGTCGACGTCAGACCCGCTCGACCATGCCACGCCGATGCTGGCCCGAGACCCGACCCGGATGTTCTTGAGTTGGATCTCGTGGCTGAGTGACTCCGCCACCCTGATCGCCGTTCGCACCGCCTCCGCCGAGGTGGCGATGCCGGGGCACAGGACGAGGAATTGATCTCCGCCGATGCGTCCCACCACGTCGTCCTCGCGCACCGCCCCCTGCAGCCGTCTCGCCACCACACCCAGGAACTCGTCGCCGGCGTCGTGGCCGTGGCCGTCGTTGAGCTCCTTGAAGTGGTAGAGGTCTACCAGGATCACCGCCGGGCTCGACCCGTCGGCTGCGCCCCGCAGCATCGCCTCCAGCGCCGCCAGGGTCGAATCCCGGTTGTGACACCGGGTGAGCACGTCGAAGGTGGCCCGCAAGTGCAGCCCGTCGCGCGTGCCGGTGGTGGTGGTGACGTCGGACACGCAGATGATGGCTCCGGTGACGGCCCCGTCGTCATCGGTGACAGCCCGAAAGCTCAAGCGGCATTGTCGTAGTTCGGTTTCGTCGGCCCACGAGGGCCGGACGACGACGTCGATGTCGTCGTCGACCCCGTCGCGCAGCACGGAGTCGATCGTGGCCTCAGCCAGGAGGCGGTCGCGGTCGAGCACGGTGGAGAGTTGTTCGTCCATGGTGGCGGCGCCCGGGCACCCCAGGATGTCGAGGAGGCGGTGGTTGCTGGACACCACGCGGCGCGACGCGTCGATGTGGAGCACACCGACAGGTACCGCGTCCACCAGCTGCGCCCACAGCTGCTGGCGCGAGCGCAGAGCCTCGACGGTGACCTCGAGCACGTTCTTCCCGGTGCGGATGAATCGGGGAGCCACCATGGGGGTTTCGGGGTCGAATGCCGTGGCGTCTTCACCGATGGCGGGGACGACGACACCGAGATAGACGCCGTGGCTCCTGCGGGCGTCGATCAGGTGGACGACCACCGGTCGCGTGGGGTCCGATGCGAGGCGAACGGGGGCGCGCGCCACGCCCACGGCTCGAGCCCGTTCCCAGGCGTTGATGACCACGACCCGGTCGGCGGCGGTGACGACGTTCAGCGCCGAGCGGGCCCGGACCACCCGGTGGCCGGCGAGGGGGACCGAGCCGGGCATCTCCACCATGAGCCCGTCGGGGCCGATGGCACACACCGCGGCCTCGGGATGGCGGTCGAGCAGTGCCGCGAGGGCCGAGTCGATGATGGTGGGCTCGAGCAGGCCGTCATTTCGCACCTGGTGGTTATCGACTCGTCACGCCCCGTCGTTGAGGACATGGTCCCAGGCACGGCATACGGTCGAAATCTGTCCCAATTAGAGGCGAAAGTCCTGGTCGTCGCGTCGGCATCAAGTTTCGGCCAAGAATTTCCGAAATTCAGGTCTGTGAGGTCTCCTGTGCCCGGTGTGCGCTCCTTGGCGCGGCTCTTCATCACCTACGCCCTCATCACGGCTGTGCCGGTGGTCCTGCTCGGGCTGGTGCTGGCGGCGACCTACCGGTCCGAGGCCAAGGACCGGGGCGTCGACGTGGGCCGGTCCGAGGCCGCGCTCGTGGCCCAGACCGCGGTCGAGCCCGTCCTCGACGGCCGCCCCCTGTCCCAGGGCCTGAGCCGGACCGAGGGCACGGCCTTGAACCTCCTGGTGCGGCGGGCCGTCGGTGACGACAACGTCCTGCGGTTACGCCTGCGGGACCTGGCGGGGCACGTGGTGTACTCCGACGACGGATCGGGATTCAAGCAGAAGCCCGAGGACGAGGCCATCGACGCCGGCCGGGGTGAGGTCTTCGCCACGATCACCCACCTCAACGCCGACAGCAACGATGTCGGTCCCCTGGGCCCCCAGGCGGTCGAGGTCTACCTGCCGCTCACCGCCGGAACCCCCGAGCACGTGGTCGGAGTGTTCGAGGTGTACATGCCCTACGCGCCCATCGCCGCCGACGTCGACGCCGGCCTCCACTCGTTGTACCGCGACCTCTTGCTGGGCCTCGGCGCGCTCTACGTCGTGTTGTTCATCGTCTCGGTCTCGGTGAGCCGACGACTTCGCCTCCAGGTGAAGGAGAACAAGTTCCTGGCCGAGCACGACCCCCTCACCGAGCTGCCCAACCGTTCGCTGTTCCACCAGCGTGCCTGCGAAGCCGTCGTGCACGCCGTGCGCAGCGATGCCCGGGCGGCCATCGCCATCATCGACCTCGACCGTTTCAAGGAGGTCAACGACACCTTGGGCCACGACAGTGGCGACCAGTTGCTCACCCAGCTGGCGCAGCGCCTCGCCGACCACATCCGACCCCAGGACGCCGTGGCGCGCCTGGGCGGGGACGAGTTCGGGGTCATCCTGTCCGAGGTCGGCGACGCCGAAGAGGTACTCCGGCGCCTGCGCGAAGTCATCGAGCACGAGGTCGAGGTGAGCGGGCTCCCGCTGTCGGTCGAGTCGAGCATCGGCTACGTCCTCTCCCCCGACGACGGCATCGACGTGGACGACCTCCTCCAGCATGCCGACGTGGCCATGTACATGGCCAAGGACCAGCACACCGGGGTGGTGCGCTACGACGCCGCCCACGACCATTACGACGCCGCCAACCTGGGGCTCATCGCCGAGCTGCGTCGTGCCATCGATGCCGGCGAGCTGGTCATGCACTACCAGCCCAAGGCCGCCCTCGAGGACGGGCGCGTCGAGGCCGTCGAGGCCCTGGTGCGTTGGCAGCACCCCACCCTGGGCCTCCTGTACCCCGACCGGTTCATCCCCATGTGCGAGCAGACCGACCTCATCGACAGGCTCACGACCTGGGTCATGCGGACCTCGCTCAGCGACATCCGTGACCTCGGCGACGTGGCGGTGTCGGTGAACGTCTCGGCCCGCACCCTGGGCCGGGCCCGGTTCGCCGAGCAGGTCATCGCCGTGCTCGCCGATCTCGACATCCCCCCCAGCGCCTCATCATCGAGATCACCGAGACAGCCCTGCTCACCGACCCACCCCGGGCCGCGGCGGTGCTGGCCCGGCTCGACGCCATCGGCGTCAGGGTGAGCCTCGACGACTTCGGGATGGGCCAGACCTCGCTCGGGTACCTGTCGTCACTGCCGGTGCACGAGCTCAAGATCGACAAGAGCTTCGTCACGGACATGATGGCCAACCCCGCGCACGCGGCGATCGTGCGCTCCATCGTGGACCTGGGCCACAACCTGTCGCTGCAGGTCGTGGGGGAGGGTGTCGAGACCGCCGACGTCTTCGCCACGCTGCGCGAGGCGGGATGCGACCTCGCCCAGGGGTTCCTGCTGGCCCGGCCCATGCCGGCCGAGCAGTTGCGCGGGTGGCTGGCCACCGCCCCCCAGCCCAGCACCAACGCGGTCTGATCCCTCCGCAGCGCACCGGCGGCATCTGCTCCCACATCTGCCCCACCCGATCGGGGCGGGCGTGTCATCCTGGGCGGGGCGGTGCCACACCGCCCGCCGAGAGGAGATGTGGTGCCGCAGCCGTGGAGTGGACAACTCGCCGGTCGGATCGACGAGCATGTGATCACCTCGGCCGCGCTGGTCGGCAACCACCTCGGGGACCCCGTCGAGCGACCCCTGTGGGTGTACGTGCCGCCCGGCTACGACGACGCAGAGCAGCGGCTGCCGTCGATCTACGTGATCCAGGGCTACACCGGGTACCTCACCATGTGGGCCAATCGCAGCGCCTACGACCAGCCCTTCCCCGAGACCGCCGACGCCGTGTTCTCCAGCGGCCAGGCGCCGGGATGCATCGTGGTGTGGGTGGACGCCTGGACCGCCTACGGCGGGTCGCAGTTCGTCGACTCGCCCGGCACCGGTCGCTACCACACCTATCTCTGCGACGATGTCGTGCCCTTCGTCGACGAGCGCTACCGCACCCTCGACGCCCCCGCCCACCGCGGCATCCAGGGCAAGTCGAGCGGAGGCTTCGGGGCCATGATCACGCCCATGCTGCGCCCTGACCTCTTCGGCGGCCTCGCCACCCACGCCGGGGACGCGCTGTACGAGTGCTGCTACATCCCCGAGTTCCCCAAGGCGGCGCGCGCCCTGCGCAGCTGGGACGGCGACATCGGCGCGTGGTGGGAGGACTTCACCCACCGACCGGCGTTCACGCGACCGGAGGACCAAGTGCTGCTCATGATGCTCGGGGTGTCGGCGTGTTTCTCCGCCGAGGACGACGGCACCCCGGTGCTGCCCTTCGATCCCGGGAACGGGCGGCTGCGTGACGATGTGTGGGAGCGCTGGTTGGCGTGGGACCCGGTGCGCATGGTGCCCGCCCACGCCGACGCACTGCGGTCGCTGCGCGCCGTGTGGATCGACGGGGGCACCCGCGACGAGTGGTACCTCGATCTCGGCGCCGTCGCCTTCCGGGACGCGCTGGAGGTCGTCGGCGTGACCGATGTGCGGTTCGAGCTCTTCGACGCCACCCACGGGGGCATCGGATGGCGCTACCCGTTGGCGCTCGCCTATTTGGCGCAGCGCCTGTCGGTCACGAGCTGAAGATCTGCTCCACCAGGTTGGCGACCAGGCCGCCCACCATGGCGTCGGAGAGGTCGCTGGCGATTGTCGTGCCCACGTGCTCGCTGAAGTCGCCCATCATTCTCGACGGTCCCGCCGCCAGCTTGACCCGGACGAAGTCGCAACCCTCGGTGGCGGTGATGGTCAACTTGCCCGGGCCGCGGTCACCGAAGCGGTCGATCCACAAGGTGAGGTCGAAGCTGCGAGGAACCCGGGCGGGCTCGTCCCGCAGGGTCTCGGTCACACGAGCCGAGAGGCCCCATTCGGCGAGCATCTCCGCGCTGCACTCGAGCACCGGTCGAAGCTCGTCATGACAGAGGGCCCGCACGGCGTCGAAGGAGGCTTCGGAATGCGCGTTTCGGGCGTCCTCGTGCGACTTGCGAGCCGCGTCACCCGACAGGCCTGAGGACACCACGAGGTCGATCCGGGCCTGCCACATCTGGTCCCCGCTACCGGCGGTGCGGGCGAAGACGTCGGTGGCCCGCCCGTGGCCGGAGGTGTCGGGCGTGGTCTCCCGGGGACCCCGGAGCGGGCCCGACACGAGCGGCGTCGGTTCGGTGGTCTGCCACAGGCGTTCGTGGCGCGCCTGGTCTGCTCCGACGTGCATACGGTCGTCGACGATGGACATGGGCCCCCCGGCAAAGAAGCGGCCGTCCCTGGTCAGGCCGCCTTCGTGGACTCACCCTCCCATGTCCGGCCCACCGCATCCTCTATCCAGCCTCAACAATCGGCCAACCGGGGCCCGGGCCGCCCCTCAGGCCTGGCACGTGAGGGGCTTGCCCCCGTTGAGGGTGATCATGTCGAGCAGGGCCGCCGCCACGTCGATGGGGTCCCCGGGGCGCGCACCCTCAGACTCGGCGTAGGCGCGGTGCAGGTTGCCGACCAGGCGTTCGGGATGGCCGAGCGTGGCGAAGCGTCCCAGGTCTGCCGAGAGCGCCGCCTCGAGCGGGGTGAGGCCGACCTCTTTGGCCTCGACGGTGAGCTTCTGGAGGAAGCGGAGGTATTCGCCGGCCACGTCGATCACCTCGGGACCGCACACCTCCCCGTGGCCGGGGACGATCACGGCGGGATCGAGCTCCATGAGGCAGTCCAGAGCCACGAAGGACCCGGCCACCGAACCCATCACCACGAAGGGCGTGCCCCCGTTGAACACCAGGTCACCGGTGAACAGCACCCGGTGCTCGGGGATCCAGGCCACCACGTCGTTGGTGGTGTGGGCGGCGGTGCCGAAGTGATGCAGCTCCACCAGTAGGTCGTCCACGTACAGGTCGAGACGGCGCTCGAAGGTCACGAAGGGCGGAGCGGGCTCGAGCTCCCCCCACTCCACGGGCTCCCACAACCCGTCGGGCCGCAGGATCCCCATGGCCTGGATGGCCTCACGACAGCGGTGGTGGCCGATGATGGTGGCGTCGGGCACGAGGCAGTTGCCGTTGGTGTGGTCTCCGTGCTGGTGGGTGTTCACGAGCATGCGCGCCCCGCCGCGACCCTGGTCGTCGCTCGGCGCGGGTCCCCCCCGCCGAGCGCGCCACACCGTGTCGACGGCCTGGAGAAAGGCGCGGGTGCGCCGCTCGGTGGCACAGCTGTCGATGCACAGCATCGTGTGGTCGCCGAGGACGAATCCGGTGTTGTTGATCCACCAGCCGCCGTCGGGCTGGATGTAGGCGTAGACGCCCTCGGCCACCTCCTGGGTCCGCGGCGGTGGGAGCTCGTCGGCGCGGGGATGGTCGTGGTTCGTCGAGGTCATGGCATCGTCATATCACCGTAGGATCGGGATGTGCGCAGGGTCGCCGACGGCGTCATGGGAGCGCTGGCCGGATTGCTCGTCCACATCTTCTTCCGCCGTGACGGCGTTGTTCTCCGAACGCGTCAAAGTGTGTCGGCGGTGCCGTGGCCGGGGCACGCGCCGTGCGGGGCCGCGGTGCGGTGATCGAGTCCGTGCTCGCCAATCGCCGCGCCGTGGTCGAACTGGCCCGGGATGCGGTGGACCGGGCCGGCCCCTAAGGCTGTTCAGAGGGGGCGTGGGCCCGACGGGCCGCCTCGACGGCGTCGTCTCCGGGGCCGCCGCTCGAGGCGTGTTCGGGTCGGAAATCGACATCGAGCACCGCCGCCACGCTGGCCCCCACCGACAGGCGCAGGGCGTCGAGGTCGTACCCACCCTCGAGGATGAGGGCCAGTCGTCCGGTTCCGGGCGCGAACCCCTTCACCCGCTTGGCGATGTCGGCGAAGTCACCCGAGGTGAGCAGCAGCCCGGCCATGGGGTCGGCACGATGGGCGTCGTATCCCGCCGACGCCAGGACCCACGTCGGGGCGAATTGCTCGACCACCGGCGCCACCACGTCGTCGAGCGCCTGGAGGATCACGTCCCCCGTGGCGCGCGGCGGGAGCGGCACGTTGACGGTGAGCCCCGGTGCGCCCGGGCCGCCGGTCTCCGCCGCACGACCCGTGCCGGGATACAGCGGCCATTGGTGGGTGGAGACATACAGCACCCTGGGGTCGTCCCAGAAGATGGCCTGGGTCCCGTTGCCGTGATGGACGTCCCAGTCCACGATGAGGACCCGTTCGCCGCGCCCTGCCAGCGTCGCAGCCGCCACGGCCACGTTGTTGAGGAGACAGAAGCCCATGGGCTCGGTCGCCAGCGCGTGGTGTCCGGGTGGGCGGGCCGCCACGAAGGCCACGTCACCGTCGCCCCGGGCCAGCGCGTCGACCACCTCGAGCGCGGCGCCCGCGGCGAGCAGCGCCGTGTCCCATGAGCCCGGGCCCACCATGGTGTCGGGGTCGATGGCGCCCCCACCGGCCTCACAGAAGGCACGCAGCGAGTCGAGATACGACACGGGGTGGACCAGGGTCAGTTCCTCGATGGTGGCCCGACGCGGTTGGAGGTCGATGACGGCGTCGCGCAGGCCGGCCTCGTCGATACCGGCCAGGGCGGCCTGGACCCGGGCCGGGCGTTCGGGATGGTGGGGCCCCACGTCGTGGTGGTCGAGCGCGGGGGACCCCGCCACGAGGAGCATGGCCTCACTGTAGGACTGTCCGGTTCGTTCCCGGGTCGAGGTGCACTGTGTCGAGGAGGAGGTGCACTGTGTCGGGGAGACAGTGCGTCGGGCGCGTTGCTACGGGCGACAACGGCGACAAGCGATGGGCTCGCCACTGCCCCGGGCCACGCTCCATGTGCGCAGCGCGTCGGCGTTCGGGCCACACACCCTGACCGTGACCACGCCGGCCGTGGGGGTCTCGGTGTCGGGTCGTCGGGCGACCACGGCACAGGACACCCGGTGCAGGGTCGGCGCCTTGGACGGGGCCGAGCGGGGTTGGTTCAACACCAGTCCGTCGCCATGCGCTTCCACCCAGGTCCAGTAGGCGGGATCGTCGGTGAAGAACTCGTGGCACAACGGTGTCACCTCGGGCACCGGAGACGACGTGTCCGGTGTCTTCTCGAGCTTCCAGCGCGACCGGTTCTGCTCGCGGGGATCGGACTGGTTGCGACCCGTGTTCACCGCACCGCCGGGGCGGTTGGGGGCCGACGACCCGGCGCGACGCGGCCGACGCACGATGACCGGAGGCTTCGGCAACGGGTCTGCAGAGGGCATGGGCCTCAGGTCGCGCACCACGCCGTGCATGGCGGGGTGATCTGCCGGGCTTCCCGGGAGATGACCCGTCGACCGTCGCATGGCGTATCCCGAGGGGTGCCTGGATTTCGCCTCGGCCTCGTCCCCGATGGCGGTCACGAGCCGGACGTGGGCTTCAGCGGCGGCCACCGGCACGAGGCGGCCAGCCCGCGCCGGGAGCGGGCGTATCGAGAGCGGGGGCGAGGGGACGGGTCGCAGGGCCACGGCTCGGGTGGCCACGAGCTTGACGTGCGCCTCAGGTGCGATGGCGCGTCGGGGGTCGGCGATGCGGCCGGTCGTCGGTGTGACGGGGACGACGAGCGCGCCGATGGCGTCGACGACGGCCCACATGTACTCCGCCGAGCGGCCCGTGGGCTCTTCGCCGAAGTGGTGCCACCGTCGTTGTTCGTAGAAGAGGCATCCCCGGAGCTCGTCGAGCGTGTGGGGCAGCGAGCGACGTCGCGTCCAGCGTTGCAGGACCCGCCCCGCCAGCATGGGCAGGTCGTCCCAGTATCCGTACCCGTCGTACGACAAGGCCAAGTCCGAGACCGCCTCCCAGGGCTCGCCCCGCCGGGGGACGGCGATGGTGTCGAGCTCGGCGTTGGGGATCGCCGAGGCGGCGAAGTCGCCGTCGGGAGCGGTGTGGGGGTCGGTCCACCGGAGCTGCGGCTCGGCCCGTTCGATGGCGGCGGCGCCGACGGGCGAGGTCACGAGTGACAGGACCGGGGATGACCGCCGGGGGGCGAGGAGGCGGGACAGGAGGTTCCAGAAGCCGTCGAGGGGGCGGACCGCGACGCCCATCGCCGGGGGGCGGCCGCTGCGGAGGGCGCTCGGGAACAACGTCATCCCAATTCATATCGGCACCCCGGGCCGTAGGTTGAGCAGTCTCACGCAGCGTGCCTGGCGAGCGGGCGTCCCTGGGCACCGAGCTGCCCCTGCGACCGCGAGGGGCGTCGGTCCGGGGGCCCGGGACACGGGTCGGGTCGCCCAGTCACGAGGGGCCGATCGGTAGCCTGCGGGTGCAATGCCGCGCCTGGTCGTCGCCAGCTTCAACGTGCACGGCGGCGTGGACGGATGGGGTCGGCCCTTCGACGTCGTCGACGCCTGCCGACGCATCGGCGCCGACGTCCTGATGCTCCAGGAATGCTGGTTCCCCGACGGTGGGGTCTCCATGGCGCAGCGGGTGGCGGAGCAGCTGGGCTACGAGTGGGTCGAGTTGGCCTTCGCCCGGGGCCGGATCACCGCCCCTCCTGATCGTCCCCCCAACCGGTGGGGCCCCCGCCTGCTGACGGCGAGCGTGCACGGACTGCGCCTCGACCGACGCCGCCCCGCCGCGGCGGAACGCCGGGCCTCGGCGCGTCCGCATCCTCCCAAGTTCGAACGCGGTACGTGGGCCATCGCCGTGTTGTCCAAGGTGCCGGTCAAGGACTCGTTCACCCTCGATCTGGGCAAGCTCCCCACCGACCACGCCCGGCGGGGCGCGATCGTCATGGCCGTGGACCTCGACGGCGCCGCCGCACCACTCCGCCTGGTGGGAACGCATCTCGCCCACCTCAGCCAGGGCTCGCTCCGGCACATCGCCTCCCTGCGCCGAACGCTCAACGCCATGGAGCCAATACCTTCCGTGTTGGCGGGCGACATGAACCTGTGGGGCCCGCCTCTGGTCGCCTTGCTCCCGGGCTGGTCCCGCGCCGTGCGAGGTCGGACGTGGCCGACCTGGTTATGGCGGCCGGTGGCGCAGCCCGACCACATCCTGGTGCGAGGGTCCGCCCGGGCCGAGACGGGTGCGGTCCTTCCCATTACCGAGTCCGACCATCTCCCCGTTCGGGCGACGCTTGTGATCGACTGAACGAACTGTATTGCAAGCGCGTGACGAAACGGAAGGCTATGTTGCTCCCACAGTCGTAGCTTCAGAGTTATTCGGACACGTGCCGAGCCAGAGAAAAGCACCGGTCCAGGGGGACGGTGGCGTCGTTGCCATTCGCCTTCCTCCCGATGCCGCGCATGCGTGCACGGCATCACATGCACGGCATGAATAGAAGCCAAAACCGAAGACAGCAAGAGAAAGCAGGAGAGCGATAATGCGAAACCGTGGTTTGAGTCGGGTGGCGGGGATCTCCCTGGCCGTGGTCGTGGGCATGGTGTTCACGGCGTGTAGCAGCACCCCCAAGGCGTCGACCACGACGACGACGGGGGCGGCGACAGCCAGTGTGCCCGCCGACCTCAGCGTGAAGTCATTCGACGTGTCGTTCTCGGAGATGCCGAAGTTGAAGTCGCTTGCCTCTGCGGGCAAGGGCCTGGTCGGCGTCATCCTCCCCGACACCACGTCGTCGACGCGCTACGTCGACTTCGATGCTCCGTACCTGACCAAGGCGTTCCAAATGGCCGGGTACAGCTCGTCTGACTTCAAGATCGACAACGCCCAGGGTGTGGACGCCACCGAGCTGGCCGATGCCCAGGCGGATGTGGCGCTCGGTGCCAAGGTCCTGGTCTTCGACCCCATCGACAGCACCGTGGGGGCCGAGGTCCAGTCCTACGCCTCGACGCACGGCGTCGCCGTGATCAGCTACGACCGGGCCACCTTCACCGGCACCAACACCTACTACGTCAGCTTCGACAACAACCTGGTCGGGAAGCTCATCGGCCAAGGCTTCGAGTCGTGTGTCTCGGCCTGGGGTGTCTCGAGCCCCAAGGTGTTCGAGCTCGACGGCGGTGAGGACACCGACCCCAACGCGATCTCCTTCGCCGGGGGCTACAACTCGGTCATCTGGAACTCGACCACGACGCCGTTGAAGGCGGGCCTGACCAACAGCAAGGGCTACACCCTCATCGGCGACCAGATCACCCCCGGTTGGGTGAACGCCACCGGCGCCACCATCTTCACCCAGCAGTTCACGGCCCACCCGACGATCAACGCCACTGTCGAGGCCAATGACGGGCTGGCCGAGGCTGTGGTCACCGACCTGAAGAACAAGGGTGTCGGGCCCAAGAAGATCCCCACCACGGGACAGGACGCCACGTTGCAGGGCATGGAGAACGTCCTGCAGGGCTACCAGTGCGGATCGGTCTACAAGGCCGTGTACCAGGAGGCCCAGGACGCCGTGTCGCTGGCCACCATCCTGCGTGCCGGCAAGACCCCGCCCGCGGCCCTGGTGAACTCGACCACCACGCCTCCCCATGGCGTGGCAGGATCGGCGCAGCCGGCATCGCTGCTCACCCCGGTGTGGGTGGACGCCACCAACATGGCGGCGACCGTGATCGCCGACAAGTTCATCTCGGCCTCGACGCTGTGCACCGCCGTGGGCAACAGCGTCTGCACCGCTGCCAAGATCACTCCGTAACCGCATCGACCGGACGTGAAGTGTGGGACCGTCGCCGCCTCGTGCGGCGGCGGTCCCGCGTCTGGTCGAGCCATGCCGTAATCTGGGCCGCGACGAAGGTGACGAGAGGATCGAGGCGAGCGTGGACGAGCCCCTTCTGAAAGTGCGGGGCCTCGCCAAAAGCTTCGGTCCCGTCCAGTCGCTCTCCGATGTGAACCTCGATGTACCGGCGGGTCAGATCACGTCGCTGTCGGGTGACAACGGTGCTGGCAAGTCGGTCCTCATCAAGTGCATCTCGGGCATCTTCGAGCCCGACCGGGGCCACATCTCCTGGGAGGGCAAGCCCGTCCGCATCCGCAGTGCCCATGACTCCTCTGCGCTCGGGATCGAGACCGTCTATCAAGATCTCGCCCTGGCCGACAATCTGGACATCGTCCAGAACATGTTCCTAGGACGCGAGCGGCTCCGTCATCGAACGCTCGACGAGGACGCCATGGAGCGCGCCGCGGCGGAGACCTTGGCCAGCCTGCGGGTGACGACGGTGCGGTCGATCCGCCAGCCGGTGGGGTCGCTGTCGGGAGGCCAGCGACAATCGGTGGCCGTGGCCAAGGCGGTGATGTGGAACTCGAAGCTCGTCATCCTCGACGAGCCCACCGCCGCCCTGGGAGTGTCGCAGACGGCACAGGTGCTCGAACTGGTGCAACGCCTGCGCGACCGTGGCCTGGCGGTGCTGATGGTCTCGCACAACCTCAACGACGTCTTCGCCGTGGCCGACCGCATCGCCGTGATGTACCTGGGGAAAATCGTGGTGGAGGACAAGACGACCGCCTTCGACCGACAGAGCGTCGTCGAGTACATGACCACCGGGGGCCTTGGCGTGAAAGCCGACGGGCCGCCCACCCCAGCAGGAGCGGTCGAGCATGGCCAGGACTGACCCCGGCCCTCCCGGCGTGCCGCCGGCGTCGGTGCCGCATGACGGAGATGTCGTCGAGGACCCTGTCGACCTGAGCGCGACGCCCGCCACTGCCGTCCCGCTCGTGCCGCCCGAGGTCGTGGCCCAGACGTTGGGGGAGTACGTCCACGGCCAGTGGCTCCGCATCAAAGGCGGAGACAGCGGGATGCTCCCCGTCCTGCTGGGGCTGGTCATCATGGTCGTCGTCTTCCAGATCATCAGCCCGCACCACATCTTCCTGTCGGCCGGCAACATCGTGAACCTCTTCCAGCAGAGTGCGGTGTTCATGGTGCTGGCCATGGCCGAGATCTTCGCCCTGCTGCTCGGCGACATCGACCTGTCGATCGGCTACGTCGGCGTAGTGGGGGCGGCCATCGCCGTGCAGCTCGTGCAGCCGTCGACCACCGACTGGCCGTGGTGGGCGGCGATCATCGTCTCCCTCTTGGCCTGTGCGCTGATCGGGGCGGTGCAGGGCTTGTTGATCACCGGGCTCGGGATCCCCTCCTTCATCGTGACCCTGGCCGGTCTGTTCGTCTTCAACGGGGTCCTGCTCATCGTGCTCGCCTTCGGGCCGTTCTCCGGATACCCCACCCTGACCGGCCCCCAGCCCAACCTGCGCGCCCTCTACAACCTCATGTGGGGCCACATCAGCCCCACCCAAGGTTGGATCGTCATGGCGGTCATCGTGGGCGCGCTGGGGCTGAATCTCTGGATGCGCGATGCCCGGCGACGGCGGAGCGGGCTGGTGGCGCCCCCGGTCGGCCTTACCGTCATGAAGATCTTCTTCATGACGGTGGTGGGCATCGCCGTCGTGGCGGTATGCAACGTCAACCGCGCCGCGGTCGGAACCCTCGAAGGGGTGCCGTGGGCGATCTTCATCGTCCTGGGCGTGCTCGGCGCGTGGACCTTCCTGCTCCAGCGCACCCGTTACGGGCGCTACATCTACGCCATAGGTGGCAACCCCGAGGCGGCGCGCCGAGCGGGGATCAAGGTAACGAGCGTCCGCACGTGGGCCTTCATCCTGTGCTCGGTCACCGCCGGGATCGCCGGCCTGCTCTACGCCTCGTACCTGGGCGGTTTGTCCAACAACGTCAACGGCGGCCAGCTCGTGCTGTATGCGGTGGCCGCGGCGG